>QCDB01000016.1 GCA_003278815.1 SAR86 cluster bacterium AG-349-I13 | reverse complement strand
ATTTTTCACAAAGTTTTGCGTCTCGTGTCCTTGGTCTATGCTACCTGTCATATTCCAAAAATCATGAATATAGAAATTTATTAGCATCGTGGCTACAATTAAAACCAGTGAACCTATGTGAACAAATTTTCCAAACATCAGCATCATTCCAAAGAAGATTTGAGCAACAGCAATAAGACTTAGTGAAATAATGGGAAAGGGCACTTCCCTTTCTATTACAACAGCAAGATTTTCCTGAAACAAAAGTACTTTTGCTAGACCAGGGAGAAAAAAATATAGACCTAACAATAATCTGCCAAGTGGGTACAGATACTTGTCAGATATATTTTCAGTCATTAACTGCCAGCGCTAGATACCTTGGGCCATGTCATAGGCATCTGTTGCTGAGGATTAAATAATCTTTTAGGGCCAACAGCTGGAAAAGCATTATTTGCACTTTCTATTTCCGCTTTAGTTAAGAATTCACTTTCAGTAAGCTTAAAGACGTCCAGACCTCTGACTATTTCTGTACCGTAAATTGTTCCTTCATAGAAATAAACCGACCAAAAACCTCCAGTACCAAGACTTTTTTCCGATATTGGGCCACGATCAAAGTATCCAATCTCAATTGGATTATTGGAATCGGTAAAATCCATCATAGATATGCCACCCTGGTACCAAGCTTGTACAAAAATATCTCTACCTTTGACTGGAATAATTGATCCATTATGAGCAACACAATTTTCTGTTTCTGTCTGTGGTGCTGGCATTTTGTAGTGGCTTTTAAAAACTAATTTATTATCCTCAATGTCATATATTGCATTTGCTCCCCAGTTTAGTGGATCCCAAGCTCGACATCTTGGTCTTCCACCACCACCCCATTCGTCAGTGAAGACAACCTTAGTGCCATCATTATTGAATGTTGCTGAATGCCAATAGGCGAATCCTTCATCGGTAACCACATCGATTCTCTTTGGATTATAGGGATCAGATATATCGAATAAAATTCCATTTCCTGAACAAGCTCCAGCTGCTAAATTAGCTGCAGGATAGACTGTTATATCATGACACTCATCTGTTCTGGACGTTCTTTGTGTTTGATCTCCATGATCTCCACCGCGCCAAAGACCTGCAAGAACTCCGGTTTCTTCATCGGCAAATACTGCTGGGCTCTTAACAATTTTTGCTTTTGATGGATTGCTCATTGGTATTTCAATTACATCAATTCTGAAAAGTGCTGTTCTATCGTCACCAGGACTGTCATAACAGCCAGCTAGTTCCTCTTCATCCCTAATACTCGAGGTGCCTGAGTTATATACGATGATTTTGCCATCTGCATCAGGCCCCGAAACTACTGAATGTGTATGAGAGCCTCTACATGTCTGTACAGCACCAACTTGAATTGGCATAGTTAAGTCGGAGATATCAAAAATTCTTATGCCCCGAAATCTTTCAGGCGTTGGCTCAGAACCTGCACCTTGTAAACCGCAGTCAACTCTGCCTCTGGTATCTTGGACGGACATAATTAGTAGATTCTCCACGATTGATACATCGCCTTGGCCGCCAGGACAAATTACTGAAGATATCAAAGATGGGATGCCATTATCTGCAAGCTCATAAATATTAAAGCCATGGTAA
Source organism: SAR86 cluster bacterium AG-349-I13 (assembly GCA_003278815.1). GTDB lineage: Bacteria > Pseudomonadota > Gammaproteobacteria > Magnimaribacterales > TMED112 > TMED112. The sequence continues at coordinate 717 of QCDB01000016.1, read as the reverse complement.
CTTCCGGCAACCATTACATTATCTTTAAAGGCCATATCTGTATTGGAAAAGCTGAGCATAGGTGATCTACCATCCGTTGATGCTGCTTCAATTGGTTTCACTTCTTCTTCGTCTTCAGGATCGACAGCTTTTCTCATGGCAGGATTTTTAGGATCAAAGAAACCAGCAGGTTTTCTCAAGGAAGCAACTAGTTCCATATTGCTTATTGCCTCTTCAGCCGTAAACAAGCCAGCCATCAAACCTGCCCTAGGATCATCTGAAAGATTTATAAGCAAGCCATTCATTCTTTCAATTTCTATGGCTTGATCATTAACTAAATCTGAGACAAATTCACTTAACAATTGATCATAACGCGAACCTGGTTGCGCTTTAAGTGTATCCACCATTTCAATAGCACCGTCATGATGAGCAATCATTAGTTGCAAAAACAATCTGTCAAAATCAGTGGATTTTGAATTTTCTAAATTTTTTTAATTGAAGTGGAGATGCCATACCTGCCATTTTGTGCATACCCATGTGTTTCATTTCATATTTTGTACTTTCTCCACGGTCCTTTAACCAAGAAGTCATAAATTCAATTTCGTCTTCTTGTGAACCTTCTATACGACCGGCTAAGTCTAATACTGCCTTAGAATTGGTTCTTTGTTTGGCAAGTTTTGACATAGTTAGGGCTTGCTCATGATGAACGATCATACCTTGCATGAAATAAATATCTGC
>QCDB01000015.1 GCA_003278815.1 SAR86 cluster bacterium AG-349-I13 | reverse complement strand
GTAATAATAAATTTAGAATCATTTCTAATTGTGCCACACGTGAACAAAACTATGCTTGGTTTAAAAAAATTGCCTTGGAGTTTGGTGTTGACACAAATTTTAAATCTGATGCGTCGATTATTGCCTTGCAAGGACCTAATACTTTGAAAGAAATTTCAAGTTTGTATGATCTCAAATTAGAAAAGTTTCATCTCTATCAAGATGATGACGTCATGATTGCAAGAACTGGATATACAGGAGAATCAGGTATTGAAATTGTATCCAATGCCAACAAAGGTATGGAAATCTGGAAATATCTAATTTCAAAAGATATTCAACCAATTGGTCTTGCTGCAAGAGATACTCTAAGACTAGAGGCAGGATTTAATTTATATGGTTCAGATATGACCATTAAAAATAACCCTTACGACTCAAATCTTGAATGGACGGTTGACCATAGAGATGAGAATAGAGATTACATAGGCAAAAAGGCATTACTTGATCTAAAAGAGTCAAAGCAATGTCTTGTTGGTTTTTACACAAAAGAAAGGGGTGTACTTAGGTCTGGCACAAAAGTCTCTTTTGACGGAGGTCAGGGCGAAATAACAAGCGGAACTTGGAGCCCTACATTTAAAAAGAATATAGGTTTTTGCAGAATAACAAAAAATTATCCAAAAACAGGTAAATCAATTTTGAGAGATAAAGAGATTAATTTACATTTTTGTAAGACAAATTTTTTAAAATATTTAAAATAAATTCATGGCCGAAGTACCGAGTAATCTTAAATTTTTAGAGTCACATGAATGGGCAAGGCTTGAGGAAGATGGAACAGTCACTGTTGGCATTTCTGATCATGCTCAAGAACTGTTAGGTGATATAGTTTTTGTAGAACTACCTGACATCGGTAAAGAAGTAACCCAAAGTGGTGACACGGCAATTGTAGAGTCTGTCAAAGCTGCTTCAGATGTGTACTCCCCACTGAGTGGTGAAATAACTGAAATCAATGAAACTCTAATAGATAATCCTGAAATAATTAATACTTCTCCTTATGATAGCGGTTGGTTTTTCAAGATTAAGCCACAAGATATAAATGAAATGGATAAACTTTTAGATGCGAAAGCATATGAAAGTGCAAGTGAAAGCTAATACTTTCATTAAAAATGACAAATAAAACACTAGACTTTTCAAAACGACATATTGGTCTTAAAGACTCTGATGTCGAACATATTCTGCATGATCTTGGCTATCAAAATGTTGATACTTTTTTTAAAGATCTTGTTCCGGGTTCAATTTATAACTTAGATAATCTAGACCTGCCAGAGCCTATGGATGAGTCATCAGCTTTAAAAAAATTAAAATCAATCTCAAAGAAAAATCAGGTATTTAAAAGCTTCATAGGGCAGGGCTACTACAACTGCAATGTTCCAGGCGTAATCAAAAGAAATGTCTTTGAAAATCCTGGTTGGTATACATCATATACTCCCTATCAACCAGAAATTGCTCAGGGAAGACTCGAAGCTTTAATGAATTATCAAACTATGATTACGGATCTAACTGGCATGGATATTTCTAACGCATCTCTATTGGACGAGCCCACTGCCGCTGCCGAAGCAATGATGTTAGCCAACAGAGTATCAAAATCAAAATCAAACAAATTTTTTATTCACAAAAGCAGTTTTGAACAAACAATTTCAATTATGGAAAGTAGAGCTAAACCCCTAGGTATAGAGATCCATGTCGGAGATACAATTGATGAAAAAACTGAATATTTTGGATGTTATTACCAATATCCAAATGCCAATGGTGGAATTGCTGACTTGTCAAAAATAGCTCAACAAATTCATGAAAAAAATGGATTGTTTATTGTTGGAACAGATTTACTTGCGCTTACCCTGATAAAATCACCTGGAGAATTTAATGCAGATATAGTTGTAGGATCGGCACAAAGATTTGGTGTACCCATGGGTTTTGGTGGTCCCCATGCTGGCTTTATCTCAGTCAAGGACGCTTATAAAAGATCACTACCAGGCAGACTTATTGGACTTACCCAAGATCAACAAGGTAGAGCATGTTATAGGTTGGCACTACAAACCAGAGAGCAACACATTAGAAGGGAAAAAGCTACAAGTAATATATGTACTGCTCAAGCTCTTCTAGCAATAATGTCCAGCTTTTATGCTATTTATCACGGACCTGATGGTCTCAAAGAAATTGCCTCTAGAGTCCATCATAAAGCAAAAGTATTAGCTCAATCTTTAACTGCAAATGGATTTAAGTTGGTTGAAAAAACTTATTTTGATACTTTAATAATCGAAGTTGACGATGCCTCCCAAATTCATAAAGAAGCATCAGAGCATAAATTAAATTTCAGAAAGATTTCTAATAACCGTATAGGGCTTAGTTTTGACGAGACTAGCACGGATGAGGATATCAAAACTATTCTAGGTTTATTTGGCAAAAATCTTTCGACATCTAAAAATATTGAAGATGTGATTCCTGATAATTTGGCGCGTAAATCTTTATACCTAACTCATGAAGTTTTTAATTCATATCACTCTGAAACGCAGATTTTACGATATATCAGAAGCTTATCAGATAAAGATATTGCGCTGGATAGATCAATGATTCCTTTGGGTTCGTGTACTATGAAGCTTAATGCGACCTCAGAGATGATTCCTGTTGGTTGGAACGGTTTTGCAAACATTCACCCACATGCACCTGAGGAACAAGTTCAAGGTTACTTGGAATTAATTGCTGATCTTGAAAAGTGGTTATCAAATATTACTGGCTACAAGGCAATATCACTTCAACCTAACGCAGGTTCTCAAGGTGAATATGCTGGTCTTTTAGCTATTGATAATTTCCATAAAGCTAACAAAGACTTCGAGAGGAATATTTGCTTAATACCGGAATCAGCACATGGGACAAATCCAGCCTCTGCACAAATGGTAGGTTATGAAGTTGTGGTCATAGATTGTGATGATAATGGTGACATTGATATGGCTGATTTAGAACAAAAAGCTGCAGAATACTCCAATAAAATAGCTGCCATGATGATTACTTACCCATCCACACATGGGGTTTTTGAAGAGAGAGTGAAAGATGTTTGTGAATTAATACATGGTTATGGAGGTTTCATATATATTGATGGTGCCAATTTTAATGCAATGGTCGGAATGTGTTATCCAGGCCAATTTGGAGGAGATGTATCTCATTTAAACCTCCACAAAACGTTCTGTATTCCACATGGGGGCGGAGGACCAGGTGTTGGTCCAATTGGTGTAGTAGAAAAGTTAAAGCCTTTTTTACCTAAGGATCCGTTAGATGGTGAGTCCGATGGTTATGCTATCTCCGGGACAAAATTTGGAAGTGCTAGTATTTTA
>QCDB01000014.1 GCA_003278815.1 SAR86 cluster bacterium AG-349-I13 | reverse complement strand
CTGTTTTTGGCCATTTATATAGGTTTGGTATTAAACTCATTGTTCCAATAATGGATATTACCCCCAATACAAACATAATAATTGATCCAATTATGCCTACATTAAACCACTGTTCGTTACCTTCAAGATTTATAAATGGCAAAATAATAAATGAATGTGATAGGGCAATAAGTGACTGAAACCCCTCACGAAGTGACATAATACTTGCCTTATCTTCATATGATTCTGGTATTTCAGCAGCAAGAGCTCTGTGCGGTATATCGAATAATGTAACTGAAAATCTGGTTAGAACTGCAAAAACTAATAGCCATAGAAATAAAAATAATTGGTTTTCTGCCCAATCAGGATCAGGTAAAAAAAGCATTAAATAACTAAGTGAAATTGGGAAGAGTGAAAAAATCATTAATAGATGTCTTCTTCCAAACTTAGATCTGATTCTGTCTGATACTGTCCCTATTATGGGATCACTTATTGCATCTATAACTAAAGCAATTAACAAAGCTAAGCCTGTTAAAAGAGGATTTAAACCTAATACTGTTAAATAGTAAGCACCCAGATACCAAACAAAAAAATCAGTTTTAATTGCATTCACACCACCACCTAATCCAAAAGAAAATTTTTGTATGTTATTTATCTTCATGCTTTCTCTTAAAGTTTATTAACTTTTTTTTCAACATCCTTTCTAAGATGATTCCAAAAAATTTGATAATCCCAAATATGTAAGTCTTTTTCACCCAGGAAGTCGTTCTTCAGAATTCTGTCAATTGTTGAACCTTTGGTCTCAAGAAACCCAGATTTCCCTATCCTTGCGTAAAAGTTTTGGTCGTCAGCAAAATTAATTTCTTTCACAAAACTATTATTTTTATTTGTTGCGCCATAATCAAAAAGTGGCGAGATTCCAGAAATTTTTGGCATCAACAAAGAATTTATATCATTCTTAATCCATTCCTGTGATTTTGAGAGAGATATTGGGTTTGTTGTGGCAAGTTGATTTATTTTCTGAAGACTATATCCCTTTCCATCAAACATCCAAAATTTTAATCTTGATCTAATGACGTTTTCCCCAACTGTCTGAAATTGAATAATAATTCCCTCATCAAGGAATCTATTAGAAACTGATACTCCCAGATTTTTGAGATACTCTTCCTCTAATGGGTATCCAATTAAATATGCTGCTATAAGTTGCTTTGAAAAAACTTTTTTAAATTCTTTTTCAATTAATAATCTTTGAGCATGCAATGAACCTTGACTGTGTGAGGCAAGAAAAAAAGGTTTATCATCTGAATGATTTTCTAAGAAATATCTAAACGCTGCTTTTACATCTAAGTATGCAAGATCTAATGCTTGAGAACTGTTACTTCCTAAGTTCTGTGATATAGCAGCAAAAGTTGCTTGTCTATATTCTGGAGCATAAATATTACATTCCTTATTAAAAACTGTTGCTTGAGTAGCTAGCATTAGATCTGTTCTTTGTGATGTTGCAGAATCAATATTCATATCAAAATTCCACTCTTTAAGAAAAAAACCTGTTGGATGAATAAAAAAACAATCAATTTTTTTTAATTTATTTTGGCTTTCAGTTTTTGGTTCCAATAAAGCCACAGATTCTTTTCCTGGAAAAGCTGCCCAAGATTTCTGCTCGGCATAATCAGGTGACTGAGGCGAAGCTAGCTTAGAGAATGGTTGTTTTGGTGTTATAGAGGCGAAAAATTCATCTAATAATGGACTGCTTTTGTCCATATTTTATTCATTCACTGTAAGAATAAATTCTTGAACTGCAGCATCTACGCCATCTGAAACAATTATCGATGCATCATATTCACCAACATCGTCTTCCCTTGGTGTTCCTGTAACAGCTCCATTTGAAGAGATAGATAAGAAATCAGCTGTTGTACCGTTTTCTCTGTTAACTAGTTCAATGGAGTAACTTAGCAAGTCCCCATCTTCATCATTGGCTCTAACACCATAGAAATAAAGTTGATTAACATACGCATCAGTGAAAGGAGAAGATGTAATAACCGGCGCATTATTTATTGCTCCAGCTAATTCTGGAGATAAGGTAATTGATAAATCTGAAACATTTGAGTCTGTTATTTCAAAATTTGCGCTTGATCCTGACATTTCACCTGGACCTCCCCACGAATTATCTCCATTAATATCTGAACCTATTACCATTCTGTATGTCCCTGGCTCGATGCTTGTAAACACAAAATTACCTTGACCATCAATGATGGCAGATGTTACTTGAGCAACTGGAACACCATTTGTATCAAGAAGCCTTGCTCTCAATGCAGGGAAATTAATATCATAAGCTTCTCCAATTACATTAAATATCACATTGACACCCACAGAAAGTAATTCGTAACCATCAAATGGTAAATCTGCACCTTCGACTAATGGGAAATCAAATAGGATTGTGGTATTGACCCAACCCGCCCAATCATAATCATCTTGTTTTTTAACGGTGAAATTCAAACCATTAGCTTCAACCTCTAAAAACTCGGATTGATACGTATATGTGACATCATTAAATCCTTCTCCAGCTGCTCCGCTCGGTGTAATAGTAAATTGGCCTTGATAAGAGTCTTGTGAAGTTAAAGTTACAACTGAAGGACCTTCATAATATGGCAAAGTATCAAAACTATTAAAATAACCATCTTGGAAAGAATCAATTGCCTGTATGGCTTTGTGTAAATCAATTATTCCATATCCCAAATGTTCATCCCAACCTGGTCGAGCAACTGAATCATTTGGTCTAGCTTCTTTATTAACATCGTTTGTAAGAAGGTTAGCTGCCAGCATTTTATCTACTTCGACATATGTTAAAGATGTTGGAAGAGATGCATTTGATTCAAAAGGTTTAACAATGTCTTCATAATAGTATTTTATTAATCCTAAGAAACCAGCTCCGTGAGGTGAAGCCATAGAGGTTCCTTGAGCTCCTATCATTGGATTTCCGTTATTATTCGACTGAACAGAGCTATTTACGTATGCATAAGCATAAACTAAATCGTCAACTCCATCTGCGTTCCAGTCTGAATACTCGCCACCTGGTGCAGAAAAAGCAACATACTCATTAGTAGATGAATAGCTTGACCTTCTGTCTGTACCATTAGTAGCTCCAACTGCATAGACTTTAGGACAAGCGGATGGCCACCCAATTGAACCAATACCTCCATTTCCAGAGGATGAAGCTATTAAAACACCTTTATCAGCTAGCTCGCCTAACTTTAAGCAAGATGAGGAAGTTGCGCTACCGCCACTTCCACCATAACTCATATTCATTGAATGCAATTTTTGGCCATTACTTCTTTGCGCGAAATTTGTACCAGAGTCATTAGCGTCTCCATTAAGATATAAATATGCAGCGTACGTTGGTCCACAACCATTTTGATAGCAAACTCTTAAAGGTGTCACTCTTGCTGCCATACCATTACCATCAATGCCATCATTTAACATTGAGATGGTGCTACCAACGTGAGTACCATGACTAAATGAACCAGTTGTAAATTCCTCATCATCTGCCAAAGGATCGTTATCTTCCATATCCCAGCCCCATTGAGTGTCGAATATAGAGCCGGCATAAGCTGGATCTATAGAAAATGGGCTACCAGAATCAAGAACTGCAACGTTAACCGGCTTTACCTCTTGTCCTATAATATCTAAGGCTTCTGGTATGTTTACAACATCAAAATTCCACCATTGGTAGGTGTCATATCTTGGATCTGGTGAAAAGGATTCAACTTGAATATACCTTTGCCAGCTCGGCTCTATGAAAAGGTTTGGTGATCTTTCACTTAAAACAGATATAGCTTTCATATATCTACCTTTCTTGTAAGCGTCTGGAAAATTTGTTCTGAAGGTAGATGTGTAATCCTGATCGTCTCCAAGGCCTGCAATTTTTTCTAGTTCAAATAAAGACATATTGACGAGTCCACCGTCTGAATCTCCTATCTCTTGTGTAAGTTGATTTTCTGTTTGGCTGAGACCTGATCGATTAAAGGCAGGCTTTTTGGCGATCAATATTTCATCAAGATTAAAATCGGCGTTTGCTCGTGCTGCCGCGTCTTTTTGTTCAGAAGTGCTGGCGAATGTAGGCGTTTGTGTAAGCACATAGGCTGATGGGACAGAATTATCTACACGATAATGATCAATAACAATGTAATAAATATCTCCTTCACCGGCTGGTATGTAGGCCGTTTCAACTTTTGCATATGTGCCTCCAACATTGTTCGTATTTTCTTGGGCATCGACCACAAACATATCTAAATCAACGTTATTATTGGTATTTCCTGGATTGCCATCATGATTAACCATCGTGAGTTCAAGATTTATCCTGCCTGGACCAGCTATCACTTGGTATAGGTCAACATCATCTTCACCACCAACCCAACCGAGCAATGTTGAAGCAGTATCTAAAAATTGAGCTCTGTTTGTGAAGTTATTAGTTACATTTTCATAGTCATCACTATTCAAATCTGAATCAAGTGCGAATGGACCTTCAACGCCGAGCGCTCCTGCCACATTATAAGTTCCAGGACTTGGTTCTGGAGTTGGTTCTGGCGATGGTGCT
>QCDB01000013.1 GCA_003278815.1 SAR86 cluster bacterium AG-349-I13 | reverse complement strand
TTGACGGTTATCAAGTTAGTCCAGCGCCTAATGGAGAGAATATTAGTAGCATTTCTTCTGGGGAAGCAGGTCAAAATGGGGGCACTCAATATTTAAATGTATTCAGTAATTATAATGATGATCACAACTCTTACTGTCTAGAAACAAGTGTTTATCGCGAGTTCATCATAAATGATTCTTTTGAGGGAGAATTTTCTTTTTCATTCGATGCTAAACGACCTGAGTCTCTGCAATATGCAATTGTTGCTCCATCAAGTGCAAGTGCATTCATAAAAAAACTAGACCCAAATGCTGGTTTCAGCACAATTGAATATATATCTAAGGATGTTACAGAAATTTCTAAAGAAAGTTGGTCAAGGCATGAATTAACAACAGAAGTAGATTCTACTGCAGAACAAGGTTATTACTTTCAGTTTGGATACAATAATTTTGCAACTTCTTATAATCCAAGTGGTGTCCTCTACGATAATGTTGCAATAGAGGGAGGTTTAACTCCTGAGCCTACGCCAGCTCCTACAGTTGATTTTTGTCCGAATAATACACCCAATGAATATGATGACTATACTTTGACATGGCAAGATCAATTTGATGAAGGTTCACTTGATACAAGTGTGTGGTCTTATATGTATGGGGATGGATCTCAATACGGTATACCTGGTTGGGGTAACAGTGAATGGCAACTTTATACTGGTGATGCTGAAAATGTTTATGTCATAAATGGATGTCTATACATTGTGCCTAAATATAGCCAATCAGAAGATCAATATTATAGCGCAAGACTAAGATCAAAAGACGGCCAAACATTTCAATTCGGAAGGATAGATGTTGGATTCTCAGCACCCTCCATGGATGGTGTTTGGCCAGCAATTTGGATGATGCCAGAAGATGACACATATGGAGGCTGGCCAAGAAGTGGTGAAATAGATTTGTTTGAAGGTAAAGACAAGTTAATTGATCAAATAAATACTACAGCTCATTATGGACATGATTTTCATCGTTATTACACCAGATGGACTTCTCTTGCACCGCAGGATTATACCAGTGACCCTGCTAATCATAATGTCATAAGTTTGTTGTGGGATGATGTAGGTTTTGAATGGGTGTATAACGGTGTATCCTTGTTTACAGTAGAGTATGCTTCATTGCCAAACTTAGCGCCAAATCCCTTTCTTGAAAGATTTCATATGCTTTTAAATTCAGCAGTTGGTGGGCATTATCCTGCATATGCTCCCAATCCAGATGAATATTGTAAGTTGAATGATACAGCTGCATGTTATGATTCACAGAAACTAATAATTGACTATGTTGCCTATTATCAAAAAAACACTAACTAATTTTTTACTATTCTTCTTTTCATCTTTTTTAATTTCTGAACCCAAAGATATTTCCATAGTTATCCATGGAGGAGCTGGATGGTTTTCTTCAATGACAGAAGAAGAAATAAAAGGAATTGAAAGCGCATTAAACAAAGCGGCTGATTTAGGATATGAAATAATGCTCGAGGGTGGAACGAGTTTAGATGCTGTCGAAAAAGCCATAATTATCTTAGAAAATAATCCCTTATTTAATGCAGGCAAAGGGTCTGTTTATACATCAGAATTAAAACAAGAAATGGATGCATCCATAATGGATGGATCAAACCTAGATGCTGGTGCAGTTGCTTCAATTACAAGTGTGAAGAACCCTATTACCCTAGCAAGGTATGTTATGGAAAATACTGAACATGTAATGTTTTCAAGTATAGGAGCAGAAAAAATAGCAAAAGAAGCAGGTCTTGAAACTGTGAGTCCTAGTTATTTTTATTCTGAAGAGAAGCTAGAAAGAGCAAAGAAAAAAATTAAGGCTGATACAAAAATGGGAACTGTTGGAGTAGTAGCAATTGATTCTTTTGGGAATATTGCGGCAGGCACCTCCACTGGTGGTATGACAAATAAGAAACCGGGGAGGATTGGAGATTCACCTATTATAGGTGCAGGTACTTGGGCAGAAAATGGAGTATGTGGAGTATCAGGAACAGGACATGGAGAATATTTTATTCGTTTAAACGTTGCTAAAGAGATTTGCGTATTAATGAAATATCAAAATCTCGAGGTAAAAAAAGCTGCTCAAATAGTTATTGACCGTCTCGCGGCTATGGGTGCCGATGGTGGTGTTATTGTCTTAGATAACATGGGAGTTCCAGCAATGGTATTCAATACTCCCGCAATGGCACGAGCTTACAAAAATTCAACTGATTACACTTTTGTAAAAATATATAGAGATTAGTGAAAACATTCGTTGAAAATCATTTATTGAATTTAGACTTGCATGGTGTAAGGCATGCTGATGTTAAAGATATTGTTGAAGATTTTGTTTTAAAAAACCAAGACGAAATTCCGTTAATCGTTATATGTGGTAATTCAGCGAAAATGATAGAAATAGTCTCTTCAACATTAAAAAATATAGATGTTAATTTTGAGGAAACTCGTTACGGTAGAATAAGAGTAAATTCTCTTTATGCGTAAATTAAAAATTATTCAAATTTTACCTACTCTTAATACAGGCGGTGTTGAAAGAGGAGTTTTGGATTTTAATAAGTACCTTGTGAATAATGGTCATGACTCTTACGTCATATCAAATGGGGGAAGGCAGGTTAAAAATTTAATAGAGGATGGTGGTAACCATATTCATTTACAAGTATCTAAGAAAAGTGTTCTTACTTTACTGCAAGCAAAAAAACTTGCAGATATTATTAATGAAATATCTCCGGATATTGTCCACATTAGATCAAGGATTCCCGCGTGGGTTTTACAAACTTCAAAGCTATTTCTGAAAAATCCAAGACCAATAATATTTTCAACATTTCATGGCTTGTATAGCACACCTTTTTACAGTCGAATAATGGCAAGTTTTGATAGAGTAATAGCTATTTCTAAAACAGTTGAAAAATACGTCAATGAAAATTACGAACGATATTTAAAGAGGCCTCCAAGGCTCATTTACAGGGGTTCTGATGAAGAGTATTTTTCCCAAATATTTGTTCCTTCCAAAACTTACATTGAAGATTTCTTCACAAAATTTCCCAACCTGAAGGATAAAAAAATAATTTCTTTCCCTGGGCGACTATCATCTTGGAAAGGGCAAGAGTCTTTCATTAAGTTAATCTCAGATTTACCTCAAGAGTTTAGTGGTTTAATTGTGGGACCATATGAATCTGCAAAACCTAAATACCTAAACGGTTTAAAAAAACTTATAGAAGATTATAGATTACAAAACAGAATTTATTTTTATAATGCAAAAGATGACATCAGAGAAATATATTTTTTATCAGAAGTAATTTTAAATCTGTCATCAAAACCAGAACCATTTGGTAGAACTGTTCTTGAGGCTGCAATGATGGGAAAGAAAATTGCTGGCTGGGATAGGGGAGGTCCTGGTGAAGTCTTAGAGATGTGTTTCCCACAAGGAAAAGTTGAATTCAACAATTTTAATTCTCTAGTTGACACAGTTAAAGCTTTATCTGAAAAAGATGATGTTCCAAGTAATATTTTTTTGACATCAAATTTGATGCATTCAAAGACTATCGATTTCTATTTAGATGCCATAGAAAGAAATTCTTGATACTTCATATTTACTTTTTCAGTTTGTATTGAAAGTAAGTTATTGCTCCCAACTCTGTTAAAACAATCTCGTTGAATCGAGGAAAGTTTATCTACTTCAGGAACCCATTTTTTTAATAAAATTTTAAATGAATCGTCATTGTTATCTGCTACCGATGTTTTTGGTAAGACTTCACTAATATTCCCACAATCCGTTGCGAGAACTGGAACTTTGCAATACAGAGATTCATATAAAACTTTTGGAGATCCTTCTCTATCAGATGAAATAATTAAAGCATGTGCTTTACTTAAAAGAGAACCAATGTCACTAGTTTCTGGCCGTATGGCTATAGTGTCGCTTAACCCAAGTTCTTTTATTAAATTTTTTAAATCTTCTTTTAATTGTCCACTTCCTACCAACAGTAATTTTCCATAAGCAGAACTCCAGGCTCTAATAAGTCTTTGAGGATTCTTTACTGGTTCAAATCTCCCCACATACAGGAAATATTCAGGGGCTTTTTGTTTAAAATTAGTAAACCTACTTTCATCAACCCAATTTTCTAGCACCATAGATTTTTGTTTCGGTATTTGTTCTAGGGATTTTTTACTTGCCCCAAAAATAAATTGAGATTTTTTGAAAGCCTCTACATTTTTCTTAGTTCCATGAATGGTTGAAAAATGTAAATCAGCTTTAATAATGCTTGTCATTTTTTGCCCATGTGTATGAACTATATCAGGATTAAATTGTGCCAAAGCATCCCGCAATTCAAGCCAAAGTAGGGGTGAATAACGCCATTGATTGGTATTAATTATTGTATAGTCAGCCCTAAATTTATCTTTAAATTTTTCTGGCCCAATGACTATAACCTGATCATTTTTAGATTGCTCATATGATAACTCCTCGACATGTCTTTCTAGGCCGGCAAAGACTTTACTGGAAAATAAGTGAAGAATTTTCATAATATCTTTAACAGTTTTTGAACCACTCTTTTTGTTTCACGTAATGGTTCATTAATTTTTGGATGTACTAAATCTGCGGATTTAATTGATCTAGATAGAAAGTATCTTTTTGAATCAACGTAACCTATTTGGCCTGTGTCCTTTAACTTATCAATATTTCTCGTAACTTTTGTATTTCTTTTGCCGTTTTCACCATCAGTGTGATGTTCATGATGAAAAACATAAACATTTGTATTTGTTGATAAACCCTCATAAAGTACTGATACACTCTCAGGTGTTAAAAAAGTTATTTCACTCTGTTTTATTTCTTCAGACAACCAATCCTCAGGCGTATCCTTCCAACTAAAAAAACTAGCATTCCCAGAGTGTTTTGGAATATCTAAATTCGGAGATCTTGGTGATGTAGTTATTTTCCATTGATAATCTTTGTAAAGATCATTTACGAGCCATTCAATTTGTTGTTTAACGACATTTTTACGGAAATGATAGTGTCGACTTTTTCCTCCAATTATTATCAGGCCTGTTTTGGGTTTAGTTTCCAAATCAGAGTATTTTGATAAAACACCTTTGGTAGATATCACATTTTTAGGCTTTACAAAATAGTACTTATCCATATCAGGGACAATGGCAATATCAAACCATTGTGTTGGTCGTAATGAGGGCTTCATTAATACGATAGTCTTAGCTTCGGGATGTTCTTTTTTTGCTGTAAGCATATGTTTATGAGTATTATTTCCAGCACCAATTATTATGTCAGGCACAGAGTTATGACTTTCCCAAGAAGTGAATTGGTGGAGATTAATTGTTTTGAATAAACTAAATTCAGAAATAAAGGCTTCTACTTGCTTTTCATGGCCT
>QCDB01000012.1 GCA_003278815.1 SAR86 cluster bacterium AG-349-I13 | reverse complement strand
AAGATTCGCCTTCAATATATGCAAAGCTGATGTTTGTAATGTTTGGGATTTTATTTTTAAAGCTCCCATTAAGATAGATTTCTTCTATATCTGATACCTCTTTCCAGAACAAATCGGCTAATTTTGCGATTTTCTTATTATCTTTTTCCATTTCATGTGCTGCAATACGAAATGCTTCGCCCATTCCAACAATTTGATGAGTTGGTAAAGTGCCGGACCTAAAACCTCTCTCGTGCCCACCACCATGAATGAGTGCCTCGAGTCTTACCCTGGGTTTCCTACTAACATACAAGGCTCCAATTCCCTTTGGACCGTAGGTTTTGTGTCCAGAAAATGACATTAGGTCAACATCTAGCTTAGATAAATCGATTGGCAGTTTTCCAGTGCTTTGGGCTGCATCAACGTGAAAAATAATATTATTTTCTCTTGTAAATTTACCTATTTCTTCAATATCATTCACCGCCCCTAATTCGTTGTTGATGTGCATAATAGAGATAAGTATCGTTGTATCTTTTACGTGTTTCTTTATGCTCTCCAGAGAAATAACTCCATTTTTGTCTGGATCTAGATAAGTTATCTCAAAACCTTCTCTTTCCAACTGACGGCATGGGTCTAATACTGCTTTGTGTTCAATTTTCGAGGTAATGATGTGGTTGCCTCTGTCTTTATAAAATCTTGCTGCACCTTTAATTGCTAAGTTATCTGATTCGGTTGCACCTGAAGTCCAGACTATTTCGCGAGAATCAGCTTTCACTAGGTTAGCTACATGTAGTCTAGCTTTTTCAACAGCTTCATCAGCTTTCCACCCAAATTCATGCGATCTTGAAGCAGGATTACCAAAATTGCCATCCAATAAAAGGCACTCATGCATTTTTTCTGCAACTCTTGGGTCTACAGGCGTTGTGGACGCATAGTCAAAATATACTAGATTACTTTTCATGATTTAATTATAAGTTAATGTAGGGTCTTAGACTAATATTTAAATACTTATTCCAAGCTTATGGGCTACTATTTGATAAGATTCGACAACACCACCTAAATCTTTTCTAAACCTATCTTTGTCAAGGCTTTCACCTGTTTCCTTATCCCAAATCCTACATCCATCAGGAGTGAATTCATCACCAAGAACAATTTGTCCATCTTTTCTTCCAAATTCAACTTTATAATCCACAAGAACAAGATCAACATCTGAAAATATCTGACAGAGAAGTTTATTTATAATCAGCGTTTTTTCTTTCATAATCGCTATTTCTTCCACTGTGCCCCAATTAAAGGCGATTATGTGATTATCATTGATTAGGGGATCGCCCAAGTCATCATCTTTTAGAAAAAATTCAAAAAGTGGATTCTCAAACTTTAAACCTTGTTCAACTCCCAATCTTTTGCATATTGAGCCAGTTGCAATATTTCTCACAACACACTCAACTGGAAGCATATCAAGTTTATGCACCAAGCTCTCATTATCTGAGACGGTATCAATATAATGTGTATGGACTCCATTTTCACCCAAATACTTCATAATATGAGCATTAAATTTATTATTAATCTCGCCCTTACCTTTTAAAGCTTCTTTCTTTTTTCCATCAAAAGCTGAGGTGTCGTCTCGATAAACCATTAAAAGTTCATTTTGGTTTTTCGTCTCATACAAAGATTTTGCCTTTCCTTCAGATATTAAGTTTCCTTTTTCGATCATGATAATGACTCATTAATTATATCCACCAACTCATCAACAGAAAATTCGTTAGTAGAAAGTTTTTTAAATTCTAAAATTGTATTCTCTTCAGACTCAGAAAAGATTAATTCATAGTCTGCTTCAACCTGATCATCAATGCTTGCGCTAAATAAACTAGTAAAGAAATTTTCTTCCTCAGCTTCAAGTTTAATTTGAATATATTTAAGCTCTCTATTTCTGTCCACAACCTCTAAATTTGCCTTATCAACTGCTCTTGATAATGCAGACCAAGTCCTATCAAATGGAAGTTTAAATTCAATTCCAATTTCTTTTTTTACATAAACAATACGCGCTTTTTTATTTAAATTAAGGCCTTGTGCTGCTATTGAATTTCCTTCATAGCCGGGTAAGTTTAAAGATATGTAAGAAGCTAAATCTTCAAAGTATGGAAGCTCTAAACTGGCATTGTTTTCGTTCAATAAATAAATTTCAGAACTATTATTTTTGATACCATGCTCAAGTGTTAGGTAAAGTTTTTCATTTTTTTCAGCTGTTATTTTTCCCATAGAAGGGTCATCATCAACTAGTTCATATTCCTCATCTGCAAAAAAATCTTTAATTAAAGGCCATGATTTTGATGGCAAAGCCTCAACATATATCCAGTAAATTTCTCCCAATCTTCTTACCTCCACACTCTCAGATCCCGTTGATGAAAATATTTTTTTTGGTCTTGGCATTTCACCTTCTTTGATAAAGCTAGGTGTTTTGGGAGGATAAGGAAATTCATCTAATACTTCTAAAGATTCAAACTCACCATTTGTCTCAAGCTCTTGCCCCTCATTATCATATCTTTCGTTGGGGTTTTCTCTTTTTTCAAGCAAGCAGCCATTTTCAGGGCAATATGGTTTTCTACTCTCTGGGATTGTGCAATTTTGAAGCACAAGAACAGTGATTAGAATTATGCTAAATATTTTTGAATACTTCATATATTTTTTCCCTATATACCACGGACAGTGGATGTAATGGCAATCTTAAATTATTCTCTAGTAGAGACATTTTTTCAAGTAAGTATTTACATGGACTTGGACTAGCTTCAATAAATAAAAGTTTAAAAATTTCTTGATAATTCTTAATAATTTTTTCGGCTTTACTGAAATCACCAGCTAAACAAATATCTGAAAGCTCTTTTATTTCCTTAGGCATTATGTTTGCTGCTACTGAGATTACACCATCTCCTTTGAATTTCATAAACTTAACAAAACTAGGATCGTCTCCAGAATATAATTTAAAGTCATGTCTTTTATCTTTTAGTTTTTCTAATTCCAAAAATCTATGCTTATTATCAACAGCCTCTTTAATTCCTGTAATTTTTTCAATTTCTAATAAATTTTCTATAGTAACAGGCAGCAGATCAACACCAGTTCTGCCTGGTACGTTGTATAGAGTTATATTTGCACCTACTTTTGAAAGTTCTTTGTAATGTAGCTCCAATCCAATTTGAGATGGTTTATTGTAGTAAGGTGTTACTGCCAAGCACTCGCCAATGTTATTTTCAAGTGCACACTCAATCAGTTCGATTGCATCTGCTGTTGAAGAGCTACCTACGCCAGCCATCAAAGGGATATCAGTTTCTGAATTAGCAAATGCAAAGATTTCTGCTCTTTCACTTTTATTTAAGGTTGCTGACTCTCCTGTTGTTCCAACTAATACTATTCCGTCTGTGCTCGCATCTGCATGAAAACCTAACAGTTTTTCAAATGCAACAAAATCAATATTGCCATTTTTTAACATGGGCGTCACAATTGCTACTATACTTCCTTTCAAATTTTTTCTTTCCTATAATCTAAACATGAATAATAAATCAAAAGCCCCAAATTTTTTAGGTCTGATTGATGAAAACAATCATATTGGTCTTGACGATTATAAAGGTAGTTTCTTAGTTATCTATTTCTACCCTAAAGACAAAACATCTGGATGTACTTTAGAAAGTCAAGACTTTAGAGATTATAAGAAAAAATTTGCGGATAAAAATTGCAAAATTATTGGAGTTTCAAGAGATTCAATCAAGTCACATTTAAGCTTTATTGAAAAAGAATCGCTCAATTTTCCATTAATATCCGATCCCGACGAGACAATGTGCAATGCATATGGTGTTATGAAAGAAAAATCTATGTACGGTAAAAAGTACATGGGTATTGAAAGGAGCACATTTATTGTTGATCCAGACGGAAAACTAATTAAGGAATGGCGTGGTGTGAAAGTTCCTGGACATGTTGAGGAAGTTTACAATTTTATTTGTGAACTTTAGGAATCAACATACTTCCAGTTATCCAGAAGTGATTTTATAAAGCTTGCAATTGGTACAGCAAAGAAGACGCCCCATATTCCAAAAATAGCACCAAAAAGAAATACAGAAAGCAGAACAACTACAGCAGGTAATTTAACAACCCCTGACATTAGAAATGGTAAAAATATGTTGCCATCAATATTTTGTAATAAAGCATAAAATAGCAATATCACAATCACATAAGGATCAAGACCAAATTGAGCAAGACTTACTATTAGTACTGGGAATGTCATAAATACAGGGCCAAAAAAAGGTATAAGTTGGCTTAGCCCAAAAGAAACTCCTAATAGAACAGGACTATTTAAGCCCAATGCCCAAAACATTAGACTTCCAGTGACTGCAACAACAAAAACTTCAATAAATTTAGCTTTAAAATAATTTTGAAAATTTGTATTTGTTTCATTCCAGACTCTGACTAAGAATTTTCTTTTCTTTGGGACTAATTTTGAAAAACCTGAAGATAAAGTATCTGTATCCCATAACCAAAAAAATAAAAAAATTGGCACCAAGATTATGCTTAAAAATAGATTTGCCGTATCTTGTAAGCGAGAAATGCCAAATGAAACTGCGTCACTTGCAAAGCCAGTAATTTCACTCAAAAAACTTTGTGCGCCTTCAATAGACTCGTTGGGAGCATTTATTTCACCTAATAAATCTGCAATAGGTTCTGCAATAATCGCTAAACTAGGTAGTTCACTAAGGTATCTATCTGCCTCATTTATAAATAAAGGTATAAAAATTAGAAGGAATAAAGTAGCTAATGAAACAGCCGTAAAAAAAGTAATGAAAACACTTAATTTTTCTGGAACGCCTATTTTTGTAAAATAGACTTGCATAGGTCTAAACAACAAAGCTAAGACAATACTTGTTAAGATTGGGGTGGAAAGATCTCCAACAACCCATAACGAAAAGAAACCACCCAATAAAACCATGGCCATGAACATGAATTGTTGGTTTTTTATTAGATTATTTAATTTCATTTTTTATTGAATCTTCTTATAAAATACTTATCAAATAATTATAGTTAAAACTAATGATTAAAAAAACTATCCTTACATTACTGATAAGTTTGATGGCTACGTATGCTCATGGACAGGAAAGCAGTATTGAGTTGCCTTTGATAGGCGACAGATTAAGTGGAGCAGTCTCACAAACAGAAGAAGAAGCCTTAGGTAGACAATTTTTAAGAGACCTAAAGAGAGAAACCGCTATTCTTTATGATCCTATTGTTCAAGAATGGACAGAATTATTTGTTTATAAAATTGGAGAACAAAGTAAGGTCAATAAAAAAGCATTTGAGTTGTTGATAATTGAAGATAATACTTTAAACGCTTTTGCGGCACCTGGTGGAATAATAGGCGTTAATGCAGGGCTTTTTAAGTACTCCGATAATGAGGCCCAATTTGCATCTGTTATTGCTCACGAACTAGCACACTTGAGCCAAAGACATTTTGCTCGACAAATCCTTGAAGGCAGCGACAGAAGCAACCAAAGCCTTGCAACTGTTTTAGCTTCAATCGTTGTGGCTGTAGCAACAAATAGTCCTGCTGCAGTAATTGGAGGACAGGGACTACTTGTAGCTCAACAGCTAAGGTTTTCAAGACTCTATGAGACTGAAGCAGATCGTGAAGGTTATGTAACTTTACAAAAAGCGGGATACGATACTATTCAAATGTCAGAAATGTTTAAAAACATGCAAGAAGTAAGAAGATTATCTGGTGATAACATTCCTGAATTTCTCCTTACCCACCCTATTACAACAAGAAGAATCACTGAATCTAGAGAAAGAGCACGTGAGTATCCGAGCCCAGGAACAGTTGACAGTTTTAACTTTCGTTTAATCAAAAAAAGAGTTGAATTTTTGATGACAGATAACCTTTCTATAAGAGCTATGGAAAAAGAAATTGGTGAAGAGGATGAGGACATCTACCTAAAAGCCTTGCTCGAGAAGAGAAAACTAAACTTCACAAGGTCCATAGAATTATTAAAAAATCTTGAAGAGAAACATCCAGATAATTTAATTATCAAAACAAGTATTGCAGAAGTTTATACAGAATCTGGAAATATAAGGAAAAGCAAAGATTACACTAATAAGCTATTAGCAGTATCGCTCGGCAACTATCCTTTGAGCTATAACTTAGCAAATGCCCACATCTTGGAGGAAGATTACGTTGCTGCTGAACAACTTTTAGAAGACATTAAGTTTTACAGACCAGTAGATATAAATTTACTAAAAGACCTGAGTCAGGTTCAGAAAAATAGTAACAACATGTTGGGATACCACTTGACAAATAGTGAGTTTCTTTTTTACTCAGGGCGATATGAAGAAGCTTTAAGAGATTTACAGGAAGCTAGAAGAATTGCTAGAAATAATTTTAAAATTCGGGAGATTATTACAGAAAGGATTCTAATTCTTCAATCGTATGTTCAGCCAGCGAGAAGGCGTTCTTAAATATTGGATAGATAAAAATCTAGTACACTTTCAAAAACTTTTTGTCTTTTCTTTTCCTGAAATGGTTCATGCCTCATGCCTTTGAATTTTTTTAATTCTGATTTAAACCCTGATTCAATAAGTAAGTTGTGTATATTTTCAGCTTGTGCTCCATCATTATTAACTTTATCTTGATCTCCACTAATATGGAGAAATGGAATTTTTTCATCAAAATCACTAAAAGTTGTTTTATTCCACAGATTATGAAATCCATCTGCAAGATCCAACCATAATTGTGTTGTATTAGGATAACCACATAATTCATCAGCAACATATTCATCTACTTTTTGTTTATCACTAGACAAGTAATCATGCGATGTTCTGATTGGCTCGAAAAATGAATTATGTTTCTGAGTAGTCAGCTTTTCCATTTCATCACTTATACCCATTTTACCTTTAATAAAATACTCAGGCATTAACAACAATTTATTTAAAAACAGCATAAATCTATTCACACTAAATGCAGCACTCATTACCACACCATCAAAAAAAATATTTCTTTTAAGTAACGATAATAGAACACAAGTTCCCAAACTATGACTAAGAGCAAAATGCTTGATGGTAGGGTTTTCTTTTCGAATAATTGCATTCAATTCACCCAATTGATCAACAACTGCTTGGTACCCATTTTCCTCTTTAAAAAACCCTTTTAAACCACCATGACTGACATTAAGACCATGTCCAAGATGATCGTTACAATAAACTATAAATCGATTTTTGTTTAAAAATTTTGCGGTTTCATCATAACGAGCATGATACTCAACCAGACCATGGAAAATCTGAACAGTTGCGATAGGATTTTTTACTTTATCCCAGATTACTCCTCTTAATTTTCCGTGTTTGCTGGGATGAGAAAATTCTTTCATTATTCAAGAATTTTAGCGTAACTTTCAAACTCTTCTCTCTCAGTTCTAAAACTATTTACAGGATGATTTGAATCCTCATAGCCCAGTGCAATACCACACCACAATATTTCCTCATCGCTATAGCCAACATGTCTCTTTACGAGATTTGGAAAGCCAGCCCATGCTTCTTGAAGACATGTCGCAAGACCTGCATCAACTGAAGCTAGACATATATTTTGAATAAGGTGGCCTACGTGGCCCCAACCATTCGGGCCTACTGATTTATGAACAGTGACAAAGACTCCAACTGGAGCTCCAAAAAGCTCATAATTTTTTCTTGCCTGAAGGATACGTTTATCTGCATCTTCTCTGCCAATACCAACAGCTCCATATAATGCAAATCCAGATGCTCTTTGTCTTGCCTTGTACCAATCAGGTCTTTCAGTTGGATAGACTTGATATTCTTCTTTCTCCAGTTCTCCTTTATCGAATTTTTCACATGCTTCTTTAACCAGTTTATCTCTTGCGTCTCCCATAACAGCGTATATTTTCCATGGCTGAGAATTGACTCCAGATGGGGCTCTTTTAGATACCTCAAGAATTTCTTTGACTAATTCCTTGTCTACTTTTTTATCTAAGTAGCTTCTAACAGAATATCTTTTTGCTATTGCGTCTTTAAGTTCCATATATCCTTTTTTTGACCTTAAATTATATACTCTTTCACCTCAAAATAAGATTCTTCTATTAATTTTTGATTCTTTGGAGTATTTCTCTATGTTTTTTTCTATCAATCTTATAGCCTGAAAATATAACTATTGGAATAAGGAATAAAAGCATTATCATAGGTCCTTGAAATAACGCCAACATTTCTCTCTGTGTAAATGTCGCTTCTATTGATCCTTGCGGAAATGAGATTAACCATAAAACAAACATTGAGAAAAATTGACCTAACCCTGTCATACACTTTGCACAAAAAGAAGTTAATGAGCTTATTGTCCCATCTTGTCTAAGATTTGATTCTTGTTGAACTTGATCAATCATATCAGGGACCATAGATTCTCTTGTCATAAGACTCATTATTGAAAATGTTCCAGTTATGAAAATAAAAAAGGATAGAAAGTATACCAGTGAGTTGCTGCCAAATTCCGGCACCACACCAACTTTATACAAAATGAATGGAGTTGCTTGAAAAAAACCTATTACAACGAGACTAAATAATAAGATTGTTCTCTTTTCAAAATTTCTCACTAATTTTGGCACCAAAAACCAGCTCATAATTGTGGAAAA
>QCDB01000011.1 GCA_003278815.1 SAR86 cluster bacterium AG-349-I13 | reverse complement strand
TCAGAAAACTTTTCCTCACATTTGCTTATAATGCCTTCAATTCTGACCTGAACTTCTATGTTAGGCCACCAAAAATTTACACAAACTTTATCGTTATCAATAAAATTTTGTGCTTTATGACTTTCATAATTACTAAAAAAAACTAAATTGTCTTCGAAGAAATATTTAAAGTTTACAAACCTAGAGTGTGGTTGATTATTCTTGTCTACAGAACTTATAGAGCCAGCTTCAGCAAACTTATCACCATGATCTTCAGCCCGAGTATAATAGTCTTGGAATATTTGAAAGGGATTTTCTGCTGGTAGGTTGCTAAATAACATTATTTTAGAAATCTGATTTGTAAAGCATCAGCATATTCATCTGAGAATATCCCAGATATTACGATAAATTTCTTTTTTCCTCTTAAACGGAAATCTTTTTTAAGAATATCAAAGGCTGCAGAAATTGTTTTTTCATGATCTTTTTTAAAGGTTAGAAAAATATTTTCTAGTGATGAAGCCATGGATAATCTATTTTGTGTTGATCTATTATTAGTAAAAGCGTAAACAGGAACTCTTGGTCTAGCCGATGATATTAAATTAGCTGTGAAACCACTTCTTGTTAAAACAACAATTGCATCAGCATTGATTCTTTTTGAAAGTTTTACGGAAGTTGATGCTAACGTATGCCAATCACTGATGGATTTCATATTATTTTCGAAATGAAGCGTTTCAGATCTCTCAGCATTTTTTGCAATATCACTTAAATACTTAACACATTTAACAGGAAAGTCACCAACTGTTGTTTCAGCAGATAACATAAGAGCATCAGCTCCCTCATAAACTGCGTTAGCCACATCAGAAACTTCAGCACGGGTAGGATGAGGATTAGTTACCATAGACTCTAACAACTGCGTTGCCACTATACATTTCTTCCCAGATTGAAGAGCCACTTTGACCATTTTTCTTTGTACATAGGGCAAGTTAGTGATATCTGTCTCTATGCCTAGATCGCCTCGAGCGACCAACAATCCATCACTATGTTTTGTAATGACTTCTATGCTATCCATTCCTTGTTGATCCTCAATTTTCGCAAAAATCTCAGGCTTGTTCTTAACCCTTTTCAATAGGCTGGATAATTCCTGAATGTCCTTATCCGATCGGGCGAAAGATAAAGCTATAAAATCAACTCCAAGCTTTACGCCTTCTTTGATGTCCTTTTTATCTTTGGCAGTTATGGTTGGAAGTTTTATTTTTGCTCCAGGAAAGTTAACGTGTTTTTTCCCTGCTATAACTCCTGCATCTAGGGCGTTACATTGAATTCGACCTGCGACAATTTTTTTAATTTTTAGGTCGATCAACCCATTATCGAGAGAAATTTTTCCACCAACCTTAAGACCTTTTATGTAACTAAGATTATCAATTAAGATTTCTTTAATCTTTTTGTCTTTGAGTTTTTCACACAGAACAACTTGCTCACCTTTTTTAATAACGATATCAGTTTTAAAGTTTGATGTTCTAATTTCTGGTCCTTGCGTATCAATCATTAATCCAACAGAGGATGTAATTTTTTTGTTTAATTTAGTGACTATTGAAGAGATATCTCTTAAGTCATTTAAAGATGCATGAGACATATTGACTCGAACAACGTTCATCCCTTTTTGATAAAGCTGAAAAATCATTTCTGCTGATTTAGACGACGGACCTATTGTTGCGATAATTTTTGTTCTTTTATGCATAAGATAATTCTGGATTCTATTATAATCATATTGTGAGTAAAAGTTTTTACAACTTTATTGATAATGAAGTCTCTGGAATAGTGGCAGACAACCTTTTTAAGGATGAAAGGTTAATCACAACACCACAACAAACTGCAATTAAATTAAGTACTGGAAAAGAGGTACTGAACTTTTGCGCCAACGATTATTTAGGTCTTGCCAACAACGATCAGATTAAACAAGCTGCCTCTAGCTCAGTCATTGATGATGGCTTTGGCATGGCATCAGTCAGATTTATATGCGGCACCAATAATTTGCACAAGGAATTAGAAAAAAAACTGAGCAGTTTTTTAGGTTTTGAAGACACAATTTTATATGTTGCTTGTTTTGATGCTAATGGAGGTTTATTTGAACCATTATTCACTAAAGAAGATGCCGTTATAAGTGATGCTCTCAACCATGCTTCAATTATTGATGGAATTAGATTGTGTAAAGCTCAACGATATAGGTACGAGCACAGCGATATGAGAAGTTTAGAGGAATGCTTAAAAGAAGCAGTGAAAAATAATGCTCGACATAAGGTCATTGCAACAGATGGAGTATTTTCCATGGATGGTACTTACGCAAAACTAGATGAAATTTGTCTATTAGCAGAGCAGTATGACGCACTCGTAATGGTTGATGATTGCCATGCTACCGGCTTCGTTGGAGAAAAAGGAAAAGGAACCCCAGAACATTTTGGTGTCGAAGGTAAAATAGACATCTTAACTGGCACGCTGGGCAAAGCATTGGGTGGCGCATCTGGAGGTTTTGTTTGCGCAAAAGAAAATGTCATTAAGTTGCTCAAACAAAAATCAAGACCTTATCTTTTCTCAAATGCTTTGGCACCCTCAATAGTGAAAGCTTCACTAGTTGCGTTAGAAATTATTCAGAACGAACCAGAAAGAAGAGAGCGTATCAAGAAGAATACTCAATACTTTCGTGAAAAAATGAAAGCACTGGGTTTTAGTTTAAAAGGTGACTCTCATCCTATAACGCCAGTTATGTTGGGAGATGCAGCAGTTGCTCAAAAAATGTCAAAAGAGCTTCTGGAACAAGGCTTATATGCTGTAGGTTTCTTTTACCCCGTAGTCCCAAAAGGACAAGCAAGAATAAGGTTACAAATAACAAGCGAACATAAAAAAGAACAATTAGATAAGGCTTTGGAAATTTTTGAAACAATAGGTAAATCTTTAAAAGTTATATGAAAGCATTAGTTAAGACAGAAAGTGCGGTTGGTTTAAAACTTGAAGATGTTGAACTGCCTACACTGGGTTCTGATGATATTCTGATTAAAGTTCAAAAAACAGCTATTTGTGGTACAGATTTGCACATTTGGAATTGGGACACATGGGCAAGTAATACAATTAAAACACCTATGACGATTGGGCATGAATTTATGGGCGAAGTTCATGAGCTAGGTGCGAATGTTCAAAATTTTGACGTTGGTGATCGAGTTTCCGCCGAATCTCACATAACTGGATTGAATAGTAGAAACGCAAAAGCGGGGAAACTTCATCTTGATCCCGATACAGTGAATATTGGGGTTGATAGAGATGGTGCTTTTGCTGAATTTATTAAGGTGCCAGCAAAAAATGTTATTAAATTGCCTGATAGTATCCCCGATGAAATTGGTGCAATTCTTGATCCTTTCGGTAATGCAGTGCATGCCACTTTATCATTCGACTTAGTGGGAGAAGATGTTCTAGTTACTGGAGCTGGACCAATTGGGATTATGTCTGCTGCAATCGCAAAACATGTTGGTGCCCGAAATGTCTTACTCACCGATATCAACGACAATAGATTAAAGCTTGCAAAAAAGGTTTGTGATGTTGAAACTCTAAATCCACTCAAGGAAGATTTAAAAGCTAAAATGACTGAGATGGGGCTAAAAGAGGGCTTTGATGTTGGTTTAGAAATGTCAGGCTCGGAGCAAGCTATCGACCAAATGATGGGAGCTATGATAATGGGTGGCAACATATCTCTATTAGGATTGCCTTCAGATAAAATTAAATTTGATCTGTCAAAAGCGATTTTTAAAGCCTTAAATTTGAAAGCTATTTACGGACGAGAAATTTTTGAAACTTGGTATAAAGGTATGGCTCTAATAGATTCTGGACTAAATATAGAAAACATTATCACTCATAAATTCCATTACTCAGACTTTGCCGAAGCATTTGATTTACTCAATTCTGGTAAGGCAGGAAAAGTTATTCTTGACTGGAATTAAGATCGGTTAGCCCGAAAACCAAATCTTGCATTTTTTGCACAGGTGGGCATTCATCTGGCGTCGTATTAGGACAATTAAATCGATCTTTTACAGACATTGTGGCAGGCATGTTAATGCTGCCGTCATTTTGTTCAGGATCACTTTCTCCATCACCTGCAAAAGCCTCACCAATGGCTTTGAGCCATGAAAAGGGAAGCCACAATAAATAATCCAATGGACCTAAACTTATTACGTGACCATTTTCTCGGTTGTGTAAATATTTGGTAAATTTAACAGCAACCAAATTTTCTTCAGGAATTACGAAAAGATACTGACCATTAAACCCTTCTTTAACTAGCAGCCTTTTTTCATTAGTGATTTTTCGAATAGAAGTATGCATCCCATAAATCTCGCCCGGTCCTTCGGATATTGGTTGCATAGACTGTTCTAAAAATGATTTATTTATTAATTGTTGTCCTTCCCAAGTGCCTTTTTGAGCGTAAAGTTGACCGAATTTAACAAAGTCTCTTGGTGTCAGATCAATACCATGAAAAGTGACATCATTCAGAGCATGATCTTTCCACAAACCATATTCTGTTATCTCAAGAGGCCCTAGAATTTCTTTTTTCAGAACTTCATGTGGTGAGGCATCAAAAATTTGATCAATCACCGGGCCAAGCAAGGCAGTATTAACATTATTATATTCAAAAATTTCACCAGGCCGATTTACAAGCTCGACATTTAAGGCAAAATCTAAATTATTTCTTGAAAGAAACATTTCCTCATTCCACGACTCACTTCTGTATAAACCTGATTTCATCTCAAGCAGATTTCTAATAGTAATTTCACCTCTTTTATCGTTTTTCCATTCTGGAAGATAATTACTTATGGGTTCGTCAAGGTTATTAAGTAACCCTTTTTCAATAGCAACACCAAACAGCACAGCATAGAAAGCTTTAGCAATAGATTGAGAAGTAACAAAATCTGTTTCTGAATACCCTTTTCCATATTGCTCAAGAACAATTTTGCCATTATGAGAAACAATTAATGCCTGTGTTGCTGGATCGCTCATGATCATGGTGTTCAGTTCGTTGAGAACGTTTTCATTGAGCTTTTCTGAAGAAAATATATTAAAGGCTATGAATAAAGTTAATCCAAATCTAAACATCTTTTTCTAGATCAGCAATTGAGTTCACAATATCAACGTAATTTTGATAGAACTCTTTTGATTCACCATCAGCATTTGTATATGGCGTTTTTACACTACCATCATCTAATTTTATTAAGCCGATAGACATTAAAAATCTTGAAACAATCAGTGCTCTATTAATGCTACCAAGAAAACGAAGGGAACTTAGTGCTCCCCAATCTTGAACATCACCTTCTGAAGGATAGTATTTGGTAATTCTGGCAAAAACTACATCCCTTTCTTTATCTATAAAGACAAACTGACCAAACTTTCCACTGGTGTTATAAATTTTGGCATCATCATCGTACTTCGAGATCCACCATTGGAGGCTATAGCCCCGAGTGTCACTGTGGCTCCAACCCATACTTGGTGTTTTGCCCCAATAAAGCTGCAAAGATTCATCAACATAATTTTTAGAAATGATTTGCTTGCCATTCCAATTTCCATCCCTGTTGAAAAGTAGACCAAATTTGGAAAAATCCCTAGCTGACATATCTAGGCAACAATAGGTCATGGTATTTCCTGCACTATCTTCCCAGGCTGTGTAGTCCTTTAACCCTATTTGACTAAAAATTCTTTCTTCTAATAATACTTTGGCGGTTTTTCCTGTTGCGCCTTTGAGTATCTCACCTATCATCATTGAATTTACATTGTTGTATTGAAAAACTTCACCAGGTGGATTTTCCACACCTACTTTTTCAGCGTATTTAAGATGATCAGCTTCAAGAAACATCATTTCATGTTCATGATCAGGAAACTCCAATCCACTTGTCATATTCAATATTTGACGAATTGTAATTTTCTGTTTCTCAGGAGTTTTATAAGAATCAACGTAATTGGCTACAGGCTCATCCAGGCTTTTAATCTCACCTCTATCAAGTGATATACCTACCAACGCAGCATAAAAACTTTTTGCTGTGGACCAAGATGTGCCGAATGAGTTTTCATTAAAACCTTTTGCGTATTGTTCCTGTATTATGTAACCATCTTTGATTAAGACTGCACTCATTGTGGCGTCATCATCAAAAGTCATTGTAAATAATTTATCTATTTTTTCTTGATCGAGTCCCACTTGATCAGCATTGGCTGTTTCCCATTCACCGTCCGGAAAATACTTATCTGCAAATACAGATAACGAAATTAAAAATATGATAGCTAGCCTCATTTAAACTCCTTTTGATAGATTTCTTGGTAAAATAATACCATATGAACAGAGTGCATTTGTGATTATTTCAATGTATATTCTGAAACAAAATTTTAATGATTCTTTATAAAACCTCAGACCTAAGTTACGAGATAGATTCTCGTACTATTTTTTCGAATTTAGATTTTGAAATCTCATCGAATGGAATCTATGAAATTAGAGGTGGCAATGGTTCTGGAAAATCCTCTCTGCTTAAAATTTTAAGTGGTTTGAACAAAATGGATAATGTTTACTATGATGAAAATTTAGAATCAAACATTGCGTACTTAGGCCACAAGAACGGGTTCGTAGAAGAAATATCCCTAAGAGATAATTTTGATATTATAGGAGCGCCTGTAAACGATAGCCTATTTAAAAAATTTGGTTTATCGAAACTGAAAAATCATAAATTTTTCAATCTATCATTTGGTGAGAAGAGGAAATCAGCACTAGTGAGAGTAATATCTTCGAAGAAGAAAATCTGGCTATTAGATGAACCATTTGCAGGCCTAGATAAAGAATCAATAAACAATCTAAAAAAAGTCTTTAATGAACATATTAAAAAGGGTGTTTGCATCATTATGGCAAACCATCAAGAAGAATTAGATGAAAGCGTAAAAATTTATCTGGAGAAGAATGTATAAAGATTTGAAAAGAGAGTTTGGGTTATTTTTATTAATTCCTAAAAATATTTATCTGCCATTATCTATATTTGGGATTATTTTTTTAATC
This sequence comes from SAR86 cluster bacterium AG-349-I13, assembly GCA_003278815.1. GTDB lineage: Bacteria > Pseudomonadota > Gammaproteobacteria > Magnimaribacterales > TMED112 > TMED112. The sequence goes on along the minus strand of QCDB01000011.1, from coordinate 12,659 downwards.
TTCATAATTTTAAATTTTGACGAGCAGCTTTCATATGTAAGTTCTTTTATAGCTGCTTTTATAACGGTTTTTATCATATCAGAGGGCTCATTTAAAGATGACTATAATTCTGGATACCTAGAGCAAAAAATATGCGAAGGTGAAAGTCTATCATCTTATTTGTTCGCTAAATTTTCAGTGAATCTTATCCTTATCTTCACACCAATTACTCTCTTTGCTTATTTGATTAATGGTTTTGGGGAGGAAAACATCTTTGAATTGATATTCTCTTATCTGTTGATGTTAAGCACGTTACATTTTTTCTTTAATTTAGGTAGTGCTATTTCAATGAAGCGTAATAATTCCTTGAATGCATTATTGATAATTCCGCTTTTAATACCATTTATTATCTTAGTTGAAGAGATTTTCGTAAAAATAGTTCTAGAACCTAATCTTAATTTTTTAATGGCATATTTTATTTTTTCTGCAACTTTCATCAATTTTGCAGTGATACAAATCTTAAAAGTACAAAGTAAATAGATGTATAAATACGTAGCAAAATACTTTATTCCATCCAGGGTGTTTAAATTCTGTAACCTTACTGCTATACCAACTTTTATAATAGGTTTGATAGCTTTCTTGCTATCAAGTTATTTTGTGATTTACAGTTTGCCTGCTGATGTAGAACAACAAGAAATTTATAGAATATTGTTTATACACGTTCCTTCAGCTATTTTATCCGAACTCATTTATTTATTTTTAGCAGTAAATGGTTTCATTTATCTTGTTTGGAGAACAAAAATCTCTGCAATCTTTCTTAATTCTGCTATAAGTATTGGTTTAATTTTTACAGCTATTGTCCTGATTTCAGGCTCAATATGGGGTAAACCGACCTGGGGCACATATTGGGTTTGGGACGCGAGAATAACTTCAACATTTATACTCTTAATCCAGTATATAGGGCTGATAGCTTTGAGGTCTTCTTTTAGTTCAAAACAAACTACCGATCAAATTTTAAGCATCGTTTCAATTATTGGAGCTGTGAACATTCCAATAATAAAGTTCTCAGTAGATTGGTGGAATACGTTACACCAAAATGCCAGCATAACTACTTCTGGCAGTGCTATTGATTCAGAGATGCTTATTGGTTTGCCATTAATGCTTGTCTCTTTATTATTTCTATCATTTAGTATTTTCGCGAGAAATATTCAATTTGAAATACTAACTAGAACGGGTAAAACATCTGCAATGAGGGAGATAATAAATGGATAGTATTGAAACAGTTTTATTCACCTTCTTAATATCTATTTCACTGATTTTAATTTTGTCTCTTAGTTCATATATACGCTTTATGGCAAAACTTAAGAATTGTCAGGAAGATTTAGATGATTAGAAAAAATAGACTAAATAAAATATACCTCATAATTTTCTTTTTGTTGTCTGTGGGTTTAATAACATTTTTTATTTTGCGGGCACTTGAGAAAAATATTGATCTATACCTTACACCAAGTGAAGTAAAGGCGGCTGATTTTAATCAATTTGATGATTTTAAATTAGGTGGAATGGTCAAAGTGGGCAGTTTACAGAAACTTGAAGGCCTAGAGATAAGTTTTATTGTGACTGATTTTCAATCAGAAATGACAGTAATTTACGAAGGTGTATTACCAAATCTTTTTAAGGAAAATAGTGGTGTAGTTGCCACTGGCTCACTTAATCCTGAGCAAAACCAATTTATTGCTACAGAAATCTTAGCGAAGCATGACGAAAACTACATGCCTGTCAAAATCGAGGTGCAAAATTAACATACAGCCAGATTTTTTTGGAAATATTCTTCTGTCTTTTTCAGCATTTTTAAGTGCTTTGATATTTGTTGTTTCTTTGAGCAAGAAACATTCAAACTTTGGCACTAAATTAGTTCTTGCAAATTTTGCTACCTTAATAATTTGTTGTGGCTATTTATTTTTACAGTTTTTAGAAGACAATTTTTCCTTTATCTATGTTTTTGAAAATTCCAGCATACTTCTGCCAACTTTCTATAAAATCTCAGCTTTTTGGTCTGCGCATGAGGGCTCATTTCTTTTGATGATTTTATTTTTATCTGGAAGCATGTTTATCAATAACTCTTTTTTCTCAGGGCAGGTTTGGATGCCAATATCAAATGCAACTCTTTCTTTTATTTTATTCTTTTATTTAGTTTTCCAAATTTTTACCTCAAATCCATTTTTAACCTTTGACGTTTTACCAAATAATGGCACAGATTTAAATCCACTATTACAAGACCCTTTATTAGTAATACATCCTCCGGTTCTCTTTGCTGGATATGTTTTCTATGCCGTGACCTTTAGTTTAGTTATAGCTGGTATGTTTATTGGCTTTGATAAAAAATTATTTCAGAGTCTCAAGCTTTGGGCAGGAGTATCATGGTTCACATTAACTTTTGCAATTCTACTTGGCTCAATTTGGGCTTATTATGAGTTAGGTTGGGGAGGGTACTGGTTTTGGGACCCTGTTGAAAATGTAGTTTTGCTGCCTTGGCTTGCAGGGACAGCTTTTACTCACTCACTGATTTTTAGTAAAAATAAAATCTTACTTTCATGGATGGTATTCTTGGGTATAAGTACATTTCTTCTCACAATCCTTGCATCCTTTGTGGTTAGATCGGGGGTATTAAACAGCGTCCACTCATTTGCTTCAGATCCTTCCAGAGGTGTATTTCTTCTAAGTTTGTTTGGAGTTTTTGCATTTGCTTCACTCGCGTTATTTTTCTCAAAAAGTGTATTCTTGCAAAGTGAATGGCCAAAATTGCTATCAAAACAATATCTTTTAGTCTTAAATAATGTTGTGTTATTAGCAATCTTGTTGATTGTTTTCTTGGGGACGCTATATCCAATTGTTACAGAAGTTTTTTACGGCCAGAAATTAAGTATTGGACCTAATTACTTTTCTAGTTTAATTACTCCATTAGTTTTAATCTTGATTACATTATTTTCAGTTGAGCAATTTCCAAATCTACTAAAAATCAATAAAAGAAAATTCTTACTCGGGGTTCTTTCGATTGCTCTAGTCGTAATAATTATTGATTTTTTAAAAATAAGCGCATTAAGCGTAGGTCTATACTTCGTTGCTTTGGTTTTATCAATTTTGCTTCTTAAAGCATTAGTTGAATTAGCAACTAAAAGACAAATTAATATTGCTCACAAAGTCTTTGGACACTTATCTGTAGTTCTTCTAACATTTGCTGTAATAGCAAATCATCAATTTTCAGAAAGTTTGGACGTGAGGTTAAAACCAGGTGAGGAAGTTGAATTTTCAAATACAGTCGTGAGGTTAGATTCCGTTGATGTTGAAGGAGAAATGAACTTTGACACAGTTGTTGCTAACTTTTCTATCCAATCTGGGGAAACACAAAGTAATTTAAAATCTGAGAAAAGAGTCTACAAAATTGGTGGTGTTATAACTTCAGAAACTGGTATTGTTTCAACCGTTCAAAGAGATTATCACATTGTACTAGGCGATAGATTTCAAGATGGATCATGGTCAATCAGATATTCAATAAATTATGGGATAATGTTAATTTGGATTTCTTCAATCTTATTACTCTTCTCCATGCTTTATGGGACAATAAGAAGGCATGGTTACTAGGTACTTTTTAGTTTTAATTTTAGCTCTTTTGGTAATGATGCTATCAATCTTCAGCCTGTCTCTTGTTAAAACTGATGAATTGCAAACAATCAAAACCCAAGAGGGCAAAAAATTAATTATTTCTGAAAAGATTTATGATTTAGATGGAAATACAATACCGTTTAAGTCACTAACAGAAGGTAAAGTTCTTTTAAATGTATGGGCGAGCTGGTGCATCACCTGTTTAGTTGAACACCCTTTTTTAAAATCAATAACTGAGTCTAAAGATGTCAAACTGATCGGCATCAACTATAAAGATCAAAATTTTAATGCCATGAATTATCTAGATAAAAATGGCGACCCTTATGAGTTTTCAATTTTTGATTTATCTGGAGATATTTCCTTAAAACTTGGTGTAACAGGAGCTCCAGAAACTTTTTTGGTGATCGACGGTGAGATTGTGAGTCACAGAATAGGAGAAGTTAATTTAGAGGTTTGGAATGAAAAATTTGCTCCATATTTTTAAGATTTTATTTATCTTTACATTGCCAATTGCTGCAGAGAATTTGTATGAAAATTTAAATGCCGATCAATTGAAGCGACTTGACTATTTATCTGAAAATATCAGGTGTCCAAAATGCTCATACGGAAATATTAATAGTTCCAACGCTCCAATATCTAAAGATTTAAAACAAGAAATAGCTAATTTAATTGGAGAAGGTTATACGGATGACGAAATTTTTAATTTAATGGAAGAACGTTATGGAAATTATGTGATTCTGAAGACAGACATTAATGAAAATAAGACCTTATTTCTTATTCCTTTAATGGTTTTACTTATATCCATCTTGTTAGTTACCACATATACTATTAAAAGATCCAAATGAGACTAAAAAGCTTAAAATTAGCAGGGTTTAAAAGTTTTGTAGACCCAATCGAAATTGATTTTCCAGGAATCATGTGCGGTATCGTTGGCCCAAATGGATGTGGTAAATCTAATATCATCGATGCCATAAAATGGGTGAAAGGAGAGCTTTCTGCAAAAAGTCTAAGAAGTGAAAGCTTGCAAGATGTAATATTCAATGGATCTGATTCAAGAAAACCTGTTAGCCACTGTTCAGTCGAACTATCTTTTGACAACTCAGAAAATTTTCTTGGTGGAGAATACCTTAAATTTGATGAGGTAAGCGTTAAAAGAGAAATGGGTCGTGATGGCCAATCAACTTATTTTATAAATAACGCTGTTGCCAGAAGAAGAGATGTTCAAGATTTGTTCCTAGGAACTGGATTGGGTGGAAACAGCTACGCAATTATTGAACAGGGAATTATCTCAAATTTAGTTGGAGCAAAGCCCGAAGAGTTAAGAAGTTATGTTGAAGAGGCTGCTGGAATATCAAAATATAAAGAACGAAAAAGAGAAACTGAATCAAGAATACGAAGAACGTCAGAAAATATTTCAAGATTGAAAGATTTAGAAGATGAAGTTAAAAGATCAATTAGAAGATTAAAGGCAGAGGCTAACTTAACTTCAAGGTATAAAAAGCTAAGGACTAAAGAACAAGAATTTCAAAAATTTATAGTAAATGATGACCTAAAAGTCCTCTTAAACTCTATGAATGAATCGCAAAAAGAAAATGATTCCATTGATAAAGATTTAGAGAAAATTGATGGTGATAGATTAAATTTTGTTGCTAAAAGAGATGTGGTAAAGACAAAATTGATGGAAGGTTTAAAGGACCTTGAGGAAGAGCAAAGGAACTTCTTTGAAGCTGGAGCAAAGATATCTCTAATTGAAGAGAAGGAAAGAACAGTTAATGTCAGAATTAATGAACTAATAAACGAAGAGAAAAAAAATGTTCAAAATCTAGAAGACCTCTCAAAAGAAATGCAAGGCAATGATAATGATTCAAAAGAATTAGATTCTAAAACAACAGAAAACATCAAAGCAGAGGCTCAGAAAGTACTGTCAAAACTTGAAGCTAGTTTAACTTCTAATGATGAGAAAACATTGATAGATGGCTTTGAAAGCTTTTGGAAAAAAGGTTTCAAAATGGCACAAGGGCAAAGCGGCGAGGCCACCGAAAAGATAGATTCCTTAAAATTACAATTTGTTGAGCGAAACAAACATATTATTAGCGAGATAGAAAATCTTAAAAAAGATTTAGATAAAGAAAAATCTGAATTAACAACTTTTATTGAGCTAAGAAAGAATCAAGAGTTAAAGGTCATGGAATTAAAAGGAAGCCAAGATATAGCAAATGAAGAGTTGAGAGAATTTGAATCAGAAATAACAAAATTAGAGACAGAAAAAGACCGAATAGTTCATCAAAGAAATGAGAAGGAACTTAACAAGAGAAGTATTGAAATAGAGGTAAAAGAAAAGCAAGAAAAACTTGAAAGTTTTACAGAAATTAAGGACATAGAAGGCGATAAAGATGAGATTATTGTTGATTTAGAAAAACTTCAAAAAAGGATAATGAATTTAGGACCTATTAACTTTGCAGCTCCAGAGACTCTTGAAGCTGAAGTGCAGAGAAAAGAAGTGTTAAGTGGTCAAATTGAAGAATTAGAAGTTTCATTAAATAAGCTTGATGAGGCAATTAAAAAGATTGATCGTGAATCTAATAAATCTTTTCATGACTGTTTAAATTCTGTAAATAAACATCTTGAAGATATGTTTCCAAAACTTTTTGGGGGTGGATTTTGCAAGTTGGATTTATTGGATAAATCTGAGGATTCAGGTTTAATCCTTATGGCTCGACTGCCAGGAAAAAAGAACGTAAAACTTTCTCAGCTTTCTGGAGGAGAAAAAGCGCTTACAGCTTTGGCTCTTGTTTTCTCATTATTCTCGATTAATCCAGCACCATTTTGCTTGTTAGACGAGGTAGATGCACCTCTGGATGACGAAAATACTGCAAGATTTATAAACTTAGTAAATGAGATGTCAGAAAAAGTGCAGTTTATTTTTGTAACACACAATAAAATTTCAATGGAAAAAAGCACTCATTTACTTGGTGTAACAATGCGAGATTTGGGGGTATCGAAAGTTGTATCAGTAGATGTCGAACAAGCAATGGAGTTAGCACAATCTTGAATCCAATCTATCAATACATCATTTATGCCATCTTAGTTTCCATAATAATTGGCATACTATCTTTCAAGTTATATAAGATTCACCAAGAAAGAGGAAATATAAAGCTTTCTAAAAAATTAGGAGAAAATTTCAATTTTTTCAGCAAAGAGCCGAAAAAAATTGATGATGAAGAAGTAAATGAAGTTAGAACGCCTAAACAAGCTGAACTAAATCTTATTGACGAAAATGAGGGTAAATTCATCGTTCTACATCTTGCAGCTAAAATAGAAAATAAGCCTGAGCTTGATCTCATTAAGCAGAAGTTGGCTGTAAATGATCTAGTTTTTAAAGACGGATACTTTGAGTCAGAGGACAATTCAAATTTCAAAGGTTTTAAAATTTTGAATGGTGAGAAGCCAGGAATGTTTCAGGAGAATGATCTTATATCTTTAATGACAATTGTTCTCCATCTTAAGGGTCAACGTAATGCAACAAAAACTTTTGATCAAATGCTTTCCATTGGAAGAAAGATTGCACAATCCTTTGATATGAAATTATTGGACGATAATTTTAATTCTTTATCTGAACAGACAATTAGCAATTACAGAGATACAGCAAGTAAGGTTGATTTGAAAACAGGTTCTTATGTCAGTTAAAGATGAAATCAAAAAACTTCAAAAAGAAATAGAACGACACAATTTTCTATATCACTCTGAGGATAATCCAGAAATTAGTGACGCCGAATTCGATGCCCTTTATCAGAGATTAAAATCCTTGGAGGCAGAACAAGGTGAAAGTGAAGATTCTCCAACAAAAACAGTTGGGTCTAAACCATCAAAAGGTTTTGAAAAACATCAACACCTGAAGCCAATGCTTTCTTTATCTAATGTCTTCAATGACGAAGAATTTAAAAAGTTTGAAGAACGAATCTTAAAAAGAGTTAATGTCAATAAAATAATTTTTGCAGTTGAACCAAAGTTTGATGGAATCGGTATTTCCCTAACTTACGAAGACGGTATTTTAACTAAAGCAGTAACAAGGGGTGACGGTGAGGTAGGAGAAGTTGTCACAGAAAATATCAAAACAATTGCCAAAATTCCCCACTCAATTTCATTTAATGTTCCAAAAATAGTAGAGCTAAGAGGAGAAATATTTTTTAATTTAGATGATTTCAATTCAATTAATCGGTCTATCGAAAAAGACGGCGGAAAAGTATTTATCAACCCAAGAAATGCAGCAGCAGGTACCCTAAGAAACTTAGATAGTGAAGTTGTCAAAAAAAGACCCTTAAATATTTTTCTTTATGCATTGGGCGGATTTTCAGATGATTTAAAAATTGAGAGCCACAAAGATTTTTTAATTTTCCTCAAAAAGAATAATTTACCTAACAATGATTTGATAACATTTGGTGACGCAATCACAGCATCAAATGCAGTTAAGAAAATTTTAGATTCTAGAGAAGCATTGAATTATGAGATTGACGGTGCTGTCGTAAAAGTTAACGATTTTAATCTTCAAGAAAAATTAGGTTTCGTTTCAAAAGCTCCAAGATGGGCAGTCGCATGGAAATTTCCTGCTTCAGAAAAATTTTCTAAAGTAAACGATGTCTTATTTTCTGTTGGTCGAACAGGCATTGTCACACCTTATGCAACAATCGAACCAGTTTTAATATCCGGTGCCAATATTTCAAATGTAACTTTACATAATTTAGATGAACTAAAAAGATTAGACATTAAAGTGAATGACACTGTTCTTGTTAAAAGAGCAGGGGACGTAATACCTCAAATCACAAAAGTTAATCAGGATGTAAGAAATGGTTCTGAAACTCCAGTAAAGGTGCCTGAATTCTGTCCGTCATGTGGTAATAAACTTAAAGAGGAAGGCCCATTTCTTCGATGTGATGCAGGCATGAATTGTCCTGCACAGTTGTTTGGTTATTTCGAGCATTTTGTTTCAAGGAAAGCCATGAACATTGATGGCTTGGGTTATAAAATTAATATCCATCTGATAAATCTTGGCTACGTAAAAAAAGTTGCAGACTTATTCAAATTAAAACAGCATGAAGCGGAACTTAAAAATCTTGAGGGTTTTGGAGAAAAATCGATTGATAATCTCTTTGCAAGCATTGATAACGCTAGAAAACCTAAGTTGGAAACTTTAATAAATGCTCTCGGAATACCTGAAGTAGGAGAGACTACTGCATCATCGCTAGCTCGACACTTTAAAGAATTTCCAAAACTGAGAAGCGCATCGTTTGAAGACCTTATGCAGCTGGACAGCATTGGTGAGGTTGTCGCAAAAAATATCATCGAATTTTTCAAAAATGATCCAATCGGTATAGATGAGCTTCTTGCTCAAATTGAAATTGAAAATTACATTGCTTCAGGAGATAGCCATCTTGATGGAATAAAAATCGTAATTACAGGGTCTTTTTCAGAGTTTAGCCGCGATGAATTAAAAGACATTATCAAATCAAAGGGCGGTATTCCTTCAAGCAGTATAAGCTCAAACACAGATTACCTTCTCTATGGTGAAAAAGCTGGCTCTAAGTATAAGAAAGCTATAGAACTTGGCGTAGAATTAATAGACGAGACAAAAATAAAAGATTTTTTAAAAATATGAAAAAAATAATATTATTTTTAACTTTTGCAGCTGTTACTTCCTGTGCAAGCAGCATTCCTTCAAATCAAGATGATATTTGTGATATCTTGAACGAAAATCCTAGATGGCAAAATTCATTATTAGAAGCTAAGCAAAAGTGGAATGCTGATCCAAGTACTGTGATGGCTATAATAAGACAAGAGTCTTCATTTGATTCTAATGCAGCCCCAGAAAGAGAAAAAATACTAGGTTTTATTCCTTGGAAAAGACCGACTTCAGCTAAAGGATATTCTCAGGCAATTGAAGGTACATGGGAGGAATATCAAAAGGAAACAGGCCAGAACAGAGCCAACAGATCAAATTTTGACAGTTCAGTTGATTTTATTGGTTGGTATTTATCAAAAGCCTCTTCAGTACGTATCAGAAATTATGAAGTAGACAAACTATATTTGGCCTATCATGAAGGCTATGGAGGCTATAAAAGGAGAAGCTATAAAGATAAAAACTGGCTTGTCGATGTTGCTAAGAAGGTCAAATATAATGCTGTTAGGTATGAAAGACAATTAAAAAATTGCCCTTTGAAAGAAAAAAGGGGTTTTTGGGATATCTTCTAGATTCTTTTAATTAAGAAACCGTTTTCTTGAGCGGTTTTCTCTAAGTTTGGATTAATAATTGAAAAGACGCTGTATGGTTTTGATTTCAAAGTATTTGCTGCTTCAACTAAATCATCTTTAGTAACGGAGAAAATATTTTTTCTGTAGGTTTCACGCATATTTTGTGTTTTGTCTTCACTTGATAATCTATAGTCTTTGAATGCTTCACCAGCAGGTGAGGCGGGCTTATCAATATCAGATAGGACTGAAAGTTTACTCTCTAAAATCATATTATCGTCGAAACTACCCAAGGCTGACCAGCTAATAGCACTTTGGAAATCCTCTATTGTTTCCATGAATCTTGGATCACGATAAGAGAAAAATTTGAACGTGCCTGAGAATGGATCATATGAAGCACCACCACCATAGGCACCACCTTGTTCTCTAACTCTTTTATGAAGAAATTCATTTCTCATCAAACTAGATAATAGGATAAACTTTGGTGATTCTTTGACATCATAGATTGGCGCATCTAAGGACATAGCTGAAAAGTTCACTTGTGTATTTATTGGAAAAACAATTTTGTTAAAAGTTTTCGTGAAGTCAATGTCAACCTTTGAATTCCCATCTTTCTTGAAATCAATTTGCCTTATCGTATTTATTTGATCATTAGTTAATTTCTCATTTGAAACAAAAAGCAATTCGCTTTTCATTGATTCTAATTTTCTATGCATGGCCTCAACCTTTGCGATTTCTTTTTTCATTAAATCATCTTGATTCGCTACAAATGGCGCAAATTTTGTGATCGCACTCAATCCACCCATTGATTCTTGAAGGTATGAAAGCTTATTGTGTGATGAGCTTGCTCCTAGCATTGCAAATCTATGGCCATTTTCAACTATTGATTGCTGAAAACCCATGAAATTTTGAAACATTAATTCTTTAACCCTTTCGTGAAGATCAAAATTTGTTTTATTAAAAATTTCAAAAATAAGCTTTGTTGTATCAACAGTATTTTCAGGCAAGAATTTTGCCGATAAGCTCATTTTGCCTTTAACTTCCTCATTTTTGTCATAGAAAAAATGATTTGAAGCTGATATACCACCTGATATTTTAGAAATTTCTTGTTGTAATTGAATATGATCTTTATCCCCAGCTGCAACTTTACCTAGTAAGGATGAAAGTATCATTAAAGCATCAAGCTCATCTTGCGATTCAACTACTAACTCTTTGGAAATAAGATTGTAGGTTAAACCATTTGTTGGTTGTTGGTAGAAGATGGGTGAATAACCAAAAGTTGTTAATTTTTTTGTCTTTGGAAAATCAATATTCTTAGGAACATCATTTAACTCAAGTTTAGGTAGAACATCTTTATTAGGAATAGCATTTTGTCTGTCGGCTAAATTTTTCGATTGGTTGACTAAATCGAGCTTTTCTTTGCTGCTCATTGAAGATTTTATGTTCTCAAGAATTTTCTTTAATTCCCCCTCTTTCTTATTTATCAAATCTGTATCTGGTTTCATTTCGAGACTTACTTTGTGATTATTTGAGATGAAGAATTTCTCTACTAGATTAGTTAAAAAATCTTTTTTCTTAACGTTTTCTTTTAATTTTGTAAGTGCCTCGTCTACATTTGAGAGTTCCAAGGGATTTGACTTATAGAGTGAACCTGGTGCCATTGATAAGAGAATTTGCAAACCATAAGGTAATGAAGCTGCAGAAATTTCTCTTCTACTAAGTTCTAATTGATACAAAGCCGATGAAACTTGTTCTTCTGAAAAACCTTTCTTGACGATTTCTTTAAAAGTCTTATCGAGAAGTTTTTCAAATTTTGGCTGACTATTCGCCTCAGTTCCTTCTATTCCACATATAAAAACAAGGTGTCTCATGCTGTCCTCTAAGCCTAGAATTTGTGCTGGTGATTTGCCGACATCATTTGATTCCAGAGCTCCGTAAAGAGGTGATGAAGAGTTATCCATCAGCAACAGTGAAACTAAGTGGGCTTCTAATAATTGATTGATATCAAAACTTTCACCAAGCACCCAAGCAGCATAGTTTTGATACCCTGATTGTTCTTGTGAAACTGGATTAAATGATTCAGTTGCGTTTACAGGTTTTGAAAATGGTTTCTGTCGCTCAACAACTTCAATATTCTTTTCATCAACTTTTTTAAACTTTTTCGATAACTTTTTATCAATAAACAATTGAATTTCTTTCGCATCTACATCACCCCAGGTGAAATATGTAGCATTTGAGGGATGGTAAAATTTCTTATGGAAATCTTTAAGATACCCATGAGTTAGATTGGTAATATCCTTAGGTTCACCACCACTATTATGTTTGTAAGTAAGGTCAGGAAATAAGTTTTTTGTTAAAGCCTGCCATGTAGTATTAGTTATATTGCTCATTGAGCCTTTCATTTCATTAAACACAACACCTTTGTATTCTAAATCTGAACTACTTTTATCAAATTTGGAAAATTCAAGTCTATGGCCTTCTTGCATGAAATCTTCTTCTTCCAATAAAGGGAAATATGCCGCATCCAGATAAACATCTAATAAGTTAAAAAAATCTTTTTTACTTTGAGTCGCAAATGGATAAGCAGTCCAATCACTAGCAGTAAAAGCGTTCATAAATGTACTCATTGATCTTCTAAGCATCATAAAAAAAGGATCTCTAACTTTAAATTTTTCAGACCCACATAAAGTAGTATGCTCGAGAATATGTGCTACTCCTGTGGAGTCTTCAGGAATTGTTCTAAACATGACCATAAAGACAAGCTCTTTGGATTT
>QCDB01000010.1 GCA_003278815.1 SAR86 cluster bacterium AG-349-I13 | reverse complement strand
ACACCGGCACCGACACCTGAACCAACGCCAGAACCAACACCTGGAACTCAGGAACCTGTTTGGATTAATGAATTTCACTATGACAATCAAGGAGCGGATTTAAATGAATTTATAGAAGTAGCAGGAGTAGCTGGTACTAATTTAGAAGGTTATAAACTTGTATTGTATAGTGGTGGCGATTCTGGTCATTATGGAACAATTGATTTAACTGGCACTTTGCAAGATGAAGCAAATACCGGCTATGGAGCTGTGAGCTTTTCTATACCAGCATCAATTGAAACTGGTTTACAAAACGGAGCACAAGATGGTATTGGTCTAGTTAATCCAGATAATGAATGTGCAGAATTTTTATCCTATGAGGGCGACATGACAGCTAATGCCGGCGATGGCATAGGTGGCGGAAGCGCCTGTGATGGATCACAAGGACAAGACATTGGTGTATTTGAACAAAATAGTTCTGAAAATGACTCTTTACAGAGAACTGGACAAGGTTATGGTGGATCAGACTTTGCATGGGTGGGTCCAATTACAGCATCACCAGGGTTTGTAAATAATGATCAAACATTTGGAGATCCAGTTCCTACTCCAGAACCAACCCCAGCACCTGAGACATTCTTATTCTCAAAAGCTGTTTTAGTTGGTGAAGTACCATCAGATTTCTACGATAGAGACGCTGATTATCCAACATGGAGAGATACAGATGAAGACTGTATATCAGATAGACATGAGGTCCTTCAAGCTCAACACATAGATGATGATTCCTCTAACCCATTGGTATTTTCTTCTAGTGGTTGTTCAGTGCTAACAGGTAAATGGCAAGATCCTTTTGATGGTTCTTTTTACTATAATGCTTCTGATGTACAAATAGACCACGTCGTTGCTCTCTATGAAAGCCACATTAGTGGTGCTGGTGCAACAGGTAATAATGCTTGGACTGCCGAAGAAAAAGTAAACTTTGCAAATACAGGTAACAAGGTAGCAGGCACACTTCCTGAAACTTCTAATCAATTTTTAGCAGTTGGAGGCGCAACAAATGGCCCTAAAGGTTCAAATGATCCAACACAATGGATGCCACCTTTAGAGGAATACCACTGTACTTACCTTAAAAAGTGGGTAGAAGTTAAACACTTAAATGATCTATATTTTGACGAAAGTGAATACAATTTCATCAAAGCGGAAGAAGCTAATTGTGACGATAGTCCACTTCCTACATTACCAGCTAATGGTGACGGCGGCGGCGGTGGCGGCGGCGGCGGTGGCGACGCACCAGAAGGATCAGTATTCATAAATGAGTTGCACTACGATATGGTTGGTGTTGATACAGATGAATATGTTGAAATTGCTGGACCTGCTGGAACTGATCTATCAGGCTGGAAGCTAGAGTTTTACAATGGGAATAATGATTCATTGTATGATCAAATATCACTTTCAGGCGTTATTTCAGACGCTGGTGAAGGGTATGGATTCGTTGTAGCAGAATCTTCACAAATACAAAATGGAGCTCCTGATGGAATTGGCCTAATTGATCAGAATGGTAACTGTGCTGAACTGATAAGTTACGAAGGAACAATGTCACCTACTGATGGTCCTTGTTCAACTTTTACATCAAACGATATTGGTGTCATTCAGAGCAATAGCACACCTCCTGAAGATTCACTCCAAAAAACTGGTACAGGAACAGTAAGCAGTGACTTTACATGGGTAGGACCAGTTACAAAAACGAAAGGTGCTCAAAATGCTGACCAAACCTTTGGTTCAGAGCCAACAACCTTTGTTGTTACTGCAACAGGTCTTGATTACATAATAGATGGGGTCATGCATGCCACAATTACCGTTAAACGTGGTAACACATATATATTTGATGTTTCTGATTTTGGTAATGCACACCCATTCAGACTTAGCACAACTCCTGACGGTGCTTTTGGTGGCGGTGTAGCATACGACAACGGCGTTACGTATGTAAATACAGGTACTATTACTTGGACGGTACCTGAAGATTTAACCAATGACATTATGTATTACTGGTGCACACTGCATGCCGGCATGGCAGGTTCAGGTGTTATCCAAGTAATTGATTAATCGTCTTAAAGGATATTGTTAGTGAGAAAATTATTATTCCTCCTAATAATATCCTTTATTTTTTCAACAAAAATTCAGGCTAATTCCTCAATTATTACTCAAAATGTAGATTTTGATAGTCCTGAAGGTTGGGGTATGGCATACATGACAGCAGCCTCTCTAAACCTTGCAGATAGCTTTCCCAAAGAATTGTCTTTTGGAGAATTGGAAATATCAGCAGAGATCAATAGCATCCCAAAATTAAATTCTGAACAACAAAAAATTGGTTTTGGCGGGCTCAAATATGAAGACCTGAATAAATCACCTGTTTTTGGAAAAGGAAAGATTAAAATGGGCTTTTATTATGATTCTATTTTAGAATTCAGCTATACTCCGTCGCTTGAAATAAAAGGTGCAAAACCAAAAGATTTATATGGTTTTTCATTATCAAAAGAATTAATTTCAGATGAAAATCTAAATTTAGGGCTACGTATTTTTAATTTATCTGGTCATGCAGTAGCAGATGTTACTTGTAGTGAACAAGTGGTAAGCCAACCACTTTATACGCCTGGTAATCCATCTGGTTGTATAAGCACATCTAAAGATAAGATAGATTTGGGACATAAAGGTCTTGAGATGATTATTATGCCTAATTACAACAATCCTAAAATAAAGCCCTGGGTCTCTCTAGCTTATTCAAAAATTGACCCATCAGTGCGGATTGATGCGCAGTTGGAACTTAGTAGAGAAATTGCTTTAGTTAAAACAAACGGTTCAATTAGTACCCTTAATCTTGGTCTGAATTATGCATTATCAGACAAATGGGTACTCTTCCTAGGAACATCCTATACTCCTCTAGATGTTGTGAGACCTGGACCAGCTGGGGGAGACGACAATTTCTGGAATTTTAGAATTGGTCTTAGCTTAAAAGGAATCTAACTGGTTTATTCTTCTATTGTTTGCTCAGTAACTACAGGTTTCTGAAAATCGCATTCTAGTCTAGCTATAACTTCACCTTCAACATCAAGATTTAATCTAGCTCGTCCTTGCATTTCACCAGTGACCATGCAGTATGCTAATGTTTCTTGAACTACCATCCTGACAATATTAGTTAAATCTTCAACACTAATATCAGATATCTTTTGATCTTTAATATCTTCGGCGTTAATAAATAGTGGCAACAAAAGTAATACTAATAATCTTTTCATAAGGGACTCCTTTAATTTAAGTATGTGATTTAAATAAGCTCAAATAAATTTTTTTAAAGATCTTCAGACTGATGATTCTCTTTTAAATGTTGTGCATAAATAACACGGACTTCAGTTTTAAGAGCATACATTTGAGCGAAGAGCGCTATAATTAATACGCCGAGAGCAATGTTTATTGTTGTTTGCAGATTAGATTTTTTGTCTTCTTTCATATTATCTAAAGCTTAACAGATTTCTTCCGTTAAACTTGGAAAATTATTTTTAGGGCTATTTACTTGTTTTGAGACTTCGTAAAACTGTACATCATGATTGGCTGATGAGTCGTAGATATTTTGTCCCATAAAATACTCGCCAATTTCATTCTCCTGCAGTAAAACCGGTTGTCTTGGATGAATGTGGCTAAGCGTATTAGCTGATTCTCGAGTTAATATGCAACATCCAGAATCATTAAATATGCCTGCAAAATATTTAGCGTTTGAGTAATGATAATAAGGAACCTTAGCATCTTTTTGTTTTTGCCATTCATACCATCCAGAAAAGGGAATGATACATCTCTTGGCACCTTTAAAAGAGGGCTTTTCTGTAATTGTTTCTGAGCGACAATTAATTAGATTCATATCTGGTTTCCAGGAAGGGGAGTAGGACCATTTCATAAGCTGGCCATCACAATTAATTGTTTTTACAGGAATTGATGTGGCAGGAGTAATATTAAAATTATCTTTAAATCCTAATTCGAATGGGTCACCTACTAAACTAAATCGTCCACACATGAATTAAATATAAGAATTAAATAAAAATACACAACAAATATGTATTTTTTTGATACGGTAATAACTGGAGGACTTTAATGAAAAAATTACTAAGTTTACTAACACTGTTTATCTTCATAGATAATATTCAAGCACAGACTTCTGAGCAAACAATTTATAGATCTGAGTTTATGTTTTGCAATTTTAATGAAGGTAAAAATTATCAAGACGTTCTAGCAGAACAAGCACCATATGAGCAGTTTCTAAATGAAAATGGTCTTGAATACAATCGATTGAATCTATCACCTATCTGGGATAATGATTCTGAGTATGATTATGTCATGTGGGGGAATTGGCCTAATGGCGAGATGCAATACAAAGAGTGGGGCGCATATATGAATGATTATCCTGCTTGGGCATCTGAAAATGATATACCTGCTCAATCTGCAGGTGAGTGTGAGAATTTCGTATCTATGAGGAATCACCGTGTATTGAGAATAAATGCGGATTCTTATGATGATCGCATGTTTTCAGATTGGAGACAGTGCACACTGAAACCTCGAGCTAATATGGCTGAACTCAAAGCTGTTTTTGCGGAAATGGAACAAATGGCTAGAGATAATGGCATGGGAGGCTATGCTGTGCATTTCTTTACTCCTTACAGAGGCATGCAAGACGAGTTGCCATACGATTTCTTAATGTCGTACATTTGGTTTACTTCAGAAGCTAGATCAGCTGGTGTTGCAAATTGGCCTGAATGGAACGCTATGATGGAGGAATCTGGCTTGTATAAAAAAAGAGATAAACATATTGAATCATGCACTGGTGCTGATACTTACCAACTTGATTGGGTTTACAGCACTATAAAATAATAATTTCTGTACTTCTAAAAGGGAGCATGTGCTCCCTTTTTTTTACAAAAATTTTATAACAGCTTACTTGATAAAATAAATATCACTTATATATAAATATCAAAGTTAGTTATATGAGAGAATTGATAGATAAGGCCATCACTAGTACTTCCGATGCATTTGCTTTGTCGATGACAAAATTTTTCAAGTTCATTGCTGATCGCTTTTTTGCAAAAAGATATGGCCACAGAGCAGTTGTGCTTGAAACAATAGCAGGAGTTCCTGGAATGGTTGCGGGCATGCTTATGCATTTTAAAAGCTTGCGAGCAATGAAAACTGGCTATGGTAAGCATATTCGTGAAATGCTAGCAGAAGCAGAAAATGAACGAATGCACTTAATGTTTTTTATTGAAATTGCAAAACCAAATTTGTTTGAAAGAATATTAGTACTTAGTGCTCAATTCTTATTCGGTGTCTTCTATTTCTTTATGTACCTTTTCTTTCCTAAAACCTCTCACAGAATGATCGGTTATTTTGAAGATGAAGCAGTCGCAAGCTACAGTGAATATTTAAAACTTGTTGAATCTGGAGTTATTGAAAACATAGCTGCTCCAGAATTAGCTATCAATTACTATGATATGCAAAAGGATGCCAGACTAAGTGATCTAATCATAAGGGTAAGGGCAGATGAAATGCATCACAGCGATACTAATCATAAATACGCAGAAGATTTGTGAAAGATGTAGCAATCTTTCACCGTAATCTACGGATAGAAGACAATGCAGCTCTTTATAATGCGTCATTAAACCAAGACTATTTTTCACTCTATGTATTCGATAAAGAATATTGGTCTCAAACTGATAGGTCCATTAACCAGTTAAAATTTGCACTTGATAGTCTCACAGAATTAGAGGCTAAGCTAAAAAAATTCAATGTAAATTTGTATGTATTTGAAGGGAATCTTAAAGACTTAGCAAATTATCTAAATGATAGTTATTCAAAACTCAATCTACATATCAACCATACGACTGAAACAGAATATTTCTCTAAGAATTTAAGGAAATTAGCAGAGGCAGACTCCCTAAATTTAATAAGTTATAAGGATTTTGGTATACAAATAACTGAGCAAAATAGAGACATTTGGGCAAAAGATTGGAAGGTTCATATGAGTACAAAGACTTTCGATGTCCCTTTAGTTAATAAGAATTTAAATATATTAGACTTGCCCACTTTCTCCAAATTTAAAAACAAATTAAATCACAGTAGTCCACACACTCAAAAAGGTGGCACTAATTCTGGAATAGATCTTCTAAGTTCATTTTTAGAGAAAAGGTGTAAAGGTTATTCGAAGAAAATGTCTAGTCCCTCAGAAGCAGCTTATGCCTGCTCTAGACTTTCGCCCCATATTGCATTTGGCACATTATCAATGAGAAATATTTACCAAAACTTAGAGAAGAATATCAACAATTCAAAATATCGATGGGATCTATATTCGTTTAAGAAAAGACTTCATTGGCACTGCCACTTCATACAAAAGCTCGAGACACAGCCATCGCTTCAACATCAATCAATGCACTCAGACTGCGACATCTTACGACCTGAAGCTGATAATGAATTGATTGATAAATGGATAACTGGAAATACTGGTTTTCCTTTTGTAGATGCTTGCATGTTATATCTCAAGAAATATGGGTGGATAAACTTTAGGATGCGAGCAATGCTAATGTCCTTTGCTTCCTATAATTTGTGGCAACCTTGGCAAAAAACCTCACCTTTATTGGCGAGCACCTTTACTGACTATGAGCCAGGTATACACATATGCCAAGTGCAAATGCAAAGTGGTGTCACTGGTATAAACTTGCCTAGGATATATTCGGTTGTCAAACAAAGCTTAGATCAGGACCCAGATGCAAGCTGGATAAAAGAACAAATCCCGGAACTCAAAAATATTGATAAAGCAAAAATTCATTCTGCTGAATTAGGTGAGTTATACAAGGAAAAAATAGTTGATATGAAAAGTTCTGCAAAAAAGGCCCGAGAATTAATTTGGCAAATAAGAGGCAAAGCCAATTTCAAGAAAAAGGCTAGGGCTGTTTACGAGCTCCATGGTAGTAGAAAAAGACCAGCTTCTTAATCAATCACAAAATTGTGCATACACATTCGTATGATTGGAAGCCATCTGTGCAAGGGCAAAACTAGCATCAAATAATTCCTTAGATTCTTTTTCTTTGTTGGCTTTTCTTGCTTTGTCTGACATATCAAGCGTTTCACCAGATAACCAAACTAAACCTCCAATTAATTCTTCATATTCTTTGCAATCCTTGTCAGCCCATTCGTCTGCATTTGCATCAAACATAAAAAACATTGAAAACACAATAAAAGCTCCAAATTTATAAAAGTTTTTCATTTTTATCCTTAAGTTTTATAATAAATCTGTAAAGTTTAATATTAAATTATAAAAGTAAACCCAAAAAATATAATTGCCATACCAATATAAAGATTTTTACGATCCTTAGATTTTTCATTTATAGCTAATAGTGCAAAACCTATTGCACACATATGGTTAATTAAGCTCATCAGACTCATATAAATACTATAGCCCACTCAAATTTTTAGACAACACGCTATGGTATAATTTTTTTTATGTCTAATTTTCTTAAATTTTTACTTCCGATATTTATCCTTATTAGCTGTACTGATAGTACAGATAAAGTAACAGAACAAGATGCCAAAGATTTCTTAGCTGAAGTACAAGAAAAAGCAATTACTGAAGGTCCTGTCTATTCATCGGCTTATTGGATTCAATCAAATTTCATAACTTATGATTCACAAAAGGTTGCTGCTGATTTTAGTAAACGAGGTATTTTAGAATCGTTAAAACAAGCAAGAACAGCTGCTACTTTTGATGCACTCAAGTTAGACCCACAAGACAGAAGAGCACTTGATATCATAAAAAATGGGTTTGTAATGCCACCACCTTTAGATGATGATCTTGCCGGCGAAATGGCTTCCATAATGACTGAACTAGAAGCAATGTATGGTAATGGAACGCATTGTTTTTCAGAAGATGATTGCTACGACTTAGAAGCTTTTGAAAATATTATCGACAATTCACGTGATGCAGATGAATTACTGAGAGCATGGAGTGGGTGGAGAGAAATTGGCAAACCTATGAAAGAAAAATATCTCAGAATGGTTGATATCGGAAATAAAGGTGCACAAGATTTAGGGTTTGAGGGCTTATCTGACCTTTGGTTTAGCCAATACGATATGCCAGCTTCTGAGTTTTCAGAGACAGTTGACAGAGTTTATGAAGACCTAAAACCTTTGTATGAAGGATTACAATGCCATGTACGAGCAGAGCTTAATGATTTTTATGGTGATGATATCGTGCCAAATGAAGGATCTATACCCGCACATTTATTAGGAAATATGTGGGCTCAATCATGGCAGAATGTGTACGATCTAGTTTATAAAGAGGAGTCTGTGGGTAAACCTATAAACATTACCCAGGTCATAGCTGATAAAGGTTTAACCGAAGTAGATATGGTAGAAATTTCAGAAAATTTCTTTTTGAGTCTTGGTTTTGATCCATTGCCAGATTCGTTCTATGAAAGATCCTTATTTGTGAAGCCAGTTGATAGAGCTGTTGTTTGTCACGCAAGTGCGTGGGATATTGATTCTGTAAATCAAGATTTACGAATCAAAATGTGTATCGAAAAAAATGAAGAAGATTTTTCTACTATTCACCATGAACTTGGTCATATTTTTTACTATCAAGCATATAAAGATCAACCTGTTGTATTTCAAAGAGGAGCCAATGATGGATTTCATGAAGCTGTTGGAGATTTATTAACTCTATCAATTACACCGAATTATCTTGAACAGATTGATTTTGCAACTGCAACAGAGGCAGATATAGCAAAGCAGAATGAAGTCGCATTCTTAATGAAAAAAGCTCTAGACAGCGTGGTAGCAACACCGTGGACATTAATGTTGGATAAATGGAGAATGGCTGTATTTAACGGGGAATTAACTGATTCTGAGCTAAATGACTATTGGTGGGAATTGCGAGAAAAATATCAAGGTGTTAGGTCTCCGAATGAAAGACCAGCAGATGCTTTTGATCCAGGCGCAAAATATCATGTACCAGGAAACACACCGTATACAAGATATTACTTAGCAAGAATACTTCAATATCAATTCCATGAGTCACTATGTAAAACTATGGGCTTTGAAGGCCCGCTACACGAATGTTCAATTTATGGCAATGAGTTAGCTGGTGAAAAGCTCCGAACAATGCTTGCCTATGGTCAAAGTAAGCCTTGGCAAGATGCTTTAGAAAGTATGATTGGTACAAGAGAAATGACTGGAACTTCGATGCTTAATTACTATGCACCGTTAGTTGATTGGCTTAATGAGCAAAATAAAGACAGAGTATGCGGTTGGTAACTAACTTATTTCTTTATTAGCAAGGGCTATAATTTCTTTATAGCTTTTGCTAAAAATTTGCAGCATATCAATATTTTTTCCCACCATAGATTGCGCAGTGAGGAGGTATGCTTTAAACGTATTAGACAAATAAAATTTTTGGTCGATATCATAAGAGCTGACCACCATATCAGAATAGATAAATGAAGCATCTTCTTGTTCAGTTGAAGTCACTGTTATTTTGGGATCAATATTAGCTCCAAACGCCAAATATAAATCGTCTAGCGTTCTGTTATTAGCGCTATTTCTATCGTAATAATGGGTATAGTTGTTAAGCAGCACTCTTCTAAATTCTTTTGAATCAATCAATTCAATGGATCCTGTTGATATTAATTGATTAAATGTGCCATTTTGTGGAAAAAAGGAAACACTCATTTTCTGTATTATGAATAAATACTTTTCCGCAACTTCAGCATCGTTAAGGTCTTTCTCACCATCTTCAATATCAGCCAAAATTTCAGCTATGTTTTTTTGCACAATCGTAAGATCTTGAGTGATTTTTTCAATTTGTTTTAAATCTTCTTGTGAAGTGACTAATAATTCTTCAATAAGTGTATCTTTGTAAGATTCTTTTTCGCCAAGTTGTCTTAAATCGTCTAGATAAAAAGACAAAACTACTCCTGTAATAATTATTACAAACTCAAGTAAGTATCTTACGTAATTTATTGGATTTAATTTCATACCTTAATATTTACATGTTTGTATTCAAAATGTCATTAAAAATGTAGAGAATAGTTTAAGGAGATTAATATGAGGATTTTATTATTACTAGTTTTATCGTTTTATAGTTTTACTGCACCTACCGATTTTTCTGAATGTAAGGGCAAAGAGGCAAATTATTATGTTGCTAAAATTACAAAAGGAGGCTCTGCAGCTGGTTGGCTACAAGCATCAAAAATGCATCAAAAATTTTATAAAGATAGGGGATCAGACATTATGGTCGTACCCATGATGCAGTATCGAAGAAATAGCGAAGGGGATGTGACAGACAAACTATATAGAGCAACCTCAATGGTTGTTGGCAGCCAAGAGTCATGGAAAAAATGGCGTGAATTAAGGGCAAATCTAAGTGATGCTGAGGCTGCAAAAGCTCAAAAAGAATACGATGCTTTCACTGGGCTTTATAATAAAAATACAGAACTTACAGTCCAACGTAAGCTTTGTATTCTTTCCTGGTAACTAAAATTTTAATTAAGAGGCACATGAGTGCCTCTTTTTTTTTGTCTTATGACAGTTTCACCAATATATGTGGTATAAAAGAAATGAGGTTCTTATTATGCGTTTATTTTTAACATTTATAACATTACTTACTTTTTTAATATCAGCCGATGACCATGAGCAACCAAAATTTGAAGGTCTATTATCATCTGAAGTTTTTGCTTTAGATGGTGGGATGGAGCTTTACGTGGAGAAAAGAGCTACATGTAACGCTGGTACTACACCAAAGCACTTTCACCCAGCAGCAGGGACACTAGTCTATGTACTAGATGGTGTATCCCAATCAAAATCTACTGGTGAATGGAAAAATTATACTACTGGCGAATACTGGTACGAGCCAACTGATTGGGTTCACGGTGGTGAAGCCGATGCTCCTGACTTAGGAGATGCTTGTACTGAACTGCTTGTAGTCAGAGTCGTTGACAAAGGCAAGAAACATACAGTTTTTGTGGAGTGAATATGAAAAAAATATTATTACCATCTTCTATTTCTGCTTTTCTAGCTTTTACTATTGCTCTAATTCTAAGTTCTTGTGCCGATAACTCGATGTCACAAAGAGATATGAATCTAAAAGTGGTAAACACTTTCTGGGACAATATTCTTACTGAAAACTATCAAGTAGCACTTGATCTGCTTCATGAGGATCTTGAATTTGAATTCATGGGAATTTGTACCATCTGTAAAAAATACGACAGAGAGGGTTTTGAAAAAGACTGGTTTATGACTGTTATTCCTGAAGTTTTGCCCGATGGAATTGTAATTAACAAAGTTAACCAAATGGCAGATGATGAGTGGGTTGTTACAACTTTTGTTGGAGAAGCCATGGCTGCTAATGGGGAATATAACAATAGATACGCAATGGTTATGAAATTAAAAGATAATAAAATTGTCTTTTTTCAAGAATACCAAAGTGATTTACTAGCTGAAACTGCTTTATTTAAAAAAGAAGTAGTTGATATTGAATAGGAGAGATAAGATGAAATATTTATTTTCACTTTTACTGACGTTTACATTTTATACATACGCTGATGATCATGGCTCAGAAGCCGATGTTCTTGCAGCAGTCGATAAATACTATGCAGCTCGTACTGCTAGAGATTTTGAAACAATGGTAGCTATGGAAAGCAAAAAAGGAGTTTGCAGCACAAACTCTGATGGTAGTTTTCATAAAGCATGTGTCGTTTTCACAGCTGAGGACTATGAACAAAATTATCCTGATGGATTAAATAATGTTCATTATCCGGAAGCAACAATGCTTACTAAAGATGCTTACCTAGTAAGGTTTTACTATGAAGGAGTTGCTGGTTCTGATAATCAACCATATCGAACACGTGTAACAACAACATGGGTAAATGAAGATGGAAATTGGGTGATGAGATCTCAACATTACTCATCAGCTGCTTATGGTGGTGTCCATCAAACAGTTCGAAGTGATTTCGAAGACTAATTAACTAATGGAGAGAAAATGAGAATATTATTGATTGTATTTTTAAGCTTCTTTGCCTTCAGTGATGATCATGATGAGATGTATCAACCTGGTTGGGCAGAGTATGTTTACTGTAATGTAAAAGAAGGTCTTTCAGATAGCAAAGCTACAAAGATGTTCGAAAAAAGACGTGCTGCGTATGCAGAAATAGCAGAAGGACTTGATGATGAAGTCGGGATGGTTGTGCTTTTTCCTTATTATACAAATGAGGAAATGAGAGATGGGGCAGATTTATTCTTTGTTACTCATGCACCAACTATGAAAGCACTAGGAGAGCATTCTATGGCTATGTTTGCTGCTACTCAAGAAAACCCATTACCTGCAAGCCCATTGGAGTGTGATAATGCTTCCACTGCGTTTCAACGTATTGGGCCTTCATCTGGCGAAGTAACTGATTCTTTTATGGTTGATTACTATCCTTGCAAATATAAAGAAGGAGCTGATCCTGTAGCAATGAGAGCCCTACAAGCCGAATTTGCAATGGAACATTATGCCAATGGCGCTCAAGGTGGATATAGATACATTTATCCAACAGCTGGATCGCCAAGAGGTGATGGCCCTGATTTTTGGTTTAGTGGATCTTCTCCTACTCTGGCAACCAGAGGTGAAGGTTCAGATATTTTCTGGGATAAATCTTATGGCTCTGAAGCTGAAAGAGCCAGATGGGACCACATGACCTGCGATACCAACTCTACTTGGTACGGCGAAAGAGTCCACAACTAAAATTTATTCTTTAATTTAACTCCGATCTCATAGAGGTCGGAGTTTTCATTTATAGTATTTAGATGAAACTTAAATACTGTCTAATAGTTTTATTAATTAGCAGTTTTCTTGCATCGATAGTCCAAACTAATTTTGGTAAGGTTGATATAACGCTTGAACGATTAGATACCGAAAATTCACAATATATTTACTACGATCTCTATAAACCTAAGACTGCAACCGTAGAAAACAAAGCTCCTTTTATAGCAATAATTCCTGGTTTTCAACGTTCAAAAGAAGCCTTATCTAACATTGCCATAGAACTATCTCGAAGAGGCTATGTAGTTGGGTTGATTGATCCTTATGCTCAGGGGCTCTCGAGTTCCTCGCTAAGTAGGAGAGCGGCTACTACTGAAGGGTATGGGATGTTTTATTTAATTGATCACATCTATGAATCTGATGAATACGATTACATCAATAAAGAGTTATTAGGTACAACCGGACACTCAATGGGAGGTAATGCTGCCATAAGGGGAGCTAATTATTTTGGAAAACGTGCAAAACGAAGAAATGAACCAAGTAGGCTTCATTCTGTCTATGTCTCTGGTTATGTTTTAACACTCACTGATAATGTCCTCAGAGATGTTAAATCTAATGTTGGTGTCAGTTATGCACTTTATGACGAAGGTGCATTTAGGAATGATTTAAAAGGGTGGGAAGCTGCAGACATGACAATTGCTCCAGAGTCCCTTAGAACAGTTAATAGCATTCTACGTCTTGAAAACGTAGTATCAAATGTTGAGCTTGGTAAATACTATGGAGACTTACAAAATAACACGCTTAGAGTAATATTTAATGAAAAATTACTGCATCCATTCCAGCCCTATAATGCAGAAGCAACAGCCAATCAACTTAGTTATTTTGACTACGTATTCTCTGAACCAACACCACTAGATAATTACGATCAAATTTGGCAGTGGAAAGAGCTTTTTACCCTCATCAATATGATTGTAGGTTTTTTATTGATCATTCCACTCACGAGAAACTTGCTGCAAATTAAATTCTTTTCTTCTATAGTGAAGCCCGTTCCTCCTGCTCTTCCTAAACAGTCACAACAAGGAAAAATTGTATTTTGGTCCATATTTGTCATTGGTGCCACTATTGCCTGTGTCACTTTCATTCCAATGGTAGATATTGCTAAAGTATTGTTTCCAGAGGCAGCTAATAGAGAATTAACCTGGTTTTTTCCACAAAGAATGAATAATTCGGTGATGTTATGGGCTGTTCTAAATGGATCAGTAGGATTTATCTTATTCTTTTTAAGTTACTTTTTATTTGGGAAAAGACATGGAGTCAAAATGAGCTCTTGGGGTGCAAATGTAAGTTCCAGCGATTTAGCCAAGACATTTTTACTGGGAATCTTAGTTTTTTTAATTTATTACATAATTTTGTATTCAATCTACTTTCTTTTTCATATTGATTACAGATTTTGGTTTATGGGCGTAAGAATTTTTCAACCCGAGATGTTATTAGTGCTAGCTATGTATTTTCCATTCTTTTTTATATTCTTCTTTTCTAATTCATTAAGAGTTAATGGTGCAATGCGTTTTAAGGATCAGTCTGAACATACTTCGCGCCTTATCGCAGGGTTTGCAAACTCAGCGGGTTTATTTTTAATAATTATTATTCAATATACTGTGTTTGCAGCGACTGGAACTGTCTATTGGACCACGAACTGGTTGAGCGTAAATCTATTGTTTGGAATAGTACCAATTATGTTCATACTTCCATATTTCAATAGAATCTTTTTTCAAATGACAGGCAGAATTTACCTTGGTCCCATAATAACCTGTTTAATATTTATAATGATACTTACAACAAATACTGTTATATATTTACCTATTGAATAATGAAGAATTTTATCAGAAGTATATTTATAGTTTTTACTCTGGTTTTTGTGTCTGCCTGTGGCGGTGGTGGTAGTGGTTCATCAGAAGAAATAAGTACCCCAGCTCCTACACCAGCACCGACTCCGGCTCCAACACCAGCTCCAACACCAGCTCCTACACCAGCACCGACTCCGGCACCAACACCAGCTCCAACGCCTGCTCCAACACCAGCTCCGACGCCAGCCCCAACACCTGAACCTGGTCCTACAAACTGTTCAAACTACGACAATACTGGTAATACGAAATATTGCACTATGAATTCTGGCGGACTAGAACGAGAGTTTTTTCTCTACATACCTGATAACCTAATCAATTCTACTGAAATTTCGCCTCTTGTTATGAATTTCCATGGTGGTGATGGTTATGCTCAATATGAAATGGAATATACTGGCTTCCGAGAATTATCTGAGACAGAAAATTTTATTGCTGTTTATCCGCAAGGTACTGTTGCAGAGGGTAAAGGATCAACCGGTTGGTTTACAGGAATAGGTTGCACTACATCTGATGACGTTTGTGATGTTGCGTTTATTTCTGAATTAATTGATGCGTTAGTTTCGGATTACTACGTTGATCCAAATAGAGTATATGCTTCAGGATTCTCTAACGGTGGATTCATGATTTATAGTTTGGCGTGTTATTTAAGTGATAAAGTTGCCGCTTTTGGACCAGTGGCAGGCTTAATGTATACCGAAGAATACGATAATTGTACTCCACAAAGACCTCTGCCGATAGTTCACATCCATGGTGAAATTGATAGTTCAATACCAATAGGAGGTGGGACTTATTCTGTAGGTTTTAACTCCGTTTTAGCTTATTGGAATAATTACAATCAATGTAATGAAAACACCACTGTCAATGGAGATGATAATAATGGTGACGGATACGCTTGGACTGCTGAAATAAGAACAGAGTGCGCCAATAACGTAAGGCTAGCTTATTATCGATTAGAGGGAGTTGACCATGAGTGGCCCAATAGAGACGGTTTAGGATACGATTATGACATTGATGCTGCTTCCACTATCTGGGGTTTCATGCAAGAATTTGACTTAAACGGGGCTATTTCTGAATAAATTAACTAACTATATATTTTTTCTATCTCTTGTATTTTTATCCGGATGTGGGGGAGGTGGAGGAGGCTCCTCAGAAGATATCACATTGCCAATAATAACGCCGCCACCGCCACCTACAAACACTACGCCAATATGCTCAAATTCAAGCTACCCTAGAACTTTGTATTGCAGGGTAAAAAGACAAAATCTCGATAGAGAATTTTTTGTCTACATCCCAGACGGCATAGATACTTCTTCACCTGTACCACTTTTATTTGGTTTGCATGGTTATACCAGCAGAGCCGTGTGGTTTTTGGGTTATAGTAATTTTCAACCAATAGCAGATGAAGAAAAATTTATAATTATCTACCCACAAGGATCAATTCTTCAATCAACTGGACAAACACATTGGAATGTTGGGGGATGGACAACCACTAGCTCAACTGATGATGTAGATTTCATTTCGAGCTTAATAGATTGGTCTGCTGAAAATTATAATATTAATTTGAATAGAGTATATTCCACTGGTATGTCAAATGGAGGTTATATGAGTTATCGACTTGCATGCGAGCTTAGCTATAAAACAGCTGCTATAGCATCTGTAACAGGTTCAATGACTCCGCAAACTTATAATAATTGCAGTCCTAATCATCCCACAGCTGTTTTACAAATCCATGGGGACGTGGATGGAGTGGTACCTTATTACGGTGATTGGAAAGGCAGATCTATTCCAGACGTAATGAATTATTGGAAGGAATATAACGATTGTCAATTTGAAGATATATCAACTGTACCCGATGTTAATGAGGACGGTGATGGCGGTTTTTTCTTCGTGTATGATCAATGTTTAGCCGATATTCAATCACAATTATATTTAATGACTAATATGGGACATGAGTGGCCTAGATTTAGTAATGGAAACGATATTGATGCTGCCCAAGTAATTTGGCAGTTTTTCAGTCAGTATGACATTGATGGCCGTATAAATGAGTAATGCCTTGTTTAAAAAAATAAGCTTGCCCATTATAACTTTTTTAATTGCTTGGCTTGGCGGTCTTTCAACCATGTACTCTGACTGGACGTGGTATGAAGCCCTGAATAAGCCGTTCTTTAACCCCCCTAATTATATATTTGGAATAGTTTGGCCAATTTTATATGTGCTTATGGCAGTGGTTAGTTTTTTACAAGCGCAAAATATTTTCAAACTTTATGTTATGCAAATTATTTTAAATGGGTTATGGAGTTGGTTATTTTTTGTGTTTCAAAGCACTGCATTTGCCTTTTTAGATATTGTGCTTTTAATATTTTTAAATATTTTGATACTTAAACAACTCAGAGAAACTAAAGCATGGATTAGTGTTTTACTTTATATTCCATATGTATTTTGGATATGTTTTGCTTGTGCGCTGAACCTTTCAATACTCGTTCTTAATTAATTATTTTTTTAATTTCTCTATCAAGGTCATAAGACCAGATCTTTTGCATGCGCAACTTCACTACAGGCAGGTACTTTAGAAAAAAGTTTCTAAAAAAGATCACAATTGGATTATCAAGATGATAGATTTTTCCTTGGGTTTTAGATGATGCTTGGACCATATTCTTACGTTTAAGTCTAATTTTTTCATACTTAGCCTGTGTTTTAGAAAAGTCTTTTGAATAAGCCCCAACAAGCTTTCCAAACGCATAGCCATCTTCCAATGCCATGCATCCACCTTGACCAAGAAAGGGCACCATTGGATGAGCTGCATCACCCAGTAAAGTAATATTCTTAATATAAATAGAACTTAAAACAGGTCTTACATAAATCCCCCATTTGAATATTTCATCGGACGAATTAAGCATTGAGAAAACGTCCTCATCAAACTCGGCAAAATCATCTAGTAGCTCTTTCTTTGAACCTTTAATTCGCCATGAACCATCCGCATTAGAACTATTCCTGACTACCGCTGTAAAACTGACTTCACCCTTATTATTTATGGGGTAACTTACTATGTGTTTACCATTTCCAAAATGAAATTTTGCGTCGGATTGTTTTGCTTTTCCTATGCCTCGCCATGCTTGATAACCGCTGTAAATAGCTGAGCCACTAAATGGAAAAAATTCATCTCTTATTGATGAGTTAATACCATCGCAGGCGAGAATATGACTGACCTCATATTCCATTTTATTTGTAAAGTTGATTTTTAATTCTTGCTGACTTAAAGATTTGTATTCATGACCAAATAAAAACTCACCGCCTAAATCTATATATTTTTGATATAGAAGTTGTAATAAATTGTGCCTTGAGGAAGTAATAAATTTATTGGGACTTAAAATGTTTGAGATTTCTCTATTCTTTTGATGAAAAACAATATTATTTGGAGCAAAAGAAGTTTTTTTGAAATGATCCTTTAATTTAAGTTTTTCCAAAACTCTCAGACCGTTGGGAGATATTGAAATACCGGCGCCATCAGTATTCAATGATTTTGACCTCTCAAAGACAACTGTTTTAATGCCTTGTTCTTGTAAAGTACAACCTGCGATTAATCCAGCAATGCCGCCACCAACTATACCTATACTTGAAGAATAATCTGACATAAATCTATAAAGATTTTATAACGTTTTTTAAACTTGACAGCATACCTGGATTGCCTTCATAACATTTTAAGTCTTTGACTGGTGCATTCCATTCTTCCGCAGAATTAGAAAAAAAACTCGAATCAATTTTCAACCAGCTTGAGTCATCTAGAGTGCCTGCTTTTATGAACTTAAGCATGGGGAGTTCCTTTGCATAACTCATTACTCCGGATCCACAATTACCACAAAAACCTCTTCTGATAGTTGAGCCCATTGAGCCTTTGGACTCATAAAACTTTAAATCACCTTCAATCGTTAATTTTTTCGATGGGATATATAGGATTGTTGCTTTTCCACAGCCTGTTGATCTTTGACAATCTTTACAATGACAATGATGAGCCGAAAGAACATCTTCTTGATTAAAATGATATGTAATAAGGCCACATTGGCAACTTCCAGATTGCTTCATTTTTCTAAAATTAGATTTAATTCTAGTTTATGATTTTTTCTTCGCGTGTGTAAGTGTGACTTTCACATCTTTAAGTAAAAGGGCGGCGAAGCTTAATAATAGAATTGATCCGGCTTCAAAAACTAATTGCTCTGGCATAGAATCCTTACCTTGGAGAACAATAAGTCTTGCTAGAGCTGTAATACCAATAAAAAGTGGATATATAACAGGTAAAACATGACTTCTAAAGTAAATTGCAACCATACCTAAAACCTCAGCGTAAATAAACATCAATAATAGGTCGGCTAGTGTGATAGTACCTCTTTGAAAGACATCAAAAAGCTCGAAACCAACTGCTCCAAGTGTCATAAGAGCGATTATAGAAAGTATAAAATCTTCTAAATACTCAAAAAGTTTATTTATTCTGCTCATAGATTTTTATATAGGGATCAATTAGAAAGTTTCTAGTTTTTACTATGCGGGGGTAATTTTGCCTCCACAAACCATTCATGTTTTCTTTTGACTGGATTGAATTTTTTAATTTTTAATTTCTCGTTTTCCTGAATGAATTTTTTAGTTTTCACAACTGTGTAATGATAGGTGTGACTATCACGCGTTTCACCTTCTGGAATCAGATAAACCTTTTGTTGTTTGTTTGCTGCCATAAATGCGTACTGTACAATAAAGATTGTATTTTTTCACTAGTTTTTATGAAATATAAAACAATTAACTCAGATAAATTCAATACACCATATTCGGATGCAATTGAAATAGGCGACTTAATTGAGTTCTCCGGGATGATAGGCAATAGTGAAAATGGTTTAGTGGAAGGTGGTTTTGAGAGTGAACTGCACCAAATATTCAAGAATTTAAAAAATGGCTTGGATTATTACGGTTTGACTCTCTCTAATGTTATTAAAGTAAAAATACTTTTGAGTGATATTGACGAAATGCCAAAGTTAAATGAAATCTATCTAACTTATTTTCAAAAACCCTTACCTATAAGAACAACTTTTGCAGTTGCTGGATTACCTTTTGGTGCCAAAGTAGAAATTGAATTCTCTGCAAAAAAATGAAAAGAACCTACCTTAATGAGTTTCATCTAAAAAACAATGGGCATTTAGTTGATTTTGCTGGCTGGGAAATGCCAATTAACTATGGATCACAAATAAATGAACACAA
>QCDB01000009.1 GCA_003278815.1 SAR86 cluster bacterium AG-349-I13 | reverse complement strand
CCAAGTGGAGCAGGCTCTCGGGTCTTACAATGTTCCTGCCCCATGGTTATGAGGGTCAGGGACCAGAACATAGTAGTTGTAGGTTAGAAAGATTTTTGCAATTATGTGCGTACGATAATATTCAAGTTTGTGTTCCAACACTCCCATCACAGATCTTTCACTTGCTGAGAAAACAAGCAATTAAACCCTTACGCAAGCCATTGATTGTTCTAACTCCAAAAAGTTTATTAAGAAACCCTATGGCAACTTCAAAACTGGAAGACCTGAAAAAAGGAACTTTTAAAAATATTATTAGAGACAAGAGTTCAAGTGCAGCTAAAAGAGTAATTTTTTGTTCCGGTAAGATTTATTTTGATTTATTAGATGAAATCAATAATAAGAAAATTAAGGATATTGAATTAGTTAGAATTGAACAACTTTATCCGTTTCCAGAAAGCGAGCTCGTTAGCTTTACAAAGGAAATTAAATGTAAAGATTTTCTTTGGGTTCAAGAGGAACCAGAGAATATGGGCGCTTGGCTAATGATCAGACACAGATTAGAAAAAGTACTTAATGAAACTAAAAAAGGTTATAAACTGAATGTAGTTGCACGGTTCCCTTCAGCTGCACCTGCTGGAGGTTATCAAAAATATCACCAGATTCGACAAAAAGAGATAGTTCAGAAGGCTTTAGAGTTATAGAATATTTATCATGGCTATCGACATAAAATCACCACAATTTCCTGAATCAATATTTGAAGGCACACTTTCAAGTTGGCTTAAAAAAGAAGGACAAGAAATAAAACAAGATGAGGTGCTTGCTGAGATTGAAACAGACAAAGTTGTTATTGAGGTTACCGCTCCTTCAGATGGTGTAATGGGGAAAGCTTTAGTTAAAGAAGGAGCAACAATTAAAAGTTCAGAAGTCATTGGAAGCTACAAAGAAGGTGAGGTTGAGGCTAAGCCGAAGATTGTTGAGGAAACTAATGTAATTAAGCAACAAGTTGAGCCAGTTAAAGAAGTTGAAATAGATAAAAAGGTAGAGGAAAAACATGAAGAGCAAAAAGTTTTTGAAACTGATGTAGAAAAGGAAGAGCAAGATTCTAAGGTTTTCAGGATGGGGCCAGCAGCAAAAAAATTACTTAAAGAAAAATCACTATCTGTTGAAGATGTGAAAACTTCGTCTAAAAAAGGAGTGGTGACAAAAAAAGACATACTAGAAGCAGAAAAAATCCAAAAAGAAATAAAACCTGCATTGGTGAAAGAAACCACAAAAGAAATTGGATCATCAGAAAGGGTCCCAATGACTAGATTAAGGTCTGTTGTAGCAAAAAGGTTATTAGAATCTCAATCACAGACAGCATCCCTTACAACATTTAATGAAGTAGATTTACATCAAGTAAAAATTTTACGAGAAAAATATAAAGAAAGTTTTGAGGAGAAATTTGGAGTCAAATTGGGATTTATGGGAATGTTCTTAAAAGCATCAAGCATAGCTCTTCAGGAAATGCCAATTGTAAACGCATCAATTGATGGAGATGATATTATTTATCATGGTTTTCAAGATATTGGCGTAGCAGTCTCAACTGAAAGGGGTCTTGTTGTTCCTGTTGTAAGAAGTGTACAGAATTTAACAATCGCAGAGATAGAACTTGCCATTAGAGACCTCTCCATAAAAGCACGTGATGGAAAATTAGATATTGAGGATATGACAGGCGGTACATTTACAGTTTCAAATGGGGGTGTTTTTGGATCTTTATTATCAACGCCTATTTTAAATCCTCCTCAATCAGCAATTCTAGGAATGCATAAGATTCAAGAAAGACCAATGGCAATTAACGGTAATGTTGAAATAAGACCGATGATGTACCTCGCATTGACTTATGATCACAGACTACTAGATGGAAAAGATGCAGTATCATTTCTTGTAAAAGTTAAAGAAATACTAGAATCACCAGAATCAATGATACTTGGAGTTTAAATGGAATATGACGTTGTAATAATTGGAGGAGGTCCAGGGGGCTATGTAGCTGCTATTAAAGCTGCTCAGCTTGGTCTTAAAACAGTTTGCATAGAATTTGATGAGGATGCATCTGGTAAGGTAAAGCTTGGGGGCACATGTTTAAATGTAGGCTGCATACCTTCGAAATCACTTCTTGATTCCTCTTACAAATTTAAACAGATTAGTGAAAGTTTTGATGATCATGGAATTAAGGTTTCAAAACCATCATATGATTTAAATAAAATGATGCTGAGAAAAGATGAAATTATTCAAAAATTAACGGGTGGAGTAAGCCATTTATTTAAACATAATAAAGTTGAATCAATACATGGTAGAGGAAAATTGATCTCAGCTAATGAAGTCGAGGTAACAAATCCTAAGGGTAAGAAACAAATAGTTAAAGGCAAAAATATTATTCTGGCTGCAGGTTCTAGACCAATAAATATCCCATCTGTTCCATGGAATGGATCTACGGTAGTAGGAAGTTCAGGTGCTCTAGAATTTAACCAAACACCTAAAAAACTAGCAATAATAGGTGCCGGCGTTATTGGATTAGAGCTTGGAAGTGTATGGTCAAGGCTCGGATCAAATGTTGATATATATGAGGCCGAGCAAACATTATTACCAATGTTGGATGAAGATGTTTCTAGATTAATCGAAAGAGAATTTAGGAAGCAAAACTTAAATATTCAACTTGGGACTCTTGTGAAAGGTTCTAAGAAATCAAGAAAAGGAATCTCGCTTGAAATAGAAATAGACGGTAAAACAAGCTCTGCTCAATACGATAAAGTCATAGTGGCAGTGGGCAGAAGACCTTTTACCGAAAATTTACTTGGCAAAGAAGTTCAATTATCGCTTGATGAAAAAGGTTTTGTTCCAGTCAATGAATATTGCCAAACTTCTTTGAAAAATGTTTATGCAGTCGGTGACATTGTAAGAGGTCCTATGTTAGCTCATAAGGCAATGGAAGAAGGCGTAATGGTTGTTGAAAGAATTGCCGGAAAGAAGATGGAAGTGAATTATGACTTAGTGCCAAGTGTTATATATACACATCCAGAAATAGCATGGGTTGGAAAAACAGAAAAAGAACTAAAGCAGAGTAAAACTGATTATAAAAAAGGTAGTTTCCCATTTTCTGCAAGTGGCAGAGCACTTGCAGCTGGAGATTCTGCCGGTTTTGTAAAAATGCTTGCTGATAAAGAAACCGATGAGGTTTTAGGGGTGCAAATCTTTGGAAATTCTGCCTCAGAGATCTTACAACAAGGTTTAATAGGAATGGAATTCTCTGCTAGTTCTGAAGATTTTGGTTTGACAATGTTTAGTCATCCAACTGTTTCCGAAGCTCTTCATGAAGCCGCATTAGCTGTCAATAAAAAAGCTATACATATTGGTAATTAATGAATTTGCACGAATATCAGTCAAAAGAACTTTTTGAACTATATAATCTGCCAGTTTCTAAAAGAGGGTTAATCAGAAAATTATCTGACGTCGAAAAAGCCATAGAAAATATCGATTTCACCAATGGATGTGTGGCAAAAGTTCAGGCCCATACAGGTGGCAGAGGCAAAGTCGGTGGAGTAGTACTATGCAAAACCAAAGAAGAGATTGAAAAGTTTGTTAATAATTGGCTTGGAAAAAAAATTGTTACAAATCAAACAGACGATCAGGGTTTGCCAGTAAATATTATTTCTATTGATGAATTAACTTCAATCGAAGCAGAATTATATATGAGCTTAATTGTAGATAGAGCAGACAAATGCGTATCTATGATTGTTTCAAGAGCAGGAGGCATGAATATTGAGGAAGTAGCAGAGACTAACCCTGAAAAAATACTAAAAATTAAGTTTCAACATGGTCATAAAATTGATGAAAATCAGTTCTATGAGGTTTGCAGAAAGCTGGAATTTAATTCTGAACAATCAAAACAGTTTCATGAAATTGCAAAAGGATGCAAAAAGCTTTTTCTTGAGAAAGACCTAAGTTTGCTTGAAATCAATCCTTTAGTAATTACTAGCGAAGGTAATTTGCACTGCTTAGATGCAAAAATTAATGTAGATGAAAATGCTCTCTACAGACAAGAGGATATTCTTTCAATGAGAGACTCATCCCAAGAAGATGAAAGAGAGTATCAAGCAAAAAAACATGACCTTAGTTATGTATCTCTTGACGGTAATATTGGATGCATGGTGAATGGTGCAGGTTTGGCAATGGGTACTATGGATACAATTAAATTGTACAACGGTGAGCCCGCCAACTTTCTAGATGTTGGAGGAACGGCCACAAAAGAAAGAGTTGGAGAAGCGCTAAAGCTAATATTATCTGACAACAATGTTAAGGGAATTCTGGTAAATATTTTTGGTGGTATTGTTCGATGTGACCTAATCGCGGAAGGCATTATAGGAGCAATCAATGAAATAGAAGTAGATGTACCTATAGTTGTTCGACTACAAGGAAATATGAGCACAGAGGGAAAAGAGTTATTGAACAGTTCTGGGCTAAATGTAATAGGTGAAGACTCATTGATGAAAGCTTCTCAAAAAATTGTGGAGCTAGTTAAATGAGTGTGCTGATTGGCTCAAAAACTAAAGCAATTTTTCAAGGCTTCACAGGCTCGCAGGCAACAATGCATGCTGAACAATGCATTGCATATGGCACCAAAATTGTTGGAGGTGTGACACCAGGAAAAGGTGGCCAAGAACATTTAAGCTTACCTGTTTTTAATACAATCAAAGAGGCAGTTACAGAAACTAATGCAAATACTTCTGTAATATTTGTTCCAGCAAGATTCTCAAAAGATGCAATTATAGAGGCTGCAGAGAATGGAATTGAACTAATTATTTGTATTACAGAAGGTGTGCCAGTTCTCGACATGATCGATGTAATTGATGCATTAAATCATAACGAAAATGTTCGTCTTATTGGCCCTAACTGTCCTGGTGTAATAACTCCGGGGGAAGCCAAACTTGGAATAATGCCCGCTTCAATTCACACTAAAGGCTCAGTCGGAATAGTTTCCAGATCAGGAACTTTGACTTATGAAGCAGTAAATCAGACTACACTTGCTGGTCTTGGCCAAAGCACATGTATAGGTATTGGAGGGGACCCAATAAATGGGACATCTTTTATTGATTGTTTGAAAATGTTCGAAAGCGATGACCAAACTGAATCTATTGTAATGGTTGGTGAAATTGGCGGCACAGCTGAAGAAGAAGCAGCCGAATATATAAAAGGAAATGTTTCAAAACCTGTTGTTTCATATATTGCAGGTGTAACTGCACCAAAAGGCAAAAGGATGGGGCATGCTGGTGCTATCATTTCTGGTGGAAAGGGTACAGCCCAAGACAAGTTTAGGGCTCTTGAAAGTGCAGGTGTGTCTGTTGTAACAGATCTTAATTTAATTGGTTCAAAATTAACCGAGCTTCTTTAGTAACCCTTTTTTAAACTTAAGCCTTCCTGTATTTAAAATTGCACTTAACGTTATCCCAATTATCATTCCTATCCAAATTCCTTCTGCTTCGTTTGGTAGGCCTGCTATTTCGTTGAATGCGAGGTAGACACCAATCGGCAAAGCAAAAAACCAATAAGAAATTACTAAATTAACCATAGTCGCAAAAGTATCTTTATGTCCTCTCAAAGACCCCATTGCCGAAAACCCAATTGCATCAGGTACCTGAAATATTGCAGCCAGGGTTAGAAGACCCAAAGCTTTAAGTACGACTGATTGATCATTTGTATAAAGTCCTATTAGTAATTCTCCAGCGGCTAGCAATAGACAGAAATTTAAAATTGCAATAAAGAAAGAAAGTCTCAAACTAAAATTTGCGGCATAGTTTGCTTTTAAAAATTTTTTTTCTCCAATTAAATTTCCTACCCTAATTGCAGAAGCCAAACCAAGAGATAAAGGCAGCATGAACAATAGCCCAACTATATTTATTGCAATGGTATGTGCAGCTAGAGATGTTGAACCAAATATCGATATTATAAGGGCAGCTCCACTGAACATACTCAATTCAACAAAGATTCCAAAACTTATTGGAGTGCCTATTCGTAATATTTCCAAAGAGTTCCTAATATTCGGCAATATAAATTTTCCATAAATATATGATTCTCTATAATTTTTTAAAAAAAGAGTTGCTAGCCACAAAACTATAAGGCCTATCCAGCTAACTAATGCTGTTGCAACTCCACAACCTACGCCTCCTAGATCCATTGAAAATATGAAGAAATAATTGAGTGGAATATTCAAGATAAATCCTAGACCACCAATCATGAATACGATTTTGGTTTGTGTTATTCCCTCACTGTAATTTCTTAATGCCTGATATAGAGCAATCGGTATTGCACCATAAGAGACGGCGGTTAGATAACCAAGGCTAACCGACCGAATATTTTCATCTGTGCCTAAGGCATTAAGTACAAGATTTCCATTTGAAAGAAGTAGTGCAAATAAAATACCCAGAAATAATGCCACCCATAAAAACCTGCGGGTTTTAATCTTTATTTCTTCGAATTCCTTAGCTCCATAGTGCTGCGCGATTATAGGTCCAATTCCAAACATTACGCCAGCAGTTAAAAAATACAGAGGGTTAAAAATTGATGCACCTAAACCAACTCCAGCCAAGTCATTTGCTGAATAATACCCTGCCATAATGTAATCAGTTGTAGTCATGGCATACATTACAAGCTGGCTTCCAAGAATTGGTAATCCAAGTCTTTTAAAATGATTTGATTCCAGTGAGAAATTTACTAAATTAAACTTGATCATGCAGAGACATATTCTAGCTTATAATTACTGTAGGAGCTTATCATTGACATAGAAAAAAGACCGTTCTGGCTTAAACATTTGTTTAATTCATTTAGTGCTTTTTACATACACCATTTTCTAAAACCTAAATTTAAGAAATTTGGTAAAAATGTAATGATCTTAAATCCTCAAAATTTGAAAATATTTGGTAATAATATTTCAATTGGTGACTATGCTACTTTAATTACTGCACCAGATAAGCGTATAGATTTATCAACTTGGGAAACGGATAAGATTAACGGTGAGCTTCATTTAGGGAAATATATTCTAATATCCCCAGGAACAAGTATAAGAAGTGCAAAAAAAATTATTATTGGTAGTTCTACTATGATTGCTTCAGATGTAACAATTACAGATTCAGACTGGCATGACATTTACGATAGAACAGATTATGTAGCATCCCCAAAGGAAGTTGTGATAGAGGAAAACGTTTGGATTGGAGAGAAATCTTTAATACTGAAAGGTTCAAAAATTGGGAAAAATAGCATAATTGGAGCTGGTTCAGTAGTGAGTGGTGAAGTCCCAGCTAATGTTATATTTGCTGGAAATCCTGCTAAAGAGATTAAGAAACTGGATGAAAAAGAATTTAAAACTAGAGAATCACTTTTCACAGAATCATCTACTTATTTAGAAGATCTTTTAACAATAGAAAAGAAAACTTTGGAACATAATTCCATCATAAGCTGGGTAAAATCATTAATTTGGCCTGGTAAATGAAAATTTTTATAGATAAAAAAATCCCGTACTCAGATCACTTTTTTGATTTACTAAACTTAGACTTAGAAAAATTCACAGATAGCTCTTTTGAAATTGAAAAACTGGACGAACCAAGTATTGTTATAGTTAGATCGACATTCAAAACGCATGAGAGAAATATACCTAGTTGTGTCAGATATTTATGCTCTGTTTCCACTGGTGAAGATCACATAGACAAAGAAAGTTTAGAGCAAAAAAATATTAAATATGGTTTTTCAACTGGTGCAAATGCCATAGCTGTTCAAGAATATTTTTTTTCCTGTTTATCAAAATTAATTCTCAATAATAAATTTGATCCTAGAAATGAAAAAATTTTAATAATAGGTGCTGGCAGTATCGGCGGCGGCATAAAAAAAGTTTTAGATCATTTTGGATTTAAATCTGATACTTTTGACCCATTCAGATCTTCCTCGCTAAAAAGTTTAGATAATTTGTCTGCTTATAAATTAATTACATTACATGTGCCGTATACGACAAATGTTGAACATCCAACAAGAAACTTGGTTGACGCTAATTTTTTATCGAAATTATGTAAAGATACTGTG
The DNA here is from genome assembly GCA_003278815.1 of SAR86 cluster bacterium AG-349-I13. Lineage (GTDB taxonomy): Bacteria > Pseudomonadota > Gammaproteobacteria > Magnimaribacterales > TMED112 > TMED112. The sequence goes on along the minus strand of QCDB01000009.1, from coordinate 13,778 downwards.
TTAATTAATACCTCTAGGGGAGGAGTAGTATCAGAGAAAGATTTTTTACATTCAAAAGATATTTTAATAATTTCTGATGTATTTGAGAACGAGCCAGATATATCTCCAAAATATTGTGAGAAAAACGAATATTTTACACCTCATATTGCAGGACATTCACAATTTTGCAGGTACGCAATGACAAAGATGGCATTTTATAATGTAGTTAATTTTCTAAATATTGAAGTTGAAGAACCACAATCAATCCTGGATAACAAAGAAGAAAGCTTTAGCATAGAAACTCAAAATGATTTTAAAAAGTTTCTTTTTCCAGTTTCATTAATTCTAAAAACTTATGATTTTACCTTGGATAATTTTGAACCAAACTTATTTAAAGAAATCAGAGATGATTACAATAATAGAATTGGATTCTCTCAAGTAAGCATAAAAGGTTGCATAGATTCTAAATTCAAGAAAAGTCTTGAAATTCTTGGTTTTAAAGTAATCTAAAGGTTGTACAATTTAAGAAATGAAAAAAGTAAATAATTCTTTAACAGAAGAAGAGTTAATAGTTTTAAGAGATAAAGGCACTGAGAGAGCGTTTTCTGGGAAATTTGATTCGTTCTATGAAGATGGAACTTATAAATGTAAAAACTGTGGCCAAGAACTGTTTAAATCTGAAACAAAATATAATGCAGGTTGTGGTTGGCCAAGCTTTTTTGAAGCCGTAAATGAAAAGGCTATAATTTACCGAGAAGATCACTCTATTTTTGGACGTCCAAGAACTGAGATATTATGTTCGAATTGTGAGGGCCATCTTGGGCATGTATTTAATGATGGCCCAGTAGATAAAACTGGTTTAAGGTATTGTGTTAATTCGATATCTTTAGACTTTGATTCAGAGAATAAGTAATTGAAAATTTCAAATTTTTGGAAATCTTCATTTGGATTTAGTTTTTTTACTCTAATTTCAAGAATCTTTGGATACGTGAGGGATCTAGTGTTCTCATCTATTCTGGGTTCAAATGTAATTCACGATATATTTGTCGTAATTTTTAAGATCCCCAATGTTTTTAGGAGTTTTTTTGGTGAAGGAGCTTTATCTCAATCTTTAACTCCAAGTATCCTTGAAGCAAAACAGAATTTATATAATTTTTTAAACCAAATCTTCACAATGTTATTTTTTGCTTTATTGGCTTTTGTAGTTTTTGTTGAGCTTTTCCCTGAATTATTTGTCTCAATTTTTGCTCCTGGATTTCAAGATAATGAAACTAAATTTTTGGCTGCTACTGAATTTTTAACTTATGTTTTTCCCTATATATTGCTTATATCTTTAGTGGCTTTTTTGGGAGCAGTACAGAACTCAAAGAAGTCTTTTAAAGTAGTAGCTGCAACGCCCATATTATTTAATTTAACTCTGATTATCTTTGCATGTTTATCAGAAACTCTTTCTTTAAAAGTTATTGGAACGGCTGTAATAGTTGCTGGAGTTATGCAGCTAATTTTAAATTTGTACTTTACAAGCACACTTGGATATTTTCCGAGCTTTACAAAAAAATATGATACAAAAATCTTGAATTCTTTCTTTTCTCGATTCTTTCCTGCAATACTAGCTGCAGGTGTCTACCAACTCAATGTTTTAGTCGACACAATTTTTGCATCATTTCTGATATCAGGTAGTCCAACGTGGTTATATTTATCTGATAGATTAATTCAGTTTCCAATGGGTTTATTTGGAGTTGCAATTTCTCTTGTTGCATTGCCAGACCTGACTGAGCAATTATTTAATAAAAATAAAAAGGAGTTTAGAAAAGTATTTCTCAAAGGTTTTTCATCGACATTTATGCTTGGACTGGCATCCGGACTATTTTATATTTTACTATCTAGCCAGATTATCCAGCTATTATTCTTTAGAGGGGAATTTACAATGAATGATGTTGATATGACCTCTATGAGTCTTGTAGCATATGCTTATGCCTTGCCTTTCTTGCTAAGTTCAAAATTTTTTAATAGTGTTTTTTTTGCAGCAAATAAAACAAAATTTGTTTTAACTTTAGGCCTAATCTCTTTGTTCATAAATTTAGTATTAAATTATTTATTTATTTTTGTTTATGATATGGGGCACATAGGATTAGCTTTGGCGACTACTTTTGCAGCTATATCAGTATGGGTTATTGCGATAATTTATCTATTTAATTTAAAAGAGAGTTTTACAACATGAAAAAAGGATATGCCACAACAATAGGGAATTTTGACGGCTTGCATAAAGGTCATATGGCCTTAATAGAAAAAATTAAAACTCAAGCAAAAAAGATGGATCTTAAAACAAAGATAATCACATTCAATCCTTACCCATTCGAATTCTTCAAATTAGAGAAAAATAGAATTCTTTCAGAGCTGGATAAGAATATAATTTTAAGTGATTTAAAAATTGATCATGTGAATGCCATTAGCTTTAATGATCATTTTAGAAACACCTCCGCAGAAGATTTTTTTAATGAATATTTGCTACAGGACGATGTTAAGTACTTAATTGTTGGTAAAGATTTTAAGTTTGGTAAGGATAGATTAGGAGATTTAAAATTACTAAAAACTCTGTGTGATAGAAATGAAATAATTTTAGAGGTATTAGAAGATCTTGAAATTAACGGTTCAAAAATAAGCAGCACACTGATTAGAGAATTACTCATGCATAATAAATTCCAGGAGGCGTCAAAATTGCTCGGCAGAGCATATCAGATATCTGGAAAAGTAATAAAAGGAAAAAGTTTGGGTAAAAGAATTTCAACACCAACTGCAAACATAGATATCGAAAATAAAGAATTCTGTTTTAGTGGTGTATTTTTAGGCAAAACAGAGATAAAACAGATTGGTTATTTTTGTATTTTAAATTTTGGTCCAAAGCCCACTTTTGATGATTATGAACAATCACTAGAAGTACATATTCTCGATTATGATGGAAATATATATGATGAAGCTTTGAGCATTGAATTTTTATGTAAAATTAGAGATCAAATTAGATTTAACTCTATTGATGAACTTAAGAATCAAATTAATGAAGATAAAATAAAAGCTGAAGAGCTTAAAAAACTTTATGAGTGACAAGAAAGATCAAAAATTAAATTTACCAAATACTAGCATTCCTATGAAAGCTAATCTTAATTTAAGAGAACCAGAAATATTAAAGCAATGGGAAAAGAGGAATGTCTACAAGAAAATTAGAAAAAAAAGGAAAGGAAAAGAAAAATTTATTCTTCATGATGGCCCACCATATGCTAATGGCAATATTCATCTCGGACATGCAGTTAATAAAGTTCTAAAAGATATTGTAATTAGATCAAAAACATTGGAAGGGTTTGATGCACCTTATATACCAGGTTGGGATTGCCATGGCTTACCAATAGAACAACAGGTCGAGAAAAAACTCGGAAAAAAAAGAAGGGAAATTGCCCAATCAGATTTTAGAGACCTTTGCAGAGACTATGCTAAGAAACAAATAAACATTCAGAAAGACGATTTTATTAGACTAGGCGTTTTTGGGGATTGGAATAAAAGGTATGCCAGCCTCGACCAAAAATTTGAGGGAGATGCGATAAATGGTTTTGCAAGAATATTTCACAATGGACATGTTGAAAAGGGCTTTAAACCTGTTCATTGGTGTCCAGAGTGTGGATCATCATTAGCAGAAGCCGAAGTTGAATATATGGATAAAAATTCAATTGCCATAGATGTTAAATTTGACTTCGATAATAGCAGTAAAGAAAAATTGATTAAGAAATTTAATCTGGATGAGAAAAAAACTATTTCGTTAATTATTTGGACTACGACACCATGGACCATACCTGGGAATCAGGCAGTATGTGCAAATCCTGAAATTGAATATCTAATTCTTGATTCTGGGAGTGAATATTATGTAATAGCCTCAGAACTTATGGAAAGCTGTCTTAATAGGTGGAGCGATAAAACATATAAATCTACAAATATTTCTTTTAAGGGTTTTGAGTTAGAAAATTTAAAAGTTCTTCACCCACTGTATAAAAGAGAGACGCCTTTGCTATTTGGTGATCACGTAACTACGGAAACTGGAACAGGTTTTGTTCATACAGCACCTGCTCATGGTGTTGACGATTTTAACGTCTGTTCGAATGAAGAGATCGAAGTTATAAACCCAATAGCAATGAATAATTGCTATAAAGAAGATGTCGATTTTTTTTCAGGTATACATGTTAGAAAAGTTGATCCACTCGTATTAGAAGAGTTGCAAAAAAACAACGCGTTAATTTGCCAAGAGAATTACCACCACAGCTACCCACATTGCTGGAGACATAAAACTCCTTTGATTTTCATGGCTACACCACAATGGTTTATTTCAATGACAAAATCTGGATTAATAGACGGGGCAAATAGAGCAATAAGAAATGTAAATTTTATTCCTGATTGGGGCAAAGAGAGAATGGAAATTATGTTGAAAGATAGGCCTGATTGGTGTATTTCAAGACAAAGAGATTGGGGTATCCCAATACCTTTGTTTTATGAGAGTGAATCAGGAAAACTACACCCTAATCAAGATAAAATTTTTAATCAAGCATCAGAGGCTATAAAAAGTTCTGGGATAGATTCCTGGGCAAATATGGACTTAGGTATTGAGGAAAAAGGCTTTGAGAAATCAAAAGATATCTTTGATGTTTGGTTCGACTCTGGCATAACACATTTCTGTGTTATTGATGAACTTTTTGGCTCTAATACGCAATCTGATCTTTATCTTGAAGGTAGTGATCAACACAGAGGCTGGTTTCAATCATCACTGCTTACTTCAATTGCGATGAAAGGAATTGCTCCTTATAAATCTGTTTTGACTCATGGTTTCGTTGTTGATGATGAAGGAAGAAAAATGTCAAAGTCGATTGGAAATGTAGTTTCTCCTCAAGAAATTATAAAAGATTCGGGCGCAGATATTCTCAGGTATTGGATTGCATCTACTGACTTCAGGGGAGAGATGGCCTTCTCTAAAGATATTTTCAGCAGAGCAATAGATGGATTTAGACGTATTAGAAACACTATGCGTTTCATGATTTCAAATCTTTATGACTTCGATCAAAAATTTGATACTAGTGACTTATTATTTATCGACAAAGTCGTTTTGCATAAAACCAAAATACTTCAGCAAGAAATAAGGGAAAACTATAATAATTACAATTTCCACCAAGTTATTTCAAAAATTCTTAATTTTTGTGTAAATGATTTAGGTGGTATGTATTTAGATGTGATTAAGGATAGGCTTTACACTATGAAGAGTGACTCTATTGGAAGAAGATCAGCACAATATTGTATAAATGAAATCTTAAACACTCTTACAAAATTAATTTCACCTATTTTGCCATTCACTGCATATGAATTTAATGAAAATTTATACCCAGGAAAAGGTGAAGAAATTTTCTGTGAGGAGTTTTACGACTTAAAATCATTTGCGTCAAAGAAGGATATAGATGCATTTGATGCGTTGCTAGCATTGAGAGGAAGAGTATATCAGGCAATTGAGGTTGAAAGACAAAATGGAAATATTAAAAATGCTTTAGACTGCGAACTGCAATTAACATTGACTAAAGCAAATTTTGATTACGCTCAAACTATGAGCTCAGAATTATTAAAATTTTTTATAAGTTCAGGTTGTGAAATCAAATGTGGAACAAAAGAAAAAATTACTGTAAAAAAATCAAAGCATGAAAAATGTTCAAGGTGCTGGCATAGAGTTGAAGAGTTAGACTCTAATAATGTTTGTGCCAGGTGTAACTCAAATATGACTGGAGATGGTGAAATTAGGGGTTTCTTTTAATTGAAATTCTTTATTCTTTTCCTTGCTCTTCTAAGCATTGATTTATCCCTAAAGTGGTATCTCAATAATTCAAATATTGAGTCAATTACATTGGTACCCTATTTTTTAGATTATTTCCTCACAAAAAACACAGGCATTGCTTTAAGCTTGTTTAGTTCTTCTGGAAATTTAACTCAAATTCTGTTACTGGTTTTAATTTTCCTAGCTCTTATATTCTTAACACATACATTTTTAAAAACAAAAGATAAAGTTCAAAAGTTAGGTTTGCTTTTAGTTTTAGCTGGTGGCTTTGGTAATTTTATTGAAAGACTTTTTTACGGAGCTGTAACCGATTATTTACATCTAAGAATAGGAACTACATCATTATTTGTTTTTAATTTTGCTGACTTTCTAATAACATTAGGAGCTGTTTTAATAATATTTATCTGGATGAGGGAAGAAAAAATTGTCTAAAGAAATAGTTTTAGCAAACCCAAGAGGTTTCTGTGCTGGCGTGGATAGAGCAATTGATATTGTTGAAAAATCATTGAAAAAATTTGATCAGCCAGTGTTTGTTAGACATCAAGTTGTTCACAATAAAAAAGTTGTTGAAGATCTAGAAAAAAAAGGCGTTAAATTTGTAAAGGAAATAGAAGAAATTCCAGATAATGCAGTTGCAATTTTTAGTGCTCATGGCGTTAGTAAATCTGTTGAGGATGAAGCTAGAGATAGAAAATTTATGTATTTTGACGCCACATGCCCACTAGTTACTAAAGTTCACTTAGAAGTACAAAGACATGCTAGAAAAGGAAGAGATATTGTACTAATTGGTCATAAAGGACATCCTGAAGTTATTGGCACTTTAGGCAGACACCCAGAAGATTCTGATACAAACATTTATTTAGTTGAGAACTATCGGGATATTAAAGAATTAGATATTAATTCAAAAGAAATAGCATACGTTACACAGACAACACTTTCTGTCGATGATACTCAAGACCTAATAAAGGCACTTCAAGAAAAGTTTCCTACCATTATTGGGCCAAGTGCAGATGATATTTGTTATGCAACACAAAATCGACAAGATGCTGTAAAACAACTATCACTTGAGTGTGAGATTGTCCTAGTTATTGGGTCAAAAACGAGCTCTAATTCAAATAGGTTGAAAGAATTGGCTGAAAAATGCGGCACTAAATCATTCTTGATTGACGGAAAATCAGATATTGATGTGGAATTATTAAGAAAAGCTTCAATAGTAGGCATTACAGCTGGAGCATCTGCTCCAGAAGAAATTGTTCAAGATGTCATCTCATTTCTTTATCCACTTGGATATCAATCAGTTAGAAATCTATCTGAAAATAACGAGTCTATGACTTTTAAGCTCCCAAAAGAGTTATTAGATTAATTCGTATTGTCTTTTCCAACAGTTTAAAATCAAATTATGAGCTTATCGATTAAAAACCATCTAATAGAAGGAGCAGATTATTTTTTGTCTCCAAATCAGTCAGATAGGTCAGAAAATATCGACCTTGTAGTGATTCATTGTATAAGTTTGCCAGAGGGCTCTTTCAATAATGACAATCCAACTAAACTATTCTTAAATGAATTAGATTTCGAGAAACATGACTCTTTTAAATCATTGGAAGGTTTGAAAGTCTCAGCGCACATTTTAATTGAGAGAAATGGTTCATTAATTCAATTTGTGCCCTTCAATAAATGTGCTTGGCATGCAGGCCAATCAAATTATGCTGGACGAGATCGTTGTAACGAATTCTCAATAGGTATAGAGCTTAAAGGCTCAATAAAAGAAGAATTCACAAATGATCAATATTCTGTACTAAATGATTTACTTGATTTACTTAAAAAAGAATATGGAGACATGGATGTTGTTGGACATAGTGAAATTGCACCAAATAGGAAAAATGATCCGGGACCATATTTCAATTGGGATTTAATTAATGCTTAAGAATTTAAAAAATACACAATTTAATTTTTTGTTTTTAGGTATATCTGCAGCTATGCCAAGTTTTGCTTTAGGCATTCCTTTTGGTTTATGGTTGCTTTCTGCAGGTGTAAGCAAACAAACTTTAGGTTTAGTTACAGTTTCATCAATAATAGTTGCGTTAAATTTTTTCTGGTCTCCATTTATAAATAGAATAAAGCTTCCAGTTTTTTACAGTTTTTTTGGTCTTAGGAGATCGTGGATACTAATTTCCCAAATTTCACTTGGAACCTTGCTTTTATTTCTTTCTGTTCTTGATCCAAATCAAAATTTAGGATTTGTAGTTGCAGTTGCATGTCTAATTTATTTTTTCTCTTCAGTTCAAGATATTGCCCTTGATGCATACAGAGTCGAATATGATCAATACTTCGATGCAGAAAATTTAGCTACTATCTATCAAATTGGATATAAAGTTGGCGCATTTCTTATAGGTGCCCAAGTTTATGGAATAATTGGAGCAGAAAATTGGCAAGTAATTTATCTCTACCTAGGATTATTAATGTTCTTCCTTACTTCTGCAACTTTTCTAAGTATGAGAGTAAAAGAGGCAAATCTTTCAGAATCATCATTTGATCAATTTTTTTCAGCATTTAAAAATCTTTTGAAAAAAAATAACGTAATAATTTTACTACTGCTTGTTGGTATTTATAAAATATCTGACATTATTCTAGGCCCAATGGCAGCTGCATTATATGTTGAGGTAAGTCTAGATAATGCTGAATATCTACAGAAGAAAAGTTATTTTAATTTCATAGCTACTTTTGTAGGTTCTGGTCTTGCTTTATGGGCTATTAAGAAATTTCAAATAGAAATGACTATGTTTTTGGGCGCATTGTTGGTAGTTAGTACCAATATGTTTTTTTCATACTTATATTTATTTCCAAGCTATTTCAATTTCATCTCAATTAATTTTTTAGATACGATAGCTCAAGCATTTACAGCAGTTTGTTTCATAACATATTTAGTGGGCCAAGTTGATAGGCGCTATACAGCAATTCAGTACGCTTTTTTAGCTTCTTTAGTGATTATCCCTGGAACACTTTTAAAAGGAACCTCAGGATTTTTGATAGACAGTTTGGGTTTCTACAATTTCTTTTTGTTAATGGGTTTGATAGGAGCACCCTCAATAGGTTTGTCTTATCTTTTGATAAAAGGATTTGCATTCAATATGCAAAACAACCTAAGGATAGTGGCGATAATCTTAATAATGGGAGTTTTTACATTTTCTTTATTCGAATTTCAAGAATCAAAAACTATGCTAAATGATAAATTCATCCATTTTTTTGTATATTCACTCCTATCTTTCTTCGTATTCACAGCCAGCCTTTCTTTTAAAAGAATTTTATTGTTTAGTGGCCTGATCTCATTTGGAGTTTTAACCGAGTTTTTACAGAATCTGTCAGGTTTGAGGAATTTTGAGTATATGGATATAATAGCGAATTCTTTAGGAATTTTAGTAGGGCTCATAATTTTTACTATTAGTAAAAAAACCTTGAAAATACCAAACTAAATACCTAAATAGACTTTGTTATGGGAGGATAACAAGAAATGAAAATAAGACCATTACAAGACAGAGTAGTCGTGAAAAGACAAGACGAAGAAACAACCTCTTCAGGAGGCATAGTTCTTCCGGGATCTGCCACAGAAAAACCCCAACAAGGGGAAGTTGTTGCTGTGGGACCTGGAAAAAAATCAGATGACGGAAAAAATAACCCAGTTGATCTTAAAGTAGGTGACCATGTTGTTTTCGGACAATATGGCGGTAACACAGTAAAGATTGACGGTGAAGAGTATTTAATTTTGAGTGAAAGCGAAATTTATGGAGTAATAAAATAGGAGAGATTATGGCAGCAAAAGATGTAAAATTTGGTGAAACCGCGAGGGTTAAACTCCTTAACGGTGTGAATGTGCTTGCAGATGCAGTGAAAGTGACTTTGGGTCCTAAGGGAAGAAATGTAATCTTAGATAAATCCTTTGGAGCACCAACAGTAACAAAAGATGGCGTTTCTGTAGCAAAAGAAGTTGAGCTTGAAGATAAATTTGAAAATATGGGAGCTCAAATGGTTAAAGAGGTAGCCTCACAAACTAACGACCAAGCAGGAGATGGAACTACAACGGCGACAGTTCTAGCTCAAGCAATAGTTAATGAAGGTCTAAAATCAGTGGCGGCAGGCATGAATCCTCTAGATCTTAAAAGAGGCATTGATAAAGCAATTATTGCAGCAGTTGATGAAGTAAAAAAACTTTCTACACCTTGTAAAGATAGTTCTGCAATTGCTCAGGTTGGTTCCATATCCGCTAATGGTGATACTGACGTTGGACAAATTATAGCGGAAGCTATGGACAAAGTTGGAAAAGAAGGTGTGATTACAGTTGAAGAAGGTTCGGGTATTGATAATGAGCTTGATGTTGTAGAAGGAATGCAATTTGATAGAGGTTATCTGTCTCCATATTTTATAAACAATCAAGACAAAATGAATGTTGTTTTAGAAGATCCGTTCGTACTTCTATTTGACAAGAAAATATCAAATATTAAAGACTTAATACCTCTTCTTGAAGGAGTTGCAAAATCAGGCAAAGCCTTGATGATCATTGCTGAAGATGTTGAAGGGGAAGCTCTTGCGACATTAGTAGTTAATAACATGCGAGGTATTGTAAAAGTTGCAGCATGTAAAGCACCAGGTTTTGGTGACAGAAGAAAAGCTATGTTAGAAGACATAGCAGTTCTGACAGGCGGAAGAGTCATTTCAGAAGAAGTAGGTCTAGCACTTGAAACAACGACAATTGAAGATCTTGGTACTGCAAAAAAAGTAGTTCTAGACAAAGAAAATACAACAATTGTTGATGGCGCAGGATCTAAATCAACAATTTCAGGTAGAGTACAACAAATCCGAACTCAAATTGAGGAGACAACGTCTGATTACGACAGAGAAAAACTTCAAGAAAGAGTAGCTAAACTTGCAGGTGGTGTTGCTGTTATAAAAGTTGGTGCCGGATCAGAAGTTGAAATGAAAGAAAAGAAAGCACGTGTTGAAGATGCATTACATTCAACAAGAGCAGCAGTCGAGGAGGGAGTAGTTCCAGGAGGCGGTGTTGCTTTGATGAGAGCTCTGCAAAAAGTTGGAAATCTTAAGGGAGTGAATGAAGATCAACAAGCAGGTATTAATATAGCCTTAAGAGCTTTTGAATACCCCCTTAAAACTATTGCTAGTAATGCAGGAGAGGAATCATCTGTTGTAGCTGAGAATGTGAAAAACTCAAAGGGTTCAGAAGGATTCAATGCAGCAACTGGTGAATATGGTGATATGCTCAAAATGGGTATACTTGATCCTGCGAAGGTGACAAGAACTGCACTTCAAGCAGCTGGTTCAATTGGTGGAATGATGATAACAACGGAATGTATGGTATCAGAGTTGCCTGCCAAAGATACAGCCCCAGCTGGTGGTATGCCTCCTGGTGGTATGCCAGATATGGGGGGAATGATGTAGTTGTTATTAACACCAAGAATGAGGGAGCAATTAGCTCCCTTTTTTTTTATCTTAATTTACAATAATATAAATAGGAGTTGCACAATGTTTGAATATTTATCACAAATAGACAGGTTTCTACATGTATTGTTTGGTATTACATGGATTGGCCTATTGTATTACTTTAATTTTGTTGGAGCAGGCTATTTAAAAGAAGCTTCACCAGAAGGGAAAAAGGATGTCTTGTTAAAATTACAACCAAATGCTTTATGGTATTTTAGATGGGCAGCACTATTCACTTTTTTGACTGGACTTTATTTGCTTTGGTATCTTGATTATAAGAACAGCTATAGTGTCGGAATTTCATTGGGCTCTCTAATGGCAACAATAATGTTTTTAAATGTCTGGTTAATTATTTGGCCAAACCAAAAAAAAGTAATAGCTGGGACTGATGATGCCGCTCAAGCTGGTGCAAAAGCAGCTCTAGCTTCAAGAACGAATACATTATTTTCATTTCCAATGCTTTACTTTATGATCTATTCAGCTCACATAAGCGATGGAAAAAACTATTTTTATGAAATACCAGGTGTAGCAGCTTCTGGTTGGAGTATGCCTGCATTATATGTAGGTACCGCAATAATTTTAGCTATTGAGGCAAATGCAATTTTTGGAAAAATGAGAAAATTTATGGAGTCTGTGAAGGCTGTAATTCATTCAGGCATAATACTCACCGTGCTGTTTGCTCTATTGGTTTATTACTACTAACCAGTCTTTTTTGAAATTTTAACTTCTTTAACTTTATTTGAATCAATTTTATTAGTTTCAAGCTTATAGTCATGCAACTCGATACAAACATTATTTGTTGGTATTTGGTTTAAGTGATCAATAATCAAACCATTAAGAGTCTTAGCTCCTTCTTCGGGTAGATCCCACTCAAGTTTTTTATTAAGCTCTCTTATAATCGTTGATCCTTCTGCTATCACTGTAAATTCGTCAACTATCTCATAGTCCTCTTCAGACTCAACAGTGTTCAACTGGCCTACAATCAACTCAATAAGGTCTTCAAGAGTAATTAGACCAGTCATCTCCCCATACTCATCAACTACAAGTGCAACTTCAGATCCATTTTTTTGAAAATTTTTGAGTTGTGCAAATAATTGAGTGCTCTCCGGGACATAATATGGCTCTATAAGAAAATCAGTTAAGTCATTTCTAAAGTTTTCAAGCTCTTCAATTTCTTTAGCATGAATGAAACCGATTATTTCTGATTCTTTTTCCTCATAAACAGGATAAAATCTATTTCTCTCCTCATTATCAAAACTATCAATATTATTTAGATTTAGCTTTATAACTTGATTCATAGGAATCAAAATGTCTTGGACAGATAGTTCTTTTAAATCAAGTAAAGACTTCATTGCTTCCATCTCTTCTTTGTCGACTTGTTCCGTCTCTTTGTCTAAGACCGATTTTAGTTCTTGTCTATTTAGATTTTGTGCAAAATAATTCTCACCTCCTTTTACACCAGTAATCCACGAACTGAAGAAGTTAAGAATTCTGGAAAGCCACCCAAAGTAATTAGTCAAAAATTCTAAAATTACACTCGCTGGGTAAGCAATAGCTTCCGGTTTTTTTGCTGCAAAGTTTTTCGGTGCTATTTCAGCAAAAATTATTACTAAAATAGTTAGGATCAAGGTAGCGACCCAAACATATTCATCACCAAACTCTGTGATGACAAAATATGTTAAAAGAGCTGAGGCAGAAATATTTACTAAATTATTTCCTATTAAGATTACACCTAATACTTCATTCATCTTATTTCTTAAGCTATTTACTCTTTTTGCCGATTTTTGGCCACTTTCTGCAGCACTATCCAGCTTTATTTGATTAATAGCAGTAATCGAAGTCTCAGAGCCTGAGAAGAAAGCAGATATAAAAATTAATGCGATAAGAACTAGTATTAGTACTAAGCCAAAATTATCCATCTGTGTAATAAATAAAATTAATCAAAAAAATAAGAAATAATTTGTGAATCTTCGCTAGAAAAGGTGTAAAATGCCATTTTCAAATATTATACAGCAAAAAAATGGTAGTAATTAGACTTTCAAGAGCAGGGGCGAAAAAACGTCCTTTTTATCATATTTGTGTATCTGACAGAAGAAATAAAAGGGATGGTAAATTTATAGAAAGAATAGGATTCTATAATCCAATTGCCAAAGAAACAGAAGAAAAAATTAGATTTGATCATGAAAGATATGATCATTGGTTATCTGTTGGCGCAAAACCGAGTGATACAGTTTTAATGCTTTTAAAAAGATCTAAAATGACAGATGAAGAAATTAATAAAATTGAAGAAAAGAAAACTGAACAACAACAAAGAAAAAAACAAGAGGCAGTACTAAAGAAACAAGAAGAGGCTGCAAAAGAAGCCGAAGAAGCTCCCGCCGAAGAAGCTCCCGCTGAAGAAGCACCAACCGAAGAAGCACCAGCCGAAGAAGCACCAACCGAAGAAGCACCAGCT
>QCDB01000008.1 GCA_003278815.1 SAR86 cluster bacterium AG-349-I13 | reverse complement strand
AGAAGATAAATAATATCGATATTATTCCTATTGCAAAATTCGGAAAAACTCATGGTTTAAAAGGTGAGATTAAGGTGATTTCTTATTGTGATCCCATAGAAAATATTCTTACATATTCAAATTTCTTTTTTGCAGATAAAACTCCTTTAAAATTAAAGTTTGTTAACCCTAACAGTCCTTTAATTGCAAAGATTGAAAATATTTATTCAATTGACGATGTAAAAAGTTTTGTAAATAAGGAAATATTTATCCCTCTCGAAGAAATGCGCCAAGATGATAATGCTATATATTGGACAGATTTAATCGGGTGTAATGTCATAGATCAAAATTCTAGATTACTTGGAAAAATATATAAGTTAGAGAATCACGGAGCATCTGATTTAATATTTATCAAAACAGATGATGAAGATATTATTATCCCATTAGAAGATCGATTTCTTGGCAATTTTGAATTAGAAAAAAATACCCTAAATGTTAATTGGGAATAGATAAGAACCTGAATCAATATGATTGAGAATGTTGACCACTTAATTGTTGCTGTTGAAGACCTCGAAGCAGCAGAAAATAATTATAAAAAGATTTTTGGTATTAATCCGGTATGGAAAGGTGTTCATAATGAACTTGGTACCTCAAATGTTCTTTTTAACTTTGAAAATACTTATTTAGAGTTGCTTGCAGCGACTGGATCCGGTATTGGTGCAGAGTTAATCAATCAAACTATTAAGAAAAATGGTGAAGGTTTATTAGGTTTAGTACTAGGAACTAAAAATATAAAAGCATTTAACAAAAAGGCTGCTGAGTCTGGATATCTCTTATCAGAAGTAAGTAGTGGAGAGGGAATGAGTGAAAAAAATAAGAAAAGAAAGTGGTTATATCAATTCTTGCCACCAGAGATGACAAGAGGAATATTCTCTTTTGTTATTGAACATAAATCTAAGGGGTTGCCTTTTTCTAAACATGACAAAAGCACTATAAAGAAGTTAGAACAAGTTGTGGTAAAAACTAGCGACTGTGATGGGTTTATTAAAGTATATAGAGATCTATTTGGAATAAGATTAGCTTTAGATAGTTTTGTCGAAGCTTGGAAAAAAAGAATGTTATTTTTTAGGTTAAATAAAACAACTATTGAAGTAATTGAAGAAAAAAATGGTGAAGTTTTGCAAACTGACTCATTATGGGGTCTAGCATGGGGAGTTGAAGATATTAACTTAGCAAGAGCAAGATTGTTAAAAAATAATATTAATGTTTCAGATGTAAAACCGGGAGTTAAAAAAGATACACTAGTTGCGACGATAAAGTCTCATACTAATAATGTGCCGACCCTCTTGATAGAGCACACAAAAAAAGCATAGATTAGAGCATATGAATATAAATGTTATTTCCATTTTTCCAGAAATATTGGATTCATCTTCTAAAGGACTAACAGGAAAGGCTCTAGAAAAAAATATTGCAAAGTTAAAACTCATTGATTTAAAAGAATTTTCTAATAATGACTATGGCAGTATTGATGATGCACCATATGGTGGAGGAGAAGGTATGGTTATAGGTGTTGAACCATTAGAGAAAAGTCTAAAAACCATCAAAAAGCCTGGTCACATAATATATCTAACTCCACAAGGAAAAGTTTTTAACCAAAAAAAAGCAGTCAATTTATCAAAATTTAAAGATTTAACTCTTATATGTGGTAGATATGAAGGAATTGATCAGAGATTTATAGAAAGCTATGTTGATGAAGAAGTGTCAATAGGTGATTATGTATTAAGTGGAGGTGAGATTGCCGCTTCAGTAATCATAGATGCAATTTTAAGAAATCTTGATGATGTAATAGGCAACCAAGACTCTGTAAATAAAGATAGTCACAGTGACGGCAAACTTAAAGGACATGTTTATACACGTCCTAGTGATTTCAAAGGAAAAAAAGTACCAGAAATTTTATTATCCGGTGACCATAAAAAAATTGATGAATGGAAATTAGCCAATAGTTTGTGGGTGACAAGAGAAAAACGACCTGATTTATTTAAACAATTGCAACTTTCAGAAAAAGAAATGATATTATTACGTCAATACGGGGACTATCTTACAAAAAAACATGAGTAAACAAACTATTAAGAAAATAGAACAAGAACAACTTAAAGATCATCCAGAGTTTAGAACGGGTGATACAGTTGTCGTCAAAGTAAAAGTAACCGAAGGTCAAAGAACTAGACTTCAAGCATTCGAAGGTTTAGTCATTAGTAAAAAGAATAGAGGAATTAACTCATCTTTCATTGTGAGAAAGATATCAAATGGAGTTGGTGTTGAAAGAACCTTTCAAACTCACAGTACATTGATAGATTCTATTTCTGTCAAAAGAAAGGGCTTAGTAAGACAGTCAAAACTTTATTACATTCGTGAAAGATCAGGGAAATCTGCTAGGATCAAAGAAAAAATTAGTTAGTGCAGTCTGAGTCAAAATTACTAATAGAAACATTCTTAGATTCACTCTGGTTGGAAAAAAATCTCTCTCAAAATACACTTGAATCTTACAAGAATGATCTGAGCAAATTTAGAAATTTTTTGGAAAAAAATAACAAGTCAGTACTAAAGGCTGATCACTTCTTAATACTTTCATTTTTAAGTTTTCTGCTTGATAAAGGATTCTCATCTAAAACAGTATCAAGAAATATTTCTTCCCTAAAAAGCTTCTTTAAATATCTTATTTCAGTCGAACATATAAAAATTAACCCAATGTTGAATATTGATGCACCAAAATCAGGCTTATTCCTACCAACAACTCTTACAGTTGAGGAGACTCAACAGATCTTGGATGCCCCAAATGAATTAAGAGCAATCGAAATGAGGGATAAAGCAATGCTATATACCTTATATGCAACAGGTATGAGAATTAGTGAACTAATAAGTTTGAATATGCATAATGTTGACTTAACAAGAGGCTCTGTTCAAGTAATTGGTAAAGGTGGGAAGGAAAGATTAATACCATTAACTAGTGATGCTATTAACATGATAAAGAAATATTTAACTGAAGCTCGAGAAAAGCTTTCAAAAGGAAAAGATCATAATAATATATTTGTTTCTACACATGGAAAACAAATCAGCAGACATAGCTTTTGGCACAGGATCAAAGCATATTTAAAGAAAGTAGATGTAAATAAAGAAGTTCATCCGCATACTTTAAGACATGCTTTTGCAACACATATGCTGAATAATGGTGCTGATTTAAGATCAGTGCAGTTATTATTAGGACATTCAGATTTAGCCACAACACAAATATATACTCACGTGGCGCAAGCAGAGGTAAAAAATTTACATAAGAAACATCACCCAAGAGGCTAATGAGATATATAATTATCGAAAATGGATAAAGCTGAACTAAATTTATATCTACAAAAAACAAAAGATAGAGTGAATGATCTCAGGGGGTTTCTTTGACCCGGACAAATTGTCAAACGATTTGTTAACTTTACAAGATAAACTTCAAGACCCAGAAATTTGGAAAGATCATAAAAAACTCAATGAACTTAATAAGCAAAAGACCGCTCTAGAAACAAAAGTGAATGAATATAGTGATATTGAAATAAAAATATCAGACATTGAAGACTTGGTTTCAATATCAATAGAACTTAAAGATAACGATGAATTGCAAAACCAAGGTATTGCACTAGCTCAATTAAATGCAGAAATAGATTCACTTGAGACCAAAAAGTATTTTTCTAAAAAAAATGATACAAATAATGCCTATCTGGATATTCAGTCAGGTTCTGGCGGAACAGAAGCTCAAGATTGGGCAGAAATGCTATATCGAATGTACATGCGATGGTCAGAAGATATGGGTTTTAAAGTAAAAATAGAGGAATATTCTGTTGGAGATGTAGCGGGTATAAAAAGCGTAAGCATCCATATAAGTGGTCAGTATGTTTATGGTTGGCTGAGAACAGAAACAGGTATCCATAGACTTGTTAGAAAATCTCCGTTTGATTCAGGAAACAGAAGACATACTTCCTTTGCAGCAGTGTTTGTTTCTCCTGAAATAGATGATGACATTGAGATTGATTTAGACATGTCACAAGTTCGTATCGATACCTACAGAGCCTCCGGCGCAGGGGGTCAGCATGTGAATAAAACTGATTCAGCCGTCAGGCTTACACACATTCCAACAGGCCTAGTTGTTCAGTGTCAATCACAAAGATCACAACATCAAAACAAAGATAGAGCAATCAAGCAATTGAAATCACGATTATATGAAATGGAATTGCAAAAAAAGGAAGAAGAAATAAAAAAAATTGAGGACTCAAAGACAGATATTGGGTGGGGGAATCAAATAAGATCTTATGTCCTTGATCAGTCAAGAATAAAAGATATTAGAACAAAGCATGAGGAAACAAATACTCAATCAGTATTAGATGGTAAAATTAATAACTTCATTAAAGAGAGCTTGAAGCATGGATACTAAAGAATTATCAAAAGTTCAGAAAGACAGAGAAGCTAAATTAGAAAAACTTCGTACTGGCGGCTTTAATTATCCAAATAATTTTGAAAAAAAATATGAAATATCTCATCTAATTGACGAATTTGGCAATTTATCTAAAGAAGATCTGGAAAAGAAAAATGTAAATGCTTGTAATGCGGGCAGAGTTGTTCTTAAAAGGGAGATGGGCAAAGTTGTGTTTATGACAATTGAAGATTTTTCTGGACGAATACAAGCTTATTTTTCAAAAAATAATTTAGAAGAAAGATTAGAGGAAATAAAAGATTTTGATTTGGGCGACATTATTGGTATTGAGGGAACTTTATTCAGAACAAAAACCGATGAGCTTACTATCGAGGTAAAGGATTTTAGACTTTTAACAAAATCTTTAAACCCAATGCCAGAAAAACATGCAGGTTTAACAGACATTGAAACGATCTACAGACAAAGATATGTAGACTTGATGAGCAATAAAGACTCAAGAGAAGTATTCGTTAAGAGAAATAAAATAATCCAATCAATACGGAAGAATTTAGAAGAAGCTGGATATCTAGAGGTTGAGACCCCTATGATGCATCCTATACCGGGAGGTGCAAATGCTAAACCATTCAAAACACATCACAATGCATTAGATAAGGAATTGTTTCTTAGAATCGCACCAGAGCTATATTTAAAAAGACTGTTAGTAGGAGGTTTTGAAAAAGTTTTTGAAATTAACCGCAATTTTAGGAATGAAGGGCTATCTACAGTACATAATCCTGAATTTACAATGCTAGAGTTCTATGAAGCATATGGAACACTTAAGAAAACAACCTTATTCGTACAAAAATTAGTTCAAGACAGCATAATGGCTGTTAATGATTCGCTTACGATCATATATGAAGAAAAAGAAATAGATTTAAAAAATGACTTTGAAGTTAAATCTTTGAAAGATTTAATTAAAGATGAATTAAAAGTTGATCTTGATACAGAAGAACAAATATTTAATGCTGCTAAGAATAATGGTTTAAAAATTAAAAAAGATTGGGGTTGGGGTAAAGTGCTTCTTGAGTTGTTTGAGGAACATGTTGAAAAGAAGCTTTGGAAACCAACCTTTGTTAAAGATTATCCTTTTGAAGTTTCTCCTCTTTCAAGAAGAAAAGATGATGATGAAAACTACACAGATAGAATTGAACTATTTATTGCTGGAAGAGAATTTGCAAATTTCTTCTGTGAATTGAACGATCCAGCCGATCAAGAGGAAAGATTCATACAGCAAGTTAAGCAAAAAGATTCTGGTGACGAAGAAGCAATGTTGTATGACGATGATTATATTAATGCTTTAAAACATGGAATGCCACCAGCAATGGGCGTAGGCTTAGGAATTGATAGGCTAGTAATGTTAGCTACAAATAAAAGTTCCATTAGAGATGTAGTTCTATTCCCAACATTAAAATAATGTTGCTAAAAAACCTGATTACAATTTTTTCTATATTAGTTTTGACTGCTTGCGGCGGAGGTGGTGGAGGATCTTCAGCCCCAACTCCAGCCCCAACACCAGCCCCAACACCAGCCCCAACAGGTGTTTATGAAATGGATGAAAATTGCCCTATGCATATCAAAGATGCTTTTTTAGATGTAAGTGAAGCTCCCGGACCAGGTGAGCAATACAACATGATGCCAAGATTGCAGGTTTCTTGTTCAAATGGAAACTTGGTAATTAATTCAAATTCTGTTCCACACTATAGTTTTATACCAATGACTCCAAATGACTTAGTTGAAAGAGATGAACAATGGAGAGTGCCACTTGAGCCCTCCCTTGATCCATCAAGAGAGCCTACAAATATTGGTGCTAATGGCCCAGTTGTTCTTGGTTATATGGGTTTTACAAATACTGGTTTAAATATTTTTGGTCCAACTGAAGGTGGACAGCCTGCAAATCAAGCATATGGCGATCCTGTGTACAATAATATTCTTGATGATTGTGGAGGTCACACCGCCTTTGCTTACCATAACCATGCACTTAATAGCAGATGTTTTAATCCAAATGGTCTGACTGCTAATCCAGGAACAGACCCTCAACCGGAAATTTTGCATATATCACTAATTTTAGGTTTTGGCCCAGATGGCTTTCCAATTTTAAATGAACATGAGTATGCAAATAATGATGGTGTAAATCTGGTGACACCTCAAAGTAGTTACGAACTAATTGATGGTCAAAATCCGCAAAGATATGTTTTTGATGCTTATGAATATATTGAAAAAGATAATCTTGAGATTTATTTAGATGAATGCAATGGACATAGTCATGAAAATCCACATGGCTATGAATACCACTATCATTCGACTGAAAATTTTCCTTATATTTATGGATGTATCAAAGGAGAGCCAATAGGTATAGGTGGAGGAGGCCAAGGTGGCAATAATGAATAGATTTTTTCTTTTGATATTTGTAACAGCATTTTTGAATGCAGAAAGCCTTGAAAATTTTTATCAAACTGGTGAATTGAAAGAAAGATTTGAAATCAAAGATGGAATAAGAGATGGTTTGTATCAGAAATGGTATTTAAATGGCCAGATTGGCAAACAATCTTTTTATAAAAATGGTGTATTAGATGGAGAATTAACTATTTGGTACCCGAATGGAGTTGTGAAAGCAACATATCCAATTTCAAAAGGAAAAATACAAGGCACAGCAAAATACTACGATAGTCAAGGTAATCTTAGTTGGCAGGTCTATGAAGAGAATAGACCAAATAAAAATAACAATATTGATTTCTCCAGCTGGTGTTTAAATTAAGTCTTTGACTAGATTTCTTTCCGCCACTAATTCATCTGCAGTTCTTTTCAAACCTGTTTTAGCAAAATCGCTAAGACTATAATCCCGAACTATTTCAATCGAGCCTCTACCATCTGAGATTAGTGGAAAACCAGAAAATATACCTTCAGGTATACCATAAGCACCATCGCTCATTACAGCTGCATTAAATACATCACCTGATCTTGTTGGGTGTTCAACCGCTTTTACAGTTTCGCAAGCAGCTCTTGCAGCGGATGAAGCAGAAGAGGCTCCTCTAGCTTTGATGATTTCTGCCCCTCTTTGTTGGACTCTTGGTAGAAATTCATTTTCTACCCAGTCATGGTTATTTATAGATTCGTAAGCACTTTTTCCATCAACAAAAGTATTTTCTAAATCTGGAAACATAGTTGGACTATGATTTCCAAAGACAGCTAATCGATATATTTCATCCACATGACAATTCAGCTTATGTGCAAGCTGTGCTTTAGCTCTTAAAGCATCAAGCATTGTCATTGCCATCCATAATTGACTATCAATTTTTGAGTTTATTTTTCCAATAAGTGCATTTGTATTGGCAGGATTTCCTACAACAAGAATCTTGCAAGAAGGTTTTGCATTCTTGCCAATTGCAGAACCCTGTTCAGTAAATATCCCACCATTAATTTTTAGAAGATCAGAACGCTCCTTTATTTCTTTTCCATTAAGAACTATTCCTCTGGGGATTGACCCGACTAATAAGCACCAATCCGCATCTATTACTGCATCTTGAATGTTGTCGAAAGTAGATATTGAGTTAATAGTTGAATATGCTGAGTCTTCAAGTTCTTTAACAAAACCATCAAGTCTTTCCATTGCTTGAGGTATTTCAACTAGATTCAAATCGATTTTTTTTGGGGAATTAAAAATTCCTTCTTCACATAAAAAGGGGACTAGCGAATATGCTATTTGACCTGCTGCTCCTGTTACTACTACCTTCATTTCTTAAAAAAAATAATCTTTATTCTATGTTTACTTGTGTCTGATTTCCATTAGAATTTACACTCTAACAGTTTATTTAATAGGAGTCAGAGAATGTCACTAGATTTTGAAGGAAAAGTCGCAATTGTCACTGGATCAGGTGGAGGAATTGGGAAAGGTTATGCTCTTGAATTGGCCAAAAGAGGAGCAAAAGTAGTCGTAAATGATTTAGGCGGTGCTGTAGACGGATCAGGTGGATCCTTATCAGCAGCAGAAGCAGTTGTTAAAGAAATTGAGTCTACAGGTGGCGAAGCAATGGCTAACGGGGCAAATGTTTGTTCAGAAGAAGATGTAAAAAATATGGTGCAAGTAACCATGGAAAAGTGGGGCAGGGTAGACATTCTTATAAATAACGCTGGTATTCTTAGAGATAAATCGTTTGCAAAAATGGAATGGAGTGACTTCGTTACAGTTGTCAATGTTCACTTAATGGGTTCTGCGCTTTGTGCTCATACAGTTTTTCCAATTATGAAAGAACAAGAGTATGGAAGAATCATTATGACAAGTTCATCTTCTGGTTTGTTTGGAAATTTTGGACAAACAAATTATGGAGCAGCAAAAATGGGAGTTGTAGGTTTGATGAATACTCTTAAACTTGAAGGCGCAAAATACAACATTCATACGAATTCTGTTGCTCCTACAGCAACAACAAGAATGACAGAGCACTTATTTCCACCTGAGTTTGCTGAGAAACTCGATCCCAAGTTGATTATTCCAGGTGTAATTTTTCTCGCAAGCGAAAAAGCTCCGAATGGTGAAATTCTTGAAGTAGGTGGTGGCGTTGTAGCTAATACATATGTAATGGAGACAATGGGTAAGTACTTTGGTACTGATGAAAAATTTACAGCTGAGGCAGTTGCCGATGCTTGGTCAGAGGTTACTGATACAACAGATGCTAAGCGACCATTTCAAGGAGGAGACGTGGCTTTAAAACACTTAGAAACAATAGGAAAAACAGAAAGTTAATCGCGTATAGTTTTTAAAAAAGGCTCCATTTGGAGCCTTTTTTTATTTACTTGGATATTTTTCGTACCACTCTGTTAAATAGCCATAAGTCCGAAACCAATTAGTGGGTTTTCGTCTTCCAGTACCATGCCATTCTCCATTCATTCTTACTAATACTGTATCTACACCAACTTCTTTTAAAGCAACATACATTTCTTCCGTTTGCGGCATTGGTGTTCTTATGTCGAGTACGCCAGTCATAAACAATGTAGGTGTTTTGATGTAACCAGTTCTCATAATTGGTGATCTATCTAGCCAATTTGTTGGATCTTCCCAAAATGGAACATCAAACCATTTAAAAGTCCATGCAGGTATATCTGTTGTTCCAACCATTGAGATCCAATTTGTAACAGGACAAAGAGAGGCTGCTGCTGCAAATCTATCATCATGACCAACTACCCAAGCAGTAAGGACACCACCACCGCTACAACCTTGTACATACATTCTGCTTTCATCAATAAATCCTTCATTAGTAACATGATCAACGCCTGCAAGTAGATCAGACAAATCTCCCATGCCGGGATAATCATTGTCTATTATGTTAGCAAATGCACTTCCATAACCTGTGCTACCTCTAGGGTTGGTATAAAGTACTACATAACCATCGCTAGCAAATTGATGCCAAAGATAATTGAATTGATTCCTATACATGCTGTGTGGGCCTCCATGAATAACTAAAATTAGAGGATACTTTTTAGTCTTGTCAAAATTTGGAGGTGTAATATACCAACCTTGAATATCCATACCATCAGGTGATTTATAATTAATCTCTATTGTATTGCCTAGTTCGTATTGGCCTAAAGCAACTTCATTGAATGAACTTAGTTTATTTATCCCCCGACCGTCTATAACCGATAATTCTGCAGGTCTTTTTGCATTAGCATAAGTACCAAATAAATGATTGTTATGTACTGAAGAAAGATAAAATTGCTCTTCAAAATTACTGATTTTTTCCGATAATTTTCCACTCAATATATCCAGTAACATAACCTTAGAGGCACCATGATCATCTATCGAAAATGCTAATTCTTTATCATTTAGCCAGAATAATTCTCTAGGAGTAGCACTTAAACTAGATGTGAGTTTTTTTGTTGCTTCACCATCCTTTACATATACATCAAAGGCTACGTAAGAGTAATCTTTTGAAGGATGTCCCAAAAAAGCAATTTTACCTTCAGATGAAGCTTTAGGAGAATTGTAAACTCCTTCCGTAGGAGAAACTTTTGATAATTTTTTTGAATTTACTCCTAAAGTAAATATAGCGCTTTGTTTCCACGGAGACTGTAAGTCATCAAGACTATCATTAGCTTGGAACACTAGTGTTTCATCATCTAACCAAGCCAAACTACTTTGATAATCTAAGCCCCAAGTGCTTATCTTAGCTGCAGCTCCTCCCTCCGAGCTTACAACATACAAATGATCTTCTCCAGCATTTTGTTCGCCGCTACCATCAGCTCTCCAATGCATAGTAGTGACTACTGTTGGATCTTCGGTCCAGTTATAAGTCTCACCTTCTTTTTCACCAGGAATTTCTATCACCCAATCGTCTTCATATTCATTAAAAGCTGAGTAAGCAATAAAAGTACCATTTTTTGACCATGCAAAATCCTCTATTGGTTTATCAGAGTTTGTGATTTTGGTTTCACTGTCACCAATTAAAAATTTGACAAATAATTGAGATCTTTCATTGTCATCGTCCTTAGTAAATGCAACTTTTTTGCCATCAGGTGACCACTTAGCATTAGATCCATCTGTAAATAGCCTTTTGTTTTCGCCATTTGAATCCATTAACCATGTTTCTGTAATAAAAGAATCATTTATTTTGTCTATGTATCTCTTTGAAAAAAGAACTTTTTCTCCATCTGGGCTTACCTTAGGATTTGTGATGTTTTGTATATCCCAGTAGCCAGCAGGATTGAGGCCTAGTCCGTTAATGTACGTTGATGTAATTAGTGCCAGTAGTGATAAATATTTTTTCATAGAACTCCTTAAACCTTCAGATTAGTAAATTTGTATTGTTTTTGAAAGTTTTACAAAAAAAAAGCACCACCAATAACTGCAGATTAGAGGCAGTGCAAAAGTTAGTCGTCGAATTTCAAGGAACCGCCGACCTGATATTCAATTACGCGGGTTTCAAAGAAATTCTTTTCTTTTCTGAGGTCCATGATTTCTGACATCCAAGGAAATGGATTTTCAGCACCAGGATATGCTTCAGGCAAATTGATTTGAGTTAAACGTCTATTACAAACGTATTTTAAGTACTCTTCCATTGTTTTTGCATTCATGCCTAGCACACCTCTTGGCATTGTATCCCTGGCATAATCTATTTCCAACTGGGTTCCTTCGACAATCATGTCAGATGCTCTTTTCCTCATTCCTTCGTCCCATAGAGTGGGATTTTCATTAATAATTGAATTAATGACATCAATACCAAAATTTACGTGCATAGATTCATCGCGCATAATATATTGAAATTGCTCAGATACACCTGTCATTTTATTCCTTCTTCCCATAGATAATATTTGAGAAAAACCGCAATAAAAGAACATACCTTCTAAGACACAATAATATGCAATTAAGTTAGATAAAAATTCCTTATCTTTTTCGGGCGTTCCTGTCTCAAAGGTTGGATCTTCAAGAGCTTGTGTATATTTAAGGCCCCAAGCTGCTTTTGCTTCAACACATGGAACTTCTCTATACATATTAAATATTTCTCCTTCATCCATTCCCAGCGACTCTACGCAATATTGATATGCATGTGTGTGAATAGCTTCTTCAAAAGCTTGCCTAAGGAGATACTGTCTGCATTCAGGGTTAGTAATATGTTTATAAACTGCTAGTACTATATTATTGGCAACCAAAGAATCTGCAGTTGAAAAGAAGCCCAGGCTTCTTTTGACTATTGTTCTTTCATCTTCTGTGAGCCCATCTTCTGATTTCCATAATGCTATATCAGCTGTCATATTTATTTCTTGAGGCATCCAGTGATTTGCTGTGCCATCAAGATATTTTTCCCAAGCCCATTTATATTTAAAGGGCACAAGTTGGTTGAGATCTGCTTTTGAATTAATCATAGCTTTTTGACCAACCTGAACCCTACCTTCTTGAGCATTTGCCATTCTTTCTCGAACTTTTTCAAGCTCGGCTTCTGTAGGCTCTTTCATGGTTGTGTAGTTTTCTAAGTTTTGCATTGCTTCTGAATTCATGTCTTCAGTAACAATTGCCTCGTCTAAAGGCGCTGATACTTCCTCAGTTAGAACGACTTGTTCTTTTACTGGTTCAGTTTCAGTTACTTCTGCCACCCTCGGTTCAGGTTGTTTTGATTCTTCCTTTTTAACCGGGGCCTCGTCTTTATAATAATCTTCCCAACTTAACATAATTTTCCTCCGTTATTGGCATGCCTCACAATCTGGATCAAGAATGCTACAAGCACTTGGTGCTTGCGATGCTGTTTGCACCTCTTGATTTGTTTGCACAGCGTTTAAGCTGCTCCTCTCCACCGTTGATTTTTCTGTAGCTGTGGCACCCATGGATCTTAAGTAATAAGTAGTTTTAAGGCCTTTATACCACGCCATTCTGTATGTTATATCTAATTTTTTGCCATCTACATTTGCTATATATAAATTTAGTGATTGAGCTTGGTCAATCCATTTTTGTCTCCTACTTGCTGCTTCAACAATAAATCTTGGTTCAACTTCAAACGCTGTTTTAAACTTATTTTTGATATGATCTGGCACTCTATTAATTTGTTTGAGAGATCCTTCAAAATATTTCAAATCGCTAAGCATTACCTCGTCCCATAGACCCTCTTTTTTTAATTCTTCTATCAAATAAGGATTTACGACGGTAAATTCACCAGATAAATTCGATTTAACAAAGAGGTTTTGGTAAGTGGGTTCTATTGATTGAGAAACCCCAGTAATGTTGGCAATTGTTGCTGTCGGGGCTATTGCCATAACATTGGAATTTCTTATTCCATGTTTTGCCATTTTATCTTTCAACTTATCCCAATCTAATGTTTTGTCTGTATTTTGATCTATAAAATCGCTACCTCTTTGTTCGGTAAGTAGGCGTATGGAGTCAAGAGGAAAAATCCCATTATCCCACAACGAGCCTTTGTATGTTTCGTAAGTTCCTCTTTCTTTTGCAAGCTCACATGAAGCCTCAATAGCAAAATAGCTGATTAGCTCCATTGATCTATCAGCAAAATCCACTGCTTCTTCTGAATCATAAGAAATCCCTAGCTTGTATAGGGCATCCTGAAAACCCATCATGCCTAACCCAATTGGTCTATGTTTTTTGTTAGAGTTTTCTGCTTGTGGAACTGGATAATAATTTATGTCAATTACGTTATCTAACATTCTTATAGCTGTTGTTACTGAATTCTTGAGTTGTTCGACATTAATTTTTCCTTCTTGGATATGTTGTGGGAGATTTATACTTCCTAGATTACAGACTGCAATTTCATCTTCGTTTGTGTTAAGTGTTATTTCTGTACAAAGATTTGATGAATGTACTGTTCCTACATGGCCTTGAGGAGATCTTATATTGCATGGGTCCTTGAATGTTACCCAAGGATGGCCTGTTTCAAACAACATTGAAAGGATTTTTCTCCATAGATCCTTAGCTTCCAAAGTTTTAAAATGTTTTATTTCCCCAGCTTCGGCCTTCTTTTCATATTCATTGTACTTAGATTCAAACTCTTTTCCGTAAATATCATGTAAATCTGGAACATCTGAAGGAGAAAAAAGTGTCCATTTTTCACCTTTTTCTAATCTCTTCATGAAAAGATCTGGAATCCAATTAGCTGTGTTCATATCGTGTGTTCTTCTTCTATCATCACCGGTGTTTTTTCTCAGATCTAAGAATTCTTCCACATCAAGATGCCAGCATTCTAAATAAGCGCAAAATGCTCCTTTTCTCTTGCCGCCTTGATTAACGGCAACTGCAGTGTCATTTGACACTTTTAAGAAAGGAACAATTCCTTGGCTTTTTCCATTTGTTCCTTTAATTCTTGAACCTAAAGCTCTTACATTTGTCCAATCATTCCCTAAGCCGCCAGCCCATTTTGATAGCAATGCATTATCTCTAATTGCTCCATATATCCCTGACAAGTCGTCAGGCACAGTTGTTAAGTAGCAAGATGAAAGTTGAGGTCTTTGAGTCCCAGAATTAAATAATGTAGGAGTTGAACTCATGTAATCGAAGCTTGATAAGAGTTTGTAGAACTCAATCGCTCTCTCATCTCTATTTTCTTCGTCTAACGCAAGGCCCATTGCGACACGCATAAAAAACACCTGTGGCAGTTCATATCTTGTTTCATCACAAGTAATGAAGTATCTATCATATAAAGTTTGCAGTCCCAGATAAGTGAACTGAAAGTCTCTTTCTTGAAGAATAGCTTTACCAAGTTTGTTTAAATCATATGACTTGAGCTCTTCGTTTAAGAAATCTAATTCAATCCCTTTATCAATTGTTTTTGCAAGTGCTTCAACGTACATTTTTCCTCGATCTTTTCTCTCTTTGATATTTAGGAATGCACCGACCTCATTTTCCATGTTATTCAGCAACAGTCTTGCTGTGACGTAAGAATAGTTTGGCTCTTTCTCAACCAATGTTCTCGCAGTCATGAGCATGCTTTCAGCTAGGTCTTTTTCGGAAATTCCTTCATAGGTAGCATTCTTGATTTCTGTAACAAGCAATATCTCATCAACGTTATCTAATCCAATACAAGCTTTTTTGACGGCTGATTCAATAACTTCTTGTACATTCTTTTCTAGTCCCTTTTCTTCTCTCTCTTCAACCCTTTCGTTTTTCCTTGCTTCTCTATATAAAACATAAGTTCTCGCAACTTTGTGATGTTCGTTTCTCATCAGTTGTAACTCGACCTGGTCTTGTATTTCTTCTATGTGTATAGTCCCTCCAGATGGCATTCTTCTCTCAAATACTTTAATGATCTCTTGTGCCATTTGATCGACTTCCTCATGGATTCTGGATGACCCAGCAGCAGAGCCGCCCTCTACTGCGAGGAAAGCTTTCATAATTGCAACTTTGATTTTTTCCTCTTCAAAAGAAACTACTTTTCCATTTCTTTTAATGACTCTCATTTTTCCTGGGGCCATAACTAGATTTGGAGAATTAACTTCTTTTTCTTCAACTTGGTTTTGTGTGACTTGTTGTTCCATTACTTTACGTATTTTTCTACATGTAGTGACGACATTCAAGCATTTCAACACAATATCTTGTGTTTATTTTAATTTTATCCACAATATGCTGTAATTTTCTTGTTGATAACTTATGGATAAAATGTTCTTAAATTGATGAAATTCGTTTGATAAGTAGATTTTAATGTGTATTCTTTTAAATTCTAAAAATGAAAATACAGATCTTAAATAATATCGCGCAGCAAGGCTTGGATGTGTTACAAAAAAATGATTTTATCTTGTCTGATAACCATTCAGAAGTAAGTGGGATTGTATTAAGAAGTTACAATTTAACAGAGCTTGAACTGTCGAAAGATCTTTTAGCGATAGCAAGAGCTGGAGCTGGTACAAACAACATTGATATTAAGAATTGCTCAAAGAATGGTGTTGTTGTATTCAACACGCCCGGCGCTAACGCTAATGCGGTGAAAGAAATGGTTTTATGCTCTTTAATTCTTTCAAAAAGAGATTTAGTTTCCGGCAATAAGAATTTAGATTCTATAGACATTGAATCAAAAAATGACGAGGAAATTAGTAAAGAAATTGAGGGAATAAAAAAGCGCTATGTCGGCGAAGAGGTTAACGGAAAAACTTTGGGGATCATCGGACTTGGCGCAATTGGTTCAATGGTTGCCGAACAATCAATGGCTCTTGGAATGAAAGTAGTTGCTTTTGATCCAGGCCTTACTGTTGATAATGCACTTCGATTGCCAAGCAATCTGAAAAGATACAACAAGATTGAGGATGTTTTGAGTGAGTCAGATTATGTTTCACTACACCTGCCATTAAACCAAAATACAGAAAACTTGATCAATTTTGAGAATTTAAAACTAATGAAGCAAGGCTCAGTTCTAATTAACTTTTCAAGAGGTGGCATAGTTAGCGAACACGATTTGCTTGAATTTTTGGAAAACGATCATTTGCATAAGTACGTTACAGACTTCCCAACAAAAAACCTATTGAAAAGAATAAACGTAAAAAGAGATGTGATGATATTTCCTCATCTTGGAGCAAGCACAAAAGAAAGTGAAATCAATTGTGCTGTTATGGCTTGTAGTCAAATGAGCAATTTTTTGAAGGATGGAAAAATTGTTAACAGCGTTAACTTCCCAAACATAAATTCGGAAAAATATGGCAAACATCGACTCTTTATAACTAATAATAATGAGCCAGGCATCATCAGCAAAATAGCAGAGTGTTTAGCTAGTAACAAAATTAATATTTCAGAATTTGTAAATAAAAGTAGAGGCGATTTAGCTTGTAATATTATAGATACTGATGATGAAATTCCAGTTGGCGTGGTCTCAGAGCTAGAGAAAATCAGCGGTGTTTCAAATGCAAGACTTTGCTATTAAAAAAACCCAGTTTTTTTTTACCCAAACTATTGATTTTCACACAATAATAAGCATTGCCCATAATTAAAGCTTTTCAAACACCATAATGCATTAGTCTATTTATAGATCGCCTGAAAGCCCTATATTTACTGGCCATTTATATATTGATTATTTTTTGTACAATTGCATGAAAGCTTTCATGTATATGGTTTTTATTAAATTTTGTGTTAGTTTTCCCCAAAGTTATCCACAGTTTCTGTGGATAAAAAAAATGTGTTATTTTTATCTAAATGAGTGAGCATAAAACATGGAAAAGTTTCATAGATTATGAAACAAAAAAACCTTACTTTAAAAAGATCAAAGATCAATTATTATCAGATAATGCTTGCGGTAAAATAATTTTGCCAGAACCCAAAAACTTTTTTAAAGCGTTCGATTTATGCGAAATGCAAAAAGTAAAAGTTGTTATTATTGGACAAGATCCCTACCACACACCAGGTGTTCCTAATGGACTAGCATTCTCTGTGAATAGAAACTCAAAATTACCTCCCTCTTTGGTAAATATTTTTAAAGAATTGGAGACTGATCTAGGGATAAAGAACACTACAGGAGATTTGACAGCGTGGTCAAAACAAGGTGTTTTATTGTTGAATACTTCTTTGTCTGTTTGTGCAGGATTACCCGCATCTCATTCTAAAATTGGTTGGGAGCTTTTCACAAATACTGTAATTAACGTAATTCAAAAAAAGAAAAATATAGTCTTTCTTCTGTGGGGTAAACATGCACAGAAAAAAAAGGATTTAATTGAGAATAATAATTTTATTTTAGAAGCTTCACACCCATCACCGTTATCTGCTAATAATGGTTTTTTTGGTTGTAGCCATTTCTCTAAGACGAATTACTTTTTGACTAGTCTTGGATCAGATCCCATTGATTGGCAATTGGAATAATCCTCATATCATTGATGTAGTATTCAGATTTTTCAACAGAAAAATGTGTTAGATGATTGTCCTCATTTCTGGTGTGAAAAATTTTTTTTCCAATCTTTCTTCCAGATTTATTAGAAATAGAATTTATGGACCCAGGAAAAACAACGGCCCTTTTGGTGGTTTTGCCTAAATACTTCAGACGAGCAATTATTTCTTGACCTCTGTAACAACCCTTTTCGTATGAAACATATTTGTCAGGTTCGTAGCCAATTTCGTTTAAGCGATATTTTCCAGAATAAGCACCACCTATGTCAAAACAAAAATTTTTTATTGTTTCTATTTCCCAATCAAGCTCATTGTGATCAGACCCCAATTCTCCAATACCTTTTGTAAAAGTGTTGTTTGTTTGTTTTCCGTATATCTCTTGGTGCTCTATTTTGATGGTGCAATCATAAAATTTAGAAAATTTTTCAAGCTCACTAACAAGCAAGGATGCTACGTCTGTTCTTAATATTATTGTGAAGTCATCATTTTTAATGACAACTGAGTTTGTTATTACATAACCCTTCTCATTACAAAATAAGCCATCGAAGTAGTTTTTTTGTTGCGTCAGATCGCACGACATTTGACCTTGAAGAAATTCTTCAGAATCCGGCCCTTTCACACAGATCGAAGTATAATTTGGTAGAGAAAATATTTTTATCATGAATGATGAGTTATTAATTAAAAAGTTAAATTTTAAATCAAGAAGAGGGATGAAGGAAACAACCTTTATTGTAAAAAAATTTTTGAAAAATTTTAAAAACATGAATTCAGACGAAAAATCAGAACTAATTGAGCTGTTAGAGATGAATGACCAAGATTTATTTGACTTAATCTTTAAACAAAAAGAAGCTTTTATCTTGAAGTTTCCAAATTTGAAAAAATTTGCTTATTAAATGAACTTATTAAAGAATTAGATATCAAAAAGAATAATGAAAAAAAATAGTATTCCTCAATTAGTGGAGCTTGCGCAAAATGGTAATTCAAATGCTTTTGAATTGCTTTTTTCATCATTTAAAACAAGGCTGCACCATTCTTTATTTAAGGTTTTGAGAAATTACCATGAAACTGAAGATATCGTTCAGCAAGCTTTCTTAAGGGCTTGGGAAAAAATTGGAACTTTCAAAGGAAATTCTAGTTTTTACACATGGTTATATAGAATTGGTTTTAATTTAGCAATAACAAAAATAAATTCGGCAAGAGAAAGCCAAATCGATGAAGGTTTTGAAAGCACTTTAGCTGCTCCAAATAATGTAGAGGATACAATTGAAAGTTCTGAACTTTTTGAATCAGTACAATTATTACTTAATGAGTTGCCTGAGGAACAAAGGACTGCTTATATTCTTTGCGAAGTAGACACAAAAAATTACGATGAGATTGCAAATATTACAGGAGTGCCTGTAGGGACTGTTAGATCAAGAATATTCAGAGCAAGACAATACTTAATGGAGAATTTAAAAGAAAGATTATGAAAAATGTATCAGATTATGATTTCAGCAGAATCTCTGCTTTTCTAGATGGAGAATTAGATGCCGATGAGGTTAATTGTCTTATTGCAGACATGCAGACAAAACCAGAATTGAAGGAATTGTACTTTAACCTCCTCGAACTTAGTGAAGTTTCCATAAATCTTAAACCTTTAGGCTTCAAAGAAAGATTATCTAAACTTTCTTTACAAGATTTGCTGTCTTCATTCACTCAAAAAGTTGTTATGCCAATAACAATATTCTCCGTAGGTGCTTTATTAAGTTACTCGATTTTGAATAATGCTTTTTATATTAACGATAACGAAAACAGGGCTAGCATACTTTTAAATCAAACAATCGCATCATCAGAAGCAAAACAAATTTTGGAAAACATAAAATCTGACGAAATATTACAGTTTGCATCTAGACATTTCGTACCAGATAATTCAAGAAATATTGTACCAGTTGCTTATCAACCTAACTGGCTTCCTCGTGGCTTTAATTCTGATAGAAAAATACAAAATAGATTCGTTAATAAAATCGACAAAAAACAGTTTTCAATCTTTATTGATAAGCCTAAAAATTTTAATCTGCCCGATGGTGTCTATCAAAAAGAAAACTTTATACTCATTAGAAAGACACACTTTCACAGCGATCAACCTCTCACAATCACTATATTTGGTGATATTGATGTTGAATCAGGAAAAAAGATCCTTAATTCTATTAAAACCAATAACTAGAATAATTTATGAAACGTTTCCTTTTTGCTTTGCTTTTATTTATCTTCGCAATTGAAGCACATGAATTTGACTTCTCTGAACTTGTTAAAAGCCAATCTGAATCTGTGGTCAATATTCAATCTGTTAGAAAGGTAAAACTGTCTCAAAGATCCTTAAATTCTTTTCCGGAAGAACTGTTCAGAGAATTTGGATTTCCTTTCCCAGAAATGGATACACCGAGACAGCAAGAGAGAGAGTCAATAAGCACGGGATCAGGTTTTGTAATAGATAAAAATGGTTACGTGATCACAAACTACCATGTTGTGCAAGGAGCCGATGAAGTTCTAGTGAAATTTTTAGATAGAAAGGAATTCAAAGCAGAAATTGTTGGTATGGATGAGCTCAGTGATCTAGCCCTTTTAAAAATTGAGTCAAAAGATTTAGATCCAGTTGAAATGGGTGATTCTGATGAGGTAGAGCAAGGAGATGGTGTTATTGCAATAGGCTCGCCATACAACTACGACTTTTCAGTTACATTTGGAATTATAAGTGCTACTGGAAGAGGAATAACGTCGGGTCAGGGCATTGGAGACTATGTTCCATATTTGCAAACAGATGCAGCTGTAAACAGAGGAAATTCAGGTGGCCCATTATTCAATACAGACGGCGAGGTGATTGGCATTAATTCTCAGATCTTTTCAAGATCAGGCGGAAATGAAGGTTTAGCCTTTGCTATTCCGATAAATATTGCCTTAGAGGTTGTTGAACAACTAAAAGAGAATGGAAAATTCTCTAGAGGTTATCTGGGTGTCCAGGGCGGTGAAGTTTCAAGTGACTTAGCAGAAGCGCTTGGAATGAATAAACCAATAGGGGCTCTGGTTAGAGCAGTTGTGAAGGATAGTGCAGCTGATAATGGAGGCGTCAAGCCTGGTGATGTCATAGTTCAAGTTGGTACAAAAGATGTAATTTATTTTAAAGATTTGCAACATACAGTTGGAATGACTAAACCAAACACAAACTTAAAACTTCGTCTTTTTAGAGACGGAGATTACAAGAATCTCTACGTAAAAGTTGGAGAGCTTCCCTCCTTG
The DNA here is from genome assembly GCA_003278815.1 of SAR86 cluster bacterium AG-349-I13. Lineage (GTDB taxonomy): Bacteria > Pseudomonadota > Gammaproteobacteria > Magnimaribacterales > TMED112 > TMED112. The sequence continues at coordinate 4,549 of QCDB01000008.1, read as the reverse complement.
AGTCAAACAGAGCCAGAGATAAAAGAACCTGAAGAGCCGGATTATCCTCTAGGATTACAATTAGAAAACCTTACTGAGGAAAATTCAAATGAAGAAAATTTGGGCGTTAGGGTAATTCAAGTAACATCCAATTCTCCTGCTTTTGGTGAAATACTTAGAGGAGATATAATTACTAAGATTAAGTCTGGCAGTATGACTTATAACATTTCAAATGTTAAAGAATTTGTAAATGCACTTGATTCATTTGCTGTAGGTGACAAAATAGCGATATTTGGAACTAGAGAGGGTTCCAACTTTTTTGTTGCAGTAACAGTTGAATAAGATTAGAAATTTTTCAATTATTGCCCATATCGATCATGGGAAGTCAACGCTGTCTGATCGAATCATAGAATTCTGCGGAGGTTTATCAAAAAGAGAGATGAAATCTCAAGTCTTAGATACTCTCGAGCTTGAAAGAGAAAGAGGCATTACAATTAAAGCACAATCTGTCGCTTTAAATTATATTGATGATAAGGAATACCAATTCAATTTAATCGATACGCCTGGCCATGTTGATTTTTCTTACGAAGTTTCTCGATCTCTGGCAGCCTGTGAGGGCGCTCTTTTAGTTGTTGACGGTTCACAAGGCGTTGAGGCACAAACATTATCCACATGTTACAAAGCTATAGATCTTGGATTAGAAGTGATACCTGTAATAAATAAAATTGATCTGCCTCAAGCCGAACCTGAGCGAGTAAAAAAAGAGATAGAAGAAATAATAGGGATAGACGCTTCAGAAGCGATATCTGTGAGCGCTAAAGATGGCACTAACTTAAATGAATTGATGAAACAAATTGCACAGAAAGTCCCCCCACCAAAAAAAAGCATAGAAGCAAATTTACAAGCATTAATCATCGATTCTTGGTATGACAATTTTCTGGGTGTCATATCTTTAATAAGAATTTTCAGTGGATCTTTAAAAAAAGGAGAAAAATTTATTGTTAAATCAACTGGTCAAGTTTATACAGCGGACACCATCGGGAAATTCACTCCAAAAAAAATTCCTTGTGGAGCACTGACAGAAGGAGAAGTTGGTTATTTAGTTGCAAGCGTAAAAGACTTAAAATCTGTACCAGTTGGAGACACATTAATATCGGCAAAGCACCCTAAAACTTCTGAACTAGAAGGATTTGAAGAAGTTAAACCTCAGGTATTTGCCTCTTTTTTTCCGATTGATTCTAATGATTATCAAGCTTTTAGAGAGGCACTTCAAAAGCTAAATTTAAATGATGCTTCACTAATTTTTGAGCCTGAAAACTCAGATATATTGGGTAGTGGTTTTAGGTGTGGTTTTTTAGGAACATTACATATGGAGGTGGTCAAAGAGAGATTAGAAAGAGAATATGATCTTGATTTGATCACAACCGCACCAAGTGTTGCTTATGAAATTCTTAAAACAAATGGAGAAGAAGCTACTATAAGCTCACCTGCTGAATTACCAACTGTAAACGAAATTGCAGAAATTAGAGAGCCAATAATCAAATCTACAGTACTGTGTCCTGATAAATACGTTGGGGATGTGATTGAGCTTGCAATGTCAAAAAGAGGCGTTCAAAAAGATTTACAATACCTGGGTGGACAAGTTTCAATAATCTTTGAAATGCCTCTTTCAGAAATTGTCATGGACTTTTTTGACACCTTAAAATCGAAAAGTCAGGGATATGCCTCAGTAGATTTTGTTTTTGATAGGTTTCAAGCAGCAGAGTTAGTGAAGGTAGATGTTGCAATAAACGGACTAGTTGTAGATTCTTTATCATCTATTATGCATAGGTCTGAAGCTGCAAGAAAGGGAAGAGATATTGCAAAGCGTTTACGTGAAGTGATACCAAGACAGATGTTTGAAATACCAATTCAGATAATGCTCGGAAGTAAAATAATAGCTCGAGAAAGCGTAAAAGCCTTTAGAAAGAATGTTACTGCCAAGCTTTATGGTGGAGATGTTACAAGGAAGAAAAAGCTGTTAGAAAAACAGAAAGCAGGAAAAAAGAAAATGAAACAAATAGGCAAAGTTGCCTTACCCCAAGAAGCTTTTTTAAGCTTTCTGTCAACGGAGAAAAAATGAATACTTTCTTTAATCTAATTCAACCAATTTCCAATGTACCAGTTTTTCTTTTTTTGAATTTAAGTATTTGTTTAATTGCTATCCACTGGTATTGGATGAAGTCCACAAATAATTTTAGTGAAAAAGTACACAGAAATTTACAAAGAATAGCTCTATTCTTATCAATATTAATAATTGGTATTCTTTTCGTAAAACAATGGAACATCGGGGATTTGCTGGCTTTCTACTCATTATTTTCACTTATCATTTTGATAGTCGCTTTGATTAATAACAAACCAGAAATTATTAAAGAAAGCAGAGGATGGTTTATAAATATTTTTTTAGTTTTCTTCTTACGGGGATACGTTTACGAACCTTGGCAAATACCATCTGAGTCAATGCGACCCAATCTTGAAATAGGTGATTTTGTACTAGTTAACAGGAATGCCTATGGTTTAGAAATTCCATTTACAGGAAGAGAAAAATTATTATCAAAAGGCCCAGAAATTGGTGAGATTGTTGTATTTTTCCCGCCTCATAAACCCACAGTCCCATTTGTAAAGAGGGTAATAGCTAAAGGTGGAGACACAGTTACATATGTAAATAAAAAATACTTTGTAAATGGTGTTGTGCTTTCTCAAGAGAAGTTTGACCAAAATACAGATAGTAATTTGCTAATAGAATCAAATGAAGGGAAAGATTATGTAATCCGACACATGTCAAGGAGAGGGCAAAATGGAAACTGGGTGATACCGGAAGGTATGTATTTTGTAAGTGGCGACAATAGAGATAATTCAAGCGACAGTCGTGCATGGGGATATATAAGTGAGGATGTAATTTGGGGCAGGGCAGATTTTATATGGATGTCATGGAAACCAGGAGAGTGGCCAAGCTTTGATAGAGCTGGAGAAATTAATTAATGAGTAAATGTGGCTATGTAACCATTATTGGTAAAACTAATGTTGGTAAGTCTACCTTTTTAAATAAATTTTTAGAGAAAAAGGTCTCAATTACTGCAAATAAATCACAAACAACCAGATCTAATATCTATGCTATTAAAAGCTTTAAAACCACACAGATAATATTTATTGATACACCAGGCATTCATAAAAAAAGTGAAAAAACTATTAATAAAGTCCTAAGAAAGAAACCGGCTGAAGTCATACATGACGTAGATGTGATTATTTTTATGGTTTCCGGCACAAAATTTGATGATATTGATAAAGAAAGCTTAAAGTTGGCAAATAAATCACAAGCAAAAAAAATTCTTGTGATTAATAAAATTGATCTTGTAAAAAACAAAAAGAATCTTTTTTCTTTTGTGGAGAATACATTTAACAAAGATGATTTTTTCTCAATTGTCCCTATTTCAGCAAAAAATAATGATGGTATAGATCTTGTGCAGTTAGAACTTGAGAAGGCTTTGCCTGATAATGAGTTTTTTTATCCCAAAGAAATAGATTTTCAAAGCAATGTATTTGAAATCAGTGAAATTATCAGAGAAAAGGTTATTCGCTTACTAGGAGACGAGCTTCCTTATGAAACAGCTGTTGCAATTGAACTTTTAAACGAAAAGAAAGATACATTTGAGATAGATGCGAATATATATGTATCAAAACAAAGTCAAAAAAGTATTGTAATAGGTAAAAATGGAGACAAAATAAAGTCAATCGGCACTGCAGCAAGAGTTGATCTTGAAAAAAAATTGAATAAAAAAGTATTCCTCAAATTATGGTGTAAAGTCCAAAAAAATTGGGTAAATAACCCTATAAGCCTAGAAAGTTTTGGTATCAAGAGTTAATGATTTCTAATTTGCAAAAAGCATATGTTATCCATTCACGACCTTATAAAGAAACAAGTCTAATTGTTACATTCCTTACAGAAAATAAAGGCAAAATTACGGCAGTTGCAAAAGGTGCAAAACGTAAAAATTCCAAACTTTATGGAAATCTAGAGCCATTCCAATGTTTAAATGTTGATTATCGTGGAAAATCCGAATTAAAGACACTTATTCTTGCTGAGCCTTGTGAAGTTTTTGAAGATTTTTTTGGTAGTGAAAATTTATACTCAGCTTTCTATGTAAATGAATTAATCAATTATCTTATTGCTCAAGCTGATGAATCTATTGAAATTTTTGATGTGTATAAAAACTGCATTTCGAATTTAAAAAAAAATAATCCAGTTGAGGAAATCTTAAGAAATTTTGAATTGAATATTTTGAGTATCCTGGGCTATGAAATAAATTTTCAAAGTGACTACGTCGTCAATCAGCCAATAATAAATGGTTTAATTTACAAATATTCGCCTCAGTCAGGATTCTCAAAAAGTGATAAAGGATATGATGGTAAAATATTAAATGAAATAAATGAAAGAAGGTTTTCAAAAGACTCGTTGCAAGCATGCAAAGAAATTAACAGGATAACAATAAATTATTATTTTGAAGAACTGAACATTAAAAGTAGGATATTT
>QCDB01000007.1 GCA_003278815.1 SAR86 cluster bacterium AG-349-I13 | reverse complement strand
AGCTCTGGAATAGCATTCGAAATACCTCCAGCACCCACATCATGTATAAATGTAATCGGATTTTTGGACGATCTCTCATTGAATTTATCTAAAACTTGCTGTGCTCTTCTTTGCATCTCTGGATTTGAACGTTGCACTGAGGCAAAATCTAAATCTGCATTTTCGTTTGTTTTTTTTGTGGAGCTTGCAGAACCGCCGCCCAAACCAATTAACATAGCAGGCCCGCCCAAAACTATTACCGCATCGCCAGGTTTTGGTGCTCCTTTTTTAATTTGCACCTCTTTAATAGAACCAATGCCACCAGCCAACATAATAGGCTTATGAAAACCTAAATCTTGGTATTCAAGTGTCCTAAAATAACCAAAAATGGCTGGCCTTCCGAACTCATTATTATAGGCAGCTGAACCTATTGGAGCGTCAATAAGAATATCTTTTGGCGATGCTAAAAAATCTGGTTTATTTTCTTTTTCTTCCCAAGACTCGAGCTCATTGCCTAGTCTTAAATGAGAGATACATAGACCCATGAAACCAGCTTTAGGTCTGGCTACACGTCCAGTTGCAGTACAGTCTCTAATTTCACCGCCTGAGCCTGTTGCGGCTCCCTCAAAAGGGGAAATACCTGTAGGGTGGTTGTGAGTTTCAACTTTGATTGTAGTATCAACTTCTCCTTTGTAATTTTTATATTTATCGTCTCCACCCACCTCGAGTATGCTTGACCCATTTCCTTTTATTACAGCTGAGTTATCGTGGTAAGCGGAAAGGATATGCTCCATATCTTTTTTCGTGGTTGATTTAATAGCATCAAAAAGTGAATCATGACTGAAAGGAATATCGGTTTTCCATTTTGAGCGAAAAATTTTATGCCTACAGTGTTCGGAGTTGATTTGTGAGAACATCATTAATTCAGCATCAGTCACCGACCTATTTAATTTTTGAAAAAGATTATTTAAATAAGATTTTTCGACGTCATTCAGTGCTAAACCCAAATCATCGTTAAGCTTGTCTAAAAGTACAGTATCTAGATGGATATCATAGGTTGCTAGTTTTTTTCTTTGGGCTTTTTGGAAGACTTTTTTTGTGTCGGATAAACTTGAAAAATGTGACTCGGTCATTTTATCAAAAGTTTTTTTTAAGATTTTTTCTTTGTCTTTTACATCGAAAGCTTTAAACCTCTCTACCCGGTGCACAGTCTTTATACCAACATTCTTGAAAATATCTCGCGCCTTACTTGACCATGAGCTTTGAGTTCCAAGTCTTGGAGTGATGATTAAGTTTGGAGTAAAAGTGACTTCATGAGCTGATAATAAAGCATTAACTTTTTTTAACTCATCCTTTTTAGGCTCTTTACTAAGACTTAATGCAAAAATATATTTGCTCGTTTTTATGGGAGTATTTTGACCAAAGATTTTTGCTTGTTTTGCAGATGTAAATATATTATCACCTTGGAGAAAGATAATTTTTTGGGACATCATGCTTTATTAATTAAAACTTTTTCCTTTAACTCTTTAATAAGATCTCTATACTTAGCAGCTTGTTCAAAATCTAAATCTTTTGCTGAAGATTTCATTAATTTTTCAAGCTTTTTAATTTCTTTGCCAATGTTATGGTAATTAACTTTTGATACATCATATAGTTCAGAGTCATGATTAGTTTGATTTTTTTCTTTTTTCAACGATCTGGCACCCTCCATGACATCTTTAATCTTTGAAGTTGCAGTTTTAGGTGTAATTTTATTTTCTTTATTAAATGTTCTTTGTATTTCTCTTCTTCTGTTGGTTTCATTAAGGGCTCTTTCAATTGAACCTGTTACTTTATCGGTATAGAGAATAGCTTTGCCTTCTAAATTTCTTGCTGCTCGACCTATAGTTTGAATCAATGAACCTTCTGACCTAAGGAATCCTTCTTTATCTGCATCGAGTATGGCAACCAGCCCTACCTCAGGAAGATCTAAACCTTCTCTAAGTAGATTAATGCCGACTAAAATATCAAAAACTCCCAGTCTTAAGTCTCTAAGAATCTCTACTCTCTCGACAGAATCTATATCCGAGTGCATATATCTAACTTTCAGTCCTTTCTCATGCATAAATTCAGTCAAATCCTCAGCCATTTTTTTGGTGAGAGTAGTTATTAGTGTTCTAAAGCCTTTAGCAGTTGTTTTATTTGCCTCTTCTAATACGTCTTCAACTTGGTGTTTCGCTGGTTTGAGTTCAACTTCTGGATCAATCAGCCCTGTTGGCCTAACCAACAACTCGACTTGATGATCGCTGTATTCTTTTTCCCATTTTCCTGGAGTGGCTGAAACAAAAACCCTTTGGGGAGCCAACTTATCCCACTCTTCGAACCTAAGTGGCCTATTATCTAACGCACTTGGCAATCTAAAACCATAATCAACTAAAGTTTCTTTTCTTGACCTATCACCTTTAAACATTCCCCCTATTTGAGGAACTGAAACGTGAGATTCATCGACGAAGACAATGGCATTTTTCGGAATGTAATCAAATAGGCATGGTGGAGCTTCGCCTGGTTTTCTTCCGGAAAGATACCTGGAATAATTTTCAACACCATTACAGTATCCAAGTTCAGCCATCATTTCTAAATCGTAATTCGTTCTTTCTTCCAGCCTTTGAGCCTCCAGTAATTTATTATTAGCTTTTAGCTCTACTAATCTATGCTCTAGTTCTATTTTGATTTCCTCAAGTGCTTGATTGATTGTATTTTGGGGTGTCACATAGTGAGTCTTAGGGAAGATACTTACCCTCGGCATTTCTTTAATGATTGAACCAGTTAAAGGATCAAAAAATGATATTTCCGAAATTTTATCGAATTCCAATTCTATTCTTACTGCCTCTTTTTCTGCTTCTGCTGGAAAAATGTCAATGCAATTACCTCTGACTCTAAAATTACCTCTTTGAAAATCTAGGTCATTTCGAGAATATTGCATGGTTGCAAGTTGTCTCAGAATATCACGCTGATTTATCACCTCTCCTCTACTCAAGTTCAAAACCATTTTTAGATAAGACTCAGGTGCTCCTAAGCCGTAGATAGCAGAAACAGAAGCGACAACAATAGTATCTTTGGCTTCAATCAATGCTTTAGTAGCAGAAAGCCTCATTTGCTCAATATGTTCATTAATATTGGCATCTTTTGCTATGTAAGTGTCTGAAGATGGTACGTATGCTTCAGGTTGGTAATAGTCATAATAAGAAATGAAGTATTCCACCCTATTATCTGGGAAAAAATCTTTGAATTCTCCATATAGTTGTGCAGCTAAAGTTTTATTTGGAGCCATAATTATTGCTGGCCTCTGAGTTTCCTCAATTACCTTTGCAATGGTATAGGTTTTTCCAGATCCTGTTACCCCTAAAAGCGTTTGATTTAATAAACCATCCTTAAGATTTTTAGCAATCTTTTTAATTGCTTGTGGTTGATCACCTTTTGGATCAAAATCGGAAACTACTTTAAAGCCTGACATTGTTTTTTATTTCTTAATAGTTGTATATAATTCCAAGTTCGTTCCCCGATAGCTCAGTTGGTAGAGCAACTGACTGTTAATCAGTGGGTCACTGGTTCGAGCCCAGTTCGGGGAGCCACTTCTTTGTAGCTCTTATATATTGACTAATCTATTCTTCTTCAACGTTGAATAGTTTGTTATATATACTCCATTGATCATCAATTTTTATTAATGACAATGTATCGAGAAAAGTAATACCTAGATATTTATCCCTGATTTTGACGGCTGCTGTTGTGCCTTCAACATAAGTTGAGAGTATTTCATACTCAACCTCTGCCGGTTCTTGTGCTGCAACGAAGCCTGCAAAATCCTCAGTACTCATTTCTAAAAAATCGCCATGAAGATGGCCCACAACTTTTGCATTTGGATGAAAAGCTTCTTTGACCTTATCTGCACTAGATTCTTTCATTGATTCAACGTATATTTCAACTACTTTCTTTACACTTTCTAAACTGCTCATAATTCTCCTAAAGTTTAATTATAAAATTTTATCGACTGCCTCAGCTATTCTTTCAGCACATTTTGGATAGTTTCTTATCCAAAGTTCAGGTTCGATAATCTCTAACTCAGATAAGTAGAAATTCTTATCATTGTCCCAAACTATATCTACTCGTCCATATATTGGTTTTGTTTTACAAGCTTCAAAGACCTTTTCAGCGAAATTAATCTCTGCCTTTGTTGGCATGAAGTTATGAACCGTACCACCAAAATCATCTTGGACACGAAAATCACCTGGCTTAGCTTTTTTTATAATTGCATGAGTAAACTTTCCATCGAACACCATCAAAGAAGCCTCTCCCAATTCGGTAATAGTTCTGAAATAAGGCTGTACGAGCATATCCCTCTCTTGCAAAAGATTGTTAAATAATTTTTCATTAGCTTGAATTTCATTGGCAAGGATTTTATATGTCTTAAAAGCTGAGGCAGAAATTGCAGGCTTAATTACTAAATCTTTCCATTGGTTTGTTTTAGCAATTTCATGAAGTTTGATGTTGCAGCCTTTATCAGCAAAATAGGTCGGCACAGTCTCAATGCCCCAACTACTCAAATCTTTTAAGTAGTGTTTATCAATATTCCACTTAATAAGATCAAATGAATTTATTAGTTTGGTTTGAGTATTTAGTTCCTGCAACCATTTCCAGAACTCGTCAAATCTTTCGAAGTAATCCCAAATAGTTCTAAAAATTACAGCTTTTGTTGCTGACCAATTATAAGTAGGGTTATCCCAATATGTTATTTCTACACTTAAACCCTGTTTCTCTAATGCAGCTTTTAATAACTGCTCTTCTTTAAGAATATTTGCTATATAAGGGGTGATTTTATTTGGCTTGAAATAGGCTCTACAAGTTAAAAGGGTGATATCTTTCATTTTTAATCTTTGCATTTTAAATGCATTTAATGGTTTTCCATAATCAGTAAAAAAGTTTTATTATCAGTTTATGTCAATCGCTTTTATATCTGACTTGCACCTTGAACCTGTTGATAATCATAGGCTACATTCCTTCATTAATTTCCTAGCCGAAGCTCCTGAGAAATATAAGTCTCTCTATATAATTGGTGATCTGTTCGAATACTGGGTTGGTGATGATGATCTTCATCCCATAAATGAACTAATTCAAAACAAAATTAAGGATGCTCATGGTCAAGGTCTTAGTATCTATTTTATCCACGGCAATAGAGATTTTCTTCTTGGGTCACAGTTTGAAAAAAATACAGGCCTCAAAATTATTAATGATATGACAGTCATTAAAGATTCTGGCATTTCCTTAATGATTGCTCATGGCGATAGTTTTTGCATTGATGATGTTGAATATCAAGCTTTAAAAAAATCTTTAAGGTCTGAGGAATGGAAAAAAGACTTTTTACAAAAGCCACTTGCTGAAAGAATTGCTTTTGCCGATGACCTTAGAGCTAAAAGCGCTGAATCCAGTAGCAATAAGGCTGAAAATATCATGGACGTAAATCAATCTTACGTCGCTGAGGTAATAGAAAAACATAAAATAGATTTTCTTATTCATGGACATACGCATCGACCAGCAATTCATAAATTAGATAATGGCTCATCTAGAGTTGTTCTTGGCAGCTGGGAAGATAAAGGCTGGGTGGCTGAGTATAACGAAGGGAACATTGAACTAAAGTCTTTCACCATCTAAAAATTTATTATAAAATACTGTATAAATATACAGTACTTTTATGTTTCCTAATAAAGATTATAAAGACCCCTTTTCCCATAAAAAGCTGAAACACTCTGGGTTTCCGAGCCCAGCTAATGACTATATAGAAAATCCAATTAATATGAATGATCTCTTAATAAAAAGAGCTAGTTCTACTTTTTTAATGCGCTTTAGAGGCAATGAAATGATTCTTTCTGGAATAAAAAATAATGCTATCTTAATCATCGACAGAAGTCTTAAACCGTCCAATGGGAATATAGTAGTAGCTTCTATCAATGGTGAATTTCTCTGCAGAAAGATCCTTTTAGGCTCAAAAAAAGTTCTTGTTACTGATTGTTCTAACAATAAATTATTAGATATAGATAAAATCATAAATTTTGAACTTCTCGGAGTAGTCACCTCCTCAATTAATACCTACTAATGTTTGCTTTAATCGACTGCAACAGTTTTTACGCTTCTTGCGAGAAAATATTTAGACCAGATCTAAAACATCGACCCATAGTAGTTTTAAGTAATAATGATGGCTGTGTTATTGCTCGCTCACCAGAAGCTAAAAAGATGGGCATCAGCATGACACAACCCTGGTATCAGGTTAAAGACCAATATTTGTCCAAAGGTGGGGTAGTTTTTTCATCTAATTATGAGTTCTATGCTGATATATCTAACAGAGTTATGAATGTTTTATCTGATCTTTGCCCGGAAATTGACATTTACAGCATAGATGAAGCATTTCTTGATCTAAGGACCTTTAGAAAAAATATTGATTTAGTAAATTTTGCTTACGACTGCAAAAAGAGAATTAAAGACTGGATAGGAGTACCAGTAAGTATAGGCATCGCTCCAACAAAAACACTTGCAAAATTAGCAAATAAAGTTGCTAAAGATGATCCAAGATTCGATGGTGTCGTCATTCTATCTGAGCCCAGGGTAATAAGACATTTCTTGAAGTCTATGCCTATTGAAAAGATTTGGGGTATAGGCAGAAAACTGACCGCAAAATTAGAAAATATCGATATAAAAACTGCCTATGATTTAAGTCAGGTAGATTCAAGACTAATTGGAGATAATTTTAATGTTGTTTTAGAAAGAACTGTAAGAGAGCTTAAGGGCCAATCATGCATAACTTTGCATGATTTTATGGAACCTAAAAAACAAATAATGGTAAGCAGGAGTTTTGGAAAAAGTATTCGATCAAAAAGTGTTCTTAGTGAAGCAATTAGCTTTCACGCCAGTAGAGCTGCAGAAAAGTTAAGATATGAAAAACAAAAATGCAGATTAATAACAGCTTTCATTAGATCAAATAGATTTAATACCAGAGTTAGACAAATTTATGCTGCCAAATCTTTTGAACTAGTTCATCCAACAGACGATACGAGGATAATCATTAAGAATGCAAATCGAATCTTAGATCAAATATTTGCAGATGGTTATCAGTATGCCAAAGCAGGCGTATTGCTGAGTGATTTTACTAATAGATATGGCTATCAAATGTCTCTTTTTGACAAAAAAAGAGACGAGAAAATGGCTTCAAGACTGATGCAAACCGTGGATTATATTAATTTAATGGAAATAGCAAAAATAGGCTTTGGGAATCAAGGCTATCGTAATACTTGGAGAATGAAAAGAGAGATCAAATCAAAAAGATACACAACACAAATTGGAGAAATCCCAACAACTAAGTAAAAAAGCTTGGCTGTATATATCTTTGATAATGTGCCAGCGATAATTCGTAAAATTCTTTGTTCACGTCTTCTTTAAGTTGAGGCAAAGGAGTATTAGCAAATTCTTTTTGAATCTCTAGGCCAAAGTCTTTAAGATTGAGGTCTTCAGTATTTAAAGATCTGAAAAGATCAAATACCCAACATATGGGTTCTAAATCTTGATTAAATCTGATTTTTGACTGATTGAGTGCTACTTTGAATTTATCTATATCAGCAACAAGAAATTTTTCCTGTAAAACAGTAACTTTAAATTTTTCCAATCTTCTATTGATTATATTTTTCTCAGAATCTGAGTAATTAATCCAAGAAGTTATTTCATGTCGAAATCTTCGACAGCCTCTGCAAATATCGTCTCCATAAGTTGTAGAGCATACTCCTATGCAAGGGGTTCTTTTAATTAACTTATCTTCCATTAAAAATTTCTCTTTCTTTATATTTAGAGTACTTAGATGTAAAATCTAGATCAAATTTTTAGGTTATGTTAAAAGAGTATTACAAAGATAGAGAAAAAAGAAGAGAGCTTGGCCTCCCTCCTCTACCTTTGGAAGCTGAACAAGTCCAAGCTGTAGCAGATATGTTCGAAAGTGGAGAGGGTTCTGATGAGCTTTTAACACTTCTTGAAAATGAAGTACCTCCAGGCGTAGATGAAGCAGCATATGTCAAAGCAGCATTTCTAAAAGACTTAGCACTCGAAAATATTTCAGCAGATTTAATACCACCGCAAAAAGCTATAGCAATGTTAGGTACCATGCTTGGTGGATATTCTGTTGAGGCATTAGTTGCTGTTCTGAAGGCAAACAAATTTGGAGCAGAGGTTGCATCAGCTTTAAAACATACAATTCTTGTTTATGACTCTTTCAATGATATTTTTGATCTGCAAAACGAAAATGAGTATGCGAAAGAAATTATAAATTCATGGGCCAGTGCTGATTGGTTCTTAAGCAAACCTAAAGTAGAAGCAGAGATAGCGTTAACTGTCTATAAAGTAAGCGGAGAAACCAATACAGATGATTTTTCACCAGCAAAAGAGGCATGGTCAAGACCAGATATACCACTGCATGCACAAGCTTTTCTTAAGTGGTCCGAAAATATTTCTGATCCTCTTGAAAAGCTGTCAGAACTTAAAACAGATGGCTCAAAACTAGCTTTTGTCGGGGATGTTGTAGGAACAGGATCATCAAGAAAATCTGCTGTAAATTCAATGCTTTGGCACATGGGAGATAAAATTCCATTTGTACCTGCTAAGAAAACCGGCGGCTTCTGTTTTGGAAATAAAATTGCTCCTATTTTTTATAACACATTGCAAGACTCAGGAGCATTTCCAGTTGAATTAGATGTCGATGGTCTAGAACATGGGCAAAAAATTATTCTTAAACCTTACGATGGGCAGATATTAGATGCTACTTCAAAAGAGATCATTACTAAATTTAATTTAAAGAGTGAGGTGATCTTTGATGAAGTTCGAGCTGGTGGAAGAATAAATCTAATTATTGGACGTCAGTTAACAGACAAAACAAGAGAAAAACTTAACCTTAAACCATCTGATGTTTTTCAAAGATATGGCGATAATGAAAACAGCATAAAGGGCTATACGCTTGCTCAAAAAATGGTAGGCAAAGCTTGTGGAATGGCAGGGGTTCGAGCAGGACAATACTGTGAGCCGCGCATGACTACTGTTGGTTCGCAAGATACAACAGGCCCTATGACAAGAGATGAGCTTAAAGAATTAGCTTGTCTTGGTTTTTCATCTGATTTAGTTATGCAATCTTTCTGTCATACCGCAGCATATCCAAAGCCAGTCGATGAAGTAACACATAGAACTCTGCCTGATTTTTTTATCAATAGAGGTGGAGTGTCTCTTAGGCCAGGTGATGGCATTATACATTCCTGGCTTAATCGAATGCTGCTACCTGATACAGTAGGAACTGGCGGTGATAGTCATACTCGATTTCCTATCGGCATAAGCTTTCCTGCTGGTTCAGGAATGGTTGCGTTTGCTGCTACTCTAGGAGTTATGCCTTTGGAAATGCCTGAAAGTGTTCTTGTAAGATTTTCGGGTAAATTAAATCCAGGAATCACAATTAGAGATCTGGTTCACGCAATACCATACTATGCTTTGCAAAATGGGTTACTGACTTTAGATAAAAAAAATAAAAAAAATATTTTCTCAGGCAGGTGTCTTGAAATAGAAGGTTTACCAGATTTAAAAATTGAACAAGCATTTGAGTTGTCTGATGCTTCTGCTGAAAGATCTGCTTCTGGATGTACAGTGAAATTAGACAAAGAACCAATTATAGAATACTTAAAATCTAATATTACTTTAATGCGCTGGATGATATCTGATGGCTACCATGACCCAAAAACATTAGAGAGAAGAGCTAGAGAAATGGAAGAATGGATAAAAAATCCTGAATTAATGGAAGCAGATCATGATGCAGAATATGCTGCTGTGATTGATATTCCACTAGAGGAAATAACAGAACCACTTTTATGTTGTCCAAATGATCCAGATGACGTAAAAAAACTATCAGACGTAGCTGGAGACAATGTTGATGAAACTTTTATTGGTTCATGCATGACAAATATTGGTCATTTTCGTGCAGCAGGTAAACTGCTGGAAAAATATGGTGAATCAAAAACCAGATTATGGGTTGTGCCTCCTACTCGAATGGATGAATATCAATTAAAACAAGAAGGGTACTATGAAATATTCAATGGTTCAAAAGCTAGAGTTGAAATACCAGGGTGTTCCTTATGTATGGGTAACCAAGCAAGAGCTGCTGACAATACAACAATGGTCTCTACTTCAACAAGAAATTTCCCAAATAGGATGGGAGATGGGTGTAATGTTTATTTAGCTTCTTCGGAAGTAACTGCGATTTCATCTCTTCTAGGAAAAATACCAACCGTTGCAGAATATAAAGAGTATATGGAAGATTTAAATACGATGTCTAAAGATGTCTTTCGTTACATGAACTTCAATGAAATTGAAGAATATCTTAAAAAAATACGAGAAATGGATATTTCTCATTTAGACATAGAAGAAATAAAAAGTTAATTTTATCCCCTAATTTTTTCAAGATTTTCTAAATATTCCGTGGAAATATTCGTTGGATATTTGCCATCAAAAATGGACTTTTCTACGTCATCAATATCGGGATTTAGTTCAACGACTGACTGGACCATATCCTCCAGTGACTGGTACACCAAATGATCGCATCCAAGAAATTCTTTGATTTCATCTTTAGTCATTGAGCTGGCAATTAAGTCTTTTTTTGCTGCCATATCTATTCCATAAACATTGGGATATTTTACTTCTGCCGCTGCTGAAGCTACCGATACTTTCAAAGCTCCGGCTTTGTAACACATTGACACTATTTGCTTCATGGTAGTACCCCTAACTATTGAATCATCTACCAAAAGAACTTTTTTATCTTTAAATTCATCAGATATAGGGTTCAATTTTCTTCGAACAGATTCTTTCCGAAGGGTTTGCTCTGGCATTATGAATGTTCTTCCCACATATCTATTCTTCACAAAACCATAAGCTAAGTCTTTATTCAATATTCGAGCTACTTTCGTACCGCTCGTTATAGAACTCTCGGGTATTGGTATTACCACATCAATATCTTCATCGGGTATTTCCTGCCTTATTTTTTCTGCTAGTTTTTCACCCATTAACTGTCTAGCTTGATACACACTTACACCATCAATTACTGAATCTGGTCTGGCAAAGTAAACATACTCAAATAAACAGGGATTTAAGGATGCGTCCTCTGCACAAATTCTTGAGTATATTTCACCATCAAAGGAAATAAAAATCGCTTCACCTGGCTTTATATCCCTCTCAAACTCATAGCTTGATGAAGCAAAAGCACAACTTTCTGAAGAAACCATATAATCTTTTCCGCCACCGTCATTATTTCTTGATCCAATAGATAATGGTCTTATGCCTAATTTGTCTCTAAAAGCGAGTAAACCATAATCTGTAATTATTGAAACTACATTTATACTGCCTTCACATCGTCTAAACGTGCTTTCAACTGCATCAAAAAAAGTATCCGGGCTTGGTTCGTTCTCTCCTCTTTTTGATATTTCGTGAGCTAAGATATTTAATAAAACTTCTGAGTCTGAATCTGTAGAAATGTGACGTAAATCACTATGAAATAATTCCTCCGCTAGCTCTACAGTATTGGAAAGATTGCCGTTATGGGCTAGAGAAATGCCGTAAGGCGAATTAACATACATGGGTTGAGCGTATTCTTTTGAGTTTCCTCCTGCAGTTGGATAACGAACATGTCCAATTCCATAGTTACCTTTTAGTCTTTCGAAATGTTGTTGATTAAAAACTTCTTTGACCAAACCTTTTGCTTTGCGTGATGACAGTTTTCCATTCTCGCAGATAGTCATACCAGCAGCATCTTGGCCTCTATGCTGCAACATTATCAATGAATCATAGAGATCGGTGAAACAATTATCTTTTTGTACGATTCCAACAATGCCACACATCAGCTTAATAAATAGATAAAAATGTTTTCAAAATAAGAAAGTATGATATTAACAACAAATGAATTTTTAACCACAGTTGCGTCAGTAAAAGTAGGGAAAAGTTGCAGAATAAAGAAGATTAACAATAAAAACCTTATGATAGCAATCGTGCAGCCAAGGATTATGTTGAGCAGTCCTTTTAGCTTAGGTATGTAGAGTCCTGTGAAAAAGTTTACAAAAGGTAGGCCTGCACAAGCAAAAAGACCTAAAAAAACGTTATAGATCGATTGCGCATAATCAAAACCCTCATCGTCAAAATAATCATATACAGTTTTTAAATTATTGAGAGTTAGGTAGCAGTACGTAAAAAGAATAGAAATAAAAACTAGCTCCTTAAGAAAGCCATTCTTCCTGACCCTAAAAAAAAGTAAAATTAAGCCTGTAAAAAGAAGTAGATCAAGAATACTAAAATTTAAATTTGCCATTTTTCTATAACACCTAAATCTTTACCGTATTTTTCATTTAAATAATCTTGTGCTAAGAATAGTTGAGATCGATCTATATACGGTCCAATGAGAATAAAATCACCGTCTTCAAGAGATATAAAGCTGTTCCGAAGCAATTCGTCTTCTAGTACATCATAAGATGTTCCTAGTAGTGCTTTTTCCACTTTTAAAACCCATGTTATAGGTGTGCCATCATAATTTATATTGATATTATTTGAGGAATTTTTGAGATTTTCTGAATTAAATAACTCTTCTAAAGCATCACGTTCCTCACTCACTAAATTCATACTTTTAGAGTAATCCTCAATCGTAATTTTAGATTCATCGGAATTGATAAAAACAAAGACGTTATAACTAATAAAAATCGTATAAATAATTGTTAAGATAATGATGATTCCAAGCAGATATTTAACTAGTTCTCTCATTTATTGCAGCATGGTAAGGATCTTATCAAGAAATTCTCTAAAATTTTTTCTATCAATAATTTTATCGACAAAACCATTTTCTAATTGTGTCTCAGCGGTTTGGAAATCTTTTGGCAAGTCTTCCTTAACGGTATCTTGTATAACTCTTTTACCTGAGAATCCAATTCTGGCTTTAGGTTCAGCTAATATTAGATCACCCAACATAGCTAAGCTTGCTGTTACTCCTCCATAACAAGGGTCAACTAGCACAGAAATAAAAGGCAATTTTTTATTTTTAAGTTTTTTTACGGCTGCTGCTGTTTTTCCCATTTGAAATAAGGAAATCATAGATTCTTGCATCCTAGCTCCTCCACTAGTAGAAAAAACTAATAGTGGGTGGCTATTCTCAACCGCATAATCAACTGCTGACGTGAATCTTTTTCCAACAACTGCACCCATAGAGCCACCTAAAAAATCAAATTCAAATATTGCACTTACAACCTTTTTTCCTTTGATGGATCCAACTCCTATTGAAAGGGCTTCATCAGACTCAGTTTTACTTTGCGCCTCCTGAAATCTGTCTTTGTATTTTTTGGTATCTTTAAATTTTAGATAATCTTTAAAAGCTTCAGTTTTATTAAGGTCCTGATAGGTTTCCTGGTCAAATGTAATCTCTATTCTCTCTTTTACATTAATTTTAAAATGATGAGAGCATTTTGAGCACACGTAAGAATTTTTTTTAAGCTCTGGAATGTAAAGAATTGAGCCACATGCATCACATGATCTCCATAAACCTTCTGGTATTTTGCTGTCTTTTTCTCCACCAAATGTCTGAGAAAGATTTCTCTTCATTGTGGGAATAAAATCTTTAATCCAGTTCATTTAAAATTTCCTCTTTTATATAATCTAGCTCATTATACTCTGGTCCAAGAAAATACAATCCTTTTGGAGATATAGTTTTTCCTGCTTTCTTTCGATTTTTTTGCTTAATAATCTCTTTAAAATCTGTAATATTTAACTTGTTCGTCCCTACATCCAATAAAGTTCCTGTAATTATCCTGACCATATTCAACATAAAAGCATTCCCCTTAATACGAAAATATATGTATTTCCCCTCTCTATTTATTTTTGCTTTTGTAATTTCTCTAATTGGAGATTTAGATTGACATCCAGAAGCTCTAAATGCCGAAAAATCTTTCTCCCCGATAAGGCATTTTGCTGCTTTGTTCATTTTCTCAATATTTAGATTTTTTTTGACCCATAAACAATTATTAAAGCCAATAGCAGGTGGAGTATTTGCATTTTTAATTACATAAAGATATTCCCTAGACGTTGCGTCGAATCGAACATGATAATTTTCATCTACTTTGTAAAAGTTTTTAACAACAATATCATCAGGTAAATTTGCATTTGTGCCTTTCACCCAAGAGTCAATTTTTCTTGAGGAACTAGTATCAAAATGAACAAATTGATTTAAAGCATGAACACCTGCATCGGTTCTACCACAACAAATAGTCGAAATTTTATGATTAGCTACCTTAGTTAAAGCTCTTTCAAGATAATGCTGAATTGTCTCAGTTGTTTTAGGCTGTTTTTGAAAGCCATGATATTTACTACCGTCATATTCTAATTGAACGAAGAATCTATTCATTTAATAATTTTTTTTAATTTGTTTAATTCTTTTCTTTCGCTTTTTGATAATCTATTTTTTTCAAGTCTTTCAATAATATTTTCAGCTCTAGTTTTTTTGCCCATATTTATATATGCGTTTGCTAAGTCAATTTTCTGCATGATTGTGTTAGATGCAATTTCATTAGATTTATAATCAATGTCTGGCAGGTCACTTTCAAGAATTTCTTTTTTTGTTTTAAATACCTCAAAGGAAACTCCAATTATAAATAGCAATATTGCTACGACCGTAAAATATATTTCGTTATTTGAAAGATCTAGATTGTATTCTTGTTGTAAAAATTGAGAAGGGTTTTTAATAATGTTTTCTAATTCAGAAAACTCAATCTTTAAAATCTCTTTGAACATTAAAGCACTGCCCTCTATCTATAAGAATTTGATCAAGAATACACATTACTGCCATCGCTTCAAGTATCGGTGTTGCTCTAAGCCCTACACATGGGTCATGTCTTCCCTTTACTTGAAGTTCTACTTCATCGTTATTTATATCGAGTGTTTTAGTTTTTTGAGATATGCTTGAAGTTGGTTTTAATGATGCAAATACATTTATTTCATCGCCATTAGAAATGCCGCCCAAAATTCCTCCTGAATTATTTGACTCAAAACCAGATTTGTTAATTTTATCTCTATTTTCAGAACCTTTCATAGTTACCACATTACAACCTGTACCAATTTCGACAGCTTTTACTGCGTTCACACTCATCATTGCCTTCGCCAATTCAGCATCTAATTTTGAAAAAACTGGAGAACCAATACCAGATGGCATGCCTGAAATATTTATTAATATTTTTGCACCAATTGAATCTTGTTCTTTATTTAATTTTGCAAAAAACTCTTTTAATTCTTCTACTTTTGCTCCATCCAGAAAATTGAACTCATTACTTGTTTCAAAATTAATTTCTTCTGCTTTTATTTCACCGACCTGAACAACACCTCCTTTCACTTCAACACCTAGATTAGATAAGACTTTTTTTGCTATTGCACCTCCAGCTACCCTCATTGCAGTCTCACGCGCACTAGCTCTTCCTCCACCACGATAATCTCTTATTCCATATTTTTCTTGATAAGTAATATCTGCATGACCTGGTCTGAATTTGTCTTTAAGATTTGCATAATCTTTTGATTTCTGGTCTTCATTTCTAATTATTAATCCAATTGGTGTCCCTGTAGTGACACCTTCGAATACACCAGAAAGAATCTCTACTTTATCGCCTTCTTTTCTTTGAGTAACAAACTTAGATTGGCCTGGCTTTCTTCTATCAAGATCGCTCTGAATAATGCTTTCATCTAATTCGATATTTGGTGGACATCCATCAACAACAGCACCCAATGCTGTACCATGACTTTCACCAAAAGTCGTAAGTTTAAAAATTGTTCCAAAAGTATTACCTGACATATTATTTATAAATGCAATTTAATAGATCGTATATATTAATAGAATCTAGATTTTTTTCATCATAAAATTTCATTAGCTCATCTGATTTGATATTTAAATTCTCTATAATATTTTGAAATTTTCCTTTCAAAAATGGCAGAGATTCTGCTCTTCTGTTCTTATGTCCTAAAGGATATATAACTTCTTTTTCAAATACCTCACCTGTTTTCATCGTCACAATCACCCTATTTGGTATTGCCCTTTCATCTAAATCGTAATATTTCTCTGTATAAGCTTGATCTTCCACAGTATTTGTTAGGTCTCTGAGTTTATCAATGTTTTTATCACTGGCAGAAATATCTGAATAAGAATTTGAATTTAAATTTCCATTCAATAGACACCATGCAACTATGTACTCAATACAGTGATCCCTATCAGCATAATTATTTAGAGGACCTTTCTTTGAGATAATTCTTATTCCAGGTTCTTGCGTATGAATCTTAATTTCTTTTATGTCTTGAATTTTTCCTTTAATCTCTGATGAAAGTGATATCGCCGCTTCTGCAGCTGTTTGTGCATGAAATTCAGCTGGGAAGGAAACTTTATATAAGATGTTATCCATAACATAAGAGCCCAGATCTCGTTCAAGTTTCAGTGGATTTTTGCCCATCAAAACATCATTAAAACCCCAGTTTTTAGCCGATAAAACTGTTGAATAACTTTCATCACTTACTTCAGAAATGAAAACTTGTTTAAGCGCTTTAGCTGAAGCATCTCCTGCAGCCCAACTTTTTCTTGCTCCAGTATTTGGAAAATGACGATAAGTGCGCAAACTATGCCCATCAATAAATGCATTACTAATAACTGCTTTAATTTGGTGGTCTTTATGTCCCAACATTTTTGCTCCAACTGATGCAGAGGCAATTTTTACTAAAGCAACATGGTCTAGACCCTCTTTGTTAAGGCTATTTTCTATTGCTAAAGCTCCTTGAATCTCATGCGCCATGACCATGTAATTAAGAATCTCTTTGAAATTTAAAGAAGTACTTCTATGATTTTTCAAATAATCTACTAGAGCTAAAATTATTGATAAGTTATCAGAAGGATGGCCCCATTCTTTAGCGAGCCATGTATCATTAAAATCCAACCACCTTATTAGTGCACCATTTAAAAAAGTTGCGTCCAAAGCATTAGTTTTTAAGTCAGTGCCAATTACTCTTACAGAACCTTGAGAGTTTTTTATGTAGTCAATTTCAATAAATTTTTTAACTTGATCGTGCTCTAGGGCCATAAAGGCACAGGCAATGCTATCAAAGAAACATGTTTTTGCCTCTTGAAGAGATTCATCTTTTGCCTGGAAAGTCTGGACGTAGTCAGATATTTTTTTAATTAGTGGATCAAAGTCAGGCATTATCTAGATTCAATATCAACCCAATCTCTATTCTCTGGGCCAATGTAATCTGCACTTGGTCTGATTATTCTATTGTTGTCTCTTTGCTCATAAGCATGTGCTGACCATCCAATTATTCTTGCAATAGCAAAAAGTGGTGTAAACAACTTAGTTGGTATGCCTAAATAGTGATAAGCTGGAGCATGAAAGAAATCCGTATTTGGGAATAGCCCCTTTTTCTCTTTTAAATATGCTTCCATAATGACAGCAGCATCATGTAAGATTTTATCTTTGTGATTTTCACTTAATTTTGCTGAATATTCTTTGATAATGTCGCTTCGAGGATCCTTGACTGAATATACAGCATGACCAAAACCCATGACCTTCTCTTTGTTATTAAGTTTTTGATCTATAAAACCTTTTACACTCTCAATAGAATCTATTTCTTCAAGCATTTTCATAGCTTCTTCATTTGCTCCACCATGTAATGGCCCTCTTAAACTTCCAACAGCTGCTGTTAAGCAAGAATGGAGATCAGATAATGTCGATGCACAGACTCTACCAGTAAATGTTGATGCATTAAATTCATGTTCAGCGTACAAAGTTAAAGACACATCTAATGTCTTTTTGTGAAGATCATTGATTTCTTCTTGTCTGAGTAATTTAAGAAAATGTGCAGCAACTGAAACCTCATTTGAAATTTGTTCTATTCTCACTCCCTCGTGAGAATATTTATACCAATATACTATTGCAGTCGTTGTAACCCCGAGTAATCTTTTTGTGACATCTAATTGTTCGTCAAACGACTTTTCAGATTCGATGACACCCATGTAGGAAATAATTGTTCTAACCACCTCCATCGGATGCGCTTGCTTGGGAATTGACTCAAGGACAGTTATCAACGAATTAGGCATTATTCTAAGATTGGCTAATTCTTGTTCGAACTCTTCTAATTCCAGTTTATTGGGCAAATGTCCAAGTAACAATAGATAAGCGACCTCTTCAAAACTGGCATTTTTAGCTAGATCCTCAATACTGTAGCCAAGGTATCTCAGACTACCTTCTTGTTCCACAGTTGATAGTGATGTTTGGCCTGCTGATTGCCCTCTTAAGCCTGCACCCTGTAATTTCTTCATGCTTTAATTTCGTAAAAGTTTATTCCCCTTTTTATGATTTCCCTTCCTTGGGATTTCCTCCATCTATTTGTATCTCTTAAACTGTAGACACATCCACAATACTCTTGTTTATAAAACTTTTCTTGTTTAGAAATTTCTAACATTCGCGCAGAGCCGCCTTGTTTTCTCCAATTGAAATCCCAGAAATCTACATCATTATAACGGTTTGCAGCCTTTAAACCAGAGTGATTAATTTGCTCTAGGTCTTTCCATCTTGAGATGCCTAGTGTTGTTGCATAAGTATCGTAATGATTTTCGTGTGCATAGAGAGCAGACCTTTCAAATCTCATATCAAAACAGACTGTGCATCGTTCACCCCTTTCCGGGGCATCTTCAAGCCCTTTAACTCGTTCAAACCAGTTATTTTTATCGTAGTCTGCATCTACAAACTTAAATCCTAATTTTTCAGCGAATCTAATATTTTCATCTTTTCTTATTTCATATTCTTCTCTTGGATGAATATTTGGATTGTAGAAGTATATGGTTGTTTCAATATTGGATGCAGCAATAGCTTCCATAATTTCCCCAGCACATGGAGCACAGCAACTGTGAAGCAACAATTTTTTTCCACCATTAGGTAGTTCTAACTTTGGTCTTACATAGTTTTCAACTGATAAATTATTCATATGATAGGTGTTTTCTTAAATCGTTATAGTTGTCGAATGAAATTATATCAGGACGAGAGGCTTTTACCTCATTAGGTGCAAAAATAAATGCTCCGTCAGATTCATCTATCATCTGAATATCGTTGTAAGAGTCTCCAATGCAAAAACATTCATAATTCATTGTTTTAAAAGCTTTAATAACGTTTTTCTTTGGTTCTTCCTGTCTTTTTTTGTAGCCTATGATTGAATCATTCTCAATTTTTAGTTTATGGCAAAGTAAAGGATAATTTCCTAACTTTTTCACTACTGGCAGGCCTAATTCATAAAAAGTATCTGAAACAATCACAATTTGATAAAGTTTTGATAAAGATGCTAAAAATTCTTTTGCTTGGTCGTATGGTTTAATCGTTTCTAAAAATAACTGTAGTTCGCTGAAGCTAATGTCATTTTTTGCTAATGCATCCATTCTTTTTTGCATTAATTCTTCAAAATCTGGAATTTCCCTAGTAGTTAATTGTAATGAATTGATTTGATATTCATTGCCGATTTCCTGCCATATTTCAGGAGCAAGTGTGCCTTCTAAATCTGTGCAAAGAATTTTCATTTAGGATTATTAATCCCGTATGGTACATGACCAGTTGAAACATGGCTAGTAGCCTCCAAGCAATTCTCAGTCAAATCATCAAAGAATATATCTGCAGAAAAACCTTTTAAAAATTTGCCTTTTGCCAGCCCCCCTAGAAAAAAGGTTTCATCAATTCTTATGTTCTCTTTTCTTAAGGTATTTATTACTCTCTTATGAGCTGGAGCTGCTCTTGCTGTTACAAGTGCAATTCTAATTGGGCACTTATCTGCTGAATATTCAGATTGTATTAAATTTAGTTTTTTCAAAAAACCATTGAATGGACCAGGGCTTATTGGTTTTTTTGATGCGCCCTCCTCTTTTAAATATGTTTTGAGTCCTTTCTTTTTGAACATAACTTCTGATTCGTCAGAGAAAATGACTGCGTCTGCATCAAAACCAATTCGTAATTGCTTAGAATCAGAGGGTTTATATTTATCAGTAAAGATATGCGCAGCTGCGATATTATTTTCAATAGCCATTTTTACATCTTTTACATCTGCAGATAAAAAAAGGTCAATATCTAAGGCATCGACGTAAGGAAATGGACTTTCTCCTCCTGAAAATACCGCTCGAGATATATCTAAATTATTTTTCTCTATTGAATTAAAAATTCTTAAACCAGTGTCTGAGCTATTTCTAGATAATAAAATGACTTCAACGAGCTTATCTTTTTTATTATTCATTTGAAGAAGCTTTTCAACTAGATTAAAGGCAACTCCTTTATTTAAGGGTTTATTCTCGTTTTTTTTCTGATAATTTGAATATTCTTCAATACCTTCTTTTTTGAAAATTTCATGGCTTTCACCTAAATCAAATAAGGCTCTTGAGCTAATTCCTATCTTAAGAATGGACATAATATTTGTATTTTTCTAATTTTACTGTATATAATTACAGTATATGTTAAACCTTACTGCACAACAGATCAAAGTATTTGATGTTATCAAAGAATCACTTCAGAGCAATGGTTATCCACCAACAAGAGCTGAAATAGCAAAAATTTTAGATTTTAAATCAGTAAATGCTGCAGAATCACACATTAAAGCCCTTGTTAAAAAAGGTGTTATTGAAAAAGTGCCAGGTTCATCAAGAGGAATTAAGTTAGTAGAAGAGATTTCTGGAATACCTTTAATAGGAAGTGTAGCTGCAGGTAGTCCAATTATGGCTTTTGAAAATGTCGAAAAAACTATCCACTCTAATCCTCTTAATAAATCGGTTGATTTCTTTTTAAGGGTTCAAGGAGAAAGCATGATAGATGCCGGCATATTAGATAATGATCTTGTTGGTGTAAGAAAGACAAGGAATGTAGAAAATGGGGAGATAGTTGTTGCAAGATTACAAGATGAAGTAACTCTTAAAAGGTTTAAAAAAGATTCCTCGGGTATCAGGCTTGTAGCTGAAAATAAAAGTTTTTCTGATATTAAAATCGATGAATCATCAGATTTCTCAATCGAAGGAAAAGCTGTAGGTATTATCAGAGAAGATCTTTAATTTAGTGAACCACTCTATCTTCTAAGTCTTTCTTTAGGAAAGAGTCAAAAACATCATCATCAAGCGCATCCACATCAATATCGCTATTGAGAGTTTCAATACCAGATTTGATCATTTCTTTTGCAACGTCGAATTCCATTCCATTTAATAGTGTTTTTACCTCCGATGAAAATTCAATTTTTACAAGGGGTGCATCTTTTTGATCAGATCTTCTTAAAACAACAACACCTTCAGAAACTTCGACTAACTCTAAATATTTAGACATATTTTTATATTAGGTGCTTTTGAGAATTATTAAAGTCTTTTTATTAATCTCTTTGCATTTCTTTCCAATCAGAGCCTTCGTAAATAAAGAATAGTTTCTTTTTCTTACCTTTTGCTTCTGAAGAAAGAGTATGACTTCCATCTTTTCTATTAAAACGAACAACTAAATGATCGCCATCTGGATCTAGCTCTGGAGCATTAGCAAAAATCTGATGCTTTTCTGGCAACTTTTCAATGACTGATTTTATTTCACTTACTAGTGGAGCTCTTGTCTCTCTATTTTTTGGAAATTGGGATGCAGCTAGAAAAAGACCTTTTAAACTATCCCTTAAAAGATAGATATCATCACACTTTTCACATTTTAAATCTGACATTTCTATTGGGTCCATAAAAATTGGTTTAAGTTGGCCATTTTTCATGATCTGCCTAGTTGCTGTACATGATTGACACGCAAAATACTTACCAAATCTTCCAATTTTTAATTCCATTTTTGCATCGCATTTATGACAATCGATCAATTCTTCTTCGCCATTTTTTGGCTTTATGAAATTCCCTTCTTCTAATTTTGTTCCTGGACATATCGGTGAGCTTGAGCAAATATGCAATTTTCGATTTTCATCGATAATGAACCCATCCATCGTAGAGCCACAAATATCACATTTTGGTTTATTAAAAATGCTCTCAGCTTCTTTATCATCATCGTCAGTAAATAATTCTTCTGGAATTAAAGAATATGTTTTTTTGCATTTTAAATCGCCTTCGTCAAAGTATCCTTCACATCCGAGGAATTGGCCTGATTGATTAGTCCTTAGAATCATTTCTTTGTCGCAATCGCATTCAGTGCATCTAACCTTGGTAGAAATTGGGTTATTTCTTTCCATACCATCAACTGCAACTTTTTTAGCTTCATTGAATTCGGCATAAAATTCTTCTAGTAATTTTTTCCAACTTTCTTTACCCTCCGCTACTTCATCTAAGCTCTTTTCCATATTTGCTGTAAAACTATAATCCATAATATTAGTGAAGGATTTGATAAGTCGGTCAGAGATTAAATTAGCTATTTTGGTCGCATAAAGTCTTTTATTCTCACTTTTGACATAACCTCTATCTTGTATATTTGTAATAATCTCTTGATAGGTTGATGGTCGTCCTATACCTCGTTTTTCCAATTCTTTTACCAAGCTAGCCTCAGAATATCTTGATGGAGGTTTTGTGAAATGTTGGGATTTTTCAACTTTATTAATTTTTTTCATCAAACCAACCGAAAGACTTTCAAGATCGTAATCAACATATCCACTATTTTTACCAGGTGGCATTACTTTATAGAACCCATCAAAGCTTATGCTGCTTACTGAGGTTTCAAAAATATTAGTCTCTCTTTGAGCTTTGATACTGTTAACAATTATTTCAGGTTGGGGCATTTGTGATGCTACAAATCTAGACCATATTAAGTTGTAAAGTTTTTTATGATCTTGGCTTAGCGATAATTCATCTGCTTTGAAAGTCACATCTGTTGGCCTTATTGCTTCGTGTGCCTCTTGAGAATTTGATGCCTTTGCCGCGAAATTTTTTGGTGCGCTATATGCCTCACCATATGTATCAAGAAGATACTGTTTGCAGTTGTTTTGGGCCAACACACTTATATTAGGAGAGTCAGTTCTCATATATGAAATATATCCACCTGTATATAGGTCTTGAGCCAATTTCATTGTTTTAGACAAGCTAAAGCCCAGCATTGAACTGGAGGTTTGTTGAAGGGTAGATGTTATAAATGGTGGTTTGACTGGGATCTTACGTTTGGTTTTTTCATTACTAGTGATCTCTATTTCGTGCTCTTTTAATGCAGAAGCAATTTTTTCTGCTTCCTCTTTTGAATTTACTTCTAACCCAGATTTTTTAGTATTTAATTTGAGGGCTATATCTCGTTCATCATGCCTTACATTAACTTCGAATTCCCAATATTCTTGTGGGGAGAAAGCTTTGATTTCCTTTTCACGCTCGACAACCAATCTGACTGCAACTGATTGAACTCTTCCAGCTGATAGTTTTCCGTAACTTCCAATTTTTTGCCACAATAAACTTGATAAATCATAACCTACAATACGATCTAAGATTCTTCTTGTTTTTTGCGCGTCGATGAGACCCTCATCAAGATCTCCAGGAGTTTCAAACGCTTCTTGAATAGCTCCTTTTGTAATTTCATTAAATCTTACTCTGCTGTAATTAAACTTTTTGCCAAGAATTTCTTTTAAATGCCAGGCTATAGCTTCGCCTTCTCTATCAAGGTCGGTTGCTAAAAATATATTATCAACACCTTTGGCTGAACTTTTGAGATCTTTTACAACTTTCTCTTTTTTAGGATCAATTTCGTAAGAAATTGACCAGTCATTTAGATTTATAGCCTTATTTCCTTTAGTTAATCTTCTCACATGACCAACACTAGACTTAACTACAAAGTCTTTGCCTAAGTATTTACTGATAGTTTTTGCCTTTGATGGAGACTCAACTATTACTAGAGATTTGGTTGTCATTTTTTACAATTCTTTTAACTAAATTTGGTCCTTCATAGATAAGACCTGTATACATTTGTACAAGGTCAGCACCTAATTCAAATTTTTCGTTATAAGAATCTACATCAAAAATACCGCCTACTGCAACAATAATTTTTTCTTGGTTTATTATTGTTTTAATTTCTTTGAGAATTTTATTAGCTGAATTTTTTAATGATTTTCCAGATATTCCCCCAGGCAAATGCCCAACTTTTAAGCTTTCTTTCAAGTTTTGATTGTCTGATGTATTTGAGATTACTACGCCATCGATTGCACTATCATTTATAGTCTCTATAAGATCTTTATAGGTTTTAGATTCCTCATCTGGTGAAATCTTAATAAATATTTTTGGTTGTATTTGATGTTTACTTCTTTCATTTAAAATTGCATCAATCACAGATTTAAAGTTTTCAATGTTATGAAGACTCCTTAGATTCGGTGTATTTGGTGAGGAAATATTCATCGTGACAAAATCAGCGTATTTAAAAACTTCTCTGTAACAAAATAAATAGTCATTCACAATTTCCTGAGGAACTGTGTCTTTGTTTGGACCGATGTTTACTCCAAGACATATGTCGTCACGAACCTTCTGTAGTCTAGGTTTAATAGTTGCGACCCCTTCGTTTGGAAAACCAAGGCTATTAAGTAAAGACTCATGAGATATCAATCTTTTTATTCTGGGTTTTGGATTTCCATATTGTGGTTTGGGAGTTATAGTACCAACTTCAATGAACCCAAAGCCGATATTATCAAATTCATTGATTAATCTTGCGTTTTTATCCAGTCCAGCTGCTAAACCTAATCTATTTTTAATTTTTAAGCCCTTCACAGAAAAGCGAGTTTGTTTACTTTTATAGAGACCTGAAAATAGCTTTAAAAAAAAATGCGAAATATTTTGAGATTGTTCTGGCGGAAGGAGAAAAAGTAATTTTCTGGCTAAATTATAAATCTTTAATTTCCTCAATATAATTTTTTAATCTCTCTGACAATTCCTCATTAGCTAGACCAAGAGCAATATTTGCCTTCAAGTAGCCAACCTTACTACCACAATCAAATCTGTCACCTTCAAACTCAAAACCAATAAAATCATTAATATTGCTTAGTATTGCATCAGTAATTTGAATTTCACCATGTCTCCCAGCGTTGTCATTATCAATGTGATCAAAAATGCTTTTGTTGAATAAATATCTACCAACCACGGCTAAATTTGACGGTGCATCTTCGGCTAATGGCTTTTCAACAATACCTTTAAGATGAAAAGTTCTGCCCTCACTTGATTCTGGATCTACTACGCCAAATTTTGAAATATCTACTGCTGGTATTTGCTCTAAAGCTAGAACTTGTTTTCCATACTTTTCAGCCTGCTCTTTCATTTGTTCGAGTACATTACGTTCTTTGCAATAAATTAAATCATCAGCAAGAATAACAACAAAAAATTCGTCTTCTGCAATATATTTTTCGGCACAGCCAATTGCGTGGCCGAGACCCTTTGGTTCGCCCTGATCAACAGAGATGAATTTAGCATTGGGACCACCGATATCTTTGATTGAATTAGCTAAATCATCCTTACCTTGATCTAATAACATATTGTAAAGATCGCTATTATTTTGAAAATGCTTATCAATTGTTCCCTTGGCATGATGCGTAATAAAAATGAACTCTTCCACACCGATTCTACTTGCTTCTTCAACGGCATATTGAATCAGTGGCTTGTCTACCACAGGCAGCATCTCTTTCGGTGTTGATTTCGTTGCTGGCAAAAACCTAGTACCAAAACCGGCTACTGGAAAAACTGCTTTCTTTATTTTCATCAGGGTGAATTATACAGAAGTTGCTTAATTTGAGCTATTTTCGTCTTTGGATAAACT
>QCDB01000006.1 GCA_003278815.1 SAR86 cluster bacterium AG-349-I13 | reverse complement strand
GAATTAAGAGAAAATGTAACCAATCGTTTAGCAGAATATTTTACTGACCCCCAAGTGGATGTAACAATTGCAAGATTTAACTCTCAACAAGTTTTTGTTTTAGGTGAAGTTACAAAACCCACAAAACTTAATATTACAGATATTCCAGTAAGTTTATCAAAAGCTATAGGAGAATCTTTTGGCTTAAATACCAATACAGCCTCAGCTTCAGAGGTCTTTATAATACGACAAAATATGGCTGGAGAAGATCCACTAATTTTTTATGCTAACTTAAAAAATCCTTCAAGTTTTATTGAAGCAGGTAATTTCTATCTTAAGAACAATGACATCGTATATGTAAATGCTAGCGGGACAACCAGATGGAATAAAGTAATATCACAGTTTTTTCCTTTCTCAACTTTTCTCAACAGCATAGACAACCTGACGAATGATTAACTAAAAATATCGTGACAACAAGCAATAAATCATTTTGTGTTATTTGTATTGCAAACTATTGCAGAAGCCCAGTAGCTGAAAACTTGTTAAAGAAAAGATTTGGGCAAAAATATGAATTTTTTTCTGCAGGCATATCACCTATTTCTCAACCAAATATGGATGCACGGTCACTTGCTTTCCTAAAAGAAAACAATGTAAATCATGATTTTCATACGCCTAAGAAAATAAATAAAAAAATGTTGAATTATTTCGATAGATTTCTTGTAGTAGATTATTATGTTTTGAATCAATTAAATATTGCATATCCAAAATACAAATATAAATTCCAATCTTTAACTAAGCAATTTGCTGATATTAATATTTTAGATCCGTATCATCTTCAGGCTGATGAGTATATAAAAGTAATGAATGATATTAAGCATATTTCTGAAAATATTAATTTAGAAGAGATGTAATAAATCTATGACCACTTAATGGTCAAAATTTTACTACTGGCACTTAACTAGAACTATTAAAAAAATGCAAAGCACTGATGAAAATGTGCTTAGAGGGATTTAGTAAACTTATTTAATTATCTTAAAGTGTCTCAGTAACCAGATTCCTTAGATCAATCTACGAAATTAAGAGCCTGCTTTAACTCTTCAGGTGGTTCTGGCAAGTCTTTAAAAACCTTCCAAGCAATATTTGTACTTGGAAAAATAACCGCCCATACAGTTAAAAAAATTGCAAAAAAGTAAATATACATACCTTTATTGAATACAAACCATTCCTCTAGTGAGCCTTTGTATTGGGCAATAACATTATTATAGAAATCCATGGAGGCTGATGCTCCATGCATAATCTCTTCTTCACCACGAAAAATTATAGAACCAACTCCAGATAGCCCAGGGCGTACTTTTTTAATAATTGTTTGTGTTTGAGCTGAATACGAACTAAACGTTTGTGCAGTAAGAGGTCTTGGTCCAATAACACTCATATCGCCAAAGAAGATATTTAGTAGCTGCGGCAATTCATTAATTTTAGTTTTGCGCAAAAATTTCCCTACCGGCAAAATCCTAGGATCTCCTTTCATTGTTACTGTACCTGTGCCAATGTTTGGACTATCTTTAAGCATGGTTGCAAATTTAAATAGTTTAAAAAGCTCTCCGCCCTTGCCAATACGTTCCTGTAAAAAGAAGATTTCACCTTCACCAGAAAACCTTAAAATTAAAATAATTGGAACTAGTAAAGGGGATAGAACTAATAATGCCAAACCAGAAAAAATTACATCAAAAAAACGTTCCATAATTACATCTTCTCATCTAAGTATTTTCCTGTTTCTTTGTGTGCAAATTCAGGCAGAAGGCTAAAGTATAATTTAATAATGTCTTCTTTATTCCAAGTTCCCTTTTCTCTTAGCATTCTTATTCCATTCATAAATTTATCTAAATCAGCTTCATTAAACTCGGGCTGATTACGAATAACTCCTACGGTCTCAAAACGATCCATATCCAAGTCTTCAGCTTCAGTAAAGAACTCCTCAAAATCTTTTTCTCCAGTAGTATCACTTTTAAAGAAATAACATGGCCACTGTTTATTGGCTATTAGCTCTTCAGTTCTTTCGCGAGCCTCATCTTCAGAGCCACATTCATACGGTTCATAACCGCGTTCTCTCAAATACCGAACAGCAATTTCAGAAAAAGTGATTAGATGTAATTTTTCACTCAACTTTGGGAAGAAAATATCCCTATTGTTACCAAGTATCCCAGATAACAAACAAAGCTCGCCTGATTCCTGTGGAGTCACAAAATAACGTCTTACATCATTTGGTGCAGAGAATGGCTGTTTTTTCATAAACCTTTGATTGAACCCATGAAGAAGAGAGCCATCAGAAAAGGCAACATTTGCAAAACGTGCCATTGAAATCTCTTGAGTTAAACTCTCACGCATTAAAAACATTTCCATAATGCGTTTGCTGGCACCCATCATATTCACTGGATTTGCAGCTTTATCTGTTGAAACACAAAAGTATTTCTTAGCGCCCATCTCTTTTGCCATTCGCAAAGACTTGACTGTATTAAATACGTTGACCATAATCATCCGCATCAGAGTATATGGGTCTTTCTCGCTTCTAACATGTTTAAGAGCTGATAAGTTAAACATATAATCATATGGACCCTCTGCTTTTATAAGAGCCTCAAATTCAACAGAACCACAATCAACTACAAAGGTTTTAAACTCACCGGAACCATAACCTAAAGTGCTTCGAAGATCACGAACCAACTCAACCATATTGTTTTCTGAGATATCTAAAACATGGAGTGCTTTTGGATCACGCTTAAATATTTCTCTGGTTACTGCCTGGCCTATAGAGCCAGATCCTCCAATTACTAAAAAACGTGAATCTGATATTATTTTTTCAAGCCTCACACCGTTAGCCTTAACATCTTCACTGAATAGCTCAGATTCTCGACCTATTAATGACAAAATATTCATTTACTCTTCGTTAACTATACTACAACCTATTATTCAGATTAATCTCTTGACAGCAGTCTTCACGCCTAACATCCAGTCTGAGTCATTAACCCCAAAATAAGATTTAATTTTTGAGCAGTCTAAAATTGAATATGCTGGACGAGCTGCTGATGTTGGGTAGTCAATAGTATTAATTGATTTCACTGAATTTGGAATTCTAATACCAAGAGACTTTGCCTCACTAAAAATTGCTTTTGCAAAATCATTCCAAGTACATGGCTTGTCTCCACAAAAATGATAAATGCCCTGTATATCTTTCTCGAGGTTTATATGCGGTAATATAGCTATTATTGATTTTGCAATATCCTGAGCATAGGTAGGACAACCTACCTGGTCACATATTACATTCACCTCATCGCGCTCTGCACCTAGGCGAAGCATGGTTTTTAGAAAATTATTCCCATACTCACTGAACACCCAAGCTGTTCTAATGATAATATGTTTGCACCCAGAGAACTGAATTGCCAACTCACCTTTCAGCTTTGTTTTCCCATAAACACCCAATGGATTAGTCTTATCATTCTCTTTATAAGGAGTTTTTGCGTTGCCATCAAAAACATAGTCCGTTGAGATATGGATCAACCAACACCCTAACTGATTACAAATTTCAGCAATATTTTTAACTGCTAAATGATTTACTAAGTTAGCATTTTTCTTGTCTTCTTCAGCCTTATCAACTGCTGTATAGGCAGTTGCGTTAATAATTACATCAGGAGAAGTTCTTAGGATTTGGTTTTCGGTTTTTTTTAAGTCAGTGATATCTATTTGCTCACGTGAGGTATATGTAACTTTAAAATCAGTATTTTTTAAATGATCACTAACACACCTACCAAGCTGGCCATTACTACCCAAAACTAGAACTTTCATTTTTTTAGATCGGCCAATAACGGAGCATTTGCATCTTTCTCTGATAGTTTAGGATTATCAATTGGCCATTGAATATTAAGATTAGGGTCATTCCAAAACAAACTGCGCTCATCAGAGGGATCATAATAATCAGTACACTTATACTCAAAATCAGCAATGTCTGAAAGCACAACAAAACCGTGGGCAAACCCAGGTGGTACCCAGAATTGTAATTTATTTTTCTCGGTAAGAATAATTGATTCCCATTGACTAAAAGTTGATGAGTCTTTTCGCAAATCAACCACCACATCAAAAACTTCACCCCTTACAACTCTCACTAATTTACCTTGGGGTTTATTTTTTTGAAAGTGTAAACCACGCAAAACTCCTCTTGTTGAACTGGAATGATTATCTTGTACAAAATCAAATTTGATTCCAGCTTGTACGTATTTATCTTTATTAAATGATTCAAGGAAGAAGCCTCTTTTATCTTCGAAGGTTTGAGGTTCTATAACTAGAACACCGTCTAATTTTGTTTTTATAACCTTCATGGTCTGTTAGTTTTGTATAATTTTTTCAAGGTATTTGCCATAACTAGTATTTTGCATCTCTTGAGATATTTTTTTTAATTGTTTTTTTGAAATCCAATGATTTTTATAAGCTGCCTCTTCTATACATCCAATTTTGATACCTTGTCTTTTTTCGATAGTATCTACAAAATGGCTTGCCTCAAGAAGAGATTTTGGAGTACCAGTATCTAACCATGCAAAGCCCTTACCGAGAGTTGCAACACTAAGTTGATTGAGTTGTAAATATTTTTTATTAAGATCCGTAATTTCTAATTCCCCACGGGCAGATGGTTTCAAACTCTTAGCATGCTTTATTACGTTATTGTCATAAATATATAGTCCAACTACAGCATGATTTGACTTAGGTTTTTTAGGCTTTTCTTCTAATGAAAGAGCATTCATCTTCTTGTCAATCTCTACGACACCAAACCTTTCTGGATCTGAAACTTCGTATGAAAAAATAGTTGCACCATTCTTTATGCTTTTAACGTTGTCTACAAGGAGTTTAGAAAAATCATAACCATAAAATATGTTGTCTCCAAGAATTAAGCTTACTTGATCATTTTTTATAAATTCCTCAGCTAAAATGAAAGCCTTTGCTATTCCATCTGGCTTAGGTTGCTCAATGTAACTTAATTCCAAACCAATTTTTGACCCATCGCCTAATAATCTCTTAAAACTAGGCAAGTCTTCTGGTGTAGAGATGATCAATATTTCCTTAATTCTAGCCATCATCAAAACTGAAAGAGGATAATAAATCATAGGCTTATCATTAATGGGGATAAGTTGCTTTGATATTGCTTTTGTAACCGGGTAAAGCCTTGTACCAGATCCACCAGCTAAAATTATTCCTTTCATATTTTTAATTTAATTTTCCTATTCGCTCAAGAGAGTAAGCACCAGAAAGCACTCTTTCCCACCATTCACGATTTTCTAAATACCATTTTACTGTTTTACGCAATCCTGTCTCAAATGTTTCTTCTGGGACCCAACCTAATTCAGATTGAATTTTTGAGGCATCAATGGCATAACGGAAATCATGGCCAGGGCGATCTTTAACAAAAGTTATTAAATCTCGATAATTTTTTACACCTAAAGGTTTCTCTGGTGCAAGTTCCTCAAGCAGTTCACAGATAGTTTTTACTACCTCGAGATTAGTTTTCTCAACACGGCCACCGATATTGTAGGTCTCACCAATATCGCCCTCCAATATCACCTTAATAAGTGCTCTAGCATGATCTTCTACATATAACCAATCACGTATTTGTGATCCATCACCATAAATAGGCAATGGTTTGCCATGAATAGCATTTAAAATAATGTGAGGAATAAACTTTTCAGGAAAATGGTATGGCCCATAGTTATTTGAACAGTTAGTAATAATCACAGGCAAGTTATAGGTCCTACCCCAAGCTCGAACTAAGTGGTCAGAAGCTGCTTTGCTTGCAGAATATGGTGATGACGGAGAATAAGATGATTCTTCTGTGAATAAATTTTCAGTGCCCTCCAAATCACCATAAACTTCATCTGTAGATATATGATGAAAACGAAATTGTTTTTTTTCTATTTCCTCTAAACTTTCGAAATAGTCTCTTGCAGTCTCAAGAAGATTAAAAGTACCATTAATATTAGTATCAATAAAATCAGATGGTCCATCAATAGAGCGATCAACATGACTTTCTGCTGCTAGGTGCATTACAAAGGTAGGCTTATGTTTATTAAAAACATTGGTAAGTTCATTTGCATTACAAATATCTATTTTTTCGTGCAAATAATTTTGCGAATGGCTAATATCATCCAAAGAGTCAAGGTTACCGGCATATGTTAACTTATCCAAATTAACCACATCAAATACTTCAAGTTCTATTAACTTACGGATTACAGCACTACCGATGAACCCAGCACCACCTGTAACTAAAATTTTCAAATTAAAATTCCTTCAAATTTAAAATATTGTGAATTACAAATTATAAAGTGTTATTTACTTAATTGTGCAACAAAGAACTTCTTGGATTATTTTTTAAAAAGCTTGAAATAACCAAATGTATTAAATATGAGGAGCCTTGCTAGCTATATTTCACTGGAAGAGTTTGTTTTTACTTCCAAATATTCAAAGCTTTCATGTGGAGGCTGCCAATCCAGCATATGTTTAGTTTTGGTGATATCAACCTGCAAAGAACCTAAAAGACGGTTAGATATAGTTGGCTTCCTAATTAATGTAAACATCAATTTAAGTACAAATATTGGTATGGGAATCAATCGGCTCTTAATGTTCAATTTTAATGCTAACTTTTTCAGCAAATCAGTGGTTGAAATATCTTGATCATCAGATACCAAAAAAATTTGATTAGAGGCATTTGGGTGATCAATGCAGGTGCTAATCAAGTGAATGAGATTATCTACAGAGACAAAACTTCGCCTATTATTTGTAATAGTGCCAAAAGGCAATGGAAATCCACTTTTTATAAATTTTATTAAAGCGCCGAAATTACCTTTAACCCCAGGCCCATAAACTAGAGGAGGTCTAATGATAACAACATCCAAACCAGTTTCTTGTGAAATTTTATGTAGCTCAACTTCAGCTTCATACTTACTAATTCCATAAGGATCTTTAGGAAAACATTCATCATCAGGTCCGTATGGTTTTCCTTCGCTTGTAACATCGCCGTTAACTTTAATTGTACTGACAAAGATGAAGCGTTTCACACCATTTTTAGCAGCTTGCCTAGCTAAATTGACTGTTCCATATGTATTAACCTCCCTATAATCTTGCAAAGGATTGGGTGAGCGATCGTCCATCACATGTACCCGGGCGGCACAATGAATAACTACATCCACACCTTCCATAGCCTGTGAATATGACTCACCAGAGATAAATGAAGCGGCATGAAATTCAAAATCTTCAAGAGGCTTTCGACCTAAAAGTGTAATTTCCATTCGATCTTTCAAATAATGTAATACATTAGATCCAATAAAACCTGAATAACCTGTCAGTAAGATTTTTTTATTTTTCATCAGATTTTTCTTTTAAAGAAGAGAAATAATAGAAGGCTATATAAATACCAATAAAAGTGTTTTGAAAATAACTTCCTATTTTCATATTGACCAGTATGAACAGCGTTTATTGATTTCAAAAATCGTAAATCAATATCAACCTGTTTAAGCCTGTGACATAAATCAACGTCTTCAAAATACATATAAAAACGCTCATCAAAACCACCTATTGATTCAAATTTAGCTGAACGTATACATAAAAATGAACCAGACGCCCAGTCAATAATTGCTCCATCTTCCAAGCTGTCTTTTTGGTAATGTTTGTTAACTGGTTTCATGAGAAGTAGATTAATTATGTCACGGAGTTTCGGAAAATGACGCAGAGAATTTTCGTACTCTTCATAATTTTTTAGTTTAAACAAATTAGGAGTGTAAAAATGATTAGCAGTATCTGCTAAGTAAGAGGTAAGCATTTTGAAATAGTCTAACTCAATAAAAACATCCGGATTAACCAACAAAATCCATCCATTAGATTGAATAATATTATTGTCGATAAGATATCTATGTATTTCGTTATTATTTTCACCAAAACCTTTACAAACCTTTGATTTTAAATAAGTTATTTGATTTTCCTTGCAAAAGTGATACAACTCGGACTGACCAAGATTGTCTTTAATAATAATTTTGACATCACTCATCTTGCTAATCTGTTTTAAACTTTCATTGGAGGCAATAAAGTCATAGTGACCATGAGAAACTATTGACATTACAAATTTATATTTCACTAATTGTTCCACATTTTTTAGTCGATAAACTCGGCCAATAAATCCTTTACTAGCGCAATATTTTTGGCGCGAATTGGTGCGATCTTTTTTTTATGAGTTTTATAAAAATTTGTCAATTGGCCGGGATCATCACACAACTCAACAAGACCAAGATCTGCGTAATGCCTTGCCAGTGAGTCCTGCTCAGCATCAGTCTCACCAAAATCAATTTTTCGCGGGATTACGATAACTCTTTTGCCAGATTTTATTGCATCAAACATACTCCCAAAACCTGCTTGGCAAACAATTAATTGGCTTTTTGACATCAGTGCTAGCAATTCATCATTAGGACAAAAATCGAACCCTTCCAAGTCTGTACCATCAAGTGATGAATGACCATGTTGAACAATACAATCCAAACCGCTATCGTTTTTAAGCTGTGAAACAGCAATAATAAGCCGTTGGAACGGTAAATGGCTAGTACCAACAAGTGCAACAATCACAACAACCTTCCCAACTTAGCATTTGGATAAAATTTTCTTAAACTGTCGTGTTGAATAACAAAAAGTGCCGCCCGCTTATATGCAAACATACCAGTTCTAGAGGGAGCATATAAGTTCGCTACTGTCTCGATAAATATCAATTTAGCATTAAAGATTTTTGCTAGAAAAATACTTGGCACTGCTATACCTGCTCCAGAGGAAATAATGAACTTAGGGCGATACATCAGAAAATAAAAAAAAGTTTGTGTAAAGCATAAAGCATAACCCAATAAAGACTTATGTGGATTAACAATGAATTTCACAACTCGATGGTCTTGAGAAACAGTCTTTGTTTTATAGGTCAATAGTGTTGCTTGACTAAAGTCAAAACCGTCAGGAAGTGACTCATATAGCTCTTTTAAATGCCCTCCTCCAGAAGCCACAAGAAGGTACCTGCGATGATTCACTATAGACTCTCAATATTTTGTTTGATCGATCCAGAAGAAGTGTCCAAGACCCTAATGTTAAACTTTTTAGCTATTTTACTATACGCTTCCAAGCGTAAAGTATATTTTTTATCGTCTTTGATATCTGGCCTTCGAGATAGTACAACCTGCTCATCACATGTGATAATAATTAGATTGGCCTTACTTTTCAGCTTTTTGACCATATTAGAGAAAAGCCCAAGGGTTAGTTGCTCTTTTCTAGTATCGACTATTAAATCTGCTATTGTGTCCAATAGGTATCTATCGTAAATATGGTGTACTTTGGATGAACCAATAGCTTTTCGATTTCGAGCAATAAAAAATGGATAGAAAATCAGATGATCTACATAACAAGAATAAATGTAAAGATAGCCGATAAGACCATTATAATCATGATAACCAACTGATCCCCATGAGTATCTTTCCACGTAGCTTTTATTAAAAAGTCTTCCAAAAACGTTAATAAATTTTGAGAAAAAATTTACAAATCTAAGCCAAAATGTTTTAGTTTCACCTTTTTTACTTAGGTCTTGGGAAAGTCCATCTACTATAGTCGATTTTCCTGTTCCATCGGATCCCGATATAATTATTAACAATGCCAGGCCTCTATATTTTTTTCGAGAAGAAGAAGTGCAGGTCTTGAATTTGGATACTTTGTAAGGAATCTCTCATCGCCTTCAAAAAATGAGGGATTTTCGTCAGCACGTAGTTTGTCCAAAAATGTCAAATCAGAAAAACAATAAACATCCATAGGAAACAACCTGATTACTCCCAGAAACCTAAGATAAAAAGCATATAAGTATGCTTTAAATGACGACCAGTAGTCAGCTTTATGCATTATTCGGAGATCTAAATCGCTAGAATTACCCATCTCCATTCTACAAAAACTTCCTATAACCAAAACGTCAGCGACACCAAATTTTTTATAACTTTTACTAATTATGTCAATGAACTCAGACAAGCCTTTTGGTGATATAGCATCTCGAGAAAACAAATACCGTGACAAAACAAAAAACTGACCATTGAGACAAAAATTTGCAAAATGGCCAACTAGAGCAGAAACAAAAAGATTATTAAATATTAAATTAAAAAAAATTGTGAACACGAGAGTAAACATCAGTTTAAAGGCAAGCTCTCCCCTCGTCATATACCGCATGCCCTGAAAGACAAAGTTAGTCATAAGGACCATATATTTTTTATTAAGCAATGAACTAAATGTCGAAGAGCTTTTAAATTTTAATTTTGGCATAAGAGGTTCCTTAATTTGTCATGGGTTCCAGTAATAGTCTCAAAAAATACATCGTTTTGTTTTCTATCCTGCAAGACTCTATTCTGTAAAATTCCCATGAGATCAGATTCAGATAATATCGAGTTAATATTAATAATATCGCAACAGGGAGCATTTTGGACGATCGTATTGAGCCCTGAATGTACAGTTGTAAAAACTAGTTTGTTTAATTCGATAGCCTCGAGAACTACAATTGGCAACTCGCTAAATACGAATGAAAAAGGTAATACTATAACGTCTACTTCCTGCAGTTCCTGATAGAGAAGTTCTCTTGCAAGAAAACCACTAATAATCTCCACGTTTTTGATATTTTTGATCTTCTTTCTGTAAAAATCTAATTTCTTTTTAAGTTCAGATCTCTCTGTTCTAACTATTAGTTTAAATTGAACATTTTGTTCTGAGTTATTTAAATTATTTATTAACCGGATTACATCATCAAAACCTCTAGAGGTGAAAGGAGGTCCAAAGTAGCCAATAGAAAGATCCTTGCTTAGATTGGGCGGTTGTAGATTGGGTTGCTTTAGCTCACTTACACGCCCCCAGTTTTCCTTAAAATACGGATAATACATTATTGAGGATTGTAACTTCCGCCCAATAAGATCATATGAGCGATCAGAGATAAAGATAACACTGTCTGCTTTTCGTAGATTATTAAGTAATATAATCTTTGGGATCATAGACACTAAAAATATCTTCCATAAGTCCTTACGGTTTTGCCATAATTTCATAGGTCTAGCTAATAAATCTTTACACCTATAAAGTGGAAAGGACATAAGATAAATGGTCTTTCCTTGGTTGATAGGCGAGAAAAATAAATCCTTTATACTCCAGAACTTTATCACTACAGCATCCACTGAATCGATAACATCAGAAAATGAGGATACCACTTTAACCTGAGATCCCTCGAGAACCACATCTTTTAAATGTCTCACCGTATACCATGGCTGCCTTTGAGCATTCTCCGACGAGTAACCATTAACAACAATATAATATTTCTTATTCATAAAGATGTTTGTGGAGCCTATTAACATTTTCTACGGAATAGTGCGTTACAACTTTATCGCGAGACACTTGCCCATCAAAGCCTCCATTTTGGATTAACTTATATGCTGCCTCTATCCCTTCTTTGAGGTCAATCACGGATCCTTGTTCAACTACTATTTCATCAACCAATTCACATATAGACCCGCTGTTAGTAGAAAGTATCAACATCTTCGAAGCCATTGCCTCCATCAGAACAACGGGTATTCCCTCTTCACCCTCCTCTATTGTAGATTTTGAGGGAAGACAGAATACGTGGCATTTACTATAAAAAAAACGAAGTTGTTCTGGACTCATCTTGTCAAATACTAAGACTTTGTCAGTAACACCAAACTCTTCGGCCAACAAATTGAGATCCAAGGGCCCCCAGCCGATAGTTATAAACTTAATGTTACCAAAATCAGGCAATAGTGATATTGCCTCAAATAATTCTCTAAAACCCTTTCGTTCCGTGTACCTACCCACGGTCAAAAAGTATACATCGTTAGATTTACTAAAATTCTCTAAATCAATAGACAGTCTAATTACTTCGATAAGTTCTGGTTTTACTCCAAAGTCTCTAATCAAAAGGGACTTATTTTTCTCCGATATACAGATGATATTGTCGGCATCATTGATTATGGCTTTAAATAGCTTTTCATTCGGGTTAGCAAATATTTCATGAGCATGGACAGTTAAGTTCAGAGTAATACCAGTAAGTTTTTTACAATAATATGCCGCAAAAAACTTTTTATCCCCAAAGTGGCATTGAAGAATATCCACACTTTGCTGACGGGTTTTTCTCGCAAAGTATGTGCCTATAAGAAACTCAAGAACAGCTCCATATTTAACCGCATGAAAAAACAACCCAATATAGGATTTAGGAGAACTCAAAAATTCAAATAAAAACGCAACTATTACACCAAAATAATTAAGCGAAAAAACAGGTATGATATCAGATGGCGAGTAAAGTCCTCCCCGATCCTTGAAAAGACTAAAGCCTATTATGTCAACCTGCTTTTCTTTAAGCAGAACAATCTCTCTAAATATGAAAGACTCTAAGCTATCTCTTAGAGACAGAATATACGCTACTTTTTTCATATAAAACCCTCAAGGACATCCCACATACAACAGATAAAATAGAAGAAACCAGCTGTGTTTCAAGAGATAAGGAAAAAAATCCCATTAGAAAAACTGCTGGAAAAGCTAGTAGAATAAAAGTTGAAAAGAATATCTCAGAATTATTATTTGACCTACTAAATTGTTTACTCTTTTTATAGATCAAGTTCATCGATAACAAGAATAAAAGTGTGCCCAATATTCCAACTTCCGTTAAAAAATGAGGCCAAAACATATCTATTGAAGCAATTCCTTTGGTACTTACATCATAAATTTCATAGATAGGACTAGTGTGGTAATTTATGGAAACCCAGCCGCCAAACATACCTGGTCCAACACCAACCATAATATGATCTAAAAATATCTGAACTGATTTAGATAAATACAAAAATCGATATTGGCTTTCATATAAGGATTCGATATCGTAACCTAAAAATCTAGATAATAAATTCCCACCTAAAAAATATATCAAAGGTGCAGCCAATATTAAATATGTTA
Organism: SAR86 cluster bacterium AG-349-I13; assembly: GCA_003278815.1. GTDB lineage: Bacteria > Pseudomonadota > Gammaproteobacteria > Magnimaribacterales > TMED112 > TMED112. The sequence goes on along the minus strand of QCDB01000006.1, from coordinate 48,803 downwards.
TTAATTTCCAACTCAATAACCTTTTATTCCAAAAATAAATAATAAAAGCACCTACAAATGCAATAAAAGGACCTCTGCTAGCGGTAGCAATAAGACATAAGAAACATATTAAGATCAAAAATAAACCTTGCCGTTCTGAAAGATAATTTGCCTTAATGCCTGCATAAAAGAGTATTAATGCAAATACAATAAAATTTCCAAAATCTATAGGATTGCCAACAAATGAGGCAACCCTTACGCCTGATTCAAAAATTATTTCTTGACCAAATCTATTTTCCAAATTAACAATTGGGCGACCAATTATTAATTCAAACAATGCACCTAAAAAGAGCAGAATACTAATAAACATTACTAAATTCACTATGTACTTTAAGGTTGAATCATTTATGGGAGTTATATAAAAAAATAAGATAATAAATATTGGCAGTCCATAAGTTCGCATTTGCACAAAATATACGTCTATCGGAACTTGGTTAAAAATTGCGGAAATAAAGGTTATCAATATAAATAGGCCTAGCCATAATAACACTCTGTTTATTTTGGCAAATTTACCGGTAGGAGCTATCAAGATTGTAAAAAAAACCATGTAAATCATAGCTAAATCATCAAATAATCTTGCGTACTCAATACCCAGAACCTTTTGAATAGCGTAACCAAACACACCAAAAAATAGTAGCAAGAATGGGAAAATACGAGAGTTAAAATAATTTAACATATTCAATATCTGGGTTTAAATGCATTTATAAATGTATTGATTATCAGTCATTTTGAGACTAGCACACTTCTAAAAATTTTCATGTATTGATTACTTATAAATTTTGATGACCTTGAATTTATTAGTATATCAGCATTTTTCTTGGAAAATTTATAACCTTCGAGTACTGCGCTCATAGCAGAGAGGTAACTTTCAGTATCTTTTTCTACTAAAAAACCAAGTCCTCCAGCATCGAGTACAGATCTTACTTCACCTATATCATTAGAGATTACTGGGGTACCACAAGCAAGTGACTCTATTAGTACAGTAGGGCCTGCTTCATGTTTAGAACAAATAATTGTCGCAAGAGACTCATTGAAGATATGATCTATTTCATTTATATTTTTTTCTCCCTTCAATATCAAAATATTTTCAACACCCTCAGATAAAATCGCATTTTCGAGCTCTGCCTTTCTTTCACCATCTCCATAGACATTTATATGAACATTATTTGTCTCAAAAAAAAGTTTGTGATTTTTAGCAAGTCTAATCAAAAATGGTATATCTTTAACATCAGATAGCCGGCCAACAAAACAAAATGATTTGTCTTTTTCAATTGAGTCTTTCGAGCTAAACTTTGACACATCTACCATGCTGGTTAATATTCTCATTTTTGTTCGATTTTTGCTCTCAAAATTTTTGTATTTAGCGTCAAAAGAGGATACTACCTCCGGTGATACTGGCACCAAAAAGTCTGTCAGCCATATTGAAATTTTCTCGATTATTTTGAAAATAAAGAGGGAAGCATGTAATTTGAATCCGTGTTCTTTTTCTTTAAAAATCTCAAAAGTTCGTCCATGTAGAGTGCAAACTATCCTACACCCGTTCCACCATTTCAAAATGCTAAATGGTAATCCAAAATATAGCCGGTGAACATGCACCACAGAACCCTGTAACATCCTCCTATTTAGTGCAAATCTGAACAGTTTGATTGCAAACATAACATAGCTGCATTTTTCTGTTACGACAGGAATAAACTCAAAATTTTTACTTTTTTTGTAGTTTTTGCCTTGGCCTAAAAAAATAATCTTCTCCACATCAGTCCGTTTTCGGAGTTCCTGGGTTAGCATCTGTAAATACTTAACTCCGCCTCCCTGAACATCAACCAGTGGATCACATTGATAAACCTCAATTATTTTCAAAATATCTCCAGTTATAAAGTGAGCAAATCATTTAAGTTTCTTTTAGTCACTACTAGGTTTAATAGCTCCGGAGAACATTTTATTAATTAAAAAGGACTTTCCTATCAAAATAAAGATGACACCTAGAACAATATAAGTGTAGAAATCAATTCCAAAAGAAAAGTAAAGGAAACCAATAGTTATTACTCGAAGAGTCATTATTGTAAGTGCATTATTTAGCACATTTTTCTCAAACCCAGTTTGAACAGCTATTGTGTCCACAGCTCCACCTCCAGCAGTAATTACAATAAGTGACAATGCTAATAAAAATTGCACAACCAAAGGAAAAACCTCAATAACCCCAAACAAAACTATGGGCAATATCTCTAATCCAGCTAAAATTCCCAATGAACCAAATACTATAATCAATGCCGAAAATCCTATTGCAGGAATTACACTAAGATACACAGATAAATTTACTTGCTTCTTTAATTGAAATTCGTGACCCAAGATGTTGTATGCAGGATAAAGTGGAATTACAGATATTCTCTCACAGGCTGCTACTATTCGAGTTATCATGAAGTATCCTGCTGAAATAGCTGGATCAAATAAGAGTGTCACCAATATTACATCGCCCCATGATGTGAATGAATTTGTAAAATTACTGAGTCCAAATGGAGTAATTTTTCTAAAGTACTCCTCAAAAGGTTTGGTATAGTAACTTGCGTGACGCTTCACAAAGTACTTTATAAATCTAATATGATATATGAAGCAAACAACCACCAACAGAATGTATATCAGGTATTGGGTAAGAACAGCATCAAGCCCATAACTTGGTGGAATAATATATAACATGATCATTAATGCCGAAGGTGGGATTACATCAAAAATAAGTATGGACTCTTTAATGTTACCTCGACCTCTTATCACAAGACAGTAATAGTGCAGAAATGAAATACCTTCGATACCTATGAATATAATAAATATTTCAGAAATCGAAAAATAAGGTATAGCAAGTAATACTAAAATAAGCTTTATCACCAAGCTCTTTTTATAAAGAGTTGCAACATTGGATAGTCCTTGGCTTAACTGAAACAGAGAGCCGCTTGTTGATATTCGATAAAGTAAATTGTCAGAGCCAAATCGTAAGGCATTAGACGTTAATGCAATAATAGAAATGATAAGTATATATTTAGAAAACTCTTCTGTACTTAGAGAGCGCTCCAACAAAAATAAGACACCAAATTTTGCTAGGATTCCTGTAATACGAAAAATAAAATCTAAAGTGAAACGTTTCATATGCAACCTCACAGATAACAGGCTTTAAAATATGCAGCTTTAAAAAAATTCAAAAATACTATAAGAGCCTTTATCTAAGTTGAGTTCATTTTGACTTTAAGTACTGAAAACCTGAAGATTATTCTGAAATATATGATTTAAGTTTATCGTATTCTTCTTGTTTTTTGATGATAAATTTCTTAGTAATGTTTACTTTTTCTTGCATGCCCTTCGGCGTTAAAATATATGCATATTCTAATTTTTTATCTGAGTTATTAAAATTATTTATTTTAATAAACCCGACATCTACTAAAGCTTTAATAATATAGTTTACCTTTCCAATGCTTAGGCCAGTATTTATTGCAATCTCTCTTTGTGATGCGTTGCCATCTTTTTCAATAATATTTAGAAGATCTATATGATCTTCTGTAATATTTTGATACTTATGCATAGGGTATGTTTAATTTCTATATTTAAGAAGGGATAGCTACCGCACGGATTATTTAATCAAATATTCTGATTTAAATTTATACCGTTCAATAGTTGAACATTATATTTCATGTGTAAATAAAAGACAATATTTTATAATTTAATATCTTTTTCTAAGATATCTATCCTTCTGTAAGAACCGAGAATATGTAATAAGATACCGACTCTTTTTTTTGAAGGAAGCGAGCAGATTTCAGCTATATTACCTTTAAACGAACCGCTTTTAATATTTACTTCCTGACCAATTTTAATTTTTGCAACTAAAGGCTTTAGTCTTGATAATTTTTCCGCCTTACTAATGCTTTCAATTTCTTCATTAGCTATATATGAAATATTATCTCCAAATTTTATGATATTTTTTATGCCCTTTGTATATTTAACTGATGGGTATTTATTAATATCAGTATTGATAAAAATATAACCAGGAAACATAATTTCTTCTTTAGGATGACCATTGTATTTTTTTGTTATAATTTTTGGCAAATAGTAATCAAAACTTTGGTTTATTAGGTTTCTTTCAACATTCTTAATCTCATTTATTTTGTACGTAGCAACAAGCCAATATTTCATTATTTATCAAGATGGTGCCCAGGGCCGGACTTGAACCGGCACGAAGTTTCCTTCGAGGGATTTTAAGTCCCTTGTGTCTACCAATTTCACCACCTGGGCAATAGCTTCAAATTTTATCATCGAATGTTACATTTTGATCAGATTCTCTTGTATCTAGCTCGTTATATTCTGATCTTATTTTATTATTCACTTTGACTGTAGATATTAGTGAATTTAGATCAATATCAAAACTTTTAGCAAATTTAATCAAAGCTAAGCTATCTTTTGGAAAGCATGCGCCTCCAAACCCCTTTTTGCCGTCATGTCCTGGCACATTCATATGGCTATCTCCAATTCTTGAATCTTTAGAGATGATATTTATAACTGATTCCCAGCTATCTTTTACTTCTAGTTTTTCGTAAATGGAATACAGTTCATTGAAAAATATAACTTTTGAAGCTAAGAAAGTATTTATAGAATATTTTATAAATGATGCAGTTTTTAAATCAGTAAATATATGCTCTTTTGTTTTGCATCTTGAATGTCTGGTGTATGCATTTGAAACTTGTGTAGAAATGTTTCTATCTCCACCAAATATAATCATCTCGGAGTTAACAAAATCCAAGTTTGCATGTTTCTCTCTTAAAAATTCTGGGTTGTAAATTAATTTTGAATCCAATTTATGTAATTCATCCAGCAAAGATGGTAACACTGTACTTTTTATAACCTTAATAGCATTTGGGCAATATAGAATAAGTTCCTTGATAACATTTTCAATAATTGATGAATCTTGGCTACCATCGTTACTCATTGGTGTTGGGACACATATAAAGATTATTTCTGGCTCAAATTCTTTTAAATCCAGTATGTTCGTATCAAGTAATGGATCTACAATAAATTTATTAACACGTTTGTTAAAACCCCAATCAGTTGCCTTTCCAACAAAACCGTGACCAACTATTCCTAATTTTAGTTTTCTATATATTTTCATAATACTTATGCCAATCTAAGAACCTTTCAATACCATAATCAAAAGATACTTTAGGATCATATCCTAATAAATTTTTTGCTTTAGTAATATCGGCATGTGTTTTTATGTTCTCATTATCAGTTGTAAAGTGCTGAATCAATGCTTTTCTGCCTATAGTTTTTTCAATTTTACTTAACAAGTAACTTGTTTTAATGGGGGCATCATTTCCTAAATTGAAGATTTCATTCTTGTTCTTGCTCTCTGGATTGAAAACATATTCAATTGCTCCCAGCATACCTTCAATAATGTCATCAATAAAAGTCATGTCTCTATACATATCACCTTCATTGTTGAGCCTAATAGTCCGCTTATCTTTTATTGCTTTTGTAAAAGAGTAATATGCCATATCAGGCCTTCCATATGGGCCATATACTGAAAAAAATCTTAGGCCAACCATTGATAAATCACATGACTTTATAAGTTTTGAGGCATACATCTCGTTTGAAAGTTTAGATCTACCATATACTGATTTGGGTTTGAGCAAAGTTTCTTCTTCCTTGAATTTATCTTTACAAGTGTCTGAATATACTGAACTGCTTGAAGCATAGAGAATCTTATTGATTTTCTTTTGTTTGCAAAAATTACAAAATGATTTGAAGCCTTCAATATTTGAAGAATCATACAAATATTCTCTTTCTTTTGAAACCCTAACTCCAGCCTGAGCAGCTAAATTAATTGCTAAATCAAAATTTTCATCATCTATACAAATATTGTTAATATCCATCTTATGGAAGGTAAAATTTTTTGAGTCAAGTAAAGCTAATCGCTTTAATTTAAGATCAGGATTGTAAAAATCATTGTGATCGTCGATGCCTACAACATCATGGCCGGATTTAATTAGCGCTTTAATTAAGTGAAAACCTATAAAACCTGATGAACCTGTTACAAAAATTTTCATTATATGGAGGCTGAGAACGGAATCGAACCGATGTACACGGAGTTGCAGTCCGCTGCATAACCACTCTGCCACTCAGCCATATCTATATTTTATAACAAATTAGAAAAGCCTTATATTTCTTATTGAAACCATTAATTCATTTAAATAAAAAATAGGAAACTTCAGACTTGATCTGCTAGTTTGATATTTAAATTCAGTAAACACAATTTTTCTATAAAAAAAGTTGTTAATTATTTTTTTTAAAACTAATTTGAAATCAAAAAAGTGAATTTTGTAACTTTCTTTCTCGGTTAAAGCTAGGTTTTTCCGAATATTAGTTAGCCTATAATTTAAATCATTTATCTTATTTTTATTTTCAATATCAATGAATAGTTCGTTAACTTTGATTAGCTCATTTTCAAGCTTAAGCAATGATACATATTTATTACTAGTATTTTTCTCTAAATTGTATTTCTTCATAATTTTATTTATGTCAAAAAGAATTATAGGCCCTATTGAATATCTATTGTGGATCAAACCGTGGTATAAAGTGTGGCCAATTAAGGCTGATGGGTTTGGGATAAAAATTTCCTTATGAAAAATTTTATCTTTCAAAATATTTTCAGTAATTGGGCATTCTTTATAATGTGTTTGAGCTGTAGCTCTATGATGCAATTCTACAAATGTTCCATTCTCATTTGACATAACTGGTAGATGGTGTGTACCTAAAAAATCGCACCTATTTTTTGCGAATTTATTTACGTATTTATAGCCAAGATTATTTAGAATTTTAAATGCAGATTTTAGATCTTCTTTTGCTACTAATATATCAAGATCTCTAAAAAATCTTGTGGCTGGAGCATAGACTTCTGCTACATTTAGAGCCGATCCTTTCAAAATACAATATTTTATTTTTTTCTTATTTAAATCACTGCATATTAACTTTAAGTCATGCATCATCATTAAATTTTTAGCAACAGATAATTTTTTTAATGCAATCAATTCTTCATGTTCTGATCTGTCACTCAATTTATAAGTTGAGGTGATAAAACCAATTAAATGAAATTTTTTTGATAGAGAAACTAAATTTAAAATTTGTTTCTGAGTCAAATTATTAGCACTAATTTTTTTGTTTTTTAAGTAATTAAATATAAGGTCATGCATATTTAGATATTAAAAGTTATTTTTGAATTATCATAATAAGAATAAAATAATTGTTTTAGTAAAAATTAATATGTCATCAGGAATAGTCCTATCAGAAATTAGTAAAAGTTTTAATGAAAATGAGGTATTGGCTAATTTTAGCTACACTTTTGAGTTGAATAATATCTATAAGATTTCAGGGCCAAATGGTTCTGGGAAAACAACGCTTTTTAAAATTATTAAAGAGATATATCTTCCAGATTCTGGGACTATAAAAGCAAATTTTAAATTAACAGAAAATATCTCGTACATAGACAATAATCCAAGATCTTTCTTTCACCGACTGAATGTATCAGATAATTTAGAATATTTTTTATCATTGAATGATCCAAATTATCAGTTATCTATTGTTGAGGAACTAATGGATTTTTTTGAAATATTAAATTTTAGAAAAACCCTTTTTTCTGATCTTTCACAAGGTCAAATGCAATTGATATCAATAATTAGAGGATTAGCAAATAAAGGCAAAGTTATAATATTAGATGAATCATTTTCATTTTTAGATAAAAATATCAAATCAAAATTAGAATCGTTTCTAATTGATCAGCAAATAAAAGAAAAAAACCTTATATTATTCTGTTCTCATGATGTAGTTTTTTCTGAATCAAATTTCATTGAGCTTAAATTGTGATGAAAAATCTCTTTATTTTCAAACAGATAAAAAAAGATTTTCTTTGGGAATATAGCTACAAAATTTCTTTTTTTGGTCAATTTGCAGGCATGTTTCTGACTTTAATAACTTTCTTTTTTTTGTCTAAGACATTTGAAGCAAATCAATCGATTCATCTGGATTCTTATGCAAATAATTATTTTTTATTTTCTATAATTGGAATTGCATTTCTTGACCATTCCTCTATCTTGATAAGGTCTTTATCTTCCTCAATAAGAGATGCTCAAGCCTTTGGTTATGTAGACACGCTTCTTCATTCTCAACGAAGCACAATATCTGTAATGTTATGCATGCTTGCATACCCTTACATTAAAGGAAATTTAAAATTTGTTTTTTACCTACTATTTGCTTCTTTAATCTCTGATTTTTCCTTACCTCTGCATACTTATGCTCTAGCAAGTTTAATTCTATTTTCTTCTAGTTTATTTTTTCTAGGTATAGCTTTTTTATCAGGCGCTTTTGTTCTTGTCTATAAACAAGCAGATCCTATTAATTATTTAACCAATATATTAATTTCTTTATTGTCAGGTATTATCTATCCGGTATCCGTTCTGCCAAACTATTTGCAAGCATTCTCAGATGCTATACCAGCAACTTATTCACTAGAATTGTTGAGAGGTTTAATCTTCAATGGCTATTTAGCTGATGAAGTTGATTTAGATCTAATTGGAAGTTTTTTTATTACTTGCATAATTGTTATTATTTCTCTTGTTATGTTTAATTTTGCGATAAATAAAGTTAAAAAAGATGGATCATCTGGAAAATATTAATCAAGATATCTCATATTTAATTAATGAGAATATCTCATATGAATTTCTTGAAGATTGTTACATTGTTTTGAATCTGAAAAATGGTGAATATTACGAACTTAATAACTCATCTTCTTTTATTTGGGAATTAATATCCAAGCACAGCTCTATTAGAGAAATATTAGAGAGCACTATAAACCATTTCAATTTACCTGATCACAAAGTTCCAGAAATTTTATCCATTCTTGATAAATTTCAAAATCTTAAGCTCATAAAAAAGATAGAAAATTGAAAAGAATTAAAAATATTCTTAAAAATATATTAATTTTCATAAATATAATTCAATACCAATTACTGATTAAAGTAATGGGGATTAAGTTTTGTATTGATTCTCTCAAAAAAGGTTTTTTTAATCTTAGTATTGATCCTAGACAGCTATCAGAATCACTTAATTCAAAATTTATTAGCTTTTTTAAACCTTCCTGTTTAGTTAAATCTTTAACATTTAAAAAATTAACAAGAAATTCAAATGAATTCATATTAATTATTGGGGTCGCTAAGTTAAATGGAGTTTTTGAATCACATGCTTGGATTGAGAAAGATAATAAAATTATTCTAAATTCAGATCCAAATGTAGATGCTTTTAAAAAAATATTTGTTTATGAATAATTATTTACTCACCTTAAATAGAAAAGAAAAATGTATTAATGTTTTGCTTGATAAAGACGTTAAAGCCGAAAGGGTGAGGATAATCGAAGATGAGGAAGCATTTATACTAATTGATGGTTATTTTACAAATGAAGAAGGGTTTATTAAAAAAAATTCAACTTTGGAAAATGTTGAACTTGAACAACTGCTTTTCAAGCTTTCAAAAGAAAATTTTCAATACTATGGTGAACTGGATGGTTCTTTCAACATATTTTTCTTCGATAAGAAGAAAAATTATTTTGTATATACAAATGATTTTTGGAGTTCAAGACCAACGTATATTCATAAAACAAAAAATAAATACTTATTCTCTAATGATCTCTATTTCTTAAAAAAATATATTAAATGTGATCTTACTCCAAATCTTAAAAAAATAAGAGAACTTCTGGCTTGGCAACATATTGAATCGAAATCTACTTACTATAATGAAATTGACATATTAGGCCCTGGGTTAGTTTTCGAAATAACTTCAGATGAAATACATGAGGCAAATTTAAATATTATTGATACTCCCCGAAAATTTACCAAATACAACAGGAAAATTTTTAAAGAAATTTTTGAATCAGCAGTATCAAGTAGAGCATCTCATTTTAATAAAAAAATAGTAATGCTTAGTGGAGGTTTAGATTCCTCAGCAGTTGCTGTAGCTTTAAAAAACTGTGATTTTCATAATACTGAAACCATCTCAGTTAATTTCTCGCATTTAAAAGAATTCCCAAATACTGATGAGAGAAAATATCAAAATATTGTTAGCTCTTTTACAGATTTCAAGAAAAATCATATAGAGATGCATAATAAATCTGTTTTGGGGAGCATAGAAAAATATGTACATATTTTTCAAGAACCAATGATTATTCCAAATTTATATATATTTGATGCTATATGTAAACATTTAGCAAAAAACAACGTTGATGCAATTTTTGATGGTAACGATGGAGATAATGTTATCTCTTATGGATTTGAAAATATTTATCGACAATTTATTAATCTTAATTTTTTCTCATTTTTCAAATCTATATTTGACTACGCAAAAGTTCATATGAAACCAAGTAGAAGAATGCTCAAGTTTTTCTTAAAAAACAGTTTTAAAAAACTTCTTGGTTATAACAACAGAGTTAAAAATAATTCACTTCTTACAGAAGAATTATTTAGCAATATAGATAAAGATAGTCCAAGAAATATATTTGACTCTCACGAAACAAGGTTAAAGAATAATCTACAATTTATTGCGTTTTCGAATAGGCATAAAATCTTTGGTAAATTAGGCATAGAAATAGTTAGCCCATTTTATGATAAAGATTTTATAAATTTCTGCGTAAATATGCCTCCAAACTTCAAATTTAATAATGGAAATACGAGATTTATTCTAAGAGATTACTTGAGTAATTTTCTTGGTAAAAAACATGCTTTTAGAGCAAATAAGTCAAACCTAACCAAAGGGTTAGAATCAAATTTTTCTGATATTGACTATGAAATTGTTATGAAAGAGAGAAATAATCTAAATAATGCACTCTCTGCAATGATTGATCTAAAGAAGCTTGATGCTATTTGTGATAAATGGTCAAAGAAAAAAATTATAAATGAGGCTGATATAATTAACCTCCAAGTATTCATAAATATTAATATTTTTCTTAATTCATTCTTTAAGTAAATATGTTCTTATAGTAGACAAATACTCGAAATTTATGCGAGAATAACTTTTCTATGGAAAATAACAGCGAAAAATTCAATTCAAAATGGGAAAAACCGGAAGTCACTGAACTAGGCAATGCCAAAGATATCGTAAAAAACGTTAATGTGACTGGTGGTGGCGATTCCCAATTCAGCGTTCTGCTTCCATCCTAAATGAGTGTTTTACACACTATATAACCATAAAATCCGAATACCTTGTAAGCTAGATTATCTTGGCATACCCGCTGTTAAAGATAACAATGCTCTAAATATAGAGGTTAAATTTTCCGATAGTCCCTTTGAAAATGAAGGCCTTTTAGATAATCAATTTGAGCTTCGGGATGATTATGGTTTTTATTATCGTGAAAAAATTGGTTTATTTGAATTTCTGAATGGCAGTGTAATTAAAATCTATCTTGAAGGTGAAGCTGATACCCCTTTCTTTCAAACGCTTTTTAATTTTCCTTTTGCCTGCATTTTTGCCCAGAATGGTTTCCTTCCCATCCATGGTAGCTCAGTGAGGTTTAAAGAAAAAACAATATTATTTCCTGGTATCACAAAGCAAGGAAAATCTTCGCTTGCAGCAGTTCTGATTAAGCTTGGAGGCAAACTTATTACAGAAGACATTGCATTATTTAGATTGACTCAAAACAAAGCAACACTGCTTCCATCTTATCCATTAATAAAACTCTCAAAAGAAGTAAATAAAGAAATATCATTCTCTTCAAAAGAGCCTTTCAAGCTTGAGAAAAGTGATCTGGAAAGAGATCTTTTCAAATTGAATAAAAGAGATTTTTATAATGAGGAGTCAAGTATTGATATTGTTATATTCCCAGAATGGTCAGAGATAGAAGAATTTAAAACAGTAAGTTATAAACAAGGTTTAATGAAACTTATATCAAGTAATTTTTTTACATCAGAATTTCCTTCTTTAGAAAAAAACTCTTTAAAAAATAACCTTGCAGTTATTCAAAGTGCAAAATGTTATGAATTCAAAAGAAAAAAAGAACTAAGAAATCTTAAAAATTTTCAAAACCAAATAGAAGAACTTTTTATTTAAATTCTGATATTCCTCTACAGCTCATTTTTAATATTTGTAGTCTTCTTCTTTGAAAGATGATGATTTATCTATTCCAATGTAGCTCATCTGCGTTGCAGTTAACTTAGTTAATGTGCCACCAAATCCTTTAACCATTAATGAAGCAACTTCTTCATCTAATTTTTTTGGTAAAGCTTTTACATACAATTGTCGTTCATCTTTATTTTTGTCTGCAAAACCCTCTTTGAACAACATAATTTGAGCTAAAACTTGATTACAGAAAGATCCATCCATAACTCTGCTAGGATGACCAGTTGCTAAAGCAAGGTTTACAAGTCGACCTTCTCCGAGCAGAATGAGATAGTCGTTTTCTGATCTTATGATTTTATGCACTCCTGGTTTAATTTCATGCCATTCAAAAGTTCTAAGAAACTCTACATCAATTTCATTATCAAAATGGCCAATATTACAAACTACACAACCAGAACTTAATGCATTAAGCATGAACTTATCCAGCACATTGATATTGCCAGTGGTTGTAACCACTAGGTCATACTTTTTAAGAAGCTCAGTGTCTAAATTTGATCCATCTTGAGTAACATCTCCATCTTTATAAGCTGAAATCACACTATAACCATCAAAACAAGCCTGCATTGCACAGATTGGATCAACTTCAGTTACGTCAACAATCATTTTTTGCTGTGAAAGAGAGTCAGCTGAACCTTTACCAACATCTCCATAGCCTATTACCAATGCTTTTTTTCCTGATAACAACATATCTGTCCCTCTTTTAATTGCATCATCAAGACTATGGCGACAACCATATTTATTATCATTTTTTGATTTTGTAATTGAATCATTAACATTTATTGCCGGAACTTTAAGTTCACCATTTGCGAGCATTTCTTTTAATCTTTTCACACCGGTTGTTGTTTCTTCAGAAATACCATGAATCTTTGCTAGCATATCTGGATATTCCTTGTGAACTTTGACAGTTAAGTCACCTCCATCATCTAGAATCATATTGGCATCCCATGGTTTGCCATCTTTATTTATTGTTTGATCAAGACACCACTCATATTCTTCTTCTGTTTCACCTTTCCAGGCAAAAACTGGAATTCCATTTGCAGCAACAGCTGCAGCTGCATGATCTTGAGTGGAAAAAATATTACATGATGACCATCTCACTTCTGCACCTAGTTCAATTAGTGTTTCGATAAGAACTGCTGTTTGAATTGTCATATGAATGCAACCCATAATCTTTGCACCTTTAAGGGGCTGTTCTTCTCCATAATTTTTTCTCAATTGCATAAGAGCTGGCATTTCATCTTGCGCAAGTAAAATTTCTTGTCTTCCAAATTCTGCAAGTGAAATATCTTTTACTTTATAATCATTCATCATTATTCCCTTTATAAAACTCTAGTCTTTCAATATCATCTTCTGAGGTTTCGTCACCATATTGAATCTCAATTATTCTACATTCTTCAGAGTAAGGATTATATATTTGATGCCAATCTTCTTTGCCTACTTTGAATACATCATGTAGGTTTAATTTTTTAACTTGCTGGCCTTTTTGTTTGGCCCTCTGATACTTAACTTCACATTTGCCTTTAGAAACAAACCAAATCTCATCTCTATTAAAATGTCTTTGCAAACTCATACCTTTTCCTGCATGGATTATTAATTCTTTTAGTTTTATTTTTTCATTTTTGTAAAGGTTAAAAAATTTCCCCCAAACCCTATCTTCAGCGTCGCCAAGCCAATTTTTTAGAATCCAACTACTAGAATTCTTTTTATCATCACCACCAACTCCAAATTCAAATTCTATATCTTTAATAATCATTTCAGGTATATTAGTTTTATCTCTATCACCACCATTACAGAAGATTATATGGTCATTAGGATAAGAGAGTTTGATTTGTTCTAGTGCATCACAACTGCTTCCATCGCTATCATCAAAACCTATCACCTCATCAACTGCTTTGAGGTTTTCTAAAATTTCTTTTCTTTCATCGAATGACATGAAAGGTTGTCCTTTTTTTTCTGTTAGCCAATTATCAGAATTTAAAGCTACCACCAGATGATCTCCTAGCAAGCTTGCTTTATTGATATATGCAAGATGACCAGAATGTAGAGGGTCAAAACCACCGCTTACAACGATAATTTTCATAGATCTTTTACTTCTTCCCACATGAAACCAACATTTTCTCTGCCAAAGTGTCCATAGGAAGCAGTTTTTAAATAGAGCGGGGTTGAGAGGTCGAGATTATTTATAAGGCCAGATGGTGATAGATCAAAGTTTTCATTAACAATTTTATTAATTTTATCTAAACCTACTTTTTCAGATTCAAATGTGTTGATATAAATTGATATAGGTTTAGAAACTCCAATGGCATAAGATGCTTGTACTTCACAATAATCACAAAGATCATTCTTTACCAATGACTTTGCCACTTGCCTAAGCCCATAAGCAGCTGATCGATCTACTTTTGTTGGATCTTTGCCTGAAAAGCCTCCGCCACCATGTCTAGCCATACCGCCATAGGTATCTACAATGATCTTTCGACCAGTTAAACCACAGTCACCAACTGGCCCTCCTATGACAAAACGACCTGCAGGATTAATAAGGTATTTTGTTTCAGCATCTAAAAGTGTTTCTGGTATACATGAGTCAATGATTAGTAATTTAACTAGTTCTCTTAATTCGTCTAATGCCAGATCATCACTATGTTGAGTTGAAAACACAATAGAATCGATACGTTTTGGTTGATAGTTTGAATCATACTCTACAGAAACTTGTGATTTAGCATCTGGTCTTAAACCTAGCCCTTTAGTTTTTCTAACTTCAGCATGTTTAAGCATCAATTTATGAGCCAAAGCAATTGGTAATGGCATAAGTTCTGGAGTCTCTTTGCATGCATAACCAAACATCAAACCCTGATCTCCAGAGCCCAGAAGCTCAGCTCCTGATATGCCTGCATCTATATCTTTGCTTTGCTCAGATATAAGATTTTGAAATTCAAAGCCACTACTGGTAAATCCTAGATCATCTTCAATATAGCCTATATCCTTAACAACTTTTCTTGCCAAAGCTTCGAAATCTACATTCGCTTTTGAGGTAATTTCACCAGCAACAATAACTGTATTATTTTTTATAAGAGTCTCACAGGCTACTCGAGAATTTGGATCTGATTTCAGACACTCATCTAATATTGCATCAGAAATTTGATCGCAGATTTTGTCAGGATGTCCCTCTGAAACTGATTCAGACGTAAAGATATAAGACATTACAAGCCCTCAATATTGATACCATCAATTTGTAAAGATTCTTTAATTAATGGATTCATGACAGCTTCAGTTTCTTCATCAGTTATATTATTTTCAAGAGCTTGGAATTTAAATCTATAGCCAACCTTTAAAAGGTTTTGTTTCTTGTTTTCAAACAAATCAAAGACAAAACAGTCTACCATCAACTCTGATGATTCTTTGTACTTTTTAATAAGTGTGGCTAGCTTCTCAAGATTTTCATGTTTATCAAGGCTGAATGAGAGATCACGGTAAGAGGCAGGGTAGTCTGAAATTCTACTTTGCTTTTTGGTAGGTAATTTCAAATTGTTGATGGCTATTTCAAAACTGAATACAGGTGTTTTGGTTTTAGAGCCTACGAATTCTTTAGACAGCTTACCAATTCGGCCAATATGTTCTTCATTACAATAGACTTTTTCATATAGATCATAGTTTTGAGACTGATCCAGTTCAAAATTTAGTTCCTTACCTAAGATCTCAAAAAAAATTGTTTTAATTAACCCTTTCAAATAAGAATAATCTAGTTGGGCATTAAATTCTTTGAAATTTTTATTGGTTTTACCACTAACAATAACAGCTAACTTATTCTCATTACCATCTTTAGTATAAATATCGGAAAATTCAAATAACTTTATTGAATCTTTTTGTCTGTTTTGATTGAAGACCACATTTTCTTTAATTGATTTCGTTATGCAAACCCTCATCTTTGATCTTTGCTTATCTAGCGGATTATCCACTGCAATAGCAGAATCATCTTGATTATCGTTGAAAGGAAAATTTACCACTTCAAAAAAACCATTATTTACAAGGTAATCTCGACATAGTTCCTCAAAGTTTGCTTCTATTTTCTTCGCTTTAACAGGCAAGGCTAAAGTTTTCGGAGCAATATTGTCATAGCCAATCATTCTGGTAATTTCTTCTGCAAGATCATTTAGTTGATCTACATCTGATCTATGTGATGGAACCTCAACCTTATCATCTGTCTTGAAGTAGAGAGAGTTTAGATATTTTTTTTGTTCTTTTTCAGTAAGCTCTGTGCCAATTATCTTATTTAATCTTTCAGAATCAAACTCTACTTCAGTTCTGTCCACTTTTCTTTGCTCTGTTTTTAATGCAAGTGATTTAATCTTTGCATGATCAGCTACTACAGCAATAAACCTTCTCAAAACTTGTTCTTGCGCAAGAAAATCAACTCCTCTCTCAAATTTGTAGGATGCATCTGAGTTAAGATTATATTGACGAGCTTTACCAAGAATCTCCTCAGGTTTGAAATAGGCACATTCAACCAAAACTTTCGTTGTGTCTTCATTGCATGAAGTACTTTCGTCACCCATAGTACCAGCTATATCGACGGCAACACCGTTGATAGTAAAAACTAAATTTTCACCATTAAGTTCTATTTCAGAACCAAGAAGTGTTTTAAATTTTTCTTGTTTATTTCTTTTCTCGAGAACCAAAGGACCATCGATCTTTGTGGCGTCATAGCAATGAGTTGGCTGGCCAGTTTCATAGGCAAGATAGTTTGAAATATCGGTAAATAAATTGTTTTTATTCAGCTTTAGGTCTTGAAAGTAATTCTCCAGATAAGTCGCATAATCTTTTATCTTTCCCTCAATTTCAATTTCAACAAAACTGATATTTGGACATAGATCTTCTGCTTTATTCTTAAATACTAAACTTGATTCTGGTATATCAGCATTATAGTGCTCTGTTTCCAAAGAAGCTTTATAGAAATGGTTCAAATCTCTGGCAACACCTTTGAGCGACAAACAATCACCTCTATTGGGTGTGATTTCTAAATCCAAGACTTCTCCTTCTATCTCATGCTCATGACCCAATTGAAATAATTTATCGGAAAGCTCTTCAAGAGATGGTTTTTTTTCCAAGAAATTGAGCAAGTGTGAATAAACTATTTTCATTTAAATTGCCTCAAGAAATCTAAGTTGGATTTGTAAAAATCTCTTATATCAGACACACCATACTTGAGCATAGCAATCCTTTCGATGCCTAGACCAAAAGCCAAGCCTGAATATTTTTTAGAATCAACTTTGCAATTTTCTAAAACTTTTGGATTAACGACTCCACAACCAAGTATTTCTAACCATTTATCACCAAATAAGACATCTACCTCTGCAGATGGTTCAGTAAACGGAAAGTAAGATGGTCTGAATCTTAATTTCGCCTCTTCACCGAATAATGAGTGGCAAATTTTATAGATAAGGTCCTTTAAATGGGCAAAACTTACATCCTCATCAATAAATATGCCTTCTATCTGATGAAACATAGGAAGATGAGTGGCATCATCGTCTTTTCTATAGACTTTACCTGGTGAAATAAACGCCATCGGGCCTTGCTTTTCTAACATGCATCTTACTTGCACTGGTGAAGTATGGGTTCGGAGAACATTTTTCATACCATCCACATAAAAGGTATCATGCATTTCTCTAGCAGGGTGGGTTGCCGGGATATTAAGCATATCGAAGTTATATTCTTCGCTCTCAATTTCAGGGCCCTCAGCAACTTCAAAGCCAAAAGATGTAAGCAATTTGACCAATTCAAACTTTACTTGATTAATGGGGTGAACTGCCCCGATCTCTCGATCTAGACTAGGTAAAAATATCTCTTTTGGTTTCGACATTAATCTATAGCAGTTTTCACAACTTTCTCAAAAGCTGCTTTATCCTGTATAGCTAACTCTGACAGCATCTTTCTGTCAAGTTCTATGCCTTTTTTGTTCATACCGGCGATGAACTTAGAATAGGTATGCCCAAGATTTCTAACTTCTGCATTAATCCTAGTAATCCATAATCTTCTGAAATCTCTTTTTCTATTTTTTCTATCCCTATAGGCATATTGCAGGGATTTAATTAATGATTGTTTGGCCGTTTTAAATAAACGAGAACGAGCGCCATAATGGCCTTTTGTTCGAGCTAGAACAGCTTTATGTTTTTTTGCGGCTAAATTTCCTTTTGTTGTTCTTGGCATTTTATGCTTCCAATAGCTTATTCACTACTTTAAGGTTTGCACCTTCAAGATGTGATGTCCCTCTAGCGTGTCTTTTCTTTTTTGTCTTATGCTTAGACAAAATATGATTTCTGCCGGCGGACCTCATCTTCAGGCCTGAACCAGTTACTTTAAATCTCTTTTTTGCACCAGAGTGATTCTTTAATTTACTCATTTTACCTTCTTAGGTGTCAGTAGCGCGCTATAAGTTCTATTTTCAAACTTTGGTTCCACTAACACAGATGCAATATCTTCCGTTTCTTTGATGATGCTGTCAAGTAAAGTTTTTCCGAAACTCGTGTTTCCAAGCTCTCTTCCACGGAAAGTAACAGAGATTTTGACGTTAGCTTTTTTCTCAATAAAGCCCATAATCTTTTTCAGCTTGGTATTAATATCGCCTGTGTCGATGTTAGGACGCATTTTAATTTCTTTTTGTTCTATTTTTTTCTGTGTTTTTTTAGCCGCAGATTGTTTCTTCTTCTGATCGAATTTATGTTTGCCGTAATCCAGAATTTTTGCCACACAAGGTTCTTTATCAAAGGTAATTTGTAATAAGTCTAGACCCTTCTCCTGAGCAATTTTAAGGGCGTCGTCTTTACTATATACTCCAAGTTTTTCTCCATTATCACCAATAACTGTTAAAGTTTGAGCTTTAACGTACTTATTAACAGGTGCCTGGGGTGGTCTTCTTCTTTGTCTTTGTGGTCTCAAATTATTTTGGGTTGTAAAAATTTATTGTGCATAGAATTAGCACTGCTGAAAAGTCTTATGTAATATCATAGAATGCAAATGTTATACGATTTAAAGATTTAATCAAGAGTTTGTATCCCATAAAGATTCCGGCACTTTCATAGTTTTTATTTCTATGGCATTACCACTCGGATCACGAATAAAAAATGTTTCTTGTTCACGATAGCCTCCTTTAAATCTTAAATAAGGTGCATCTAAGAAACTATATTCCTCACTATTGATAATTCTCTGCTTAACTTCTTGAAAATCATTATTCGAAAGATGAATGCCGAAATGGGGCACACATACGTTACCCATATCTACATGATGTCTATGACTATGAGTTAATTCTTCCTCGCCCGCATTATGCAAGGTTAGTTCATTGCCCCAAAAATTAATGTCTTGCCATTTACCTTCTTCAAAATTCCCTTCCTCACAACCTAAAAACTCACAATAGAACTCTTTTGACTCATCGATTGATTTAACAGGAATTGCTAAGTGAAATCTTGAACTCATAGTCTAATTATAAAACTCTTTTGTAAGACTTTGTATCTCCTTAGCTAAGTCAATTTTTATACTTAAGTCTTTTGAAATTTGTTGTAAGCTGAGCTTTGCTATAGGTTCTATCGAATTATATTTAGCATAGATTCGTTCAACTATTTTTGGTCCCACACCATTTATATCAAAAAGAAAATGTTTTTTCATATCCTTACGTTTTTTACTTCTAAAATTCTTTAGTGCAAATCTATGTGCTTCATCTCTGACATCTAGAAACAATTTTGAGATATCTTCTGAATTTCGAAATTCGTAGTCACCGACATGCGTGTGCAGTGTTTCAAGGCCATATTTTCTCTTAACGCCTTTGGATACTGATACACATTGAATATTTATATCCAACCTATCTGATATGTAACCTAAGTGTGTTTTACCACCGTCAATTAAAATTAAATCTACTTTTGGTATTGATTTAAGATACTTATTGATTCCAAATACCAGTGAGTCTAAATCGGACTCTGAAATTGCTAGAGGTACTCGAAAAAATCGATATTTACTTTTATCGAATGAATTTTCTGAGAAATTTACACATGAGACTGTTTTTATATCTCCGCTAACACCACTCACGTCAAATCCTACAATAGTTGGTTCGTCGATTGTATTAAGATTTCTGCGCAGAAAATCTAAAGATTGAGCATATTTTTGATATTTCGAAGCTTGATTCAATAAACCTTCATTAGCATTTTTGTTCGCAAGCTCAATCCACTCAGCTTTTTTTCCTTTCTGTGGTTTAAGAAATTTTACATTTCCAAATATATCATTCTCATCAACTATAAATTCTGTAATGATCTTACTAACAGATGGATATTTTTGAATCAAACTAGGAATAAATTCTAATAAGGCGTCGTAATCGTTTTTTTGAAGATGATTTTTAAAAATAAATTTCTGTAAATTAACAAACCTATCTGATTCAACTTGAATAACTGCAACCGAAATAAGTTTTTCATTCGTTCGAATACCAACTACCCTTGTGTTACTACCTTTTGAAAAAATAATTTGTTTTTGATTAATTTTATTTAATTGCTCTAGCCTATCTCTTATTGCTGCTGCTTGTTCAAATTTTTCTAGTTCAGCTGCTTGCAGCATATCTTCCTTCATCTTCTTCTCAAGATTTTTAAAATTGCCCTTAAGAATTGTCTTGGTATCTTCAATGTCTTTTCTATACTCAGTTTTGCTAATTTCACCGACACAGGGTGCAGTGCACCGACCAATTTGATACTCCATGCATGGCCTTGATCTATTTTTGAAGTAGTTGTCACTACAAGTTCGTATCTTAAAAACTTTTTGAATTTGATTGACTGCAATGCGGGTTGCATAAGCACTAGTGTATGGGCCATAAAGACCTTCATGACCTTTCAGAACTCTT
Organism: SAR86 cluster bacterium AG-349-I13; assembly: GCA_003278815.1. Classification (GTDB taxonomy): domain Bacteria; phylum Pseudomonadota; class Gammaproteobacteria; order Magnimaribacterales; family TMED112; genus TMED112. Next base: position 27,706 of record QCDB01000006.1, on the reverse strand, counting down.
TTAGTTTGAATTTTAGGAAAGTCATGATCTTCATCAAGATGAATGAAGGGATAACTTTTATCGTCCCTTAATAATATATTAAATCTTGGTTTTTCTGATTTAATAAGGTTTTGTTCTAGGAGTAGTGCATCTACTTCATTATTTGTTGTAACAAAATCTAATTTGTTTGCCAAAGAAACTAGTCTTTTGGTTTTGTAAGTTTGAGTACCAGAAAAATAACTTCTAGCTCTTTTTTTAAGGTTTTTTGCCTTCCCAATATATAAGACTTCATCGTTATTAAAAAATTTGTATATGCCAGGTTCTTCAGGAAATTTGGCGGTTGTCGCTTTTAGATCTTTATTCAATTTCTTTCTTTGTATTTAATTTACCTAATTCAACCCCCCATTGATCGAATGGATTAATGTTCCAAAACATACTCATAAATATGGTTTTATTTTCCCAGATTGCAATTAACTCGCCTAAAGATCCTGGTGATAAACTTTTTAACAGTATCGTTGTAAACCTTTTAGGTAAAACTTTCTTATGAGGGTCAGATTCGTCTATAGTGCCATCTCTAAGAGATTTAGTTTGCCCTTTAAATTGTTTGAAATTCAAATCATCATTTTTTGAAGCAATAAAGTAGCTATTGGTTTCTCTATTTCCTTGAAATAAATGTTGAAAAAAGGAGTGTTGAGCTTGAGGACCATACCCACCCCAAATAATTGATCCAGTATTAAAATCCAGTAATTCATTTGTATCTCTATCCACTGATTTTCCAAGAGACTCCATTTCAAGCTGTTGAGCGTAGGCATAGAAATTTCTCAACTTATAGTCGTAATTAAGGATTAATGTCGTATCAAGATTTAATAAATTACTGAAAACGATATCTTGTATGGCTAATGAAAGTGCTGGATTTAACCCAGGCTTCTTTGAACTTAATATATCTATACTATTTGCACCCGATAAAAATTTTTCAAAAGCGGTTCGACCATTGGATAAAAAAAATCCTATGTTTATTCCAGTCCATATTGAAAATCTGCCACCAGTACCAAGGTCAAAACCTAAAATGTTGTTTGAATTGATACCATAATCAATTGCTGCTTGTCTCGATGCCGTTACGGCATATGTATTATTGAGATATTTGTTTTTAGTAATCTCTTCGTAACTTCCTAAAGTTTCAAGAGTTGAAAAAGATTTTGAAGCAATGACCAAGCCGTATTCAGACAAATCTAAATTTTTAAACTTTTCAAACTCAGCAGGGTCACTGCCTGTAACAAAATTAATTTGGATTTCGTTGTTGGAAAAAACGTCATGCATAAGTTTTGGTCCTAGATATGAACCTCCAATCCCAAAAATTATTATTTTATTAAAATTGGTTTTAATTAATTTCGCTAAAACTTCCATTTCATTTAAACTTTTTGAATATAAGTCTGATTCTGGGTCTCTGTATTTAAAGTGGGTGACTGCTCTGTTTTCAGTATTATTTAGTCTGACTCCAGACATGAGATCTTGAAATTTTTGCGTAAAGTTATGTTTTTCAGCGTAATTTTCAAAATAACTAAAAGTTGCTTCATCGATTAATGCTGTGGATTGGTCTATCGATAAAGAGCCTGTTGAAAATTTACGTTCACTCACACCTTGAATATTTTCAGCAGCAATATTATTTAAGAAATCTTGGAATTTCATGAGTAATCCTTGACAGCCTCTTCAATAAATTTTGCCTGTGTAATTGGTCTGCCGACCACAATATAATCTGCACCATTAGAATATGCTTCACTGGACGTCATTACTCTTTTTTGATCATCAGATGATTCTTGATTTCTTATTCCTGGCACAACCTTAATTAACGAAGGATCTGTAATAAGTTCAAGCTCTTGTGAACTACATACAATTCCATCAACTTTTGTCTCTGTGGCAAGATTGATTAAATTGTTAAATTGTTTTTCAAAATCATTATTATAGAGTTCTCTGGTATCACCATCGTCAAGGCTTGTGAGCAAACTAACCCCAAGAATTTTTGTATCTCCCTTAACTTGATTTGCCGCTTGAATCATGTCACGACCACCTTGAAGATGTATTGTTGTTAATTTGACATTGTATTGTGAAATTTCTTCAACAGATTTTCTGACGGTATTAGGTATATCATGTAATTTAAGATCCAAAAATATCTCAAAACCACGTTGTGATAAAAAGTCTAAAACCTTCGGTCCTTCTGATATAAATAGCTGCAGCCCAACTTTGACAATACATTTTTGGGGATCAAGACTAGAGATGAAGTGAGACATTTCATCAATGTTCTTAAAATCTAGGGCAATAATTAGTCTTTTGTTAGACATAACTTGAATTGTATTTAAAAGATTTGATATTTACTAGGAAACAAGCGTAAGAGAAATTCTCTCTCTTTCAGAATCCATGCCGCTAATAGACACTGAAACTTCTTCACCAACTTTAAATAAATCTTGTATTGTTTGTGAGCCTACTTCAATTTCTGAGTGGTGAACCAAGCCATCTATTCCACCATCTAGTTCAACAAACACACCAAAATCAGTAACTGATTTGATCTTAAGTTTTTCGAGGATATCACCATTGTTATGCTTATCCTCAAATTCTTTCCATGGATTTTCTGTCGTGTGTTTTCTGCTCAATGAAACTTTCCTTTCTTCCAGATCAATTTCCATTACTTTGACATCAATTTTATCGCCCTTCTCTAGAATTGAAGCTGGGTTAATATTTTTATTTTTCCAATCAAGGTCGGTAATATGAACTAGACCTTCGATATCATCGTCAAGTTTCACAAAACATCCATAATCTGTGGTTAAAGCAACTTCTCCACTTACAACTTGTCCGACATGGTATTTAGTTTCAATTTCTTTCCACGGATCTTCAAAGAGTTGTTTAAGGCCCAGTGAGACTCTCATTTTTTCCTCGTCAAAAGAAAGAACCATGAATTCCATTTTATCCCCTACTTTAAGTACTTCTTTTGGATGCATAACTCTCTTCCAAGACAAGTCTGTGATATGAAGCAAACCATCTAGGCCACCCAAATCTACAAAAGCACCATAGTCAGTTAAGTTTTTAATTGTGCCCTCAATTTTTTCACCTTCTTTGATGATTCCTAACAATCTTTCTCTTTCTTCAGAATTTTGCTCTTGCAATACTGCTTTTCTAGAAAGAACAATGTTTGATCTTTTTTTATCGAATTTCATTACTTTGAAATCAAGAGTTTGACCTGTTAGGTCTGGATAATCCTTACCTCCTTTCGGATCAATTAGAGAGCCAGGCAAAAATGCTTTGACAACATCAACGAATACCGTAAAACCACCTTTAACTTTATTTACAACTTTCCCTTCGACATAAACCCCATCAGTGTGGGCAGTTTCTAACTTATCCCAAGTTTCTTGTTTTCTTGCTTTGTCTCGAGAGAGTCTGATCTCACCATAGCCATCGTCAAGAGCATCGAGCATAACCTCAACTTCATCGCCTACTTCGACTACTAATTTACTTGCGTGATCTTGAAATTCTTCAATAGAAACAAGCCCATCAGATTTAAATCCAATATCAAGTGTGACCCACTTTTTACCAATTTCTATAACACTGGCTTTGACTAGGGATCCTTGTATAAGATTGAACTCGCTAAAACTTTTATCGAGCAAATTCTGTAATGTCTTATCAGTATTTTTCATTTATTAATTTTTTTATTAAATCTGTAATTTCTCCAACAGTTTTTTCGGAACTGTCAATGAGGATTGAATCTTCAGTTTGTTTTAATGGTGATCGAGTTCTTTTCATATCTCTATCATCTCTGAGTACAATCTCATTTTTGAGTTCGGAAATATTAACCTTTTGTCCAGCATTTCTCAACTGATTTGCTCTTCTCATCACCCTTTCTTCTAAATTTGCGGTTAAAAAAATTTTCACGAGCGAATCAGGAAAAAGCTTTGAAGACATATCACGACCTTCAGCTACCAAGCCTGGTGCTTTTCGATAGGTTTTTTGAATCAGAGTTAATTTATCTCTAACTGCAGATAATTGAGACAGCTCTGATGAAAGTTTAGTTATTGCAGACCCTCTAATCTTATCGGTGATATTCTTGTTTCGGTACGAAATAGTTTCATGTTCTAGATCATATTCATGGTTAATATAGCCTATCTCTTGCGTTATTTCTGAGACTCCAATTGAATGGAGAAAAGCATAACACCTATATATCAAACCACTATCTAAATAATTCCATTTCAAATCAATTGCTAATGCTTTTGAAATAGTACCTTTACCAGAGCCAGACGGTCCATCAATTGTAACTATTGGTACCATGCTTTTATCACCTCAAAGAAACCAGGAAAAGATGTTTCTACTGATTCGGTTTCATCAAAATTAATTTTTTTTCCTGTTACAAGCGCTGCAATCACAAAGCTCATGATAATCCTATGATCGCCACCTGTCTCTAAATCTACACTATCATTATTAAGATTTTTTGATGGGATAATTTCAAAACCATCTTCAAACTCTGCTAAACCAATGTTTGGATTAAACTTTTTCATGTTATCCAGTAATAAACTAATTCTGTCAGACTCTTTATATCTCAATTCTTTAGCATCTCTAATTGTAGTTTTACCCTCTGCAAACATTGCCATAATCGCAATCAACGGTATTTCATCTATTAAATTTGGAATTTTTTTTCCTGAAATAGAAATCCCTTTCAAATTTTTGTTTAAGCTGGCAGTTATATCCGCTCTCTGCTCGTTTGATATTACGCAGCCATTACGTAACTCTATTTTTGCCCCCATTTCTACCAAAACATCAAGAAAAGCTGTTCTTGTTTTGTTTACACCGATACCTATTAAAGGAATATCTTTATCTGTCAGAATATTGGCAGCAATAAGGTATGCAGCTGAAGAAAAATCTTTAGGAACATCAATAAATTTCTTTGTTATCTCTTTTGTGCCATCAAAGATTATCTTATTTCCCTCTCTAAAAATCATTGCATCACATTCCTGTAATAAACGCTCTGTGTGATCTCTAGAAGGGATTTTTTCGATTATTTCAATTTTAGTTTTTGACGAAAGAGCTGCTAGAAGAAGACACGATTTAATTTGAGCACTTGGAATTTCTAATTCGTATATGAAATTTGATTGTAATTTTGATTCAGCTATTTCTATTGGCGGATATTTATTTTCTCTCAAAGAAATTTTTGCCCCCCAAGTATTTAATGGGTCAGAGATCCTTCTCATAGGTCTATTAGAAAGTGATTTGTCGCCTATTAAAGTACATTTTTTTCCTGATCCAGCAATGTATCCTGTCAATAGACGTATACCTGTACCTGAATTACCTAAATTAAGCGTGAGATCTTTGTTGTATTCAGCAAATTGATTTGCAGCCTGAAGGGTGTTTTTTATATCCTCGCCAATGAAACTCTCATCGAAATCTAAATTTAAAACAGCGCACCTTTGAGCAATGGATTTGTCTTTTGGAAGTTCAATCACAATAGTTTTTTCTTAAGCTTTTCTTTTATTTGTTCAAGATTGTCTTTATTGTCCAAAAATATTTCATTCCAAAGGTGTTCGTTTGCCTCTGATAGTCTCAGTATTTCTTTGAGACTATCCCCTGAGAATTTTTTGTAGTCGATATCTTCTTCATCAAGTATTTCTCTATAAATAAAACTAAATAAATGTGGAAAATGGCTAAGTAAAGCGTAATTCTTATCATGTTCTGAAAAATTCATTACAGTAGTTTTAGCTCCAAGTGAGCTCCAAAATGACTCTAATTTATTTAAATTTTCATGATGAGCACTATCAATAATAATTACTTCTTTGTCTTCAAATAAATCTGGTTCTGCATCTTCAGGCCCAACTTTATGACTTCCACAAATAGGGTGAGATGAAATAAAGTTGGAGGGCAAATCTGCTTTTTGCAAAAAGTTTTTAGAACTAGAAATATCGGTAATAAGACTTTCAGGAAATTTGGTAGAAAAATAAGAAATATGTTCAAGAACATCTTTTTGTCTTGTGCAGATAATAATTAATTCAAACTTGCCCTCAATATCTGAGACATCTGAAAAAACATTTTTATAGATATTAAGGTTTCTTAAAGTTGCAAGATAAGCTTGATGTGTTTCCAAACATGAAATATCACAGTTTTTTAAAGCATGAGCCATTGAAGTTCCCATAAAACCTGAACCTACAATTAAAATTTCTCTACTCATTATTTTTTTGAGCGTTAAGTGATGTTTTCATAATCTCGACGAATATAGACTTTAAATCCTCTTTTGGATAGAGAAGTGAAAGTTCTTCAATCTTTTTTAAGATTTCTTCTTCTCTAGAATCATCATGCATATTTTTATCTAGGTTTTTTTTAACATTCCCTATTTGAAGTGAGAGATTTAATCTTGATTCAAGTAAAGCAATAATCTCTGAATCAATTGCATCTATTTCTTCTCTTATAAATAAAAGTGCTTTTTCATCATCCATAATTTTTCTCAAAATTTTCCATAAAATCTTTTAGAACAGAAACTGATTCTATTTTCATTGAATTGTAAATGCTGGCTCGCATTCCACCAACAGTTCGATGGCCTTTCAGATATTTAAGATCAGCCTTTTCGGCTTCCTCTAGAAAAACTTTTTCTAGCTCACTATTTACAATAGTGAATACTACATTATTGATAGATCTTTGTTTTGTATTTACTGGATTTATATAAAAATCTGATTTATCAATTAGATCATACAGCAATGCTGTTTTAGCTGTACTTTGTTTCTCCATTTCGGCTACACCACCGTTTTCTAAATACCAATCAAACATTTTACCTGCTACATACCAGCCAAATGTGTTAGGTGTATTGAGCATGGAGCCTTCATTAGCATGCGCATCATACTTCAGAATATTCGGTAAATCAGGGTTCGATTTTGATAGCAACTCTTTTTTAGCAATGACTAAAGTTATTCCAGAAGGGCCAAAATTCTTTTGTGCACATGCATAAATAAAATCGTATTTGCTGACATTTATATTCTCTGAAAATAAACATGAAGACATATCGACGAACGAGTATGAAGAAAATTTGGGTTCATCTGTAATTCTGATACCCTGAATGGTTTCATTTTTACAATAGTGTACAAGTGCAGAATTTTCTCTAATATTCCAGTCTGACATAAAATCAATATTCGTATAATTATTTTCTTTTGATGATGTGCAAACATTTACATCACAAATCTTAGAGGCTTCTTTGATTGCTTTGGCAGACCATGAGCCTACGTCTGCAAAGTTGCTTATATCACCTAGATGAGCAAAGTTCATTGGTATAAGAGAAAATTGCAAGGTTGCTCCGCCTTGCATAAAGATTACATCATAATCTTCAGGTATAGAAAGTAATTTTCTAACTGAAATTTCAGCCTTATTGGCTACATCTTTAAAAACTTGATCGCGATGACTTATTTCAATTATCGAAGATCCGATTCCTTCATAATCGTATAACTCAGATTCAACTGCTTCTAATATCTCAACGGGCAATGTGGCTGGACCAGCACTGAAATTATGAACTCTCTTCTTCATCAAGACTTTCTTTGAAGCCTACTGCATCAACAAGCATCTCTGCTTCTCTGGTTGTAACTACTTTCACTCCTTGGGTGTTTCTACCTATTACACTTATTTGATCTACCTTTGTTCTTATCATGGTTCCTTTATTTCCTATAAGCATTACTTCGTCTCCATCTAAGACTTGGACTGCAGCTACCATTTTTCCATTTCTGGCTGAGGTATTTAGAGCAATCACCCCTTTACCACCTCTTTTTTGTCCACTGAATTCAGAGATATTAGTCCTTTTACCATATCCGTTTTCACTAAGAGTCAAAAGTTTTGCATCTGGTATTACTTTAATCATAGAAATTACTCTATCGGTTTTATCGATATTCATGCCTTTCACACCTCTGGTAGATCTGCCCATTGCTCGCACATCAGACTCTTTGAATCTGATAGCTTTTCCACTTTCAGAAGCAAGACAAACTTCATCCTTACCATCGGTGATAATTGTACTAATTAATTTGTCACCTTCATCAAGATTTATAGCTCTTAAACCTGGCGCATACCTTTTTTGAAATGCTGTTAGAGCAGTTTTCTTAACAACTCCATTTTTTGTTGCCATTATTATGAAATGGCCCTCTTTATACTCGTCTACTGGCAAGAAAGAGGTCACTTTTTCATCCTCTTCGAGCGGTAAAACGTTTGATATAGGTCTTCCTTTTGCTGTTCTAGACATTACAGGTAATTTATAGATTTCTAACCAGTGTACTTTTCCTTTGGTTGTAAAACACAACACTTGCACATGTGTGTTAAGAACTAATACTTGTTTTATAAAATCTTCTTCTCGTAGAGCAGAGGCAGTTTTTCCAACACCACCTCTCCGTTGTGATCTATATTCGGCCAGCTGCTGAGTTTTTACAAATCCGTTATTAGAAATGGTAAATACCCTTTCTTCTTCTGGAATTAAGTCAGCGTCATCTATAGTTAATCTTCTCTCAATAATTTCTGTTCTTCTTTCATCTCCAAAATTATCTTTAATTTCATTAAGTTCTTCTTTTACCACTTCAACGAGTCTTGATTTATTGGAGAGAATTTCTTGTAATTCTTTAATTTGCTTTACAAGCTCTTCATATTCTTCGTTTAATTTATCTGTTTCAAGAGCTGTAAGTCTACTAAGTCTTAACTCTAAGATTGCCTTAGCTTGAACAAGAGAAAGTTTATATTCTTTTCCATTTAGACCAAAACCATCCTCTAAACCCTCAGGTTTACAAATATCTGGATCAGCAACTTTATCTAGTAATGGTTTAATAGTTGAAGCAGACCAATTTCGTTCGCACAGTTTGTCAGCAGCAACTTTTGAATTCTCTGATTTTTTTATTATTTCGATCACTTCATCAATGTTGGCGATTGCAACAATTAAACCCTCAACAATATGTCCCCTTTCTTTTGCCTGGCGAAGTTCATACAGAGATCGGTTTGTAATAACATCTTTCCTATGATCTAAGAATATGTTGAGCAATTGTTGTAAATTACATAACTGTGGTTTGCCGTCAACAAGAACAACATTATTAATACCAAAAACTTGCTCCAATTGAGAATGCTTGATGAGGTTATTTAAGACAACTTCGGGCACTTCTCCTTTTTTCAGTTCCACAACTACTCTCATTCCATCTTTATCTGACTCATCTCTTATTTCACCAATGCCTTCAAGTTTCTTTTCTTTTACTAGTTCAGCAATTCTCTCGAGCATTCTTGCTTTATTCACCATGAATGGTATTTCAGTGATAATTATTGCTTCTTTACCGCCTTTCATTTCTTCGATGGCAGTTTTTCCTCTAACATAAACTTTTCCTTGACCAGTTCTATAGGCCTGCTCTATACCGTCAATACCTGTAATTATTCCTCCAAGTGGGAAATCTGGTCCTTTGACAATTTTTAACAAATCATCAATTGAAGTGTCAGGAGTGTCTAAAATGTGCAAACATGCGTCCAATACTTCATTAAGGTTATGAGGTGGAATATTGGTTGCCATACCAACTGCTATACCTGAAGAACCATTTATCAGCAAATTTGGAATTCTGGTTGGCAAAACATCAGGAATATCTTCAGTTCCATCGTAATTTGGCGAGTAACTTACTGTTTCTTTTTCTATATCTGCAAGTATTTGATCAGTTATTTTTTGCATTCTGATCTCTGTATACCTCATCGCTGCTGCAGAATCCCCATCAATGCTTCCAAAATTTCCTTGACCTTGTATTAATGGATATCTAAGCGAAAAATCCTGTGTCATACGTACTATGGCGTCATAAACTGCTGTATCTCCATGTGGATGGTATTTGCCAATAACATCCCCTACTACTCTTGCTGACTTCTTATTAGGTTTGTTATAGGTATTAGAGAGTTTATGCATGGCAAATAAAATTCGTCTATGGACTGGTTTCATTCCATCTCGAGCATCAGGTAAAGCACGTCCAACTATGACACTCATAGCGTAGTCCAAATAGGACTTTTTTAACTCTTCTTTAATGTCAACAGAAAGGACTTCTTTAGCAAACTCTTGCACGAAACTATTTTATCATAGGGATCTCAACTAATCTTTAAATTCTGCGACTAATTTAGAAATACTTTCTTTTGCATCACCAAAAAGCATTCTTGAATTCTCTTTGAAAAATAATGGGTTCTGAACACCAGCAAAACCTGAAGCCATTGATCTCTTTAACACCATTGCAGTTTTAGCTCTATGTACTTCCAAAATAGGCATACCATAGATTGGACTACCAGGCTCCTCAGTTGCCGATGGGTTAACCACATCATTTGCTCCAATCACAATAGCAATATCAACAGTTTCCATTGTTGGATTTATGTCTTTTGGTTCCAGTAGGTTATCATACGAGACATTAGCCTCAGCTAAAAGTACATTCATATGGCCTGGCATTCTGCCCGCTACCGGATGAATACCATATGAAACTTCACAGCCATTCTCTTCTAAAAGATCACCTAATTCTTTTACAACATGTTGAGCTTGAGCAACAGCCATACCGTAACCAGGAACTATCAGAACTGACCTTGCCGCCTCAACAACGAGATATGCATCTTCAGCAGATATTGGTTTAATTTCTCCATCTATTTCAGCAGCACTTGAACCTGAACTTTCATACCCAACAAAAAAGATATTATATAAAGTCCTATTCATTGATTTAGCCATAATTAGTGTTAAAACTAATCCTGAAGCACCGACTAAACAGCCCGCGACTATCAAAGCAGTATTGGTTAGTAAGACGCCAGCAGACGCTGCTGCTATCCCAGAAAATGAGTTGAGTAAAGATATAACCACTGGCATATCTCCTCCTCCGATCGGTAGAACAAAGGCTAATCCAGCTAACAAGGATATAATGAGAAGAACTATAAATGTTTTTTGAATTAAGGCTAAATCTATGAGTTCGTAGCCCAGACCCCCAGCCATAACTTGAGCGACAGCTATAATCACAAACAAAAGGCTGAATATCAAAAACCATCTTGAAGCTTTATTAAGAAAATTATTGTCGCCTTTTAAGATTTCTGCTAGCTTAAAAAATGCTATAACACTACCACTAAATGTTATACCTCCGATAAGTACAGTCATAAAAGACAAAATCATTATTAAAGAAATTGCAGAGAGATTATTGAACTCTGACCAAGCTAAAAAGAAAGAAGATAAACCTCCAAAGCCATTAAATAATGCAACCATTTCAGGAATTGATGTCATTTTTACTTTTAAAGCAAATGCAGAGCCAATTAAAGCTCCAAGTAGCATGGCTGAAAGTACAAGTACTGGATTTACAATTTCAATAACCGTGACAAGTACTGCTAATAACATCCCCATTGAGGAGACAACATTACCCTTTGCGGCACTACTCTCATTTGAAAGCATCTTCAAACCATAAATGAATAGAATGGCTGAAAATATGTATCCAATTTGCTGCAGTGTATTTAAATCAAATTCCATCATTTCTTTTTAAACATTCTCAACATACGATTTGTGACTAAATAACCACCAAAAACATTTATGGATGCAAAGGTGATGGCTGAAAAAGCTAGGATCATTTGTAGATTACTTCCAGTATCAAGACTTAGCGCACCGACCAACGTGATGCCACTAATTGCGTTTGCCCCTGACATCAAAGGAGTATGTAATGTGCTCGGAATTTTAGAAATCAATTCCAAACCAAGAAAAATAGCTAAAATCAAAATAAAAAATAATAAAACTATAATTTCCATTATTTAAATGCTCCATTTAGTATTTCGCCATCATGAACTAACAATGCAGACTTAATTATTTCGTCTTCTTTATTTAACTCAATGCTCTTTTTTTCAGTGCAATAAAAATCAGATATGAAATTTGTAAAATTATTGCTTAATGCAAATGAAGCGTGATCAGAAACTAGCGAAGGTAAATTTGAAATGCCCATGACTTTTACACCATTTATTACATTAACGTCGTCAAGAATAGAACCTTCAACGTTGCCTCCACTCTCAACTGCCATGTCAAAAATTACACTTCCTGGCTTCATTTTTTTTATCGTCTTTTCGTCAATCAGTTTTGGTGCTGGCCTTCCAAAAAGTTGAGCAGTTGTAATCACAATATCTGATCTTGCACAAACTTCACTTTGTAGATCTTTTTGCAACTGGATTTGTTCTTTTGTGAGTTCATTTGCATAACCTTGTTCAGTTTGTCCTGTATCGCCTAAATCAATTTTTACAAACCTTGCTCCTAATGATTTGACTTGTTCCTCAACAACAGGTCTGGTGTCAAATGCCTCAACTTTTGCACCCAGTCTCTTAGCAGTAGCAATAGCTTGTAAACCTGCTACACCAACTCCAATTACAAAAACCGTAGCAGGTTTTAATGTCCCAGCTGCTGTCATCATCATTGGTAAAGCCGATTTTAATTCTTTGGCTGATTCAATGACTGCCACATATCCAGCTAAATTTGATTGACTACTTAAAACATCCATTTTTTGAGCTCTCGTAATTCTAGGAATAAATTCCATGCTTACCGCTGAAACGTTATTTAGTTGAAATGCAGAAAATTGCTCCTTATTTGAAAACGGTTCCATTAAACCTAGAAATAAGGCTTGATCTTTCATTGCAGAAATCTCGTTCACTGCAATTGGGGATGTTGACATAAGCACATCTGATTGGGATAAACATGCTTCCCTGCTAGCTGATTTTGCACCCAAGCTTAAAAAAACTTCGTCATTGACGTCAATGCCCTTCCCCAGACCACTTTCAAATATGATATCTATACCCATATCTAAAATTGGCTTTATCGTGTTTGGATGTAAACTCGATCTAAGATCTTTTTGGTTTTTTGGTGTGACAGCCCCTAAAATCATAAAATATTTAATGTCTAAAGATATACTTTAACTTATGGAAAATTTTGATCAATTAGAATTAGAAAAATTCACAAAACTAGCTGACCAGTGGTGGGATCCAAATGGGAAGTTTAAACCACTGCATTTGATTAATCCTTTAAGAACTAGCTACATTGAAGATAAAGTTGATATAAATAATCTGGAAATTCTAGACATTGGTTGTGGTGGTGGGATTCTTGCTGAACTTTTGTCACAAAAAGGCGCCAACGTCACAGCTATCGATTTAGCAGATGGCCCTCTAAATGTAGCTAAGATAAGACAAAAAAAATCGATGCTTGATATAAATTACAGGAAAATAAGTACCACTGACATGGTAAAGGAGAAAAAAACATTTGACGTAATTACTTGTTTAGAAATGTTAGAACATGTTCCAGATCCATCACAAGTTATTAAAGAATGTGCGCAACTTTGTAAGCCAGGTGGACATTTATTTTTTTCAACTATAAATAGAAACTTAAAATCTTTTATTTTTGCAATTTTAGGTGCTGAATATATTCTTAATATTCTTCCTCAAGGTACGCATGAATTTGAGAAACTTATCAAGCCTTCGGAAATGAAAGATTATATTGATCAAGCAAGTTTAGTTTTTGAGGAGGTCAAAGGTATGTCATACCTACCGTTTTTAGATATTGTTCGACTTACTGACGATCCATCAGTTAATTATATTATTCATGCAACCAAAAAATAGTGCTTTATTGTTCGATCTTGATGGTACATTGATCAATTCAGGTCTTTCATTTTTAAAAATTGTTAACGAGTTAAAGATAGAAGAATCCCAAGATCCTGTTAATTTTGAAATTGTGAGAGAATTTTCCTCCAGAGGAGCTTCTCTAATTCTAAAAAATGCTTTTCCTGAAGCCAATGATGAAAAAATTTATGAGTTAAAACATAAATTTTTAAAAAGATATGCTCAAATAATGACATCAGATATTCATGTGTACGAAGGTGTTGAAGAATTATTAAATTTTTTGACAGAGAAGAATATTTCTTGGGGAATTGTTACAAATAAATCAGCGAAGTTTACCTTACCAATTATTGAGAAACTAAACTGGCACAATCTAACTAGTGCAATTATTTGTCCAGAAAATGTTCATCAAACAAAACCTGATCCTGAAGGAATCCTCAAGGCATTAAATCTACTGGATGCAAGTGTAAAAACATCTTTTTATGTTGGAGATCATGAAAGAGATATCCAGACTGCAAAAAATGCTAATGTGAAATCGATTGCCTGCACTTATGGTTATTATGAGTCTAACCCTTTAAGCTGGGGTGCTGACTATAACATTGATTCACCAATTGAAATAAAAGAAATATTATGAAACACGTTCCTAGTACAGACATTTCTAAAGTCTCACTTTCTAACAAAAACATTCTCATTACTGGAGCTGGATCTGGCATTGGCAGAGCAGTAGCAAAAATTGCTGCAAAAAATGATGCGAATCTTATCTTGTTATCAAAAGACATAAAAAAACTTTATTCACTACAAGATGAAATTTGCGACGAGGGTCGAAAAGAACCCTTAATAATAGAATTTGATTTTTTGAAAGCTAGTGAAAAAGATTACAAAAAGTTAGCTGATAGCTTATATAACAACTACGAAAAATTAGATGGTCTAGTGCATGTAGCTGGCGTCCTTGGTTATTTGTCCCCAATAATAAATACCTCATTACAACAACTAAAGACAGTAATGCAGGTGAATTTTGAAAGTAACTTTTTACTGACCCAGTTATCTTTACCTCTTTTACTGAAAGCAAAAGATCCATCAGTAGTCTTCACATCATCTGGAGTTGGAAGAAAAGCTCGGGCCTTTTGGACAAGTTACTCTATCTCAAAATTTGCTGTAGAGGGCCTAATGCAAAGTCTTGCTGATGAGTATGAAAAAGATATGAGAGTAAATTCTTACAATCCAGGACCAACGAGAACACAAATGAGAGCTCAAGCTTTTCCAGCTGAAGATCCAAATACTTTAAGAACTCCTGATGAAATTGCTATCGATTATTTATGGTTACTATCAGATCAATGTCAGGAAACAGGTAATATGTTTAACTATCATGAATGAACTTATTAATGCATTAAAGAATGGTATCGTTGTAATCAGTTTTAAAAAAATTGATTCCGGAGATATTAGGGTTATGCCCTCTACGCTCAATGAAGATCTTATGCCTGATGGTGTTAAAATTATGAATATCTCTTCGGAAAGCGAAACAATTATGGTTTGGTCGCTTGATAAGAATGCTTGGAGAGATATAAGAGTGAACACAATAACAGAATGGCGAGTTGAAAATGAATAATTTACTGAAAATTCTTACATCTTTATTATTTTCATTGTCTTTGTACGGTGAAACTGTTTCTGTAATGACATTTAATGTTGAAAATCTTTTTGACAACAGAGATGATGCTTATAAAACTGATGAAACTTATCTTGAGTTTTCGAAAAAACAAAATCCAGTACACATAAGAAATTGTGAAAAAATTTCTACTAAAAGATGGCGAGATGATTGCTTGTATACTGATTGGACAGATGAAGTAATTGAACACAAATTAAATTCTATAGCAACCGTCATTTTATCCTATGGAAACAATGGTCCAGACATAATCGGTTTACAAGAAGTTGAAAATAAAAGAATACTAAAACAGTTATTTAAAAAACTTGATGGAGCAGGCTATAAGTATTACGTTCTTTTAGAAGGCAGTGATAACAGAGGGATTGACACAGCTTTTATATCAAAATACAAAATCATTGAATCAAAATTACATAAGATTGAATTCAGTGGCGCAACGAAACAACAAATTGGCGATACGAGAGAAATCCACGAAAGTGTTTTTTCCATTGATGACAAAAAAATTACAGTTTTCAACGTGCATTTCCCTGCACCATATAATCCTGTTTTCATGAGAAAAGCTGCTTTTTCCACGTTAGAAAACCTGGCCTCTACTACGAAAGGACCTGTGATAGCTTTAGGTGATTTTAATGTCACACAAACTGAAGATGATAAAGAGAAGACCTTTAAAACTGCCAACAAGACTTGGTATGTTTCTCATAGAGATCAATGTTTAAACTGCAATGGAACAAGCTATTGGTTTACAGGCAAATCATGGAGTTTTCTTGATGTGATTATGGTAAGAAAAAATAGAGATGCTAATTTTGTCGACGATGGCGTGAGCATTGTGAATCACCCACTTCAAACTAGAAAAGATGCAACACCTATACGGTATGATGCAAAAAATTTAATAGGCGTTTCAGATCATTTTCCTGTTGTAGGAATTATTGAACTCAATTAATTTCTAAAATATTTTTTAACTTTGAGACTTCTTTTTTGGAAAACTTTTTCCACCCACCAGGTTTTAAATTATCAGGCAATAAAATTGGTCCAAACCTTAGTCTTATCAATCTATTAACGTCTAATTTTTGTGTTTTCCATAACTTTCTGACTTCCCTATTCTTTCCACTAAATAAACAGACATAAAACCAATGGTTTTTGGACTTTGAAGTTTTCTTGACTGCCACAATGTCAGAGAATTGTGCTAACTCGTCATTTATCTTTACTCCTTTAAGTAAGTTTTCAATTTTTTTGTCTGACACATCACCATAGACTCTGCATAAATATTCTCTATCAATATTGCTGCTTGGATGAGCTAAAAAATTCACTAGGTTTCCGTCATTAGAAAAAATTAAAAGGCCAGATGTATTTACATCAAGCCGACCTACCATAATCCACTTCCCTTTTTTTCTTGCTGGTAAGGCTTGAAAAACACTATCGTTCTTATCTGTAGGTATGTTTGAGCAAACCTGACCTGTGGGTTTATGATATAGGAGAACTTCAGTTTCTGGATTCAGTTCAACGACAAGATCCTCACCGTCTATGTTTAAAACGTCACCATTTTGAATAAATGTGTCTATTTTTACTTTTTTTTCATTTAATGTGACTTTTTTTGTCTTGAGAAATTCATTTACGTTGCGGCGAGATGCAAGCCCTAAACTTGCCAAGTATTTTTCAAGTTTTTGTTTATTGTTTTGGAGCTTCTTGCTCAATTGCATCTTCCTGAAGACTAAGTTCCGGCGAAATATTTTCTATTTCCGGTAAATCAGGTAAAACCGGAAGATCATCTAATGTTTTCATTGAAAAATCATCCAAGAATTTTTGCGTGGTAATAAAAAGAGCTGGTCTGCCAGGCACATCTCTGTAACCTTTTATTTTTATCCAGCCTTGGTCCATCAAAACTTTAATTACATTAGTTGCAACATTCACGCCTCTTATATCCTCAATGTCCCCTCTGGTAACTGGCTGCATGTATGTGATTATTGAAAGTGTCTCTAATGTAGCTCTTGAAAGTCTTAGTGGTTTAACTTCCCACAGTTTAGCAATGTCTTTTGAATAGTCTTGACTTAATTGAATTCTGTAACCGCTTGAAACTTCAACTAAATCATAAGGTTTATCTTCATATTCTCCCTGAAGAGATACTACCGCACTGAGGACTTCAGATTCTTCTTTAGCAGTTTCAATTTCTAATAACTCTACAATGTCTTTCACAGATAAAGCTCTATTTGCTGCAAGTAAAAGTGCTTCTGTCCTTTTTTTAATATCCATTAATGAACTGCCTCTTCTGATCCTTTAAAATAAATCTCTCCGAATTGCTCTCCTTGAACAATTTCAATATAGCCTTTTCTATTTAATTCTAAAGCGGCAGATAAAATTACTGAAACTGCTAACTTAGATTCGCCTTTGAGAATAAGCTCTGGCAGTGATATAAAATCTCTTTCTTTTAAACTATCTAATAAAAGTTTCATTTTTGATTCTAAAGTTATATTTTCAAGTTTGACTTTGTGACTTGATAACCTAACCATTTCATCAAGCATTGATCTAAGTGCAAATGTTAAATCATTTTTGTCGTAATTATTCTTTGGTTTAGGCAGCTCAAATTCCGGTAACTTTCCTGCTGCTGGGAATATATCTCTATCAATTCTTGGCACCTCATCCAGTTTAAAAGATACTTCTTTAAATCTTTTGTATTCTTGTAGTCTTCTAAGTAATTCTGCTTTAGGGTCTCCGTCCTCCTCTTCATCTTCCTCTTCCCTGGGTAATAAGATTCTTGATTTAATTTCACTGGAGCTATTAATACATCTGAGCTTGATGGTTATGAAGATTATGATCCAAGAAACCCTTATGGTGTTTCATCTGTTGATTTAAGTACAATTGGCGAATCACAAGGGGTTGTATTTGGTATGACGGATGTGGGTATGATCTACA
The DNA here is from genome assembly GCA_003278815.1 of SAR86 cluster bacterium AG-349-I13. Classification (GTDB taxonomy): domain Bacteria; phylum Pseudomonadota; class Gammaproteobacteria; order Magnimaribacterales; family TMED112; genus TMED112. The sequence goes on along the minus strand of QCDB01000006.1, from coordinate 9,558 downwards.
GAAGTTTAGGTAGTACGTGTAACCAACCATTTAATGCTTTGCTTGGGCCTGCTTGTCCAAACACTGGCTTTAATATTCAAGATCTTTCCGGTAGAAAGTTACCTGGTGTGCCAGATATGTCTTTCTCAATCGGTGGTGAAGTTGATCTAATGAATAACGAAAATGGCTTGCTTACAGCTAGATTGGACTATATCTATAGAGGTGACTTTTATCTAACAGTATTTAACAACGAACATGAACAAGTTGCCGAGTTTGACTTCATGAACGTTGATCTAACATATCAATCTCCTGACGGAAAATGGATGGTAGATTTTTATGTGCATAATATTGAAGATAAAGATATTGTTACGGGTGCTTTCATCGGTTCTCAATCAAATGGAGGTGGTTATAACCTTTTCCTACAAGAACCAATGAATGGAGGTATTTCTATACAATATAACTTCTAAGACATAAGATTTTATATAATTAAACCTCTGCTTCGGCAGAGGTTTTTTTTTATGGAATTTAAAACAATCAATAAATATCTTGAAAACTTAGTAAATGCTTTAAGAGAAGAAAACGAAGCTAATACTGAGATGTTAGATAATTTTTACACTTATCTAGAGACGGACGATAAGAAATACCTGAAGTTAGCAAATAATCAACTTAGAGAAATATTGAAAGGTGCTGGGTTTGGGATACTTTTGGTCTTGCCCTTTTCACCAATAACTATTCCATATCTACTCAAAAGAGCACAAAAGCTGGGTATTGATATTATCCCAGCCTGGTATAAGAAACTTGATTTAAATGATGATGAAAACAAGTTAAAATAATTTTTCCGGAGATAAATATGAAAAATGTTGTAATAGTCGATAGTGTAAGAACAGGTTTAGCTAAATCTTTTAGAGGTACATTCAATATGACCAGAGGGGATGACATGCTCTCTCATCTAATAGATGAAATGTTAAATCGGAATCCTAACCTTCCTGCTGATGCAGTGGAAGATGTCATCATGGGATGTGGTAACCCTGAGGGTGCCACAGGTCATAATATTGGAAGAAATTCTGTAATAATGTCTAAATTGCCTATTACTGTTGGCGGTACAACTGTAAATAGATACTGCTCTTCAGGCCTACAAACTGTTTCAATGGCTGCCGGCCAAATTATGGCAGGTGGGTATGACACTGTGATTGCTGGCGGTGTTGAATCTATCTCAATGACTCAACCGAACATCAATATGAATGGATTTGTTAATGACAAGATTAACGCAGAAAATCCCGGCATATATTTTCCAATGGGCACAACAGCTGAAGTTGTAGCTAAAAGATATAACGTCTCCAGAGAATCACAGGATGAATATTCTCTTCAAAGCCAATTAAGAACAGCTGAAGCACAAGAAGCTGGCAGGTACGACGATGAAATTGTTCCAATGAAAACCCAAATGCTTTTAACCAACAAAGAAACTGGAGAGCAAAAAGTGGTTGATGCTGAATGCGTCAAAGATGAATGTAATAGACCAACAACAACAATGGAAGGTTTATCTGCTCTGAAACCTGTTTTTGATGAGAACGGTAGTGTTACAGCTGGGAATTCTTCACAAATGTCAGATGGAGCATCAATTACATTAGTAATGTCTGAAGATAAAGCTCTAGAATTAGGCTTGAAACCTAAAGCTTATTTTCGAGGTTTCACAACTGTAGGCTGTAATCCAGATGAAATGGGGATAGGACCTGTCTTTGCTATTCCAAAATTATTGGCTCAAAACAATTTAACTATAGAAGACATTGGTCTTTGGGAGCTCAACGAGGCTTTTGCTGTCCAAGTAGTCTATTGCAGAGACGAATTAGGAATCCCAATGGATAAATTGAATGTTGATGGTGGATCAATAGCAATTGGTCATCCATTTGGTATGACAGGATCAAGACTTACTGGACATATTGTGCGTGAACTTCAGAATAGAGAACAACAATTTGGTGTTGTGACAATGTGTGTTGGTGGTGGTATGGGAGCAGCAGGTCTATTTGAGCGATATCCCTCTTAGTGAATAAAGAAAAATATTTTCTTGAAAAGTATTTAAAACCTTGTACTAGTGTAAATGAACAATTTCCTCTAGAAATTGGCGATGATTGTGCCATTATTTCTTCATCTGAGGATCTGTTAATATCTTCTGATAATTCCGTCATAGACGTTCATTTTCCTGGTACGCTTGATGCTTATTTTATTGCTTATCGAGCATTAGCAGTTGCAGCATCAGATATTATTGCAATGGGCGCTTACCCAGACGGCTATTTACTCAATATAACAATTCCAGAACCCTCAGATGAATGGTTCAAGCTATTTTCAAATGGTATTAATGATTTCAATGATGACTATGGCACTAGTCTAATTGGTGGAGATTTAACAAAAGGACAATTAAATATTTCTGTCACAGTTTTTGGTAAAAAATCCAAAAAAATTATCAAACGCAGTGGTGCCGAAGTTGATGACAATATTTATATATCAAATAAGTTAGGACTTGGAAAACAGGGCTATGAGCTCTATAACAAGCAAATACTAGATTTACCAAATCAATATCTCAAACCAAAATTACTTTCAAAAGAATCTATTAAAGCACTAAATCCATTTCTTAATTCTGCTATTGATGTTTCTGATGGCTTACTTTTAGATTTAAGTAGAATTTGTGATCAATCTCAAAAAGGTGCAATTCTTACAATTTATGACGATGTATGCATTAATTCCATCGATGATGTAGTTGCAGGGGACGATTATGTATTACTTTTCACATGTGCTACGAAACACAGCGAAGCTGTTAAGAAAATTTTACCTAATGCAGTAAAGTTAGGAACGATCACTCAAGAAAAAGAAATTTTAGTGACAGATAAGGAAGGCAAAAAAATGAATTTTGAAAAGCTAGGCTGGGACCCTTTTTAAAAATTAGAAATCTGCTCTTTGATGGATTCAACATCTAAACCATTGAGTTTTAGAACCTCATTTCTGCTTCCATGTTCAGGAAAAACATCGTCCAGACCAAGGTTTAATACGGGTACAGTAATTTTTTTGCTCAAAAGGTATTCATTGACTGCACTTCCACAGCCACCTTTAGTGGTGTGATCTTCAAGCGTCACAATTTTTGAATATTTTTTACAGATTTCATCGATTAATTCTTCGTCTAGCGGTTTTACAAATCGCATATCGCATAAACCATAATTCTCTTCCTGAACAATCTCTACAGCGCGATCTATGAGCACACCGAAGTTTAGAATGCATACATCTTGACCCTCATTTATTTTTTTTCCTTTACCAATTTCCACTGTTGTTAATTCTTTATTCACTTGAGCACCACAGCCACTACCTCTTGGGTACCTGACTGCAGCCGGACCTGAGTATTCAAAGCACGTATTGAGCAGGATTCTTGTTTCATCTTCATCCGAGGGTGTTGCAATTACTAAATTGGGGATACAACGCATAAAGCTTATATCGAAACTTCCAGAATGAGTAGGTCCATCCTCACCTACGATACCAGCTCTATCCAAAGCAAACGTAACATCAATATTTTCAAGACATACATCATGGATGAGTTGATCATAAGCTCTTTGTAAAAAAGTTGAGTATATTGCAACAACTGGCTTCATGCCGCCCAAGGCGAGACCTGCTCCAAACGTCACTGCATGTTGCTCTGCAATTGCAACATCATAAAATCTATCAGGATACTGCTTTTCGAAATTTACCATACCGGAACCCTCTGTCATAGCAGGAGTGATGGCAACTAATTTTTTTTCTACCTCAGCTTTATCACAAAGCCACTCACCAAAAATATCTTGAAATTTTATTTGTGGTTTAGAGGGGCTTTTCTCAATTTTTGAAATTGCGTGGAATTTTATTCTTTCATTCTCTGCTGGCTCAAACCCTGCACCTTTCTTTGTTATGATATGAAGTAAATAAGGTTCTGACTTTTCCTTCATTCTTTCAAGGGTCTTAACTAGCAATTTCACATCGTGACCATCAATTGGTCCTATGTAGTGCATACCTAGGTCCTCAAATAAATTTCCAGGCATTACAGCTGATTTCAGTCCATCTTTTAGCGATCGAGAAATATGTAAACCAAAAGGTAAATTCTTAAGAACTTTTTTTCCACTTGATTTAAGTTTCTTATAACTTTTAGAGGCCCAAACCTTTGCTAAATAATCTGATAAACCCCCTTTATTTTTAGAAATAGACATGTCGTTATCATTCAAAATAATATTTAGGTCTCTTCCAAGATGACCGGCATGCATGAGACCTTCAAAAGCAAGGCCAGCAGTCATTGCACCATCCCCGATAACGGAGAAAATGGTTTTAGTTCCTTTCAATAATTGATTAGCTTCGTTCATCCCTAGAGATGCGCTTATTGATGTGCTCGAATGACCAACACTCATTGCATCGTACTCAGATTCAGCAATTGATGGAAATGCTGCCAGACCATCTAATTGTCTTATTTTATGTATTTTATCTTTTCTACCTGTAAGTATTTTGTGAGGATAGGCTTGGTGCCCAGTGTCCCATACAATTTTATCGTTCGGAAGATCTAAAACGTAATGTAATGCAATAGTTAATTCTATAGCACCCAAGCCAGCACCAAAATGGCCTCCGGACTGGCTAACTGAATAAAGCAAGAATTCTCTTAATTCATCTGCTAAAGTTTCTAGCTCATTTAGATCAAATTGTTTTAAATCAGCAGGTAAATTCACCTTATCAAGTAAAATGTTTACTGGTTTTTCCTTGGGAAACTCTTTAAAAATTTTCATTAACTTCTTCTATTAAACAAGCTTTCAACGTAAAACATCAATGGGTGGTTATTTAAACTTAATTTTGATAATGATTCCATTGTTTCATGATGAAATTTTTTAATTTCTTTTATAGTTTCTAATCGACCCAAAATTAAAGGAAGATTTTTTTTATTTTTAGAATGATCTTTTTTAGTTGCTTTACCTAATCTTTCCTCTGATTCTTCTAAATCAAGCAGGTCGTCAATTAATTGAAAGGCTATACCGACATTTCTTGCAATTTTATTCCACTTGTTTTGTGACTTATTGGCAACCATCAAAGGGGCTAAAATGCAAAATTCAATGAGTAAACCTGTTTTTAGATAATTCATTTGAAGTATCTGCTCTTTATCGACAGATACTTGCTCAAAATTAATATCCAGTGCTTGCCCAAGTATCATGCCTTTGTGGCCTATTTTCTGCATTAAAAGCTTAATTATTGAAACTTTAAGTTTGTTTGATAATTTATCGTCCTCAAGAATTATCTGTATTGCTAATGATTGCATGGCATCACCAGCCAATACAGCCGTCGCCTCCGAGTATTTTTTGTGGAGAGTTGGCAGACCTCTTCGAAGATCATCATCATCCATACAAGGCAAGTCATCATGAACCAAAGAATAAGTGTGTATAATTTCTGTTGCTAACGCTAATGAATCTAAATTTTCTAAAGCTACATTGTAAAAATCACCCACTAGGTAAATCAGGGTCGGTCTTACACGTTTTCCAGGAGCTAAGAGTGCGAACTTGATTGCTTCTTCAATTTGATTATTTGAATTTAAATTAGAATTTAAGTATGAATTTATTCTGTTTTGAAGCTCTACTTCAAAGTTATCTAGACTAAGATTCGTCACTTTCAAAAGGTTTCGTTTCGCCGTCTTCAGTTAACTCTTTTATTTTGTTTTCAGCTGATTCAAGCTCTTTCTGACAAACCTTTATTAACGATATGCCTTTTTCAAAACTTTTTAATGATTCATCCAGGCTAGGCTCTCCATCCTCGAGTGCCTTAACAATTTTTTCGAGTTCTTTTATAGATTCTTCAAATTTAGCCATTATGAAATTTTACTTAAGTTTTTAACTTTTAAAAAGTGTACCAATCTTGTTGGGTATTGATTTAACAAAATTCCTTGCACTCATTCTATATTCTTTGAGATTTTCAAGAATCATTAGGAATGATGGGGTTACAAGCAATGTGATAATAGTGCTGAAACCTAAGCCCCAACAAATGCTTATCCCAAATACTTGATACCATTTAACCGTTGATGTGCCTTCATAAATGGCTCTATTTATTACATCGATACTATATCCAAATGATAAAAACATTAGTCCAAAAATAGTTGTAATAGTAGTTAAAAGTACGGGCCTTAATCTACTCATACATGTTTCAGAAATTAATTCTGTTGCTGGCTTATTTGGAAAATCTAATTTCAACTTATTAAAAGTATCGATCAGTACAATGTTGTTATTGACCACTATACCTGCCAGACCAACAAGGGCAGTCCCAGTCATAATAGTTGATGGCTCTGACCCTGTCACAGTTAATCCTAAAAATACCCCAGCTGTGGAAAATAAAACTGATAATAGAATGACTATAGGCTGAGAAATACTATTAAATTGCGTTACTAGAATAATGAACATTAAAAATAAGGCCCCGTAGAATGCTTGAATTAGAAAATCGGTTGCCTCTGCTCCTCTTTCGGTTAATCCGCCAAATGTTACGTCCATTCTTGGATCATTAAAACCTGTATCATCCATCCATTCTTGAATTTTATTGATCTCGCCATTCAAATTAAAACCAGGCACATTTGTTGCATTAATTTCGTAGAAAAACTGGCCATCTTTTCTGACAAGACTCGCTGCATTAGGTCTGGCCTCAACGTCAACAAAGCTTGATACAGGTACTGCCCCATTTCTAGAATTAACAGTTATATTCTCTAAATTGGATAATGTTCTTTTTTCTTTGGCAAATCTTGCTCGAATGTCAATTTCTTCCTTTGAATCATCTGGTCTGTATTCGCCCAGCATTATACCTGTTGTAACCATTTGAATGGTCGAACCTATGTCATATAAACTGATACCTGATTGAAATGCTCTTTCTTTATCAACATCAACTTTCCATTCAATTTTATATTTAGGTAATGTGTCATTAACCCCAGTAAGACCTTCAATATTCTGATCGATATAATTCCTGAGCTCACGTGTTTTCCTCTCTATTAAACCTAAGTCTTCACTCATTAATTGTATTTCAACTGGAGCGGTAAATTGGCCTGGTCCTTCTTGAACCTCTCTTATACTTAGTTTGTATCCTGATATATTTGATACAGCTTCTCTTAAGAGTGCGAGCACTTCAAAGCCCGTAATATCAAGTTCTTTAGGATCTTCAAGAACTATGTAACCTCTACCAACTCCGTCACCACTTCCACCTCCACCAGATACGCTAATATTTAAATCATCAACTCCTTTAACGGAAATTAATTTTTGTTCAGCATCTATTGCAAAATCTCTAGCTTCATATGGCGACAAGTTTCCTCTCGCTTGAATATCTGCTTCAATTAACCAAGGCTCAACGGAAGGGAAATAAACAAATTGTTTGCCGTAATTTGGTACTATGTTTCCTAAAATCAAAAACATTGTTAGAAAGGTGTAGGCAACTGATTCAACAGGATTCTTAACAGCAAAATTAATTGCTTTTCTGTATGTTTTTTTCAAAGCCGTATTCTCACTGTCATTATTTATATCATTTGCTTTTTTCCTCCTACCTAATAGAGATCCAATAACAGGCGCAAAAATTAATGCATATGCTAATGAAGCTGCCAAGATAACGAAAACAGTTACAGGCAAGTAGCGCATAAATTTGCCTGATATTCCTGGCCAAATCATCAGTGGAGAAAAAGCTGCTAAGGTTGTTAATACTGAAGCAAATACAGGTGTAAACATTCTCTCAGCAGCATTTGTATATGCCTCTTTTCGAGATAGGCCCTTGTCGATTAATTTATCCGCATACTCGACTATTACTATCCCACCATCAATCAACATTCCCAAACCTAGTAACATCCCAAACATTACCAGAAAATTGAATTCGTAACCTATGAAGAAATGAAGAATACCAAAACCCACTAAAAACGAGAAAGGTATGGCAATACCAACAATCAGACCATTTCTGAGTCCTAGTGTTGCTACAACTAAAACCATTACCAGTATGACAGCAGTGATTATATTTCCTTCAAGCTCTGAAACCATATCACCAGCAAATTTTGTTGTATCTAATCCTGGCTGAATGATTAAGTCATTGGGAAATTCTTCTTTGATTTTTTCAACTTCAGCTTTTACGGCTTGAGCAATGTCCAACTCATTGAACCCCACTCTTTTAGAAATTGAAAGAGAAATTGCATCAAAACCATTGATCCTTGAAAAACTACTTGGGTCTTTAAATGTTCTTTTGATATCTGCAACGTCGCCCATTTTTACGACTTTGTTTCCATCGGATTTAATTGGAAGGTCAAATACATCTTGTCTTGTCTCGAATATACTTGGAATTTCTACTGCAAATTTTCCTGAACCAGTATCTTGGAAGCCTGCTGGAATTAAAACGTTGTTATTACGGACAGCACTATAGATCTCAGTGAGACTAACACCTAGACTTTCTAGTTTTGCTTGAGATACTTCAACTTCCAACAGCTCTTCAGGAACACCACCAATTTCGACGCCCAACACACCTGGAACTTTTTCAAATCTATCTTGTATCTCTTGGGCAACAGCGTATCCAGATCTAAGATTAGAAAACCCATATATGCTGTAAATCAATATTGGCCAATCATTATCGGACCTTTCTCTAACAATTGGATCGTTAGCCTCTGGAGGTAGCTGGTTTCTTACTTCACCAATAGCTCTCTCAACGTCTAAAATTGCTTGATCCATATCAAAATCAACATCGTATTGAATGGTTAAATTTGTGAAACTCTGTGTATTTACCGATCTTACTTGTTCTTGACCTTCAAGACGTAAAAATCTATTCTCAAGTGGTTTTGCAACAATTCTCGCCATATCTTCAGGTGAAGCGCCTTCTAGAAATACGGAGACGTTCACAAATGGGAACTGAATATTAGGATTAGAAGCAATAGGCATTGCTGCTCGTCCGAACATACCCATAATTATTAGGAAAATCATCACAAGGATGGTGGTTCTAAACTTACTTACCGCTGTTTTAACAATACCCATTATCTAAATTTTGAAATAACTTCGTCACCGTCTTTGACAAATCCCTGCCCACCAATAATGACGTTAGTTTCATCAGGAATACCAGTTATCCATGCGCCTTGAACAGTATCAATTAATATCTGTACATTCATGACTTTCACCACATCATTTATAACAGTAGCAAGGGCTATGTTGCCCTGGTCACCAAGCAAAAAAGCTGACGTTGGTATGAAATGTGCCTTTACTGGCTCAGTGTAAATTACTAACTCACCAGTCAATCCATCTTTGATATTTAAATCTGCATTATCTAATTCAGCTTCAACTCTAAATGTTCGTGTTCTTGTATCTGCAGCAGAGCTAATGAATGAAACTTTGGTGTTATATTTTTCACCTGAAATAAAATTGATCTCTGCATCTAATCCAGGTTTAATTTTTGCCACCATCATTTCAGATACATTTCCAACAATTTTCAGTGGTGTCAAAGAAATTATCGAAGCACAACTTTGCCCATTTTGAAGAAGCTGCCCTTGTTTTGCTAAATTCTCAACAAATCCATCAAATGGGGCTTTAATTTCAGTTCTTT
>QCDB01000005.1 GCA_003278815.1 SAR86 cluster bacterium AG-349-I13 | reverse complement strand
AACTCTTATGATTGAGCCCACAGAAAGTGAATCACTAGAGGAACTTAATAGGTTTTGTGAGGCTATGATTGGCATAAGAGAAGAAATTAGAGCAATTGAAGAAGGTAGCTCATCTCAAGATAATAACCCTCTAAAAAACGCACCACACTGCGTAGATACTTTGATTGAAGAATGGGCGTATCCCTACAGTAAAAAAGAAGCATATTACCCAAATAATCAGATTAAGCACCAAAAATACTGGCCTCCAGTTGGTAGAGTAGATAATGTTTATGGTGATAGAAATCTAGTCTGTACTTGTCCTAGTATTAAAGAATTCAAATAAACTTTCTTTTTTAAATTAATCTGTTAAGCTTCTTTTCCAATTTTATGGTTGATAAATTAAAGATTGCACAAAACTGGTTACCAAGATATACCGGGTCTCAAGTTGATGAACTTGGAGACTATATTCTTTTAACCAACTTCAAAAATTACGTTACTACCTTTGCTGAGAGATTCGATTGTGAAGTAAAAGGAGAGGGTGGTGCGATGCAAAGTGCGACAAATTCTGAAGATTTAAGCATAATAAATTTTGGTATAGGTTCACCAAATGCTGCTTTAATAATGGACCTTTTACTAGCTAGAAATCCTAAAGGTGTACTATTTTTAGGTAAGTGTGGTGGTTTAAAAGAAGCCTCTGAAATAGGCAATTTTATTCTTCCTATAGCGGCAATCAGAGGAGAGGGTACAACAAACGACTACTTTCCGCCTGAGGTGCCTGCTTTACCATCATTCAAACTGCACAAATTTGTCTCTGAAAAAATAAAAGAAGCTGGAGAAGACTATAGAACAGGTGTTATCTACACAACCAATAGACGTCTGTGGGAACATGATAAAGCTTTTCTAAAGAAACTGAAAAAAACAACTGCAATTGGCATAGATATGGAAGTAGCGACCATTTTCATTGGAGGGCACTACAATGAAATCGCCAGAGGTGCTTTATTACTAGTTTCAGATGTTCCAACCACGCCTGATGGTATTAAAACCGAAGAATCCGATAAAAAGGTTACATCTAAGTGGGCCGAAAAACATCTAGATATCGGCATCAAATCTATGACTGAAATTGAGAAAAGTGGCGAAAGAATTAAGCACTTTAGATATTAAGCTCTAAACTTTATTAAATTCAGTTAGGCTCTTAGCATCATCTAAAATAGATTTCTTTATATCAATATAAGATATCCCTAATATATCTTCTGCTTTAGTGGTATTTTTAACCATGTCTTTACCAAGGAATCTTTTGGCGCCCTTCAAGGCAGGCACAACATTTGCAAGAAATTTAGCAACAGGAACTGAAACTGTAAGCCAAGGAGCTTTATAACCACCATCTTTCAAGATTTTAGATACATCTTTGTGCCACAATTCTGTATTGGAGAGGATGATTCTCTCACCATCGGAATTTGGATTCTCAAGCGCCTTAATATGAGCTAAAGCAACATCTCTTACATCAACATAACCAATATGAATAGGCAGATTAACAGGAATTCTGCCGTTCATAAGTCCTGCAATTATTAATTGCGTAGAACTTATTTCTGAGGTCAGTGATGGTCCAATTACTCCGGATGGATTTATGACCGTTAATTTGGTGTCCGCATTAGCACTCTTTATTAGTTCCCAAGCCTTTTTTTCGGCAAGTGTCTTACTTTTGGCGTATGCAGCAATAGGTTTGTCAGCAAAGCTCCAATCCTCTTCGCTGTATTCTTTTTTAGTGTGCCCAACAGAGACCGCTACCACTGAAGAAGTTAAGACAATTTTTTTAACGTTATTTTTAATAGCTAAAGATACAACCCTTTCGGTTCCCTCAACCGCAGGTTTAATTAAAACATTTTCATCTTTTGGTTGGTTAAGGGGATAAGGTGAGGCGACATGCATAACATATTCACAATCTGCCATTGCATCTTCCCAATTGTCATCCGACAGTAGGTCTGCCTGAAAGAACTGGATTTTATCGACATCAAGTGACAGTGCTGAGAGGGCTTTTTTAATATCTTCAACCTTGTCGAGGTTTCTAACAGTAGCATTTATGTGATAATCACGCTTCAAAAGCTCTTTAGCGCAGTGCATCGCGATATAACCAGATATGCCAGTGAGTAGTACTTTTTTCATAAATTAAATTACTGAGTCTATAAATTTAATATAAATGATTTACAATTACAAAATTCCGGAGAGATGGCAGAGCGGTTGAATGCACCAGTCTTGAAAACTGGCATACGTTAATAGCGTATCGTGGGTTCGAATCCCACTCTCTCCGCCACTTTTTCTTATTTTTGTTAATATCTAAAAATGGTTAAATTTCTATTAATTTATCTTTTGATAATTTCTTCATTTTTGAATACAAATGAAAGCTCAAACAAGGAAATTGTGATACTCCATACAAACGATATAGAAAGTGTTTATGAGCCTATACAAGCTGTGTGGCGCGATGATATTGAGCTCATAGGTGGTATTTCACACCTGGCTACCTTAATTGATAATGTCAGAACTTCTGAAGAGATCAGTTTTTTAGTTGATGCAGGGGATATTTATACAGGGGCATTATCAAAAAAAACGAGAGGTAAACTACCATTTGATCTCTATAACGCCATGGGTTACGACGCTTTAAATATTGGCAATCATGAATTTGAATATAATTGGGAACCGCTAGTGGAGATTATCCCGAGGGCAAATTTTCCAGTTCTGAATGCTAATATATTTATTGAGAAAACCGGTGAACTTATTGCTCGACCATTTACTGTACTGGAAAAATCAGGGGTGAAAATTGGAGTGATTGGTGTAATGGGTATTGATGCTTTTTATAACACTATGGCACCATTTCACCGTACAGGGCTCAGTATTAAAGATCCAACTGAAACTGCTCAATATTGGGCCGACAAAATTCGTGATGATGTAGACATGATCGTCGTACTCACACATCAAAATAAAACAGCTCCGATGCAAACTAATAAAGAATCAGATCCATCTGTGCAAAGAGGTTTCGATGAAGATTATCAGATGGCTGGAGAGTTAAGGGGAGTGGATGCTATTTTTGGCGGCCACTCAGATAATGGATTACTTCAACCAGTAAAACATCCTGAAACAGGCACTATGATTGGGCTAACCTTTGGTCAAGGCATGCATCTTGGTTACACCAAATTTAGAGTTGATACAAAGGAACATAAGGTGTCTTTTTTAGAGGGATATTTAATTCCAGTAGATTCTACGAAATATCCCGCTGCTCAAAGAACGTCAAAACTAATAAATCAGTATAGAGGACAATATCCTGAACTGCTTGAAGTCATTGCTAACATGAAACAACCAGCAATGCGTAAATACAATCAGGAATCAACGATTGGAAATCTACTCACGGACTTTATGCGGTCTGCATCTAGTAGTGATATCGCTTTTCTAAATTCCGGGGCAATTAGAGCTGATTTAAATGCTGGATCAGTAACTTTGGAGCAATTAATCAACGTCTATCCTTTTCCGGATAATCTTACAGTTGTAGAGCTAAGTGGTAAGCAAGTCAGAGAACTAATTGAATACAGTCTGACCCTTCCATATGGAGTAGGGCAGTTATCTGGTTTAAAAATACAATTTGATAGCACTCAACCAAAAATGCAACGCCTAGTGAGTATTCAGCTTGGCAATACTGAGTTAGTTGATACACAGAAATATACTGTTTCAACTTCAGCTTATGTAGCTAAAGGCGGTGATGGTTACACTGTTTTTACTAAAGGAAGAATAATTGATGATAATCAAGATATGCCTAATGCACTGTATCAAAATTTTAAGAATGTCTTTGATATAGATTTACCCTCAATTGACAGACAGATAGATTTGAGCAAAATCACAAGCGCAACCAGATAAGAAAATCTCCCAGTGCAAAACCTATTACAAGTCCACCCATCATCATTAAGCAAACTCGAAAAGAAAAGTTATTAAATATTGTAATTTTTTTTAATGCCTCATTGCCCTTAGCAAGATATAAAAGCAAAATTCCGACTACTAGATTTAGAGTTATGTCTAACATTTTTGATGAATATAGAACCGTCTAATAGTGTAAACTTATTTTCAGACTCATGCCTAAAGAAAAAAAACCTCTAAAGATTGCTGTAATAGGCTGTGGTATTAATGGTATAAGTTGTGCAATATCCCTAGCCGAAAGAGGTCATACAATTCACATATATGAGAAAAAAACTGCTTTTTCGGAAACCAGTGCAAAGTCATCAAAACTCCTACATGGTGGTCTAAGATATCTAGAAAATGGTCAATTTAAACTAGTTAAAGAATCTCTAAAAGAAAGGTCAAATTGGGTAAAAAAATTACCTAATATGACGAAAATACAAAGATTTTATCTGCCAGTTTATAAAGGGCGTTCTCGCAATAAATTTATCCTTTATGCTGGAGTAAAGCTTTACGAAATATTAGCGGGAAGTTATTCATTGGGAAAAAGTAAAATGCATTCCAAAAGAGAAACCCTTGAAGCAAATCCATACTTAAAGCCAGAGGGTTTAACTGGATCTGTGAGCTATGTTGATGTGCAAATGGATGATTATCAAATTGCTGAGTGGCTTAAAAATCAGGCTTTAAATAAAGGCGTAATACTCAAAGAAAATCATGAAGTGCTCTCATTCAGCAAAAATGGTTCGCTAAAAACAAGTTCTTCAAGTAGCGAAAATTATGATTTTGTAATTAACGCAACTGGTCCTTGGGCTAAAGAATTGTTAAATAAAAATAACATTAATTCCAAGTTCGATATGAGTTTAGTCAGAGGTAGTCATTTAATAATAAATTTAAAAATACAGTGTCCGTTAGTTTTGCAAAGTGAAAAAGATGGAAGAATTATATTCATGCTTCCACTTGAAAATCTCTGTTTAGTAGGAACAACTGAACATAAACATCTAATCAAAGACCCCATAGTTTGCACTAAAATTGAAAGAGACTATTTACTTAATATTATCAATAGCTATGTAGACGTACATTTAACATCAAAGGACATTGTTGACGAGTATGCAGGGGTAAGGCCGCTTGTATTTAACTCCAAGACAAGGGACATAAGCAAAATTTCTAGGGATTCGGCAATAGAGCTAAATGAATCCCTAATCAATATTTTTGGAGGGAAATGGACATCTGGTCTTAGTCTTGGTCACAAGGTCAGTAATATGATTGACAGAAATTCAGGTTGATACCCTAATCGACGAAGCAATTTTAGTAACAGAATTTAAGGTATTAATGGACTTATTCAGGATTTCCTGTATTGTGAACTTTACTAATAAGGAGTACGCAATGCAAAAAGGAGTCGTTAAGTTTTTCAATAATGCTAAAGGCTTTGGATTTATTGCGCCAGAAGACGGTGAAAAAGATGTATTTGTACACATCAGCGCTTTACAAAAGTGCGGTATTGAATCACTAAATGAGAATGATAGTGTTGAATTTACCCTTGAAGAGTACAAAGGCAGAATGGGCGTCGGTGAAATAAAACTAGTCTAAATAATCCCCCAATATTAATTAGTGGCTCATAGAGTATAGAGTCATAAAGAGTATGCCTGTGCCTAAAGTTCCCAATACCAATACTAAGTAATCAACTAGGCCAACAAGCGTTAATTTTGACCAAGTTTGATCGTTTTTAGTTTTATTAAAGGCAGATATCTTAAAAAGTGTGAAGGCTACAATAAAAACTATGCCTCCCAGTATAAAAATTCCCATAATTCTTAAAATCCGTCGTCTTCTTTAGTTGTTTCTATATTAACTGAGTTTCCAAAAAAATTTACCCTCAACAATATGGGATTACAACAAACATGGCAATCCTCCACGTATTCTTGTTCAGATACAGAGGTATCAATTTCAAAATAAATGCTTTCCCAACAGTAAGGACAAACTGCTTTCTCTTCAACTATCACATTATTTAGATGGGTATTTTTCGATAAATTTAAATATAAGTGGTAAATGTAGTGTTGTTTCTTGTCAAAAGTTTCTAATCTTGCCATAGTTAAATGCTTAGGAGTTTTTTATGAATTATTTAAAATTTATGGCGCTTTTGTCTATTTTGTTCTTAGCAGCCTGCTCGAGTGAGAGTGATGCTGCAGCTGAAGCAACTGAAGCAGAAGCAGAAAATACTGAAACTGAGGAAATGGGTCCTCCATACACTGAGTACATGACTTGCACACCTGGTCCCGATTTTAGTGATGCAACTGTAACAGCTATGGTTGATGAATGGAATGATTTTGAATTTGCCGATGGTTTCTTTTATGCTGCAGGTCACGCACCTGTACAAAGTGCTTCACTTGGTGGAGAAAACGTAGTTTACTGGCAACTTTGGTGGGAATCTAAAGAAGCGTCAGATGCTGGATGGGCAGGTTGGGCCACAAATTCTGAGGCTGAGGCTTGGACAGCAAAGCATTCATCTGTCATGACTTGTGACGGTGAGGCTAGAAGAGCATACGACTTTTACTGGCCGATGGGAGAAGAAGCAAATTGGAATGGACCAAATCAATGGGTTACCTATGCGCATTATTGCAAGTTTAATGGTGAAGATGGTCTCGATTTACTTAGATCAGCTGTTGGTGCTTTCAATGAATTCACATTGTCTGCTGATAACCCAGAGCCATTCGCATACAGTGTGATTTTCCATAATGGTGAAAATCCAGAACCATATACAGATTATGATTTCTTTTGGATGAATTATTATGAAAATCATGCAGATGCCGAGACCTCATATGCAAGATTTGCAGAAAATGGAACAGAAGTCCAAGCAATGTTTGATGCATCTGCATCTTGTGAAGGACCTAATGCAAGCGATTCATATCAGTTTTATCCTGATCCTGATGATGAAGCATAAAGGTTTCGTTTGAATTGAAAAAGCCACATTTATGTGGCTTTTTCTTTGTTTTTTTATTTTCTTTTTTTACGATTAAAAACAATGGAATATATAGATAGTTTTTTTGCAGAATTTGTTTCCTATGCATGGGGTTGGCAAACTGCAGTTTTGCTATTAGGTGCTGGTGTATATTTCTCTATAAAAACTAGATTAAAACCATTTAGATATCTTGGCTATGCTTTTGAGGTCTTACAAGGCAAACATCCAAGCAAGGATGAAGTTGGTGAAGTCAGTCACTTCAGGGCTCTTACTGCTAGTCTTTCAGGCACTATAGGACTCGGAAATATTGCCGGAGTTGCAGTAGCTATTCAAATTGGTGGTCCAGGAGCTATATTTTGGATGTGGGTCACAGCTGTTTTTGGCATAGCTACAAAATTTTTTACCGCAACACTGTCAGTATTGTATAGAGAAACAGGTCCTGATGGTAAACCTAATGCTGGCACTATGTACATTATTAAAAATGGTTTGCCCAAATACATGATGCCTTTAGCGTACTTCTTTGCATTCTCAGGTGTAATTGCTGGTCTTCCAGCTTTCCAAGCAAACCAAGTAGTTCAACTTACTAATGACCTCTATTTTCCTGAAGTCGAGAATTTCTCGCATTATGCTGGAGCATTTTTAGTAGTCATTACTGCTGCAGTGGTTCTAGGTGGCTTAAAAAGGATAGCTAATGTTTCTGCATTACTAGTGCCATTTATGGGAGGCCTGTATTTAGTGGCTGTGTTAATAGCTGTATTGTTGAACTACCAACAATTTTTTCCAGCACTTACATTGATAGTAACGGAAGCATTTTCTTTTGATTCTGCGGTTGTAGGAGGATTAGTGGGCGTCATCTTAACAGGTATCAAAAGAGGAGCATTTAGTAATGAGGCTGGCATTGGTACAGAGGCACTAATTCATGGAGCTGCTAAAACCAGTAATCCTGTTAAGCAAGGACTTATTGCCATGACCGGACCCATATTTGATACGTTAATAATGTGCACTCTTACAGCGGTAATAATATTAATATCTGGTGTATATCAAATATCTGATAGTCAAGGTGTTACTCTTACTTCTGAAGCATTCCTTACAACTTTAGGCCCAGTTGGACCCATAATCTTGTTCGTTTGTGTTGTCAGCTTTGGATTAAGCACAATTTTTACTTATTCCTATTACGGATCATCTTGTGCGAAGTTTTTGTTTGGTGAAAAGAGCGTAAAAATCTATCAATACATATTTATTATTTTTGTGTTTATTTTTTCAATTACTTCTTTAGATTTGGCATTAAATGTCATTGATAGTGCTTTTGCCATGATGGCGGTTCCTACTTTGATAGCATCCATTTGGTTGGCACCTAAGGTTATTGAGCAATCTGATAAGTATTTTTCATCACTTAATAAGAGGTGATAAACCTAAAAATCTTGTCGACTTTTCTATTACCGCCAAAATAATTAATTTCCTCTTGATCCATATTTTCTAGACTTCTTTTTAGGCCTTCAATAGCTTCTTGATATTTTAAAATTGATGAGAGTTTCTGGAATCTAACATTAATTGCAAATAAAGAATGATTGTTACTAAATTTACACAACGTTTCTCTTTCTGATCGAACAATCCAGTCTTTGACCATGCCTTTTGGAAACTTTTCTGTTTTTAAATGCATTCGCTGGTCATCTCCGTGGATGAACCAATTTTCTCTGACAAAAGGCTTATCAAGGGGGGCATTTTTGATAAATTTTTCAATTGGATTTCCAATCTTTTCATTAAGTGATTTTACGGGTTTATGTATCTCTTTTAATGGTTTACCAATTTTGGATTTAACATTCCAATAACTTGGTGAGCAAATTGAGGCTGCGAGAAGTCTTTGCTTATCATTACTCTCAATAATACATAAATCGTCAGGCACTGAGAGAGATATATCTGCTATTAGATCTGCATAATTTCTTTGCTTTACTTTGAGCTTTTTAGCCAATATTTTCTGAGATTCTATCGAATCCTTGGTGGTAGCTATGACGTCTGTGTAACGCGATTCAAAAAGATTTTTTTTATGATTTATAAGGGTATCTGAAATGTTAACTTTGAACCATTGGCTTTTTTCAATTGGTTTTAGGCCTAGACGATATTTTTCTTTGCCATTTCCCCATGGCGGGTTGATCCAAAAGTTATGATCAATAGATTTTATAGAAGTCATAAATTATTTTATTATAGTGTGGTCGAACGTACTAAATACAATTTTGATATGAAAAAGGTAGCAGTTATTGGAGCAGGACCTTCGGGCATTGCAGCAATTAAAAATTTTATTGACCAAGGTTTCAATGTGACCGCATTTGAAAGATGTTCAGGTGTTGGGGGAAATTGGAGGTATAACGATCCATCTGGGCATTCTAGTGTATTCGAAACTACACATATTATCAGCTCAAAATATACTTCTTATTACGAAGACTTTCCTCTCCCAGATGATGCTGCTGACTATCCATCACACCTAGAATTATTGCAATATTTTCAAGGATACGCCAATCATTTCGACCTTAATAAAAACATTAAATTTAATGCCGAAGTTATAAGCTGCAAACAAGATCAAGAACACAAATGGATAATTCAGTGGAAAGATTTAATAACTGAGAAAATTACAAATGAAGTATTTGACGCCTTGGTCGTTTGCAACGGCCATCACCATGAACCAAGATTACCATCATATCCAGGAGAATTTACAGGCGATTACTTACACTCTCATCAATATAAAAAAGCATCACCATTTGCCGATAAAAAAGTTTTAGTTATTGGTGGAGGAAATTCTGCTTGTGATGTTGCTGTTGAAACAGCTCGAATAACTGAAAAAACTGCAATTAGTTGGCGAAGAGGATATTACCTCGTGCCTAAATTTATGTTTGGATTAACCCCTGACATATTCGCATTAAGGTCTAGGTGGTTGCCAAGATTTTTAAGACTTTTTTTTATGAAGTCCATGCTTGAACTATTTCAAGGAAAAAATGAGAGTATTGGATTGCCAAAAGTAACAAATCATATCTTAGCAACACATCCTACAGTTAATTCTGATTTATATAACGCTGTAAGGCATGGCAAGGTAAAACCAAAATGCGATGTAGAGAAATTTGATGGAAAAACTGTTTATTTTAAAGATGGCTCACACGAAGAATTTGATGCTGTAATAGCGTGTACTGGTTATAAAATTAAACATAGTTTCTTCGATAAAAACTTTATTAATTTTGAGGATGGACCAGTAAATCTACTGCATAAAATGTTACCTGCTGATATTAAAAACCTGTATTTTATTGGACTATTTCAGCCTTTAGGCTGTATCTGGCCAGGCGCTGAATTACAATCTAAACTGGCGGCACAGCATTTGAAAGGCAAATGGAAACCAAAGGGTCTGCTCAAAGATTTAATTCAACAAGAGCTCGATAATCCAGATGTAAAGCAAGTTAAAACCGCTCGACACACTATCACTGTAGATGATTTTTTATTCAGAGACAGGTTAAGAAAAGAGTTATCTAAAGTTAGTTAACATGAGGAGCATTTACTTTTTAAGACATGCTAAATCTAGTTGGGATGACTTTGCCCTAAAAGACTTTGATAGGCCTTTATCCACAAGAGGCATTCAGGACGCTGATTTGATGGGGAATTTCTTCAGATCCAAAAAAATTAAAATAGATTTAATCCTTTCAAGCCCCTCAAAAAGGACTACAGAAACATTAAATCATTTTTTTCAGCCAGAAAGACCTAATATTCAATTTGAAGAATCTATTTATCACGCTTCATTAGAAGAAGTTTTAACTGTAATTTTTGGAATCCCAGAAGACATTAAAACCGTTATGTTAGTTGGACATAATCCATCAATGCATGAAATTACAGAATTTCTGGGTAATAAATTTATAAACAAGTACCCAACGTGCTGTTTGGCTGCTTTAACAACTAATCTTAATTGGAATAAATTCTCTCGTGGTTGTGCAAGCCTAGACTTTATAAAAAAACCTAGCGAGCTTCGCTAAGTGAAAGAAATTTATCCCTCAGAACAACAATAGCTGATGCAATTGAGGAAAATAGGGTATACCCAATAATTAATTCAGGCATAAAGTTAAAGTAACCAACACTAATTAGTACTAGCACAGACAATGATCTAATCAGTTCGAAGTAATATACAAATGCTCGGTTTTCGTACATAAAAGAGGCAAATACCATCAGAGTCACTGTATTAAAGGAAATCAACATTAAATCTATATAGCCAATAGCAGCAGAATTGAATAAGACTCCTTGGGTGTAGATACTTACAAAAACAAGGTGTGTGAAACCAAATATTTTTGAAAACAATGTTGTTTTTGTGTCAAACTTTCGAAATTGCGTCAAATCATTCTTCTGTATCGGGTACTTTTGAGAAACATCTTCAGGTCGCCATTTGGGCTTTGAAAACCAAAGCGCAATTTTATCTCTCCATCTTTTTGTTCGCCAAGTATCTTTAATCATTTCACTCCATACTTCTAAGTTTGCCCAAAGTGGATTCCATGATTTTAATGGCTTTGAGGTGCCGTATATTGGTTTTAAATCCTCTCTTTCATCAATAAAAGTTCCAAACATTCTGTCCCATAGAATGAAAACACCTCCATAATTTGCATCAATATACTCTTTATTTTGAGCGTGATGGATTCTGTGATTAGAAGGTGTTACAAAAATATAATCTAAAATACCTAGTCTTCTAATATGTTCTGTATGAACCCAGAATTGGTAGATAAGATTTAGGGCCGCAACGGTTACAAAAATTTCAACAGGAATTCCTAATAAAAGCATAGGAGTATAAAAGATCCATTTAAATAGAAAATCTGTACCAGTTTGTCTCAAGGCTGTTGACAAGTTATATTCCTCGCCATGGTGATGAACCACATGTGAGGCCCATAAAACTTTAATCTGGTGGTGAGATCTGTGTAACCAATAATAGCTCAGGTCATAAAGCACAAAGGCAATAACCCATACATAAGGATCGTATGAAGCTAATAAACCAAGGTTAAATTGTTTTGAAATAAAGGCATACACAAGACCTTGGACACCAAGACCTAATAGAGCAGGGTATCTGCTCATTAAGCCCAATCCAATACTTGTAACAGTATCGTTTAACCTATAGTTATTTTTTTTTCTTAAATAACCGTATAAAAACTCGCAGAAGATCATCAAAGTAAAAACTGGCACTGCGTAAGCAATTATGTTTGAGGTATGCATTTTTTAATCTTGGTTTTTTATAAATTATTATCCAAAGAAGTTAAAATCTCTGAATTTTATTCAGTGAATATAATATATTAGTTAATTATATTACTTCAAGAATAAAGGTATGAAATATTTTTTTATTAACATAGTTTTGACGATATTTTTTTCTCTGCCTGATCGTTTTCTTGATACGTTTTTTAAAAAAAGTGCGCCAATAAGGGGTAATTATCTAGATCAACAAACAAAAATATTTTTAAAACTTATAGATGTATTTGGTTACAAACCTAATACAGAGAATTTTAACAACCTTGAAAGGATACGGTCTAATAATGCGAGAATGAGTTTAAAGATTAATAAAAAGCCTAGTAGAAATTTGTCTTGTAAAGAAATTTATCTTAATCAAGACAAAACAATCTTCATGAGGGAGTATGAGCCTGACAACTTAGATACAGATAAATCTCTACTTTATTTTCACGGCGGCGGTTATGCGCTGGGGAGTATAGAAACTCATCATAATTTTGTAGCTTCGATGTCCATATTTCTAGGCATGAGAATATTTTCACTGGAGTACAGCCTTTCTCCAGAGAATAAATTTCCAACTGCTTTAGAGGATGCAAAAAAAGCGTACTTAGAGGTTATGCAGGAACATGATCCTCATAAAATATTACTATGTGGTGACAGTGCTGGAGCCCATCTTGCTGCTGGATTGAACTATGCTCTTTTTGAATTAAATATGCCATCCCCATTTGCTCAAATTTTAATTTACCCAATGGTATGTCCATCACTGAATTTTGAATCAATGGAGTTATATAAGGAAAATTTCCTGTTGACAAAAAGCTCAATGCAATGGTTTTGGAATCAGTTAAGATTTAGTGAGATTGATAATGAAAACCCAAAATTAAATTTATTGAAACAAGAAAAAACAACAGGAATGCTTACAAAAACATTAATCATAACTGCTGGTTTTGATCCACTTCATGATGAAGGAATTGCGTATGCGGATTTATTAGAAAAAAATGGAAATGAAGTTAAGAGATTAAACTTTGAAAAACTAATTCATGGCTTTGTTAATTTAACAAACATTAGAAAAGCGGATGTCGCAACAATAAAAATTTTTGAAACTATGAAGGGATATTTAAATTAGAGTTTTATTTACTTTAAGGCAATAGCTCCTCAACTTTTTTTAGAGCCTTAACCATAGCTTTTTTGACGTCTGCAGATTCTTTTTTATCAGAAGTCCCTTTTGAATAAACCAAATTTGTGAAATGCTCTTTGAGTTTTTCATTCATATCAACTGATTTTTCAGTAAATCTATTTCTTAATTCTTCAAATTTAACCCTTGAAACCATTTCTTTTGGGCCCACTGGATCTAAGCCTGCAAACATTTGGAATCTAATTGCAGCTTCATTTAAGTCCATTGATTCAGCTGGTTTGCCATTAACAAACTCTGGTATTAAGTCTTTAGAAATTTTTTCTGAGCCATTATCAATTAATTCTTCAAATAAATCTTGATAAGACTTAAGTTTTTCCTGAGCTTTTTCGTTCCTTTGTAACATTGCAAAGTCCTTGATTGCCTTTTTAAATTTCTTTTCTTCTTGAGTACCTTGAAGGTTTTCAAGCTCAAGAAACTTTTGTTCCGCATCACCAGGTGAAACTTTTTTATCTCTTAAATCTTTTATTATTGCCTCCATTAAACCTCTAGACTCATCAAGTTCTTTATCTTTAATCTTGAGAAAAGAATCGCATACAGTTTCAAATTTTAAGTTCACCTCTGGATCAAGTTTTTTTCCTGCTGGACCTAATGTTCTCCAATGTTCTTGAAGCTCTCTTATACGTGCTACGGAAGCATCAATATTTTCCTTGTCTAAAGCTTCAACTTCAGCTATTACTGTTTCTTTCTGTTTCCTGTTAAAGATTTCAACTTCTTCTAAAAGTTTATTTACCCCGTCTCTTGATTCTTTAAATTTTTTATTTAAATCTTGAAAGTCCTGATCAGGAACCGGAGCATATAACTTCCACTTTTCATGAATTCCTTTTAGAAACATTACGATTTGAATAACCGTTGTATTTTCAACTGTCTTACCTGCAGGAAATGCATCTACATCTTTTAAGAGAGCTAACTTTTTATCTCTGTTCTCCTCTTTCTTTGTTTCCAAAACTGCAAAATAATCTTTGCAAGGGGCCCATGCTTTTTCACATGCCTCTTTAAAAGTAGACCATTTCTCTTTACTAGCGGTTTTACCATGTTGATCTAAGTTTTGCCATTGTTTCTGTAGTGAGTTAATTTTGTTAGCTAAAGACCGTGGCTCAAGTTTCTGTGCTTCTAATTTTTTTACTTCGTTAATTAGCTCCGTTCTTTTGTCGGAGGTTGCAAATTCAGCCCAGTCATCATATTCCTTTGCAGTAAAGTTTAATCTTTGAAATTTATGTCTGAATTTTGATGGAATAGGCTTGCCTTTTCCAAACTGGGAATTTAGCTTACGTAAGTCTTTCTGTGCCTTTTTTATGTGGCCTGTAGAGAATAAACTCTCTATCTCGTTTAGTTGTTGATTAAGATTTATTGCTTTGTCTCCCACAAATTAGCTGAATATTATTTATAATTTCAAACAAATAGTAATTGAATGAAACGGATTTTAACAGGTATAACGCCAAGTGGCTATCCCCATTTAGGAAATTATATAGGTGCAATTAAACCTTCACTAGACCTTTTAGATGAAAAGTGTGAATCATTTTTATTTATTGCAGATCTTCATGCAGTAATAAAAGTTTCTGATCCTTCTCGATTAACGGAATTGAGCAATGCTATTGCTATAGCTTGGCTTGCATCAGGATTAGATCCGAACAAAACATGTTTTTACCGCCAATCGGATGTGCCTGAAATAACAGAACTTGCATGGCTGTTGAGCTGTATAACGGAAAAGGGGTTATTGAATAGAGCTCATGCCTATAAAGCTGCTGTTGATCAGAATAGTGAAAGTGGAAAGAAAGAAATGGATGAAGGTATATCACTAGGGCTTTTTTCATACCCATTACTTATGGCATCTGACATACTTACACCGAATGCTACTCATGTGCCTGTCGGAAAAGATCAACAACAACACCTTGAAATAACTAGAGATATCGCTGAAAAATTTAATAGTAAATATGGAAAATTCTTTAACATACCTGAGGCAGTTATACAAAATGAAAAGACTGTACTAGGCACAGATGGAAGAAAAATGTCTAAAAGCTACAACAATATTATCCCTTTACTATCTACAGAAAAAGAATTGAAAAAATCAGTAATGAAGATAGTTACCAACTCTCAGGAACCTGGTGAAAAGAAAGGTTGGAAAAACAATACATTATTTTCAATTTATTCAAGTTTTGCATCAGATGAAAAACAAGAAGAAATGAAAAACTTATACGAAGACGGAATAGGGTGGGGTGATGCAAAACAAAAGGTATTTGAAGAGCTTAATTATATGCTTGCACCAATAAGAGAGAAATTTATTGAACACAGCAATAATAAAAAACATATTGAGGAAATTCTGAAATCAGGGGCAGATAAAGTTAGAGCAAATACTGTTCCAGCGCTAAAAGAAGTTAAAAAATTAGTGGGCATCAATACACTTTAAATATAATTATTTGTTTAAAGGTGATTGGATTTAGCTCTATGCACCCGTATATACTTAATTCTAATGAATACAAATAGAAAGGCAGTGTTAATGATTAGTTTGGGTACTCCTGATAGCCCAGGATGGTTTGACGTAGCTAATTATCTCAGACAGTTTCTTAGTGACGCAAGAATCGTAAATATACCTTCATTTTTGAGGTTTTTACTTGTAAATCTAATAATTGTGCCATTTAGATCTTTTTCTTCTGCCAAAAGCTATAAAGAATTATGGACAGAAAGAGGTTCTCCACTTAAGTACCATATGGAAGACCTTACGGCAAAAGTTCAAGAAAAACTCAAAGACACCCATGACGTCTTCTATGCGATGCGATATAAAAATCCATCACTCAAAGATAAACTCAAACAGCTTGATGATATTGGTTACGATGAAGTTACTTTGTTTCCTATCTTTCCTCAGTATTCATCAGCAGCAAATGGATCATTTCTTGACTATTCATTGAAACAAATAGCTAACTGGAATGTTATTCCGTCAGTCAAGACCGTAGATCAGTTTTATGATAATGAAGATTTTCTGAATGCATTCTCTGAAAATATTTTGAAATTTGATCTAGAAGCTTACGACAAAATAATGTTTAGTTATCATGGTCTGCCTATGAGCCAATTAAATGATGTTTATAAAGACGGTGTATGTGACGATCGAGAATGTGAAAAAGGCGTTGAAGGTGATAATCATCATTGTTATAGAGCAACTTGCTATGAAACAACGAAACTATTAGCAGAAAAAATTGGTGTTGATCCTAGTAAGACGATCACTTCTTTTCAATCAAGACTAGACTCAAAATGGGTAAAACCATTCAGTGATAAAGTGTTAGAACAATTTGCTGATGAAGGTGTAAAAAAAGTTTTAGTTGTATCACCGTCATTCACTGGAGACTGTCTTGAAACAATTATTGAAATAGGTGACGAGTATGAGGAACTTTTTCTAGAAAAGGGCGGTCAGAAACTTGATTATGTTCCTTCGTTAAACTCGAATGATAGTTGGGTAAAATGTATAGTAAACATAGTCAGAGATTTATAAATGAGAGAAACACTTCAATTACAAAAGAAAGCATTCATTGAAAATGGCCAGCCCACCTACAATCAAAGGGTAGATAGCCTAAAAAGATGTATTGCATTATTAGAGACCCATGATGTTCAAATTGTTGAAGCATTAAACGAAGATTATAAAAATAGATCTGAAACAGAAATAATGACTTCAGAGGTTATTCAGTCAATAAGAAATCTTAATTT
This sequence comes from SAR86 cluster bacterium AG-349-I13, assembly GCA_003278815.1. GTDB lineage: Bacteria > Pseudomonadota > Gammaproteobacteria > Magnimaribacterales > TMED112 > TMED112. The sequence continues at coordinate 59,668 of QCDB01000005.1, read as the reverse complement.
CACTATTAAGAATCTAAAAAATTGGATGAAACCTTCAAGAAGACCTTCCTCATTCATGGCTGACCTATTAGGTTCAAAGGCAGTAATGCAGCCATCTCCCTTAGGTACTGTAGGCATCATAGCACCTTGGAATTTCCCGATTGGCATGGTTTTTTATCCAACTGCATCAGTACTGGCAGCAGGCAATAGAATAATGGTAAAACCCTCAGAATTTACTCCAAATACCGCAAATTTAATTAAAGAAGCAGTAGGAAAATATTTTGATGAATCAGAGTTTGCTGTATTTCTTGGGGGGCCAGATGTTGGCGCAGAATTTACAGCTCTTCCCCTTGATCATCTCTTGTATACGGGTAGTGGTGCTGTGGCAAAAAAGGTTGTTGCAAATGCTGCAACAAATCTTGTTCCCACAACATTAGAATTGGGCGGCAAAAGCCCTACTATTATTTCTACAGATGCTGATCTCAAATTGGCAGCAAAGAGAATTATGTTCGTAAAAACGCTAAATGCTGGCCAAATATGTTTATCTCCCGACTACATTATGATTAAAAAAGGGCTCGAAGAAAAATTAATAACTGAGCTTCAAGAAGTATTTAAAACTTTTTACCCAGAAAGTAACGCTGGAGACTATACTTCTATGGTTAATGATCATCATCATCAAAGAATGCATGAATACCTTCAGGATGCAAAAGAAAAAGGTGCAAAAATTATCAATCTAGGTGAATTCGATTCAAGTGAAAATAATATAGTCACAACAAAAGTATTGCTAAATGTTAACGACAACATGAGAGTAATGAAAGAAGAAATTTTTGGTCCACTATTGCCAGTTATGGTTTATGAGAATTTAAGTGAAGCAGTTGATTACATTAACAAACATGACCACCCGTTAGGACTCTATTTCTTTGGTAATAAAAAATCTGAACAAAACTACGTGATCAATAACACTAGGTCTGGAGGCGTAACCATAAATGATGCAATGTTCCATTTAATGCAATCTAGACTACCTTTTGGTGGAGTGGGCCCCTCTGGATATGGCCATTATCATGGCCACGAAGGGTTCTTAAATTTTTCAAACTTAAGAGCAATATACTATCAAACTAACATAGATAGACTTTTTGCGGCATTAAGACCTCCAAGAAGTAAGCCTTTTGAAATGCTCTCAAAAGTAATGAAGAAGCTCTCTTGAACCAGTTTTTAAGAAAAATTTCCTATAGATACCTTTTTCATAAAGGCTCGAAATCGTTATCTTCTCAAACACTTCTCACTTCAACTGGCGTAGGTTTGGGAACTGCAGTACTCATTATTGTTCTATCTGTCATGAATGGATTTGAAAATGAACTGCAAAAAAGAATATTAGGTGTTATTCCTCATGTAACATTAGAAACTAGCGGAGGTTTTGAGGACATAGAAAGTCTCACAAAAACTATTTCAAATGAGAATAATGTAATCGCTGTTGCACCTTTCCTTTCAACTCAAGTCGTGATCAATAATGGAGATGTTTCTAAAGGAGTATTCTTGAAAGGAACGTCAGCAAAAAATGAAATTTCTATTATTCCTGACAACATGCTGATTGGAGGAATAGAGTCTCTTGAAGATAGCTCTGCTATTGTGCTAGGTGATAGCCTGGCATACGAGCTTAACGTAGCTATTGGTGATTCAGTTAATTTACTTAATATTGATCAATCTAATCCATTGATTGGTGTTCCAAGAGTAGTTGCTTTCAAGGTAGAAGGGATATTTTCAGTTGGTTCAGAGGTTGATCAAAATTATGCTCTAATAAGCTCAGATTCCTTCTTAAAGCTAATAAAACCAAAAAATGGTACTGGTATAGAAGTAAAGGTAGACAATGTCTTGGAGGCTAGAAATACAGGTAGATCAATAATAGAAAAACTCGATTCGTCTAATTTCATAAGAATGGCTAGCTGGGATCAATCATATGGGGGGCTTTTTAGAGCAGTTCAACTAGAGAAAATTATGGTTGGTATGCTGATGTCCTTAATTCTCCTTGTCGCGATATTAAGTCTTCTTATGTCTGTAAATAATTTAATTAAGACTAATGAGAAGGAGATAGCAATACTAAGAACGATTGGTTACTCAAAATGGGACATTCAAAGTATTTTTATACAATTGATTTTAACTATTGGAATTTTTGGAATCTTTTTTGGAAATATACTTGGTTTTTTTATTGCGTCAAACATTACTGAGTTTTTAAATTTCTTATCTCAAGCATTTAATATTTCGATGCTTGATGTTTATTACCTTGATTATTTCCCCTCAATCATAAGTTTTGAGCAAATCGTTTGGATAAATATTTTTACCTTTTTGCTTTTATTAATTTTTAGTTTCATACCTTCAAATAAAGCTGCTAATACCAATCCTGTAAATATTATCAATGTATCATGATTACCATTAAGAAACTTTCAAAGAGCTATGTGGATAATTCCAGCAACCAGAAGGTATTCGAAAACTTAACTTATGAATTTGAATCAAAAGGAGTTTATAGTGTTGTTGGTTCTTCTGGATCTGGCAAAACAACTTTATTAAATTTAATTTCAGGTTTAGATAACTTTGAAAGTGGTTCTATTCAAGTATTCAACCAGAATCTAGGTAAATTATCTGTCGAGGAAAAAAGCGCTCTGAGACAGAAATATTTTGGATTTGGTTACCAGTTTCACTATTTACTTGAAAATTTATCTATATACGAAAATTGTCTTGCAGCAAACTTTGGCGAAGATAATGGCAATATTAACCCTACTCTAAAACAATTGGGTATAGAGAAAATAAAAAATAAATTTCCTTCTAAGATTTCAGGAGGAGAAAAACAAAGAGCCTCAATTGCCAGAGCTTTATCGAAGAAACCTAAAGTACTAATTTTAGATGAGCCTACTGGAAACTTAGATCAGGAAAATAGTTTGGTTGTTCAAGATTTTCTTCTTGATTTTGCAAAAGAAAATGACTCGCTTGTTATCTATGCTACACACGATGTTAGATTTGCTAAAAGAGCAGATAAATCTTTAAATATTATTGAGCATAGTATCGTACAAGAATGAATAAATCTCTTTATACAAGGCTGTTAGGATACACCTTTCAACATAAAGGCTTGTTTTTTTTAAGCATTTTTGGATTTTTATTATTTTCAGCTGCTGATATATCGGCAGTTGAGTGGTTAAAACAAGTTATTTCCTATATAAATGAAAATAATGAAAACCCGCTGAATCCCCAAAATCTTGCTCTTTTCCTTGCATTTATTTCTGTTGTAAGGGGTATAGGTTTTTACATTGGTAATTATTTCATGGCTAATGTAGGTCTTAAAGTTGTTCACAGCCTCAGAAAAGATTTAATTTCGAGCCTGCTTTACCAGCCTATGAGTTTCTTTGATCAAGCTTCAAAGGGCGAAATAGTAAATCGAATTATATTCACTACAAATCAAATAACTGGTGCTGCAACCAATGCACTTAAAATTCTCTTCAAGGAGGGTTTCTTGCTGATAGGTTTATTCATTTATCTGCTTTATTTAAGTTGGAAACTTACATTGGTGATTTTAGTAATTGCTCCACTTATTGGTTTAATCGTTTCAATTGCGGGTAGAAGATTGAGAAAGGTTGCAAAAAAAATTCAAGATGTGATGGGAGTAGTAACACAAGTCAGCAATGAAATAGCATCAGGAGCCAGAGAAATTAAATCTTTCAATAATGAGAGCGGGGAAGAGGAGAGGTTTAAAAAGGCTAATGATGAGAACCTTAAACAGAATTTAAAAATGGAAAGTACCGGAAATATTACAACACCTTTGATCCAGGTTTTTGTGGCTTTTGCACTTGCTGCCATGAGTTATTTAGCTTTAACAAATCTCGATGAATTGAATTTACCTTCAGAATCTTTTGTTGCGTTTTTTACAGCTGCTGGTCTGATGGCTAGACCAATAAGACAGCTTTCTAATTTGAACTCTGTTATTCAAAGAGGGCTTGCAGCTGCAGAAGATATTTTTACAACTATTGATAATTCTCCAGAGAAATACAACGATGGACTTGATATTAATAAAACTCTTGATGGCGAAGTTCAAATAGATAATGTCTCTTTCTCTTATTCACATGACTCAGATCCGGTCTTAAACAATATTTCAATTAGAGCTACTAAAGGTGAAACAGTAGCCTTGGTAGGTAAATCTGGCAGCGGAAAGTCTACTGTAGTTAATTTATTAAATAGATTCTATGACGACTATGAAGGCAAAATAACAATCGATGGGTATGACATTAAAAAAATTAAGTTAACCGATTTAAGAAATTCAATCTCATATGTCTCCCAAGATCCGACTTTGTTCAATGACACTGTAAAAAATAATATTGCTTATGGTTTAAAAGAAGTAACAGATACAGAAGTTTTCCAAGCTGCAAGAGAAGCAAATGCCTATGAATTTATTATGAGTTTGCCTGAAGGTTTCAATACAATTATTGGAGATAAAGGAGTTATTTTATCAGGAGGAGAGAAGCAAAGAGTAGCAATTGCAAGAGCCTTACTTAAGAAATCTTCAATATTAATTTTTGATGAAGCAACGTCAGCTTTAGATAATGAATCAGAGAAGGAAATTCAATCAGCAATTGAAAAAGCTTCAAAGGATAAAACCACTTTTATAATTGCACACAGACTTAGTACAGTTGAACAAGCTGATCAGATTTGTGTGCTTGAAAATGGGAAAATTACCCAAAGCGGCACACACAATGAATTGATTAAAGAAGAGGGTCTTTACAACGTATTGCAAGGAAACCCTGAACTGATAGAAGACAAAAAATCATTTAACCTTGAAAAAGATTTTGTACCAACTTTAATCAACGAAAAGAAGAGTTTTTGGGAAGAATTCAACTTTGGCAATATAGCATTAACCCCACTGAGCTTTCTCTATTGGTCTGTTAGTACTTTTAAAAATTCATTTTTTAAACCTAAAGTATCCAGTGAAGGTGAGGTACCTGTGATAGTTGTAGGAAATGTAACTGTAGGTGGTAATGGTAAGACACCTCTTGTAAGCCAAATTGCTATAGACCTTAAAAATCTTGGTTTTAAACCAGGAATAATCTTAAGAGGTTATAAAGGTAGTTTCACAGGCACAAAGCTTGTTAATGATGATACAACAGCAAAAGAAGTCGGCGATGAAGCAATTTTTCATTTTAATAGAGGTTTTAATGTCGTTGTTGATAGAGACAGGGCAAGGGCTCTTTCTTATTTAGAGCGAAATACAGATTGCAATATAGTGATTTCAGATGATGGTTTGCAACATACTTCCCTCAGAAGAGATTTCGAGATTGTAGTAGAAGATGCAAATCGTAATTTTGGTAATCAATTATTTTTGCCCGCTGGCCCATTAAGAGACAATATATGGAGAACAAAAAAAGTTGATCTCTTTATCTATAGCGGAAGAAGAGAAACAAATGATAATTTCTTTGAATTAGAACCTGAATCATGGGTGAATCTAGAAACTGGCGACACATATCAAATAGATGAGTATCCATTTGGTCGCACTGCTAATGTAATCTGTGGTATCGCAAATCCTAATAGATTCTTAAGAACACTCAATAATTTGAAAATAAACTTTGATTATAGGCTGTTCCCAGATCATCATTATTTTACAAAGAAAGATCTAACCTTTGATTTCGAAAGACCCATACTTACCACAGAAAAAGATGCAGCTAGAATGGGAGAAAAATTTAATGAAAAAAATGTTTGGTACTTAAAAATGGGTGTGAAACTTAACACTAATATAAGCAAACTAATTACTGAAAAGTTAGAGAAAGAACATGTATAAAATTTTAATTCCAGCAAGATTAAACTCACAAAGATTAAAAAGAAAATTACTTGAGAAAGTAGACTACAAAACCATAATTCAAATGACTTGGGAGGCATGTTTAAAAACTGACGCAGAAGAAGTAGTTGTTGTTACTGATTCAGATGAAATATTCGAGTTAATAAATAATTTGAGAGGCTCTGTTTTTAAATCAAAAAAAGAACATAGTTCAGGCACCGATCGAATCCAAGAATACGTTGAAGAGCTTAAATTAAGTGATGAAAAATTAATCATTAATGTTCAAGGTGATGAGCCCCTGATTGAAGTTGAAGCAATAAATAGACTAGGGTCTTTTATGATAGATAATCGTTTTGATTATGGAACTTTAGCAAAGACTTTCAGCCACGATGACGATTTTAACGACAGCAATAAAGTGAAAGTTTTAGTTGATGGAAATAAGGGCCTAGACTTTTATAGAACAAGCTCTAACAATCCTAATGAAAATGGCAAAATTTTGCATCATATTGGTGTTTATGCTTTCACAGCAGGATTCTTGAATCATTTTGCAAAAATGCCTCAAACAGCCAATGAGCAAGCACTAAAATTAGAGCAACTAAGAGCAATTGATAACGGCTTTCCAATTAATGTTCTTGAGCTTGAACTTAAAGATTCATGGGGCATTGATACAGAAGAAGATTTAAAAAAATTAAGGGAGCATCATAAATTTAATTGATCATGGATTTGACTAAAAATAATGGCTTAAATTTAAAATCTGAAGCGTCAGAATTCTTTTTATTTGAATGTGAGAAAGATCTCCACAAGATTCTAGAGCACGCTGAAGCGGTCAAAAAAAAGATACAAGTGATTGGTTCTGGAACAAACACAATTTTTCCAAGACATTTTCCGAATATTGTTATCAAATCAACTAATAATAATTTCAAATTTTCAGAGGAGGGTGACATAGCAAAACTAGAAGTTGGTGCTGCAGTAAATTGGGATGATTTAATAGATTTCTGTTGTAGCAAAAATCTCCATGGGCTCGAAAATCTTGCAGGGATCCCAGGCACAGTTGGAGCTGCACCAATTCAAAACATTGGGGCATACGGTGTAGAAATTTCAGATCTTATTGACTATGTAGAGTGTTTTGATACAAAGCTCAAAATTACAAGGAAGATCAGAAATGAAAACTGTGATTTTGCTTACCGAAGAAGCATATTCCAAGTAGAAACAAATTTGATAGTAACCGCCATAGGATTGAAACTACAAAAAGAATTCAATCCAGTATTAAACCATGAAAGCATTGAGAATAACACTTTTGGGAAAGCTTCAGACATGATAGATGGAATAAGAGCAATTAGGAATGCTAAAATTCCCAACCCATCGGATTTTCCAAATCTGGGAAGCTTTTTTAAAAATCCAATAATGGCAAAAATAGAATCCAATAAAAATCATAAACTTAAAGATCTTAAGCATTATGAAATGCCTAATGAAATGATAAAGTTCTCAGCTGGTGAGATGCTAGATAGGTTATCTCTAAAAGGAATGAAAATAAGAAATGTAGGTTTATCGACTAAACATGCTTTAGTTCTCACAAGCACCGGTATTGCAGCAGCCAAAGATATCAAATACGTTGAAGATATTTTGAGAAATATGGTTTTGGAACATTACGGTGTTGAGCTTGAACGTGAACCAATATATTTATGAATATTTCATTGTTCTTATCGCTTGCATTCGCTCATTTAGTCGCCGTTACTTCCCCTGGTCCTGACTTCTTCTACATAATAAAAAGTAGCTTTGAGAAGGGCTTAAGGAGTTCTATCATTTCATCAATTGGAATTGGATTTGGAGTGTTTCTCCACTGTTTATTCGCCATAGTAGGCTTGGATTTCCTCTACCAAAAAATACCTAGTCTTTACGCAATAATAGGCACAATTGGAGCAGGTTATCTCATTTATTTAGGCATTGGTGGAATATTTGCCGATCCTGAAATTAAAGATTTAGCTATTAAAGAAAAACAAGACATTAACGTCTGGCAAAGTTTTACTGGAGGTTTAATGGTAAATATTTTTAATGTAAAGGCTTTTATCTTTTTTGTCTCATTATTCAGCGGTGTAGTGCTCAACACCTCAACTTTTTTTCAACTTAGTATCTCAATATATTTTTTTATAGCAACAGCAGTTTGGTTTGTAATTTTAAGTTTCGTTCTCAATAAAGGTTTTAAATCATTACTAAATCATTCGGTGCAAAAAGCAATTTCCAAAGTATCATCGTGCTTTCTAATCGCGATAGGGTTTGGTCTTGGAGTTTATGTATGGACCTAAAAACATTAGAAAAAAGTATTCTATCCTTGGATGATTACCCAATTAATGATTGGAATCCAAAAATTTGTGAAGGGGTTGAGTTTCGTATTGATTCAGATGCAAACTGGTTTTTTAATGGCTCAAAGATTGACAGACCAGCAATGGTAAAACTTTTCTCAAAATTGGTTAAGTATGAAGATGGACAGTATTTTGCAGTTACACCTGTTGAAAAAATTCCTATTAAGGTTGAAAAAGAGATATTTTGCATAATTGATTACAAACAAGAAGATAACAATTACTTCTTTCAAACTAATACCGAGGAGTGGGTTAAATTAAGCGAGAAAAACGAATTGACTGTGGAAATGGTGGATAACCAGCCATATCCAAAAATTAAACTTAAAAACGATATATTTGCCTTATTAAGTAGAAATGTTTTCTACAAAGTTATTGCAGAATCTAAACAAGACGGAATGTCTATGTACCTTGAATCTGATGGTAAATTTTTCTACTTGAATTAATCAGAATGAATATGACTGCGAGGTTTTTTGTCATATAACACACAGGTAAAAGAGGTTTTATTTCTTTCAACATTTCTATCAAATCTGCAAAAATCTGAAATATAAAAGATTTGATTTTCGTATGGTGTCGATGTGTAGACTAAGACGTTATTTCTTTGGCAATTTTCAGCAATAAACTTATAAGGTGCCTTGTTTTCATCGACGTAGCACACATAATCCATGTCAGCTTTCGCGAAGAAACTTAAGGGTAAAAGCAATAAAATTAGTCTCATTTGCTTTTTGCCTCAATAAATTCATCAACCTTTTCTTCAAGAATGTTCAAGGGTATTGAGCCAAAACTTAGGATATGATCATGGAAGTCTTTGATATCGAAATCCTCTCCAAGAGCTTCTTTTGATTTATCCCTCAACTCCATAATCTTAAGTTGACCAATTTTATAGGCTAAAGCTTGGCCAGGCCAGGCAATGTATCTATCAACTTCGTTGTTAATATCTTGTTCAGTTTTAGCAGTATTTTCTAAAAAAAGATTGACAGCATCTTCTCTAGTCCAGTTTTTATAATGCATTCCGGTATCTACAACTAACCTCACTGCTCTCCACATATCGTAGGTTAATTGACCAAATTTATCGTACGGATCATCGTAAATCCCCATACTTTCTCCGAGCTGTTCACTATAAAGCCCCCAGCCTTCAACGAAAGCTGTAATGCTGAGATATTTTCGAAAATTTGGAACATTTTCCATTTCTTGTGCTAGTGAAATTTGATGGTGGTGTCCTGGGACTGCTTCATGCACGGAAAGCACTGGTATTTCGTATTTAGGTCTAACTTCAGGCATATATAAGTTTGCGTAATAATATCCAGGCCTGCCTTCACTAGGTGCATTGTAATATGCAGTTGTAGTAAAGGGAGCGGATTCCATTGGTATTGGGATCACGCCATAAGGTGCTCTAGGCAGCTTATTAAATAGGGTAGGCATGTAGGCGTCAATTTCTTTGGACATTGCTCTGTAAGCCTGTAAAAGTTCTTCGCCAGTTTCGAAATAAAAACGTGGATCTGTTCTTAAATATTGTAAGAAGGAATTAAAGTCTCCCTCCCAGCCGACTTGCTCAATAATCTTTTCCATCTCGGCTCTGATCTTGGCAACCTCTACTAAACCAATCTCATGTATTTCGTCCGGGGTAAGGCTTGTTGTAGTGTGGTATCTAGCTAAGTATTCATACCATTCTTTACCGTTTGGAACATCGCTAATACCTATACTATCCCTGGATTCTGGAAGATACTCATTTACAAGAAAATCATAAAGCTCTCGATAAACAGGATTTAAAACATTTTGGATGTAGTCTTTAACTTCATCCTGCAATGCAAGTGCATCTTCAGGAGATGCGACTTCACCTACATTCTTGAAAATTTTATAATAGGGGTGATCTTCAAGGTCTCTATCAAGCATAGCTCCAATTTGAGCTGAAACCCCTCGAGCCACTAATTTTGGTTGAGTGTATCCAAGCTCTAAACCCTCTTTGTTTATTTCCAATGAATTTCTTACATTTTGGGTGTAGCCCTTAACTCGTTCAAACCAGTTTTTATAACTTTCTAGATCGGTAAAATTTAATCTGTTTCCGTAGAGGTAATAATCTTGAACACCGCCTCTCTGATTTAATCTCATGTAATAGCCTGGATATTTTCTTCCTTCCAAACTTATCTCATAATCTGACTTGAGAAGTCGATAATTAAGCTGATCTTCTTCACTAAGGTTGTTTGGATCTATTTGACTCAATACATCTAACACGTAACTCTCATATTCTGCTTCTGTAAAGAAATCTTCAATTGAATTGCTCGAAACCTTATCATCGTACCTTTTGTCGCCAAGAAGAGAGGCAAATAAGGGGCTTTTCTCCATAGAGTCTGCCCAATTTTCATCTAAAAATTCTTTGAATTTCTCTTGATCTGGATGTGGTTTCTCTGTTGTGAAATACTCATACCCTACGTTAGTTGCAACACCCACAATGCCAGCAATAAGTACAACGCTTAATAATTGTCCAAATTTCATAGTAGTTATAGATTACTACATATTTGGGTAATTAGGACCACCACCGCCTTCTGGTGAAACCCAATCTATGTTTTGCGAAGGTTCTTTTATGTCACAAGTTTTGCAATGTATGCAGTTTTGCGAATTAATCTGAAATCTTTTCTTTCCGTCTTCTTCGACAATTTCATAAACTCCTGCAGGACAATATTTTTGTGCAGGCTCATCATAGAGTTCGAGAGTTTTGGCAATTGGTAAGTCAGGATCCTTTAGCACAAGATGACAGGGTTGCTCTTCTTCATGATAAGTATTTGTGAGGTAAACTGAACTTAATTTATCGAAAGTAATTTCATTATCGTATTTTGGATAATTAATTTTCTTGCAATCCTTTGCTAACTTTAATGATTCATGGTCAGGCGTAGGGTGGTTCAATGTAAATGGTAAGTTGCCCCTAAAAATTAATTGATCTATTGCATTCAATCCTGCACCTATTAGACCTCCAAACTTATGAAAAAAAGGATTGAAATTTCTCGACTTATAAAGCTCGGTATATAGCCAGCTTTTTTTGACCTCTTCGTCTAAGCTTTTTGTATTTCCCTCAACATTTGAAGCTATAACTTTAGCTGCCTCAATCCCAGATTTCATAGCTGTATGAGAACCTTTTATCTTAGAAAAATTCAGAGTTCCAGCATTGCAGCCTACAAGATAACCACCAGGAAACTCCATGCTTGGTAGGCTTTGCAAGCCACCTTTTATTAAAGCTCTAGCTCCATAGGATATCCTTTTGCCGTTCTTTAAATACTTTTTAATTGCAGGATGTGACTTCCATCTTTGGAATTCATCGTAAGGACTCAAATGAGGGTTTTTATAATCAAGAGGTATAACCAGACCTAATAAAACTTGTTTTTTATCAGTGTGGTACATGTAAGACCCACCTGGTGTGTCATCAGGAAGAGGCCAGCCACTTGTGTGCATAACCAGACCTTCTTCATGCAAGTCATTTTCAACTTCCCAAATTTCTTTAAAGCCGATGCCATAGTGTTGTGGGTCTTTTCCTTTGTCTAATTCGTATTTTTTAATAAGTTGTTTTCCTAAGTGTCCTCTACACCCCTCTGCAAAAACTGTTGCTTCGTTGGCTATTATTTCCATTCCAGGTTGAAACGAATCTTTTGGATTACCTTCAGCGTCTACACCCATATCGCCTGTAATAACTCCTGCAACTTTATTATCCTTGAAGATAATCTCAGCGGCAGGGAATCCTGGAAATACATCAACACCTAGAGCTTCTGCTTGCTCTGCCAACCATCTACAAAGATTTCCTAAACTAAGAATATAATTACCATGATTTTGCATTGTTGGCATAACAAAAGATGGTACTGGAAGACTATATTTATCATTGATCAAAAACTTAATTGCATCTCTTTTAACCTTGACGTCCAGAGGCGCACCTTTTTCTTTCCAATCTGGAATAAGCTCGTCTAACGCGGTAGTTTCAAAAACGTTGCCGGATAGAATGTGGCCCCCAATTTCAGCACTTTTTTCTAGTAAGCAAATAGACTTATCTAGGTTTTTATCTTTGAAGGTTTGTGCAAGCTTTATAGCCGTTGCAAGACCAGAAGGACCACCGCCAATTATGACGACATCATAATCCATTGATTCTCTTTCCATATTCTCTACCAAGGTGTTTAATTTTTATCTATTTCCTATATATTACTAACTGACGAAATTTAAATATATGAAAATTTTGATTCCCATTAAAAGAGTAAATGACTACAACGTCAAGGTTAGGCCAAATCAAGCTAACACCGATGTTGACCTCAGCAATGTAAAAATGGCTATGAATCCTTTCTGTGAAATAGCTGTTGAAGAAGCTATTAAGCTTAAAGAGGCCGGAAAAGCAGACGAAATAGTCGTTGTGACAATTGGTGATGACAAACACCAAGAACAACTAAGAACTGCTTTAGCTTTAGGTGCAGACAGGGCACTGCTTGTTAAAACAGATAAAACATTGCAACCATTAGATGTTGCCAAGACTTTAGCAAAGGTTTATGAAAAAGAGTCAGCAGACCTTGTTATTATGGGAAAGGTAGGAATTGATGGTGACCATAATCAAACTGGCCAAATGTTCGCTGCATTAACTAATTTACCACAAGCAACATTTGCGTCTGAAGTTGAGGTTAATGGAAATCATGTTCAAGTCACCAGAGAAATAGATGGAGGGCTTGAAACTCTATCCGCTGAAATGCCTGCCGTTATTACAACTGATCTTAGACTTAACGAACCTAGATATGCCTCCCTGCCAAATATAATGAAAGCTAAAAGAAAACCGCTTGAAGAACTTTCTCTAGATGAATTGAATGTAAATGTTGAAAACAAAGTTACCACATTGAAAGTTGAATCACCCCCTGAAAGACAAGAAGGGGTGAAAGTTGAGAATGTTGAGCAATTGGTGGATAAATTAAAAAATGAGGCCAAAGTGATATGAAAACATTAGTGATTGCTGAACATAACGGTGAAAATTTATCAGCTGCTACACTGAGTGTGATTGACGCCGCAAAGAAGCTTGGTAGGGATATCGATTTACTTGTTGCAAGCAATTCATCTTCGAATGTTTTAGAGGAAGCAAAAGTGGTTGAAGGTGTGAGCACTATATTAGATTTCAGCCATGAAAAATTTGAAAATGAAATAGCAGAGGACATCGCAGCATGTGTGGTTTCAGTGAAAGACAGCTATGACTTTTTCTTAGCTAGCTCAAGTACATCTGGCAAAAATAATCTCCCAAGAGCTGCAGCTTTATTAGATATACAACAAATTTCTGAAGTCACTGAGATTCTTGACGATAAAACATTTAAAAAACCTATTTATGCTGGTTCGTGCATTGCAACTGTTCAATCTACACAAGAAAAAAATGCTTTGACAATCAGAACAACCTCATTTGAAAAGACTGGCACATCTGGCGGCTCAGCAAGCGTTGAAACAAAAGATGTTCCGGATAGTAACTCTAGGAAATCTGATTTTGTTAAAAATGAGCTTACTGTTTCAGATAGACCTGAATTAACGGCGGCAGACATCGTAGTTTCCGGCGGAAGGGGTATGCAAAACGGGGAAAATTTTGCACTGCTTGAAGCAGTAGCAACAAAACTCAATGCTGCAGTAGGAGCATCAAGAGCTGCAGTGGACTCCGGATTTGTGCCTAACGATTACCAAGTTGGTCAAACAGGAAAGTCCGTTGCACCTAACCTTTATATTGCAGTCGGTATTTCAGGAGCAATACAGCATTTAGCAGGTATGAAGGATTCAAAAACAATTGTCGCAATAAACAAAGACGAGGAGGCACCTATCTTTAAAGTTGCTGATTATGGTCTAGTTGCAGATCTTTTTGAAGCTCTTCCAGATTTAGAATCAAAACTCTAAATAATTGACAAAACAATTACACTAATAAAGCCAACAAAAACCACCAGTAGACTTACCAAAGCTAATATTACCCTCAATGGGTTATCCTCGATCATATCCTGTAGGTTATCCTTTTTTCCTGTACCAGAAATAAGAGAAAATAAGTCATTTAATAATTTCATAGTAAACTTACATATTAATTATGATAAATGTTACTGCAACAGCTGAAGAATATCTCTCAGAACTCATTAGAAAAAAAGATTTCAAATGTGATATAAGGATTTTTGTGTCAGATCCAGGCACGCCTAGAGCAGAGACTTGTTTGGCTTTCTGCAAAGCAGATGAGTCAGAACCAACAGATCATAAAATTAAATATAAAAATTTCATTCTCTTTATTGAAGAAAAAAGTTTAGCCTTTTTAGATGATGCCGAAGTAAATTATGATAAAGATAATTTTGGTGGGCAACTTACTATAAAAGCACCTAGTTCCAGGGTTCCAAATATAGGAGAAAATTCTTCACTTGAAGATAAAGTTAACTATATTCTCTATGATGAAATTAACCCACAATTAGCATCTCATGGAGGCAATGTCCATTTAGATAGTATTACCAAAGATAATTACGTTGTGCTTCAATTTGGAGGTGGTTGCCAAGGTTGTGGCATGGTAGATGTCACTTTAAAAGAGGGTATTGAAAAAACACTTCTCGAAAAACTACCCGAGCTTAAAGGTGTAAAAGATATCACCGATCACACTGATAACGAAAACGCTTATTACAAACAATCTTAATCGTCTTTTTTTGGGTAACTATAAACACCCACAAGCAATCCTATTTTTGGGTGATCAAAATAGTGAAATTCATCCAATGAAATTCTTCTTTGCTCATCAAGAACAAATATCTCACTTTCGATATTATTTTCTTCTTCATCAGTTTCTTTTATCTCGAAGCTACCAACTAAAGACTTCACATTAAATTCGGATTTACTCATTAAATATGAGTTTTTTAGGACATCGGTTCCGAGCGCACATTTGGCATGAATTCTGGGATATCTCGACTGAAAGACTTTGACAATGCATTGATTTTCATTATCAGATACAAGAATAAATGGTGTATTTTCTTCATTATCTAGAGGTTGAAACCAGGATTTATGGTTTGATAATTCAAGGTCTTTAATCTGAGATATTCTGCGCATCGTGCCATTCAATTCATGCTCCTTTTTGTCTATCAATCTGTAAACTTTAGGAGGCACAAAAACTTCCCCTTGCTCCAGTTCCTCCTCCACTCTGTTATCAAATATCTTTTCTACAAATTCAGAATCAATTTTGACTTGCCCTTCGGCTAACTCAATAGTATCAAGGTTAATTTCTGGTGCTCGTGGTATTTCTAGATCAAGAATTTCGCTTGCTAAAGAAAAATTATCATCTTTTGGAAATAATTCATTAGTGCTTTGATTTTTCCAGATTACTGAGGCAACTTCAACTTTTACATATTTAGGCTCCTCTTGAGGAAAAATTTGCAAAGAGAGGGCTAGAAAAACCGCTATATACTTGAAAAATAGACGCATAAAGTTTTTAATACCATCAAGAGTTTAATCATAAACTTACTTAGATAATACAAGATTTTATTTAACGAATGGAAGAGGGTAAATTATGGATCTAAATTTTTCGAAAGAAGACTTAGAATTTCGCGATGAAGTAAGAGAGTTCTTGGATAAAGAATATCCAAAACATATCAAGGAAAAAATGAATAATGGAGACGAACTCTCCAGAGAAGAGATTGTCGAATGGCATAAAGCAGTTGCCAAGAAAGGCTGGATGGGACACTCATGGCCAGTAGAGCATGGTGGAACCGGTTGGGATGCTACAAAGGTTTACATCTACCTTAGAGAATTAGCATTAGCTGGATGCCCAACTTTTGTGCCTTTTGGTTTACAAATGGTAGCTCCAGTAATATGGACATTTGGGTCGGAAGAACAAAAAAAGAAATTCCTACCTAGAATCTTAAATTTTGATGACTGGTGGTGCCAAGGTTACTCTGAGCCCGGATCAGGATCAGATCTTGCTTCTTTGAAATGTAAAGCGGTGAAAGAAGGTGACGAGTATGTTCTCAATGGCCAAAAAACTTGGACAACTTTAGGACAACACGCGGATTGGATTTTTGTTTTAGTAAGAACAGACGATTCTGGAAAAAAACAAGAAGGCATTACTTTTATTCTAGTTGACATGAAAACACCCGGTATAGAAGTCAAACCTATTATCACTATAGATGGTGATCATGAAGTAAATGAAATCTGGTTTGATAACGTTAGAGTCCCTGCAGAAAATGTTGTTGGTGAGGAAGGTCAAGGCTGGACTTACGCAAAATTCCTTCTTTTCCATGAAAGAAGCTCAATTGCAGGAGCGCCTAATATGAGAAGAGTGCTCAATAGTTTAAAAATTAAAGCTAAAAATACTTATCATACTGACAAACCTTTATCTGAGGATAAGAATTTTCAATCTAAAGTTGCACAATTTGAATTGGATCTTGATGCATTAGAAATGACAGAATTAAGAGGCTTAGCAGCTATGAGAGAAGGGAAGAGCCCCGGAGCTGAATCTTCACTGTTAAAGATCAAAGGTACAGAGTTGCAACAAAGAATATCAACTCTTGCAGTTGAGATGGCAGGTCACGAAGGCATGCCTTATGGTGGTCCTTACGGATTTTCAGACGTTGAAGTTGCTGCAACAAAATCCGATCAAATCTCGGCACCTAAATATCTTAACTTCAGAAAGGTAACAATCTATGGCGGCACAAATGAAATTCAAAAAAATATCATTGCTAAGGCTGTTCTTGGTATTTAGAGGTTTAAATGAACTTAAGTTATACAGATGAGCAAAACCTCTTAAGAGATAGTGTCTCTAAATTCTGTGGGTCGGATTACGACTTCGAAACACGAATGAAAAGTGTGAATTCAGAAAATGGTCATAACCCTGAGCATTGGAAGTTGTTCGCCGAATTAGGATGGCTTGCGATTCCTTTTTCAGAGGATTTAGGTGGTCTCGACGGCGGGGATGTTGATCTGAGTCTTATGTTTGAAGAGTTTGGTAAATCTATAGTTGTCGAACCATATCTTGCAAACGTAGTGTTATCTGGAGGTGTTCTTAAGAGGAGTGATTTAGAGAATAAAGCTGATCTCATTGAACAATTAATCGCAGGAGAAAAGCAAATATCACTTGCAAATTATGAACCAAAAAAAGGTTTCAATCTTGATAATGTTGAATGTGAAATATCTGATGACGGAACGATTAGTGGCTTAAAAACAACTGTATTAAATGCGCCAAACGCAGACTCATTTCTCGTTTTTGGTAAACATCAATCAAGTTTTGCTTTTGCCCTTATTTCAAAGGGTGCTGAGGGTTCAAAAGTTACTCCTTATAAAACATACGATGGTTTTGTTTCAGGAGATCTGCATTTGGAAAATTGCAAAGCAGAAGCAGTATTTTCCAAATCTGATGCATTGGAAATATTACATCAAGCGATTCTTGAAGGGATAATTTGTGTAAGTTCTGAAGCAATAGGGGCAATGGAAACCTGCTACAAATTGACCATTGAATATACCCAACAAAGAGAACAATTTGGCCAGTCTCTTTCAAAATTTCAAGCCTTACAACACAGGATGGTTGATATGTTCATGGAAACAGAATTTAGTAAATCTTTCTTATTAAAGGTTCTTGCGACAGATGATGTGAATGAGAGAACAAAGCTAATTTATGGCTTGAAAAATCAGGTAGCAAAGGCAGGTAAATACGTCGGAGAGGAAGCTGTTCAGCTTCATGGTGGTATGGGTGTTACTGAAGAAATGTCAGTAGGTCATTATTTGAAAAGATTGCTTGTGATTACAAATCTTTTTGGTAGCAATGACTACTTTCTAGATAAATACATCGAAAGTTAAATTGGTCAAGAGATTCAACCCAGATAAACGACGAAGACCAAAGGTCGACGATTATTTCGGTGATTGGAAATGGCGTGAAGCCCTTGCAGAATCCATGGTTCCTATCATAGGTAAACTTTTCCGTAATGGCGTGCATCTATTAATGTACGGCAGACCCTTAATAAATTGTTCAGCGATTGAAATTATGAAATTACATAGATTCGTAAGGGAAGCTGAGGGTAACGAATTAAGTGAGCTTGAAACTTATCCAATTATCGAACAAATATCGAAAATGAAACTATTGCCATGTGAAATTGATATTGGCGAGATGGTTGTGCATTTACTCGTTAATAAAGACTTAGATGCTGAGCACTATGTAAATAAAATGTTGGAGACCCAACAAAGAACAAAAAGATCCTACCCTCTGAGACCAAAAGATGTAGTTCTATATGGTTTTGGAAGGATCGGCCGATTACTCACAAGAATATTAGTTTCTGACACGGGAGCAGGCATTAAATGGCGTTTGAGAGCAGTAGTGGTAAGAGATTCAGACCATGAGGATGATTTAATCAAAAGAGCGAGTCTACTAAGAAATGACAGCGTACATGGAACCTTTCCTGGCACAATCAGGGTAAATAAAAAAAATAATTCCCTAATAGTGAATGGAAACGAAATCTTTATTATTTATTCAAATGAACCTAGGAAAGTAAACTACAAACAATATGGTATTAAAAAAGCCACTTTAATCGACAATACTGGAGTCTGGACTGATGAGGAGGGCCTTAGTAAACATGTCAAAAATCCGTCTGTAGATCGAGTGATTCTAACTGCACCAGCAAAAGGGAAAATAAAAAATATTGTATTTGGCATAAATGACGAGAGACTAAAGGGAGACGAAAAAATAGTGGGTGCAGCTTCATGCACAACAAACGCTATAACCCCACCTCTGAGACTTATAGATGATGCATATAAAATTCAAAGTGGCCATATTGAAACTATTCATGCTTACACAAATGACCAGAACCTTGTTGACAATTACCATAAATCAGACAGAAGAGGCAGAAGTGCAGCTTTAAACCTCGTAATAACCAACACAGGTGCAGCAAAGGCTGTCTCGGATGTAATTCCAGAACTAAAAGGTAAATTAACTGCGAATGCAATCAGAGTTCCTACCCCAAATGTAAGTTTGGCAATAATGAATTTAAATTTGAAAAAAAGTGTTGGTGTTGAGGAGCTTAATGAGCTTTTCAAACAAGCTGCTTTTCATTCAAATCTAAAGACAATTATTGATTATTCCAACTCGATTGATGGTGTTTCTTCAGATTTTTACAGTAACGAATTTGCTTGTGTCTATGATGCACAAGCAACAATAAGCAATTTTAACTCTGTAACTATTTACGTCTGGTACGATAACGAGTATGGTTACTCCAGACAAGTTGTAAGGCTTTTGAAAAAAGTTCTTGGTGTTAATTTAATTAGATACCCAAAACAGTAGATGAAAAAAATTAAAATGAAAGGGGGCTTAGATGTACCTCTTCACGGCTCTGTAAAAAGTAATAATCTAGACAATACTAACACCCAATTTTCAGCAGTTCTTGCAGATGATTACTTTGGATTAAAGCCAAAAATACTTGTGAAAGAGGGGGATCATGTCTTGCAAGGTGACCCGATATTAGCAGATAAAACTAACCCTGGGTTTACTATCAATTCTCCTGTAAATGGTCACATTAATGAAATAAATAGAGGTGAAAAAAGAGCACTAGTTTCAATTGTAATTAAAAAAACTAATGACGATTCTGTGCCATTCAACCGAAGTAATAATAAACTTGAGAACTTAGTTAATGCTAGCTTGTGGGATAGTTTTAAGGAGAGGCCTTTCAATAGGGTTCCAAATATAAACACCAAGCCCGATTTTTTATTTATAAATGCCTGCAAATCAGACGGATTAGAAGTTAACCCTAATCAAATATTAGAAATTGAAAATGAAAACTTTCTCACAGGAATAAATTATCTTATCGATGCATTAGGTTGTGAAATTAATCTTTGTTCTTACTCATATGTTTATCTAGGTGATTTAGCTGTCAATCAATATGTTATTGAAGGCAAATATCCTGCAGGCAATAGTTCGGTTCATATCCAAAATATCAAGCCTCTGACAAAGAAGAGCAAAACTTGGACTATTAATTGGCAAGATGTTGTCAGAATTGGAAGTTCTGTAAAAAATGGCAATTTTTGTTTTGATAAATACGTGAGTGTTTGTGGACCAGCATGTGATGAACCTAAGGTAATCAAAACTAATTTGGGAGCGAATATGGAGGAATTAACAGCTGGTATGCTCTCAACAAGTCTCAGAAGAGTATCGGGTAGCTTGCTTTTTGGAAGAAGTGGAGACAGCTACTCAGATTACTTAACCAGATATTCCAATCAAATATCACTTGTATCAGATGAGAGAGAAGCAACATTTTTTAATTGGCTTCAACCTGGCTTAAAAGACCACAGTAGTTCAAACGTTTTTTTATCGAGTTTTTTGAAACCTGAAAAGTTCAATTTTGATACCAATATAAATGGTGGTTACCGAGCAATTGTGCCCATAGGCGTGTTTGATGAGGTCAACCCATTTGATATAGATCCCACGTTATTTTTAAAATCTTTGGCAATCGGAGATTTAGTGGCTCTAAGAGAGTTGGGAATCTTTGACCTTGCAGAAGAAGATATGGGCATTTTTTCCTACGTTTGCCCTAGTAAATATGACTATGTGGCACTATTTAATGACTGTATGGAAATGATTTGGAAAGAAGAGACAGCATGAAATTTTTAGAAAAATTCTTTGACAAGAATAGACCTTCGAAAGACAACAGTTATTTTTACTTATATGAAGTGATACAAAACTTCTTTTTTTCCTCAAAAGTTGCTACGACTGGGAAAACTCACATAAGAGATAAGTTAGATATTCAAAGGGTGATGGTTGTTGTTTGGCTTGCAACATTTCCTGCGATGTTTTGGGGTATGTATAACATGGGTTTCTGGGGCCTTGATTACATGCAACGAGGCGGATTTAATTCTACTGGAGATTGGCATAATGGCCTTGTCCAAATAGTAGGAACTGATCCAGGAAATCACCTTCATAGATTTTGGTTTGGCTTAGTATATTTTGTGCCAATTTATTTGACTGTTTTTGTTGTAGGGATAGCTTGTGAAGCAATATTTGCAACTATCAGAAGACATGAAATTAATGAGGGTGCATTCGTGTCAACCGTTTTATTTTCGCTAAGTTGTCCTCCTGATATTCCTCTTTGGCAAGCAGCAACAGGTATAGCTTTTGGAATAGTTGTTGGTAAAGAGTTTTTTGGTGGAACTGGGAAAAACTTTCTGAATCCAGCACTAACTGGAAGGGCATTTATATATTTTGCTTATCCAACAGAACTTTCCGGTGACATGGTATGGGTATCATCTCTTGCTGACAATGGACCAATAGATGGCTACTCCGGAGCTACTGCTTTAGGAATAGGGGCTCAAGAAGGGATTTCAGGCATACAAGCAAACTTTTCATGGTCTCAAACATTCTTGGGACAAATCCCAGGCTCCATTGGTGAAACCTCAACTTTTTTGATACTTTTAGCCGGTGCATATATGGTTTACGCAAAAATAGCTTCTTGGAGGATCATACTGGCTACCCTGATTGGCATGATTCTCATGAGTAGTTTTTTAAATCTCATTGGATCAGAAACAAACCCTATGTTCACTGTTCCATGGTGGTGGCATCTCACTATCGGTAGTTTTGCTTTTGGATTAGTATATATGGCAACTGAGCCCGTATCTGCTGCGAATACTAATATGGGCAGGTGGATATATGGATTTTCAATAGGAATTTTGGTGATACTTATTAGAGTAATTAATCCTGCCTTTCCAGAAGGAATGATGTTAGCAATCCTTTTTGCAAATTTACTTGCTCCAGCAATTGATTATTGTGTGACCTCATACAATACAAGTAAAAGAATGGAGAGATATAATTCATGAATAAATTAATCATTCCACTTGTGGTGTGTATTGCTTGTGCAATCATTGTGTCAATTACTGCAGTGACTGTTAGACCAGATCAAAATTTAAACATCGCAAATGAGAAAAAAGTCAAAATACTAGCTGCTGCAGGCATTCAAACAGATAGGGTTGATGAAGAATTTTCCAAAATCAAAACTTTGTTCGTTGATTTTAAGACAAATAAATTGGTAACAATTGATCCAGCTTACGATCACATTAAAGCAGCATCTAACCCAGAATTATCTACTTTGATTCCAAAAGGAGAAGATATTGCCGTGTTAAAACGAAGGGAAAATATAGGAACTCTTTACGTATGGGTTGATGAAAAAAATTCTATAGAAAAGTTAGTTTTACCAATTAGAGGTTATGGTTTGTGGGGTACTTTATATGGATACTTATCTCTAGATGCAGATCTCAATACTGTTCGAGGTATTGAGTATTATGATCACAAAGAAACACCTGGCCTTGGAGGTGAGGTTGATAACCCTAATTGGAAATCTGATTGGTATGGGAAAAGGGTTTATAACGATAACGGAAGTGTTGCTCTTTATGTTACCAAAGGAGTCTCTTCAACAGAATATGAAATTGATGGCTTATCAGGAGCTACTTTAACGACTAATGGTGTATCTAACATGATTAAATACTGGCTTGGTGAGAATGGCTATGGCCCAATAATTAAGAATTTAAACAAGGAAATTGAGAAGATATGAAAGCTATACCAGCTAAAGAAACTAGAAAACTTCTGTTTACACCAATTATTGAAAATAATCCTATTGCACTTCAAATCTTAGGTATATGTTCAGCTTTAGCTGTCACAGTAAAAATGGATGTAACCTTAATAATGTGTATTGCCTTAACATCTGTTATAACGCTCTCTAACTTTTTTATTTCTCTTATCAGGCATTACATACCTGATAGCATAAGAATTATTGTCCAAATGACGATTATTTCCTCGTTAGTGATTATTGTTGATGAGTTACTAAAAGCTTATGCATATGAAGCAAGTAAAGAACTATCGGTTTTCGTTGGTCTAATCATCACAAACTGTATAGTCATGGGTAGAGCTGAGGCATATGCCATGAAAAATCCACCAATCAAAAGTATGCTCGATGGTTTTGGGAATGGTTTAGGTTATAGCTTCGTGCTACTGGTTGTTGCAACTGTGAGAGAAATTTTTGGCAATGGCACTTTCTTTGGTTTGCAAGTAATGCCTGAAAGCTATCAAGTAAATAATTTTTTACTGTTACCACCTAGCTCATTCATCATTATTGGAATAATGATTTGGGTAATCAGATCTTTTAGTAAAAGCCAAGTTGAAGAGGTTGAAAATCCACTCAAAGCTCATACTTTTAAACCATTAACTGTAAAAAAAGAGGTGCAAAGTGGCTGATTTGCTAAGTTTATTTGTAAGAACAGTATTTATCGAGAACATAGCGCTATCACTATTTCTTGGTATGTGCACATTCTTTGCAATTTCGAAACAGGTAAAGGCTGCTTTTGGCTTAGGTATAGCAGTAATTGTTGTATTGACTATAACCGTTCCTTTGAATAATTTGATTTACAATTTTGTGTTAAAAGAGGGTGCATTGTCTTGGGCAGGTTTAGAAAATACTAATCTGAAATTTGTTGGTTTAATAACTTATATTGGGGTTATCGCTGCTGCGGTACAAATACTTGAGATGTTTTTGGATAAGTACGTTCCAGCACTTTACAATGCTTTAGGTATATTCTTACCATTGATCACAGTTAACTGTGCTATTTTAGGGGCCTCACTTTTTATGATTGAAAAGAACTATAACTTTTCCGAAAGCGTGGTTTATGGATTTGGTGCAGGGTTTGGATGGGCTTTGGCAATTGTGCTCTTGGCAGGAATCAGAGAAAAGTTAAAATACAGTGATATACCAGAGGGGTTAAGAGGACTAGGTATAACTTTTATAATAGTTGGTTTGATGAGTTTTGGTTTTATGTCGTTCGGAGGGATCCTGCTCTAATGGATATTTATCTAGGTATATTGTCTTTTACATTAATTGTTTCGCTGCTTGTGGCCTTTGTGATGTTTGCGAGATCGCAATTAGTTTCAACTGGCGAAGTGATGATTGAAATAAATGGGGATCCTGAAAAAAGCATTAAAGTTCCTGCTGGAGGTAAACTTCTGAGCACATTAGCGTCAAAAAATATTTACCTTGCTTCAGCTTGTGGAGGAGGTGGTACTTGTGCCGAATGTAAATGCCAAGTTACTGATGGTGGGGGGTCGATACTTTCTACAGAACAGTCTCATTTTAATTATAAACAACAAACAGAAAATTGGCGTCTGTCATGTCAAGTTGCTGTGAAAGGTGATATGAAGATCCAAATCCCTGAAGAGGTATTTGGTGTAAAAGAATGGGAATGTGAAGTTATCTCTAATGATAATGTTGCCACTTTTATTAAAGAATTAGTTCTGAAATTACCTGAGGGTGAAAATGTAAAGTTTAAAGCAGGTGGATACGTACAGCTTGAAGCACCTGCATTTGATGCAATCAATTATAAAGATTTTGACATCGCTGAGGAATATCATGAAGACTGGGATAGATTTAAAATTTGGGATAATGTCGCAACCAATCCTGAACCATTAATAAGAGCCTACTCCATGGCGAATTTTCCACTTGAAGAAGGAGTGCTGAAATTTAATATTAGAGTGGCCTCACCACCTCCAGGTACAGACTTTCCTCCTGGTGTAATGTCTTCGTATGTCTTTAGTCTAAAACCGGGTGATAAAGTTAGAGTCTTTGGTCCTTTTGGAGAATTCTTTGCAAGAGAAACAGAAAATGAAATGGTCTTTATTGGTGGTGGCGCTGGTATGGCCCCAATGAGATCACACATATTTGATCAATTAATTAGATTAAATTCCAATCGAAAAATTTCCTACTGGTATGGTGCTCGAAGCATGAAAGAGATTTTCTATAAGGAAGAGTTTGAGAAACTTGCAGAAGAGCATGAAAACTTCTCCTTCCACATAGCATTATCCGATGCATTGCCTGAGGATAATTGGGAAGGATTAACAGGTTTCATTCATCAGGTTACCGAGAATGAATATCTCGCTAACCATGATGCTCCTGAAGATTGTGAATATTACTTATGTGGCCCACCAATGATGAATTCCAGCTGTATTAAAATGCTGACAGACCTTGGCGTCGAGCCAGAAAATATAATGCTTGATGACTTTGGTGGCTAGAACATTAGGTCTTCTCACCTTATTGGTAATAACTAGTTGCTCTACTCCAATAGTGCAAAATTTTGGAGGGGAGATTTATGGCACAACCTACTCAATAAAAATAGCTGAAAATAAAAGTTATAGTTTTTTAAACACTGACATAATAGACGAGTTGAATAGAATTGATTATGTCTTCTCAACTTACAAACCAACATCTGAAATTTCACTTATAAATAAAGATCCAAAGAGGGCCTGGTCTAATGAGTTTAGAGATCTTTTTAATTTATCTGATGAAATAAGCAACCTCAGTGAGGGTGCATTTTCACCAAATGATGCAAATGGTTTTGATTTCTCAGCAATTGGAAAAGGATATGCAATCGATAGAATTGCTGAACTTTTGGAGAAAAATGGCGTAAACAATTATTTCATTGAAATTGGTGGAGAAATTAGAGCAAAAGGGTCGAAATTTAGCGATAAATGGATTTTTGGTATAGAAAGGCCAACAAATAGTAAAAAAAGTCCCTATCTCGCGTTTAATGTCCCCTCAGAAGGTGTTTCAATAGCAACTTCAGGAGAATATCGTGAACCAAACCACATATGGGGGAAAGGTCCAAGAGATTTAATATCTGTAACAGTGGCAACAAGTGATGCTGCCTCAGCAGATGCATGGGCAACAGCTTTATACGTCCTGGGTGAAGAAAAGGGACTGGATATTGCAGAAAAAAATAACTTAGAAGTATTTTTCATAACGAATAATGGTGATTCCATTCAATCAACTAATTGGAGTATGATATCCCTATGATTAACGCCATTTTAGCTTTTGTAATAGTTGCCTTAT
This sequence comes from SAR86 cluster bacterium AG-349-I13, assembly GCA_003278815.1. Classification (GTDB taxonomy): domain Bacteria; phylum Pseudomonadota; class Gammaproteobacteria; order Magnimaribacterales; family TMED112; genus TMED112. The sequence continues at coordinate 33,686 of QCDB01000005.1, read as the reverse complement.
CAATTTGTGGGATGGCAATTGGTTTGATATTAAGGAACAAACCCTTAAGCCCAAGCTGTGGTGGGGTTTATTTATCAAAAGGTGAAGCTTGCCAGGTTTGCGGTAAAGTTAAAGAATAACTTTTCAATCACATCTAATATTAATAAGACTAAATAAGTAGTTTTTGGTAGTACTTTCATTCATCCAGCTATCTGAGGATGAAATTAAATCTAAACAACCCTCATTATCAAGATTTATTGGTAGACCCTTAAAGAGATAATGATTATTATCATATTCATTAGCTCTAGGTTTTTGAGGAAAAACGCTTTCAACCATGGAATTAAAAGTTCCATTTCCGTCATTTATAGCTATATGGGCGCCATGCAAATCTGAGGCAAAATCCCTTGTTGAATGAAAAATATCTAAATCCCCATCATTATCAAAATCTCTTAAATAAATATTTCCCTCACCGTGGTGAGTTGCTGCTCTAGGTTGATCACTAAAGTTTGAACTAGTTACATCTGCCATATTCCCAGTACCATCTCCTATTAATATCTGAATATAAGCACCCTCGTAATAAGGCAAATCTCGTGTAATTGCGACAACTATATCATTATACCCATCGTTATTAATATCACCCCACACAGCATGATTGAATTTATTGTGATTGCGGCCAAAGGGGCCCTCTGGTAACTCAAGCAAAGTCCAATTATTCAAGTCTGCTGTACCATTGCTTAATAATACAAAACCTTCTTCGGTAAAATCTTCTGACCTATTATCAAAATTCCAAAAAACTAAGTCATCATAATCGTCGTTATTTAAGTCAACCATAAGGCTGCTCATTGGGTTGCCATAAGAAAATTGTAGGCTTCGACCAAGCGTTTCATGAAAAGCAAAATTTGCTGAGCCATCATTCACCAAAAGGATATTACAAGCAAAAATATCTATATCACCATCATTGTCAAAATCGCCGCCGCTGGCATCATGACTGAATCCACATTCTTTGCCTTCACCATTATTTTGATCGTCAATATTAGCTGAAGCATCGATCATTTTTCCGGATGAATCACTCAAAAGAAGAAGGTCAGGATACGGCAATATAAAGTTATTAGCATAGTCAGGATCTCTGTAAGATAAGCCCATTGATCCTGCAAAAACATCGTCTGTTCCGTCATCATTAAAATCAGCAATGACAAGCCTATATGCAAACGGATGAGTTGGTGCAATATCATTTTCAAAGATTGTTAAGTCCTCATATAAGTTGCCTTGGCCATCGTTCAAATAAATATTTACGGGTGCATTTATTTTTTGATCAAGCTCAATCGTATGAGGAAAAATTGCCCAAGCAATAACCATATCCTCAAAACCATCTCCATTGAAATCACCTGTTGCCATATTGTGAGCATCTTGCCCAAATAGTTCATTTTCATAAGTCTCACAATCCTCAGGTGTTGGATAACATATCGTGGCCGAATATCGATCAGTAATACTAAGACCCCCAAAACCTAAATCATGTGAAGCAAAATAATCAGTTTTCAATTCAGCGTAGTTGTAGGGCTCAGGTGAGGGCACATACTTTAAAGAAGCCTCATCTCTGGAAACATTGTGGGTAAGATCAAGAGAGCCAGAAGGACAATTTATTGATGGAATTGTATTTACTGAAAGATTAAATAGTTCTTCATTTAGGAGTGTTATTGGAGCACGATAGTTGAACGTTTTATTATCAGATGTTGTCATCCAATAAATATCATTACTTGAGATATTAAAATTACAATTATAGTTTGCTGATATCGTTAATTGTGTTGCTTCATAGCTTTTTAGATTAGAGGAAAAATTTGTTACGTTGATAGAAAGTGGAATTGATTCAGGTGACGAATCATCACTTGATCCACCACCTCCACTGCAAGCAGATAGTAAAAAAATTATTACGAAGGCATTAAATTTTTTCATATAACTGTCTCGAAAATATACATAAAAAAAGCCGCTATTTAAAGCGGCTTTATAAGTAAAAAAAATAAAATTAGTTATTTTTTGGATTTGATTCTGGTTGATAATCGTAATAATTTTCAAGTGGAATCATCATATGTACATAAGGCGTACCACTGTACATTACATATGGTCCACCAGTTGTGTAATCAGTTGATAATCCGTCAAGAGAAGAAGGATCTTTTGGCATCAACATCATGTGCGGTCCAGATTCAATATAATGTTCATGACCAGCATCTTTCTGTCCATCTGTGCCAAGAGTAAAGTTATCCACTCCTAAATCACCATGTAACATCCAAATCCAACCGTCAGCCTCAAGTTTTGGGACTTCATTAGCCTTATAAGCTGTGGCCCATGCTACTGCATTCTTATCAGAACATGCAGGTGCTGCATGGTGGGCACTAGGAAAACCACCTTCTGGCATTGGCATGAAAGACTCACATGTCCAGCCGTTTGTTCCCTCTTTCAACACGCTACCGTCTACACCAATTACAGTTGCATAATCGGCAATAAAATCAGGTGCTGCGCTTGAAAAGGCTTTAATTTGCCAATCTACACTATAACCGTCTTTTTTTGCTTTCATCGCACCATGATTATCAGCAAAAAGTGAACCAGCAATAAAAACTGAAGTTAAAACTAAATTTTTGAAATTCAACATATTTTCTCCTAAAAGATTTACTTTAAAATAACCTGGAAAAACTGCAAGCTAAGAGAAAGATTTTTTCTAAAATTGATCCTCTTCTGTAGAACCTCGCAAGGCTGAAGTCGAACTTTCTTCTCCTTGAATACAGTTATTTACAGCATCGAAATATCCAGTTCCGACTTCTTGCTGATGAGATACAAAAGTATAGCCTTTGTCAGCATCAGCAAATTCTTGCTCTTGTAATTTTACATAGGCTGACATGCCCTCAGCTACATATTCTTTGGATAAACTGAACATGCTGTGCCACATAGAATGTATTCCGGCAAGTGTAATGAATTGAAATTTATAACCCATTGCTCCAAGTTCTTTTTGAAATTTAGCAATAGTCTGTTCGTCAAGATTCTTTTTCCAGTTAAAGGAAGGGGAACAGTTATAAGCCAACATGATTTCTGGATGGTCTTTCTTAATTGCCTCAGCAAAAGTTTTAGCTTGTTCAAGATCAGGTTTTGAAGTTTCACACCATACAAGATCAGAGTAGGGCGCATAAGCCAAGCCTCTAGCAATTGCTTGATCTAATCCAGCATTACTCCTAAAGAAACCTTCAGAAGTTCTCTCACCTGTTAAAAAAGGCTTATCCACAGGATCGATATCTGAAGTAACTAAGTCAGCAGCGTCGGCATCTGTCCTTGCTACTAGAATTGTAGGTGTGCCTGATACATCTGCAGCAAGCCTTGCCGCAATAAGTTTTTGAACAGCCTCTTGAGTAGGAACTAAAACTTTTCCACCTAGATGTCCGCATTTTTTGACACTTGCTAATTGATCTTCAAAATGTACTCCTGCTGCACCAGCAGCAATCATTTTTTTCATTAATTCAAATGCATTTAAGTTTCCACCAAAGCCGGCTTCAGCATCAGCGATAATGGGAGCAAAATAGTCTACTTTTGGCTTTCCATTGGTATTCATCCATTCTATTTGGTCTGCCCTTCGAAATGCATTATTTATTCTGGATATAACTTTTGGTACAGAATCTACAGGATAAAGCGATTGATCTGGGTACATTGTTCCGGCTGAGTTATTGTCTGCTGCAACTTGCCAGCCTGAGAGGTATATTGCCTTAACACCAGCTTTAACTTGCTGAACAGCTTGACCACCAGTCAAAGCACCTAGACAGTTGATATAATCCTCAGTAAAAAGATATTTCCATAGCTTTTCTGCACCTTTTCTTGCTAATGTACATTCAGGTTGTAGAGAACCTCTCAACTTAACAACTTCTTCGGCTGTATAAGGTCTTTTAACGTGCTTCCACCTTGGATTTTCGGCCCAATCTTTTTCTAAAACTGCAACCTGGTCGCTTAAATTCATTTATATACTCCTATATGCGGGCAGTGTGAGGAAATCAGTTAATTCATCGCTCAACACCAAATCTTTGAGTAAAGATTTGGCTTCAATAAACTTCCCTGAATTCAAAGAGTCTTGCCCAACCTCTTCTAGGACAACATTGTATTCTTCATCTAAAAGTTTTTCAAATGTGTCTTTTGAAGACATTAATCCAGTATCAAGCTGCACATTATGCTTGACCAACTGCCAGAGAGAACTCCGTGAAATTTCAGCAGTTGCAGCGTCTTCCATTAATCCATAAATAGGCACACACCCTATACCTCTCAACCATGCTTCAATATAACGCAATGTTACTCTTATATTTGTTCGGAAGCATTCCTCTGTGAAATCACCCTCACAAGGCTCAATTAAATCTGCCTGAGTGACATGATCGTCTTCTCTAAGCACATGAAGTTGGTTTGTGCTATCAAATTTAAAAGCATTTGAAAAAACATTGTTCGCAATGTCTGCTAGACCCGGGTGAGCAATCCAGGTGCCATCATGCCCATTTTGTGTTTCAAGCGTTTTATCACTGAGAACCTTTTCTGTTACTACCGCATTTTCCTTTGGATCTTTTGATGGGATGAAAGCAGCCATACCTCCCATAGCAAATGCTCCTCTTCTATGGCATGTCTTAATCAAAAGTCGAGAGTAAGCATTGAGAAAAGGTTGAGCCATGCCGACTTGATATCTATCTGGTAGCAACTTATCGCTATGGTTTTGAAAAGTTTTTATATAACTAAAAATATAATCCCATCTTCCACAATTTAATCCAACAATATGGTCTTTAAGTTCAAAGAGAATTTCATCCATTTCAAATACTGCAGGTAAAGTTTCAATTAAACAGGTAACCCTCACTGTCCCTCTGGGCAAATTTAACTGATCCTCAGCATAGTCAATGACCTCGTTCCAAAGACGTGCCTCAAGATGTGTTTGTAGTTTTGGTATATAAAAATATGGTCCAGAACCTCTATTGACTAGTTCTTTCGCGTTGTGAAAAAGATAAAAACCAAAATCACATAAACATCCGTGCGGATTTACACTATTAATCTCAATGCCTTTCTCTTTTAAATGTAACCCTCTAACCCTACACATCAACGTAGCTGTTTCGTCATTAAGAGCATATTTCTTTCCATTTAAAGGGTTTTCGAACGTAATAGTTTTTCTAATGGCGTCGTATAGATTTTTTTGACCATTAGCAACGTTGTCCCATGTTGGACTCAATGAGTCCTCGAAATCTGCCATGAAGACTTTTACATCAGCATTTAGGGCATTTATTATCATTTTTCTATCAACAGGTCCGGTAATTTCAACTCTTCTATCTAGCAAGTCGGCTGGAATATCTCTTACTTTCCAATCACTCTTTCTAACCCCTTTTGTTTCATCCAAGAAATCTGGCAAGTCACCGGCATTAAATCTTGCTTGTTTCTCCAAACGTGCCTCAAGTAAATCCTCAATCCTAGAACTAAATTTGCTGTGCAAATCTTGAACAAATTTATTTGCTTCATCTGTGAAAATAATTTCGGTATTTTCGGGGTTTTTATATTTAAATTTCATCATCTTTCTCTGCTAGTTGACTGGCAATACCCAGGTATTCCTTTGGGGTTAGTCCTTTTAATATCTCCTTATAATCCTCATTTTCAATGAGGTCTTCAACTGCTTTTAAATAGATATCTTTATCCATTTTCATTCCTCTTGATAATTTTTTTACTTGATCGTAACCGTCTTTTTTTCCTTCGAGTCTCAAAAAACTTTGTAGAGCTTCTGCCAGTAATTCATATCTATCATCAAGATCTGTTGAAATTTTCGAGGTATTGGCTTCAAGTTTTGATAACCCCAAAAGCGTTGAAGAAACTGCGATCTCTAAATATCCATATCCAGTTCCGATATTTCTCAAGACAGTAGAATCAGATAAATCTCTTTGTAGTCTCGAGACTGTCAATTTATGTGTTAAATGATTAAAAATTGCATTCGAAAGGCCAAGATTTCCCTCAGCATTTTCAAAATCAATCGGGTTGACTTTGTGAGGCATAGTTGATGAACCAACCTCATTTTTTTTCATTTTGAGAGAAAAATAATCAAAAGCAATGTAAGTCCAAATATCTTGGGTTAAATCAAGCATAATATTGTTTATCCTTTGGATATTTTGAAAAAGATCTGCCATATAATCATGCGGTTCTATTTGTGTTGCTACCTTCGTAAGCTCAACACCCAAATTACTCAAAAAATCTTTGGAATGATTTACCCAATCTTCCTCAGGATAAGCAAGCAAGTGAGGATTGTAATTAGCAGTAGCGCCACCCCATTTTGCATAAAAATTCTTTTCACTTAGAGATCTTTTTTCTTTCTTTAATCTCGTAGCAAAAACATTTAATTCTTTGCCTAAAGTAGTGGGGGAGGCAGGCTGGCCATGAGTTCTTGCCAACATTGCAACTTCTTTGTTTTTTTCAGCCAAATCTTCTAGAGCTGAAATAATTTGTTCGATCCACTCCATGAGCACAAGTTTTGCATTTTTTAACATTAATGCGTAACTCAAGCTATTTACGTCCTCAGATGTTAAAAAAATATGCACTAAACTTTGGATTTCCTCAGATTGTTCAAATTGTTCTGCAACAGCAAGTTCAACCGCCTTTACATCATGATTTGTTGTGTGTTCAATTTCTTTAACTCTTACAACCAAGGTGTCTGAAATATCCTTGTCTAAGGCATTGATTTTTTTCTTTATCTGTTCTGATAGAAGTTCAGGTTTAAAATGAGTTAAAAAATAGTTGAGCCATTGAATTTCAACCCTAATCCTCTCCTTAATGAGAGCATGCTCTGAAAAAATTTCGCGTGTTTGTTTTGTTTTATTTTGGTATCTTCCGTCTAAGGGGGACAAATTTTTGAGACTGTCATTCATAGACTTCGGTATTATAACCTTGATTATTAGCCCAGTTAAAATAATTTTCAGAAATTCTTTCTTTAATTACTGCACCACCCAAACATACTTCGCCTTGATATATGACTGCTGACTGTCCAGGAGTAACAGCTGCTATGGGTTCAGAGAAGTTAATCTTATAACCTTGTTCAGTCTGAATTATTATTGCAGAGACTGGATCAGATTGGTATCTGATTTGAACCTCACAGTTTGTATTGCTTGCTAATTTCTCGTTTATCCAATGCACTTCATCTAAATAACAACCATTGCTAAATAAGAGATCATTATCTGCTCCTTGCACTACAACAAGTTGATTTGATTTTTGATCTTTGTGAGCAACATACCAGGATGCCTGATCTCTTCCTTTTACACCTCCGATACCAATCCCTTGTCTCTGGCCTAAGGTGAAATACATTAATCCTTCATGATTGCCTAATTTTGTTCCTTTTTCATCCACTATTTCACCGGGATTCTTGCCAAGGAAATTTGAAATAAAATCGTTGTAATTATTTTTTCCAATAAAGCATATTCCAACTGAGTCTTTTTTATCAGCATTAATTAAATTATTATCTCTTGCAATCAATCTAACTTGGTCTTTTGAAAGCTCACCAAGAGGAAATAAAGCTCTATCAAGATCGGCCCCACTTACTTGATGCAAAAAATAAGATTGATCTTTAGATTTATCCAAACCTCTTTTTAATTTCGTATTATTAGCAATGCATTCAAGTCTGGCATAATGGCCAGTGGCTATATAATCGGCACCAGTCTCTAAGCAATAATCTAAAAATGCCCCAAATTTAATTTCTTTATTACAAAGAATATCTGGGTTTGGTGTTAAACCAGCATTGTGATCTGACAAGAATTTTGAAAATACTTTATCCCAATAATCTGCTGAGAAATTAGCTTGATGAAGAGGTATGCCTATTTGATCGCAAACTTTCTCAGCATCTTTAAAATCCTCCTCAGATGTACATTCAATGTTGGGTGCGTTATTGGTCCAATTCTTCATAAAAATGCCTTGAACATCATATCCTGCTGATTTAAGAAGTAATGCAGCAACTGAAGAATCTACTCCCCCAGATATGCCAACTATTACTTTTTTTTGTTTTACCATACTTTATTGTTGTTAGAGTCTTAATATTTAATGTAAATGTAAGTATAATCAAGCCAAATTTTAGCTATGTCATCATCAAAAATTATAGTTCCTTCCATAGGCGAAAAGATTTCTTACAAAGATAATCAATTAGTTGTACCTGACAAACCGATAATTCCTTTCATAGAAGGGGATGGTATTGGGGTAGATATTACACCTGTAATGATAGATGTTGTAAATGCCGCAGTTAAGTCTGCTTACAAAGGAAAAAGAGAAATTATTTGGATGGAAATTTTTTGTGGAGAAAAAGCAGTTGAAATTTATGGAAATGATGAATGGATGCCACAAGAAACTCTAGATGCTTGCAAAGAATACAACGTTTCAATTAAAGGACCGCTTACAACTCCAGTTGGAGGAGGAATAAGATCTCTTAATGTGGCAATAAGACAAAAACTCGATTTATATGTTTGTCTAAGGCCTGTAAAATACTTTGCCGGCACTCCTAGCCCTGTGAAGAGACCAGATCTTGTGGATATGGTTATATTTAGAGAAAATTCTGAAGACATATATGCAGGTGTTGAATTTGAAGCTAATACAGAAGAAGCAAATAAACTAATTGATATTCTGGGTAAGGATTTTGGAGTTGAGAAAATTCGGTTCACAGAAAACTGTGGAATCGGAATTAAACCTATATCATCGGATGGTAGTAAAAGATTAATCAGAAAATCTTTCGAGTACGCTATTCAAAATGATAGAGACTCAGTTTCATTGATTCATAAAGGAAATATTCAGAAATTTACTGAAGGTGCATTTAGAGACTGGGGGTATGAATTAGCTAGAGATGAATTTGGTGGGAAACCACTTGATGGTGGACCTTGGCATATTTTCAAGAACCCAAATAATGGTAAAGATATTATTGTCAAAGACGTTATTTGTGATGCATTTCTTCAGCAAATTTTACACAGACCAGCTGAATATGATGTTTTAGCTTCTCCAAACTTAAATGGTGATTACATCTCTGATGCTCTAGCAGCTCAAGTTGGAGGAATAGGAATTGCACCAGGAGCAAACTTGGGAGACACAACAGCAGTATTTGAGGCAACACATGGAACTGCACCAAAATACGCTGGTCAAGACAAGGTGAATCCTGGATCACTCATTCTGTCAGCTGAGATGATGTTGAGACACATGGGGTGGATTGAAGCAGCTGACTTGATTATTAATTCAATGGAAAAAACTATTCAGAAGAAAAAAGTTACATATGATTTTGCACGTTTAATTGATGATGCAAAAGAGGTAAGCTGTTCTGAGTTTGGTAGACTATTAATCAAGAAATTTGATTAAAAAAAATGGCACAAGACGATTTTTCTACTGGAACGGTAGAGTTAGAAGAAGTAGAACTTAAGGTAGACAGACCCCCATTATTCACAGTTGTAATATTTAACGACGATTTCACACTAATGGAATTTGTTGTTTATGTTATTCAAAAATTTTTTGGATTTGACCATGCAAAATCTACAGAAATAATGCTTGAAATACACAGTAAAGGAAGAGGTTTTTGTGGAGCATTTTCACAGGAAATTGCAGAAACAAAATCACAACAAATCAATAAATTTTCAAAAGAAAATGAACATCCTTTGAAATCAGATATTGAAGAATTGGGAAAAGATTAGATATAGTTAATATATGCTTTCAAAAGATCTAGAAAATACTCTTAATTCTTTGTTCAAAGAATGCTCTGATAACAACGATGAATTCGTTACTATTGAGCACCTTCTTCTTGTTTTAACAAAAGAAGATTCTTCAAGAAGGGTGTTTGATCATCTATCTGTTGATATTGAAAGTTTGCAGAAAGAAATCAAAGAATATATCAAAAAAAATGTGCCCAAATCTGTTGATAAGAAAGAGATTCAGCCTACTTTAGCATTCCAGAGAGTTTTGCAAAGAGCAATTTTTCATGTCCAATCAAGTGGTAAAACAGAAGTGAATGGCGAGAATTTATTGGCAGCATTATTCTCTGAAAAAGAGAGTTACGCAGTATACATGCTAAGCCGAAGAAACATATCAAGGCTTGATGTAGTTGAATACATATCTCATGGTAAAAATACCGCCGTTGAAACTGTAGAAAGTATTGAAGAATCTCCAAAAGAAAAAGAGACCCATCCAGAGTTTTTAACAAACCTAAATAACCTTGCAAAAGACGGAGAGATTGATCCTTTAATTGGAAGAACAGACACTCTAGAAAGATTGTTTCAAGTTTTAGGTCGCAGACGTAAAAATAATCCGATTTTAGTCGGTGAGTCTGGAGTAGGGAAAACCGCGATAGCAGAAGGCCTTTCAAAGGCAATCGCAGATGGCAAAGCACCAGAAATTTTTAATGAATATCAGGTTATGTCGCTCGACGTGGGTAGTTTAGTCGCTGGAACTAAATATAGAGGAGATTTCGAGAAGAAAATGAAGTCCATGATGGACTATCTTAAAAAGTCGGAGAAGATAATTCTTTTTGTTGATGAGATACATACAATCATTGGAGCAGGCTCTGCCTCAGGTGGTGCGTTGGATGCATCAAATCTTTTGAAACCAGCATTAGCTAGAGGTGATATTAAATGTATTGGAGCCACCACATACAAAGAATATCGTCAAATTTTTGAAAGAAACAATTCACTATCGAGAAGATTTCAGAAAGTGCAGATTGAGGAACCATCAATTGATCAAGCTGTAGAAATCCTTGCGGGGCTTAAAGATAAATTCGAGGACTATCATGGCATAACTTATTCAAAAGAAGCCCTAAAATCAGCAGTAGAGCTCTCTAATAAGTATTTACAAGACTCTAAACTTCCTGACAAAGCAATTGATTTAATCGACGAAGCTGGCTCACAAAAAAAACTATCCAAAGCAAAAGGCAAGATTATAAGGAAATCAGACATTGAGGCGTTGATTTCTAAAATTACAAAAATTCCTACAATGCAGCTGAATGCTTCAAGTAAAGAGAATTTAAACAGTCTTGAAGGTAATTTAAAATCTGTAATATTTGGACAAGATCATGCTATTAACGATGTAGTTTCAGCTGTTAAAACATCAAAAGCAGGCATTGGTAATGATGAAAAACCTATTTGTTCTTTCTTATTTACGGGGCCTACAGGTGTTGGTAAAACAGAACTAACCAAACAACTAGCTTTCTTCCTCGGTATTGAGTTTGTAAGACTCGATATGTCTGAATTCATGGAGAAACATAGTATTTCTAAATTAATAGGATCTCCTCCAGGCTATGTTGGGTACGAACAAGGTGGCTATTTAACAGAAGAAGTTAACAAAAAACCACATTCTGTATTGCTGCTTGATGAAATAGAAAAAGCTCATCCTGATATCTTTAATATATTGCTCCAAATCTTCGATTACGGGAATCTTACAGATAGCAATGGACGAAGTATAAACTTTAAAAATACAATCATAGTCATGACTTCAAATACAGGTGCGGTTGAAGCTGATGGAGAATCAGTAGGCTTTATCGAGCAGGGGACTGATGATAAGTTTGAAAAAGCGGTTTCAAAAGCATTCACTCCTGAGTTCAGAAATAGACTTGATGGAATAATAAATTTTAATAACCTCTCAAATCAAAACTTAGAATCAGTAGTTGAAAAACTAATAATTGATGTTGAGGCAAAATTGAATGAAAAGGGCATAGATATTGATTTTAATAGTGATGTTGTAAAATTAATTCTTGAGCAGGGCTATGATCCTAAATTAGGGGCAAGGCCGTTATCGAGAGCGGTGGATAAGCTTGTGAAAAAGCCAATCTCAACAATGTTAATTGAAGATAAAATCAAAAGAGGTAGTTCAGTTCAACTATCAGTCAAAAGCAAAAAGATAGTAGTCAAAGCTTCTAATTCAAAAGAAAAAATCACTTAGATCTGAAAGTAATACGGCCTTTGGAAAGGTCATAAGGCGACATCTCAACAGTTACAGAATCACCGTTAAGAATACGTATATAGTTCTTTCTCATACGTCCAGAGATGTGTGCAGTTATGACATGATCATTTTCTAATTTCACTCTAAAAACAGTATTGGGAAGAACCTCAATTACAGTTCCTTGCATTTCAATCGTATCTTTTCCTGCCATTGTGGCTATTTTACTGACTTATTAACAAAAGTCACATTTATTTTTAGCTAAGTTAGAATGATATAAGTAAAAGAAATATATGAAATTAGAAGACCTTAAAAACTGCACAGAAAGTGAATTAGAGGAGATTTATGATCTAAACCAGAGTCTCACTCCGATGTTAGGAGCACTAAAAGATATTCAACATTTAAAAAGACTGATCAATATGAGCAAGTGCTCAAAGGGCCTGAAGATAAAAGGGAGAATTGCTGCATTTATGATTTGTTTTAGGGAAGATTCAGAATATGAATCAAAAAATTATCTATACTTCAATAGAAAATATAAAGAATTTCTTTACGTTGATAGAATAGGTGTATCAAAAAATCTTGAAAATACTGGTTTAGGCTCGATTTTATATAAATATATTATTGAAAATTTTGGCGAAGATTTAAAAATATGTGCCGAAGTTAACACTAAACCAATGAATAAAAAATCAATTATATTTCATGAAAAGCATGATTTTAAAAGGATTTTAGAGAAATGCTATAATGAAAATTATAAAGTAGTTTATATGGAAAGAAATGCACGTTGAAGCCAAAAAAAGCATAAATAGAAGCAAATCTGAAGTTTTAGCAGAAATACGAAAAAGCGGTAATTTAGAAAATTATCATCCGTTTTGTGCTGAAAATGAAACAGATAAATGGCCAGGCATCGGTTCAATAGATTATGTAAAGTACTTAAATGGGCTTAAATATCGTAGAGAGTTTATAAAATGGGACGATACAGGGTATGTGCTTAATATTGGCGTAAAGAGAAAATTAGCACGAGTGGAATGGTTAGTTGAAGGAAATCAGAAAAATTCTTCTCTAAAAATAAGAGTATCACCAGAATTGCCTTATAAAAATCCAATTTTGAAGTTCTTTTTATGGAATTTTTATGTAAAACATATGCTAAAAACATACTTAGAAAACGTCGTAGGCGGTTTTGCCGAATATATAGATACCAAAACAAGGGTACCGAAAAATAAATTCGGTAAACATGCATGGTACTCATAATATCTCAAATATTATGTTAAATAAAATTCAAACAATTAATTCTTAATACTCTAGATACCTTATTATAAAAGAACATAAGCTGTTACATATAGCTTTTTTTTTAACTCTATTAATTTAACATAATATATATTATGCGTAGTTATTTATATGTCTAAAATAGTCATAATTTTTGAGTGCAAAAAAAATTTAAATGCCCTATTCTTAAATTAATAATTTTATTTTTATGGAAATTTATTTTTTAAGTATGGCGATTTTGACTCTTATGTCTTTCTATCTTGCCCAATCATTAAGATCAGCAATTAATAATGGACAAACTGTCAGAAATATTGCCAAATTATTCTGTTCTATATTTTGTATCCTTGTTGCATCGTTATTTTTGTTTGCACACCTCTCCTTGGGTTTTGTAAATTCTGTAATTGTTTACATTTTTCATTCTTTTATAGTTATTTTTCAAATGGCTATGATTTGGTTCCCAAAACCTGATTAAAATACCCTTCTTATCTTTCTTGTAAGGTGTTTTGTTAGATTTATGATGAACATATACCTTAAAAAATGAAATTCTGCTTTATATGAGAAATTTGGGCTCTATTTAACGATTTTTTATATTAATATCTAAATTATCAATTTTATTAAGGATTTCTATGTACGTACGTTTTTTACTCTACTTTACTTTTCTTATAAGTGCTTTCATTTTTACAGATCCACTTATGAAACCAACTTCTTTATCTAAAGATTTATACAATGCAAAAATACTAGATGGTAACTATAATGAGAATATTTCCCATCCTGATAACTTTTTAGATTTCGAATACGGCACTAGAGTGGCTAGTCCAGCACAAATCGAAAATGCTGTTCTTTCTTACGCAAAACAATCAAATCGTATAAAAGTTGTAGAGTATGGCAAAACACATGAAGGCAGATCTCTTTATGCTGTATTCATCTCTTCTCCATCCAACATAGATAATCTTGACGAGTTTAAACAGGCGCTATCTGACCTATCAGATGCAAGAAAAACAAATGATAATAAAGCAAGATCCATAATTGCTTCATTACCTGCAGTGGCGTGGATGGCATATTCTATTCATGGTAATGAAACATCTGGTGCCGATGCGGCTTTGGGAATTATTTACCATCTTTTAGCGAGTGAAGATCAAGAGGTAGTGAACATGCTTGAAAATATGGTAGTCATTGTCGATCCTATGATGAATCCAGATGGTCGTGATAGGTTTGTTAAGTCTCTTGAGCAATATAGAGGTACAGCTCCTAATTATGATGATCAAGCTCTTCTGCATACCGGTGATTGGCCATATGGAAGGACAAATCACTATTATTTTGATCTCAACAGAGATTGGTTCTACCTCACTCAGCCTGAAACACAAGGTCGAGTGCCATTAATTAACGAATGGAGACCTCAAATTTTAGTTGATGGTCATGAAATGGGTGCTCAAGATACTTTTATGACAGGCCCCCCTAGAGAACCAATCAATACAAATATTGATAAAGACTTAATTAAATGGGGAAATGTTTTCGCTGATGATCAGGCAAAAGCATTTGATGATAATAATTGGCGTTTCTATACCGGAGAATGGCATGAAGACCTTTATCCAGGGTATTCATTCTACATACAATTTAGAGGAAGTTTAGGGATATTGTATGAACAGTCTAGAATGTCTGAAGATGGCGTAAGAAGACCTGAAGGAACTATTCAATCCTATAAAGAATCAGTTCACCATCAGTTTGTAAGTACTATTGCAAATCTTAAAACCCTTCAAAAGCACTCAAAAGCAATGTATCAAGATTTTTGGGAAGGAAAAAAATATAACGTCTCAAAAAATAGTGAATATGCCAATCAAACATTCGTTATATTGCCCACAAATAATCTTGGTAGATTAAATACTCTAGCTGAAAAACTTGAAGCACAAGATATTGAAATCTATCTTAATACCTCACCTATTCAAACAAAATCAGCTTTAAAACAAACCGGAGACTCAGTTGAAAATTTTACTATCCCTGTAGGAAGTATGATTATTCCAAACCTTCAACCGGAAGCACCTTTGATTGCAGCGATACTTGAATTTGATGCCGAAATTATCGAATCAGTGCTTGAAGAGGAAAGAAGACAGAGACTAAAAAATAGTTCTTCAATTATGTATGACACAACTGCATTTAATTTGACCATGATGTATGGCCTCGAAGCAGTAACAGTCCAAGAGAATATTCAAAAAAATCTTAAAAAATGGAAACCAATTGAAGTAAATCTAGGTGTTCAGGAGGATGCTCTTATGTGGGCAGTCAATGGCATAGATGACCGATCAGTCGCTTTTGCTGCAAGATTAATGGAACTTGGAGTTGAAGTAAGAATTATTGATAAAGATGCGCTTTTATCAGAGCAATCACTGCCGCGAGGTAGTGTAGTTGTCATTGATATGGATAACCCTGACTATGAGGGTTTAAGCTCTGTCGTGAGCGCAATAGCATTAGAATTAAATCTACCTGTTTCATCGATCTCATCAGGTTTTGGAGCAGAGGAATTACCTGATTGGGGCGGAGAACATTTTAAGCTATTGGAACGACCGCAGATTGCGCTTATGGGCCATCAAGACTTTAGTTCTTACGATGTTGGTGTCAGTTGGTGGTCGCTAGATCATCATCTTGGTATTAGACACAGCATGGTCAATAGTTCGTCATTAAGTTATGGTGATCTTCGCCGCTACAACACAATAATCATGCCGAGTGGTTATTTAAATCTTTCAAATTCTGAAATGAATAGCTTGAAGGAATGGGTCAGGCAAGGTGGTACTTTAATTGCACATAATGCTAGCTCAAGAAGTCTAAGCTTTGAGAATGGCATTGGCTCAGTTAGACAAGTATCAAGCACGTTTGATGATAGTGAAGAATACAACATGGACTTACAAAGAGAATTTGGGGCTTTAAATGTTGAAATTGATATGGAAAAAACAAATGACAACAAAATTGATTTTGACGTGGCATATCCTTGGGAAGGAAGTAAAAATAAATTTAATAAATCTCAACTTGAAAAGAGAGACGAATGGCAGTCACTATTCATGCCCTCAGGTTCTTTTGTAGCTGGAAGAATAGATGATGAACATTGGTTGACTTACGGAAGCATAAGCACCCTACCCGTTTTATATGCAAATTATCCTGTTTTGATGACAGGCAATGGCTCAGATGCAGCAGTAAGAATTGGTGAACTAATTGAGAGTGATGATGAAACATATAGGTCAATCAATTGGTCAGATATGCCACCTAAAACAGATTTAAATGTGCGAATGAGTGGGCTGGTTTGGCCAGAGGCATCTCAAAGAATTGCTAATTCGGCATATTTAACACGTGAAAGAATAGGTAGAGGTCAAGTAATTTTATTCGCAGGGGAGCCAAACTTTAGAGGTGCAGCACTTGGCACGAATAGACTATGGCTTAATGCTGTTGTTTATGGATCAGGATTAGGAACCTCAGCTAGAATAGTACCTTGATGTTAAAGAAGATTTTTAATGTGCTATGGAAAAGTGCTACAGCATATATAGTAGCTGGTTTTGCCTTAATACAAGTTGCAAGTGTTGTAGTCAGTAATGTTTCTATTCAAGACACTTTAGGAATTTCTTCAGAACTTTTTATGCAAACACTGCTTATAGGAATTCCGGCGTTTTTACCGATTTTTTTAGTAATAGCTTATTTCTTAAGATCTGAAGAAAGAGATTCAGAGTTAAACGATAACATTGCCACAAGAACAAATAATTTAGTACCAAAAATCGCTGTGCTACCTTTTGAAAATTTAAATAAAGATGATGAGGGGTTATTTTTAGTGGATGGCATTGTTGAAGACTTAATTAGCGAATTTTCAATGATAAAAGAAGTTGAAATTGTATCTCGTAAAGCGTGTTTTGAATGTAGGAATGAAAATCTTTCGGCAGATGAGTTTGCCTCAAAATGGAATGCTGATTATCTTGTTTCTGGAAGCATAAGAGCAATTGAGAACAGATTGAGGATCTCGGTAGAACTGTCAGAGACTGAGGAGGGAAACGTCCTTTGGTCAAATAAGTACGATCGTGTTAAAACAGATATTTTTGAAGTACAAGATGAAATTGTGAAAAAAATTATCAACCAGACTGTGGGTAACATTGAAATCAAAAGCTTAAAAAGAGCATATAGAAAACCAACAAAGAATATGACCTCATATGATTACATGCTTAAAGGTAGAGCACTTAATCAAAAGTACAACAAAGAGTCTAATGCAGAAGCACTTAAAATGCTTAATTTAGCAATCGAAGCTGATAAGGATAACCCTCTACCCTATTCTTGGAAAGCATGCACAATGGGGCAAGCTATGGGTATGGGTTTTGTTGAACAAACGGATGAATGGATCAATGAAATGTTTGCAGCCTTAGATTTTGCCAAAGAAAAAAATGAGAATGATTGGAACGCTAACAGACTTTTGGGTGAAGTCTATTTATCACTACATGACTATCCACAAATGCTAAAATTTGCCACAACTTCTTATAATGCCAATCCAAATAATCCAACAGTAATGTCAATCTATGGAGATGCTCTTCTTCGATCTAATAAAATTCCTGAAGGTGTGAAAGTCTGGGAGAAATTGTACGAAATAGACCCTATTCCATTTGCTGATAGTAATTCTGATAGAAGAACAAATAATTTATTTTTTGCTTATTTTCTAAATGGTCAATACGATAAGTGCGATGAAATTTTTAAAACAATAAATGAACCAACAAATAGAACTTGGTTACTTAGAACTCATTCAAAATTCAAAAATGGAGATAAGCTTCAAGACGAAGTATGGTACAAAAAAGGGTTGAATGAGTTCAAGGATTTAGACTGGGATAACGAAGTTGATAGATTTCATCTAAATAATGAAGAGCTCCAAAAAAAATTAACCGCTACAGCAAAAGCACAATTCGCCTAAAATTATTCTCTTATACTAGATTTGATTCCATCTGGCACATCAGTGGGCTCATGAGTCCATTTAGCTGCATCATTTCCAAACATTTCTTGCTCAAACCATGCAATAAATTTCTCATCTCTAGTGGATTTCCAAAAATCCCAGGTGCCTTTTGCTAGTTTAGTTTTCATAGTGCCAAGTTTCAGGGCATTCATCCGAATTATTAAGTGCTTTTCATCGACAAAACCTTTTTGAACTTTTTCATAAACATCAAAAATGTCGACAAGCGCCATAACTATAAACATAGCTACTCTCCACTGTTCACCGTGTGTTAACTCTCCATCCCAATCTTTAGCTAGAAAATCTGCAAATTCTGAGTCTTTTGTTGTTGCAAAGTATCTTTCATATTGCCTCTGAGTCAAAGAGTGACCGAATTGTGCTTTGGTTATTTCATTTTGTTGATGGATCTGAACACCAAGATAAACAACGGAAATAACTACACCTAAGGCCGCAACTACCTGGACAATTAGAAGAATTAAATTTGCATCCATGTTCTCAGTATAACTCTAGGTTTTAAGAAATTTTATAATTTCTTTTGCTGCATCTCTCCCATGCGCTATAGCATGCACAGCTAAGCTTGAACCTATTATCATATCTCCTCCAGCAAAAAACTTTGGGTTTGAAGTTTGATATTTATATTCTTTATTCTCCAGAGCAATCAAACCTCTTTCAGATATTTTTATATCGTTTTTAGAAACAAAGCTTTGTGGGTCTGCTTCATAACCAAAAGCGATGACTAGCTTATCAATTTCGAGTGTTTTTTCTGAACCTTCTACTAACATAGGTTTTCTTCTCCCAGAGCTATCTGGTTTTCCGAGTTTAGTCTGACCAATTTTTAATTGTCTCACTTTACCATTTCCTATTATTTCTAAAGGTTGAGAGTTAAATAAAAACTCGACTCCTTCTTCGATTGCATGTTTTATTTCTTTTACTGAGCCAGGCATATTCTCTTTATCTCTTCTATATACACAAGTGACTTTTGCAGCTTGTTGTCTAACAGCTGTTCTAACACAATCCATAGCAGTATCTCCACCACCCAAGACCACCACTTTTTTACCGCTAAAATTGATGCTCTCGGCATCCTCATCTGACATAAGGTATTCAGTATTTTTAATAAGATACGGAAGTGCTTCAACAACGCCATCTTTTTTATCGCCTGAGATGTTCCCTTTTATCGATTCATATGTGCCTAAACCTAAAAATATTGCATCACTTTTGTGTTCAATTTCTGACATCCTGGCATCATTAACTTCATAATTTAGGACAAACTTTACACCTAGCTCTTCGAGCAACTCACGTCGTTTTAACACAATATTTTTTTCTAATTTAAACTCCGGTATTCCGTAGGTTAATAAGCCACCTATCTCAGAATAACGGTCATAGACAGTACACTTAACTCCCCTTCTGATGAGATTTTCGGCACATGCAAGACCTGCAGGACCAGCACCAATTATAGAAACTGTTTGGGTAGAAAAATTTTCAACATATTTTTTTGGTTTCCACCCTTCAGCTAGAGCTTTATCAGTAATATACTTCTCAATCTGGCCAATAGTGACAGCTTCATATCCTGTATTTAAAGTACAAGCACCCTCGCAGAGTTTTTCTTGTGGGCAGATTCTCCCACATATTTCTGGAAAAGAATTTGTTTCATGGCATAAATCTGCCGCCTCTTGAATTGAACCTTCCTGTGCGAGCTTTAGCCAATCAGGTATATAATTGTGAAGTGGACACTTCCACTCACAATAAGGGTTGCCACAGTCTAAACATCTACTTGATTGTTCTTTAACTGAATCAATATTTTGCGTTTCGTATATTTCACCAAAATCAATTTTTCGCTCACTTATTGGCTTTGTTTCAGGTTCTATCCTCTTAATATCAATGAATTCAAAATTCGTAGACATTATGCTGCATCCTCGCGAGTTTTCTGAATAATTTTTGTCAAATTTTCGGCGAACGGCGTTACTATCCAAAACAAGCTTTGATACTTTTCGAAATCCTCTAATATCGTTCTACCAACTTCGCTATTTGTTTCTTTTATAAAGTGAGCAATACGATCTTTAAGGTAAGACCTATGTGCCTCCATTTCTTGTGAGGTTATTCTGTTAAAAGATATCAAATCTTTATTGCATTTATCAACAAAACTTCTGTCTTCATCAAATACATATGCAAAGCCGCCTGTCATGCCCGCACCAAAATTATTTCCAACAGGTCCTAAAACAATTACTTCACCGCCTGTCATATACTCGCAACAATGGTCTCCGCTACCCTCTATAATTGATTTAGCACCGGAGTTCCTCACAGCAAATCTCTCGCCTACAATGCCAGATGCGTAGAACTCTCCTCCTGTTGCTCCAAACAAACATGTATTGCCAGCAAGCACTGATCTATCTTCTATTAGATGTTTATCTTTTGTTATAACAATCTTTCCGCCATTCATTCCTTTCCCAACATAATCGTTGGCTAAGCCAGTCAATTTCAAATCAACCCCTTTGGAATTCCAGCAACCAAAACTTTGTCCAGCATTTCCTTTGAAATTAAGAATAAGTTTTTCAGGAAAACCATCTCTACCATATTTTTCAGCAATATCTCCAGCCAATCTTGCACCAATAGATCTATGTGTATTCTTGATGTCAAAATTGAATGATCCACCCTTGCCTTTGGCAATATTCTTTTTTAACTTTTTAGAAAGTGTGTTTGTTAATGACTCATCACTTAAAGAATTATTTATTAAATTCTTATTCACTATATTTGATTGTGTTTTATTAGGCCTATAACGCTCTAGCAGTTGATCAAATCCTAACTTTATTGACTCCTTTTTCGAACCATCTTTTAGTTTCAATAAGGTCGTATTACCTATAATTTCATCTAGTGTTTTAAATCCTAATATTGCAAGTATTTCTCGAACTTCCATAGCAGTGTATTCAAAGAATTTTTGTACTTTTTCAACTTCCCCAATGAAATGTTCATCGATTATCCTTAATTGTTGTGTTGCTACACCTGTTGCACAATTATTTAAATGACAAATTCTCAAATATTTACACCCCATGGCAATCATTGGTGCTGTACCAAATCCAAATGAATCTGCACCAAATATAGCTGCTTTCACAACATCTTGAGCTGTCTTTAGGCCTCCATCAGTTTGAAGCCTCACGTTGGATCTAAGGTTGCTTTGTAGCAACGTATTTTGTGTTTCAAACATTCCAGTTTCCCACGGAGAACCCGCATGTCTTATAGAGGATATTGGGCTAGCTCCAGTACCGCCATCGTGACCGGAAATAGTAATAAAATCGGCGTTTGCTTTCACTACTCCCGCAGCAACAATACCCACGCCTGGTTCAGAAACAAGTTTAACTGAAACCATTGCTTCAGGGTTGACTTGTTTTAGGTCATAAATAAGTTGAGCAAGATCTTCTATGGAATAAATATCATGATGAGGTGGTGGTGAAATTAATGTTATGCCTGGTTTAGAGTATCTTAGTTGTGCAATATAAGAATCGACTTTTGAGCCTGGTAGTTGGCCACCTTCACCTGGTTTGGCTCCTTGAGCAATCTTTATCTGCAAAACTTCTGCATTTCTGAGGTAATGCGGTGTTACCCCAAATCTACCTGAAGCAATTTGTTTAATTTTTGATTCCAGTCGAGTTCCATATCTTTTAGGGTCCTCGCCACCCTCACCTGAATTTGATCTACATCCCAGGCCATTCATCGCTGCAGCTAATGTTTCATGAGCATGTGGTGACATAGATCCTAAACTCATGCCAGCTGAATCAAATCTAGCTAAAATAGCTTCAATAGGTTCAACCTCTTCGGCACTAATAGATTTCTTATTAGATTCAAGTTCAAAGTAGTCTCTTATTGCTAAATTTTTTCTGGAATCTACATGCGCAGAGTACTTTTTAAATCCTTCGTAAGAGCCTTTTTTTAATGAATTTTGAAGGTTCATAACCACATCAGGATTGAAAGCATGATCCTCACCACCGTGTTTATATTTATGCAATCCTTTTGCTATCTTTACATCATTATCATCAGTAGATATTGTGAAGAGAATATTTTTATGTATGTCATTAAATGAGTCTCCCTTTATCAGAGATTCATTTTTTGGGAAACATAGTTTGTTCACTTCGTCAGAAAATCCGATTACTTCAAATAAACCCGAACCTCTATAGCTAGATACATTTGATATCCCCATTTTTGACATAATTTTTAGGAGGCCTTTGTTGAGACATTTTCTATATGAAACACATAAATCATTTGAGCTCATCTCCGAATGATTTTTGTGCGCTATTTTTAAAATAGTTTGTAACCCCAGCCAAGGGTGAACACATGTTGCACCAAAAGAAATTAGACAAGCAATTTGATGGTTGTCTCTCGCAGATGCCGTATTCACAATAACATTGCATTTTGTTCTTAAATTCTCTGCAATAAGTTTATGATGAAGTGCTGATGTAATTAAAAGTGCCGGTATAACAGGAATTTTTAAACTAGATTGTTTTTCATCTAAAATCACAAGATTCGTCCCAACTTTGACTGCTTTTACAACATCTTCTAAAACCCTCTCAATAGCTATTTGCAGACCTTCTGATTCACAATACTCCAAGGAAAATCGTTTGCATGGAAATTTCTTATTTTTTAACAAAAGATTAAATTTTTTATGAGAAAGAATAGGAGAATTTACGACTATACGATTAGCGTGTTCAGCAGTTTCTTCAAAAATATTCAGCTCGGGCCCCAAACAAGTCTCTAATGACATTACTGATTTTTCTCGTAAAGAATCTATTGGAGGATTGGTTACCTGAGCAAATTTCTGCCTACAGTTGTCATAAATTGATCTAATTTTTCCACTTATAGGTGATATTGGAGTATCGTCTCCCATAGACCCTGTAGGCTCATTACTTTCAAATGCATAAGTTTTGAGCATTTGTTTTTCTTCATCATTTAACAAGAAAGATTTGCAAGACTGTTGATAATATTTGTCAGAAATTTCTCGCATTTCTGGGCCGCTGTATTCATGTAATTTGGCTTCCAGATGTTTGGCATTTTCTTTGAGCCATTTTCTATATGGTTTAGAAAGCGCAAGTTTTTTGTCAACTTGATCATCCATTAATAATTCCTTCGAGTTTCTATCGAAAAGTATCAACCCTCCAGGTCCTAATCTTCCAGTACCAATCCGTTTTAGATTATTAATTTGGTTTGATCCAACTTCAGATGAAATACAAATTGAATCATCGTCAAAATGCTCGATTCTTGCTGGCCTTAGGCCATTTCGATCCAGGAAACAGGAAATAAATTCATTGCTTTGAAAACATATTAAAGCTGGGCCGTCCCAAGCCTCCATATGCATTGAATTGTATTCATGAAAAGCTTTCTCATCTGGATCAATAAGGTCGGTATTTTGCCATGACGGTGGAATGAGCATTCTTGCAGCTCTACCAATGTTTATTCCACCCAAAGTAAATAGTTCCAGTATATTATCTAAGGAAGACGAGTCAGAACCCTCTTGATTTATTAACGGATAATATTCTTTTAAGTCTCCTAACTTCTTGGATTCAAAATTCTCAACTCTGGCAGTAGCCCAATTCCTGTTACCACTTATGGTATTAATTTCACCATTATGCGCTATCAACCTGTAAGGTTGGGCTAGATGCCATTTAGGTGATGTATTAGTTGAAAACCTTACATGAAAAGTAGCTGACGCTGAAGAATGAGACGTATCTGCAAGATCTTTATAAAATTGAGCAAAAAAATCTGGGTGAATTAGGCCTTTATAAACAATAGTAGTTTCTGAAAAACTACTACAATAGAGTTCTTTTTCAGCACTAAAATTGTTATCAAAATATTTTTTAACTTTAAAATAAATTGGCTCTAAGTTATTTGACAAATTATTTTTCTTTGGTGAAATAAAAAATTGGATAAACCGAGGGCAAGATTTTTGTGCGAGTTCCCCTAAAAATTTTTTATCAACATTAAGCTCTCTCTCTGCAACGATTTTTAAGTCGAACTCTGAACAGATTTTTGACATCACTTTAACGTGGTCAAAACCTTCTTGAACCATTAAAACTGCAATAGCAAATTTATTTGGAAGAATGAGATTTTGCTCTTCCAACAGTTTTTTTTGATAAAATTTTCGGTCTAAATCTATAAGAATTCCACAACCGTCAGGGGTCATTCCATCGTAACTTAGTGCCCCTCTATGTTTCATATTCTTCAGGGATAGAAGAGCTCTCGATATTATTGAATGGCTGTATGTGTTATTTTTGCTGAATATAATGCCTGTACCGCATGCATCATGATCACTTATCCTAAATTTACCCTTCATTTCGTATTAAGTTTTACTTATTCGTTTTTTTGTGTTGACTTTTTTATTATAGGGTATTACTTTGGATAAT
The DNA here is from genome assembly GCA_003278815.1 of SAR86 cluster bacterium AG-349-I13. Lineage (GTDB taxonomy): Bacteria > Pseudomonadota > Gammaproteobacteria > Magnimaribacterales > TMED112 > TMED112. Next base: position 9,173 of record QCDB01000005.1, on the reverse strand, counting down.
GTATATTTATAACTTGTGTTTATAGCCCATACTCCATGGGATAAAAGGAGCCCATATAACATGGGTTAAAAGTTAAACCATCTCCATGGTAAAAAAGGAGCGGAATCGTTCATCCAATACGGACGGAAGTAGGCAACAGCTGAAGGAACGCGCTTAATTTTCTATGATAAGGTTTGACCCTTTTTTTTATAACGCATTTTTAAGGAGTGTTTATGAAAAAGGGAATGATGACATTAGTCATGTTTCTAACTTTTACGTTGTTTGCTGATATATCAGCGAACTTCAACTTTACCACAAATTACGTATGGCGAGGCATGACTCAGACAATGGATGATCCTGGTTATAGCGGTGGTTTTGATTATACCGATGATTCTGGCTTCTATGCTGGAACATGGGGTTCTAACGTTGCTTTTGGAGGTGCAGGTCTTGAGCTTGATACTTATGCTGGTTATGCCGGGACTTCTGAAATGGGCTTTGATTACGATGTAGGTTACATAGATTATGCTTACCCAGGCACTACTGGAGATTTTGAGGAGTTTTATTTCTCAGCATCTTATGATGGAATTGGTTTTTCTTATTATTCACCAGTTGAAGGTGATGCAGATTATTTAGAAGTTTCTTATTCAGATGATTATGTATCAGTCTCTTACGGAGATTACAACACATATGGGACCAATTTCTTAGTCGCTTATGCTTTCCCACTTTTTGGGTACGATGCGTCAATAGGTTATACCTCATTTGAAGCTGAAGAAGGTACTGAAATGGAAGATGAGGATGGTCTTGTCTTTACTTTGAGTGCATCATTTTAAATTTTAAGGGGTAAATATGGAAGAATTAGCGTATTCACTTAATACTTTTTATTACATAATGATGGGCGCTCTTGTCATGTGGATGGCAGCTGGATTTACCATGCTTGAAGCAGGACTAGTTCGAAAGAAAAATACGGCGGAAATTGTCACTAAAAACATAGGCTTATACTCCATAGCATGCACAATGTTTATGTTTTGTGGTTATGCAGCTTTGTATGCTTCAGCAGGAAATGGCGTATTGCCTGAATTTACACTTGAATGGATGAATACAGAACCTGGAGGAACAGGGATCGAAGGTTATGAAGATGATGGCACACCTTATGCAGCAAATGCTTCTGATTTCTTTTTTCAGGTAGTTTTCGTTGCAACAGCAGTTTCTATTGTTTCTGGTGCAGTTGCTGAACGTATGAATCAATGGCCTTTCTTTGCTCTAGCAGCGTTTATTGCTGGTTTTGTGTATCCCGTTCAAGGATATTGGAACTGGGGCGGTGGATTCCTTTCAAGCGACTACGGTTACGCAGATTATGCTGGGTCAGGAACAGTTCACTTATTGGGTGCCTCATGTGCGCTTGCAGCAGCTATCTTTATTGGTCCAAGAATAGGTAAATATGGCAAAGAAACTGGGAAGTTCTATGGTCTTTTTCCAAAAGCAAAAACAAATAAGCTTTACGGGTCTAACTTGCCAGCAGCAGCATTGGGTACATTCATCTTGTGGTTAGGTTGGTTCGGCTTCAATGGTGGTTCAGCCTTAGCAATGGACAATGCAGCTATAGCAAATGAAGTTGCAAATGTTGTTATGAATACTAACGCAGCAGCAGCTGGAGGCGTAATAGCATGTCTAGTTGTCGCGAGGGTTTTCTTCAAAAAGACAAATCTAATATACGCACTAAATGGTGCTATTGGAGGTTTAGTTGCTATAACAGCTTCTCCTGCAACACCAACAGGCTTAGAAGCCACAATGATTGGTGCTTGCGGCGGTCTGCTCTGTTACGGATCTTTAGTTGCTTATGAACAGTTCTTCAAAGTTGATGATCCTGTTGGCGCAATTTCAGCACATGGAACAGCTGGTGTTTTTGGCATCATGGTTGTACCAATGACTAACGATGGCGCAACATTTGCAGGTCAAGCAACTGGTGCCTTGGCTATTGCAGCCTGGGGCTTTGTGCTAACTTTTGCATTTTTGTATCTACTCAATTTTGTAGCGGCAGTAAGAGCTTCTGATGAAATTCAGAAGAAAGGACTTGATGCTGAAGAAATTGGTGTAGAAGCATATCCAGAATTTTAATTGAGTCTGAGCGGGAAAAGAAACAGTTATACTCTCATGTTTTTACCCCTATAAACTGATAGTTTTTTTTCTCGCTTAAACTTAATCAAATAGCAAAAATTCTATAAGATGGTTTTATGAATAATAAAGCCATCTTTTTTTTATTCTTATCTTCGCTCTTTTGTAATCCTGAATCATTTAAGTCTCTTTCGGTTTTGGAATTTAAAGAAGCCATAGCTTTAAGTCAAAATAAAAAGGCCTTCCTAGAAAATTATTTAGAGGAAATAAATCAATTGGACAGTGAGGTTAATTCAATTATTGCTACTTATGATTCAAGCATGATGTATAAATCTTACGTTTATGGAAGAAATAAGGAGTGGCAAGGTGTGCCAATTATAATTAAAGACAATATAGATTCTCGAGGATTGCCAAACACTGCAGGATCTCTCTCTATGCTTGATAATTTTCCGAGAAGAGACGCCCACTTAGTAAGTAGATTAAAAAAAGCAGGTTTCATGGTTGTAGGTAAAGCAAATCTTTCAGAATGGGCAAATTTTCGTGGCAGAAATTCAGTGAGTGGTTGGTCAAGCCATGGTGGGCAAACAAGAAATCCTTATGACCTAGATTATAATCCATGTGGATCAAGCTCAGGCAGTGCTGCTGCTGTTGCTCTAGGCTTAGTACCGGTATCAATTGGAACCGAAACAAATGGTTCTATAACTTGTCCTGCCTCTATTAATGGTGTGGTAGGTATTAAACCAACCGTCGGTTTGGTAAGCAGACATGGCATAATTCCAATTTCCTCTACTCAAGATACAGCAGGCCCAATGGCAAGAAGTGTATTCGACGCTGCCGTTGTCCTTAAAAGTATTTCAGGTAGAGATCCAAAGGATAGCGCTACCAGCAAAATACCCTCGGATTTCAATTTTTCCGGATTAATCAATTTAAAAAATAATTACCTTAAAGGAAAAAGAATCGGCTTAATAATGGCAAATGAGGGAGATTTAGAAATAACTTTTACACTCATCAAGAAAGCAGAAAAAGTTTTTTTAGAGGCTGGTGCAGAAATTGTGCCAATTACTCTTAAACCTTTGCCAAATAATTTTTGGTCATCTGCTCTTTTTATTCTAGAACATGAATTTTTTATTGGGTTAAATGAATACCTAAAAAAATCTAAATCTTCTATGGAAAACATGGCATCGATAGTGGAATTCAATAATGCCAATAAAAAAGAGACAATGGATTTTTATGGCCAAGAATATTTCCTTAGTAGTATTGCAGCTGGTCCAGGAAAAAAAATTGAAGGAAAAAATACTGACGACATTTACCAAGAAGCACTAGCAATAGTAGATTTCTCTAAAAACTATTTGGATGCAGTTTTAGAAGATAATGAATTAGATGCCATAGTTGGATTGACTAGAAATACTGCATGGAAAATTGATTATCGCACCGGCGATAATTTTGAAAACGGTTGGGGAAATGGTGCTTTGTCTGCTATTTCAGGTTATCCACATATAACCATACCTTTATCTATGGTTGATGGGTTCCCTACAGGCCTTTCATTTATGGGTACTGCTTGGGATGAAGTCAATCTAATTAATCTTGCATACTCCTTCGAGCAAAAGAACAATTTTTTTCCTGAACCAACTATAGGCAAGAATTAATTCTCAATTTAATTACATCTAAACTAAGGTTATTAGGAAGGCTTATTGATTTCTTTACATCAATTAATTCACTGAGATTTTTGAGAGAAACTTTTGCTTGAGTGTCAATTTTAAGCTTTTGCAGATAAATCAAATAATCGGTAAATCCGGAGATTTCCTCTCGATCTTTAGACTGAATAACTCCACCATTCAAGAATGAATCATATTTTTCCATTTTCTTCACAACGTCAATTAAAGAGAATTCAAGTTCCTTTGGATTTTCAGATAAAAAACCTATAGCGCTCGCAGAAAACTTTTGATTACTTGAAAACAGGAAGTCTTTAACTTCTTCAATAGATGGTTTTGGAATCCTCGATATATGAAACCTACTTTTTATAGTAGAAGGTATTGATGAAAGATTGTTAGTAGAAATAATTATAAAAGTCTCATCACCAGAATCTTCTGCAACCTTCAATAAAGAGTTATAGCCATCAATTCTTATATCTTCTCCTCCTTGAATAAAAAGCAATTTTTTACCAGTTGAGCTCAAAGAGAGAAAATCTTTGGGTTCTCGTAATTCTGCAATTGGAATATTATTTTTTTCAGGATCTTTCTTTAAAAAATAGAAATTGTGAGATGCAATGTTTTCTAATTCGGTATTTTTATAATCTTTTTGATCGATTGAAGTTATAAAACTTTTTGCAATTTCTCTAGCAACTTTTTCAATATCCTGACCATCTGAACCACATAAAATAGTTTTTGGTTTTATGTTGTTTTGGCGTTCTAAGAATTTTTTATCCCAAGGTAGCATTTATTTTTTCTAGTGTTTTCTCAATTATTTGTGATTTTAGTTCCTCAATACTTTTATTAGCATCCAGACATACGACTCTGTCAGGATCTTTTGTTGCAATTTCTAGGTATCCTTTTCGCACTCTTTCAAAAAAGTCTTGAGGCTCACTTTCCATTCGATCCATCTCTCTTCGTGATATTCTTTCCTTAGATTTTTCCGCAGAAATATCCATGTAAAATGTTAAGTCAGGTGTGAGAAGTTTAGAATTTGCATGTATGTAATTTATAAAATCAATACTCAGTCCTTTTCCAAAGCATTGATAAGCAATAGTTGCGTCAGCATATCTGTCTGCTATTACAATACAACCGTTTTCTAAGCTTTTCCTTAGTATATTTTGATCTAAATGTTTTCTGGATGCATAAAGCAAAAAGGCTTCGGTAATGGGGTCAACAGTTTCATTGGTTTCTTCCAGAAAAATATCCCTTATTCTTTCGCCAAGCATTGTTGTCCCTGGCTCTCTAAGTTTTTTTACTTCATGCCCTAAGTCTTTTAACGCAGATTCTAATAGCTCAATTTGCGTGGATTTTCCTGATCCTTCTATGCCTTCAAATGATATAAACACAATCTATATTATTTACTGTAAATATATTTTTTTACAGCTTTATTATGTTCTTCATATGTTTTTGAAAAAATATGAGAACCATCTCCCTTTGCAACGAAATAATAAAACTCTCCAGGAGATGATTTTATAGCTGCTTCAATTGCTCCTTTTGATGGATAACAAATTGGACTAGGAGGTAAGCCTTTGTTTTGATATGTGTTGAAAGGATTTTTATCGTCTAATACTGCTCTGCCAATTTTTCTTCCGTAATCTCCATAAAAGCCATATGATGATGTTGGATCAGCTTGTAATTTCATATCAATATTAAGCCTTGCCAAAAATACAGAGGCTATTTTTTCCTGCTCTGACGCTAATACGGCCTCTCTTTCAATTATTGATGCCAGAATCAATGCCTCATATGGTGTTTGTAAAGGATTGTCTTTTGATTTCTCACCCCATGAATTATTGAGATATTCATCTAAATATAATTTTGAATTACTTAGAACTTTGATTAAGTCCTGTTGATCGCTAAAAAAATAGGTATCTGGCATAATAAGTGCCTCCTCAGAAAAGATATCTTTTACGCTTTTAGGCACTTCAAAATTGAGTTTTTGATCTTTAATTATGCTTTCTAAATTTATTAAATTATTTTTAGCAACAGTCCCTTCTATAATTGCCAGTTTAAAAAGTTGAACGTCGCCTTCTTCAAAACGCTCTATAAGCTCAGAAATTGAAGTATTAGGGAATATATTATACCTACCAGCCTTTATTACTGGATCATCCTTAAAAATATATTTGAACCTAACCCACCATGTGCTTGATAAATTATATTTTTCCTCGAGGTTTGAAAGTATTCCGTAAAGGCTGTCCCCTTTCTTAACAATAAAAGTTTGGTTTGCATCTTGGACAGGAATTTTTTGCAATAAGGCAAACTGAAGTTTAAATGAAACAAATATAAAGCTTAAAAATAGGATAAGAAGAAAAAAATTCTTAGCTATTTTTTTCGATCCAATCGACGGCACTCTTAATTGTTGTGATGTTTTCTGCCTCGTCATCAGGAATTTCAAGACCGAATTCCTCTTCGAATGCCATCACCAACTCTACTGTATCTAAAGAATCTGCACCAAGGTCTTCAACAAACGAGGAATCAGGTGTGACATCTTCTTTATTGACAGTTAACTGGTTACATACAATTTCAACAACTTTATCTAGAACTTCGCTCATTATTACTCCTCAGTAAATTCGTAAAACATACATTACTTCATAAATAGCCCGCCATCAACTACTAATGTTTGACCGGTAATATAATTAGACTCTTCTGATACCAAAAAGTTTACAAGTGAAGCAATATCTTCAACATTTCCAACTCTCTGCAACGGGATTTTCTTAGTTATTTCTTCATGAATAAGACCATCGGTCATATCAGTTTGAATAAATCCAGGTGCAATTGAGTTTACTGTTATATTTCTCGATCCTAGTTCTTTTGCGAGCGATCGTGAAAAAGCATCAACACCTGCTTTTGACGCAGAATAATTCGTTTGACCAGGGTTTCCCATGGATCCGGATATTGAGCTTATATTAATAATTCTTCCCCATTTCTTTTTTAACATACCTTTAACAACTAGTTTGGTCATTCTAAATACGCTATTTAAATTAGTATCAATAACTTCATCCCAGTCATCTTCAGTCATTCTCAGGAAGAGATTATCTTTAGTAACTCCAGCATTATTTATTAAAATATCTGGATCGTAATCATTTACAATTTTTTGAAAATCAGCAACAGAAGCATGATCACAAACGTCTAAATTCGCTAATTTTAAATTTGGGTGAGTCACATCAAATTTTGTAGAATCCCTTGATGTAGCTAGCACGAAATAGCCTTGCTCCAAGAGAGATAGGACAATCCCTTTACCAATTCCTCTGTTACCTCCTGTGACTATTGCTTTTTTATTTTCCATATCTACTCAGTAATTCTTTAAATGTATCAATATTATCTAAAGATGAAAATGATCCCTTTATTCTATTCTGCTTAGCTAGACCTGAAAGGACCTTACTAGGTCCTATTTCGTAATGCTCTTCAAGACCATATTTTTTTAACCTATTCATTGAAGAAACCCATTGAACCGGATTTGATATTTGCTCAGCAAGATTGTTACATATTTCTTTTGCCGTGAGAGGGATTTTTGCATGTAAATTTTGTATTACAGGAAAATCTGGCTTACCAAGCTTGATTTCATCAAGCACCAATTTTAATTTTGTTGTGGCTATTCCCATTAGGCTAGAGTGAGAAGGCACCGATACTGACAGATCTACAACTTTTTTTGCGCCTTTTTCTTTTAATTTATTTTTTACAGACTCAATTTCATCTGTGTTTCCAGCAATAACAGTTTGTAATGGAGAATTCATGTTTACTGCCTCAAGAAATTTTGCTTTTCTATCAGTGAGAATTTTTTTGATACTTTCTCCATCCAAACCTAAAACTGCTGACATCTTAGTTTTCGTATCACCCTTACTTTCAACCATGAAAGTTGCTCTGAATTTTATAAATCTTAAGGCATCTTTTAAATTGAAACCTCCTGCACATAAAAAAGCCGAAACTTCACCAAGACTGTGCCCAGCTGCAACCTTTGGAAGTGGACAATTATGCTTTTTCCAGACTTGAAAAAGTGAATAACTCATCAACATTAAAAGTGGTTGTGTGTAATAGGTATCGTTTAATCTTGGATCTTCTTGAAAAATAATGTTTTTTAATTCTTCTTTATAAAATTCTTCAGCTAATGATAGGTTTTCTTGAAATTCGTCAAATTCTTCAAAATGCTCTTTGAACATACCAGTATACTGCGACCCTTGACCAGGAAATAAGAACGAAAAAGCCATATGAATTATTGTTGGATTTCTTCTTCAGATTCTTTTGATTTCTTTTTGAGATCTTTGACTAATCTTCCTTTGTAGAAACCATCAGCAGACATATTGTGTCTTAAATGTCTTTCACCTGAAACAGGATCAGTCGACAAAGAGTTTGAACTTAATGCATCATGAGAACGTCTCATTCCAACTCTACTTCTTGTTTTTTTACTTTTTTGTACAGCCATGAAGGAAGCATTTTAAATCTTTTAATACTTCTTGTGAAGCATAATAATCAATTGAAATAATTTGTTAGAATTAAAGAATGTTAATAACGACTTCAGAAAATATCCCTGGAAAGAATATTGTCAGTACGATTGGGTACGTCAAAGGCAGCTCTGCAAGAGCTAGGCATGCGGTAGCAGATGTGTTTGCAAGTTTGAAAAATATTGTCGGCGGAGAAGTAGAAGAGTACTCAAGACTTCTTCAACAAACTCGTGACCAAGCTGTAGAAAGAATGATGGCAGATGCAGAAAAAAAAGGAGCTAACGCAATAATATGTTTTAGAATTCAAAGTAGCACTATTGCTCAAGGCGCCTCAGAGGTAGTTGCTTATGGAACTGCTGTAATTTTCGAAGATTAACTTAGTAGGTATCTTCTTCTTCAAGAGGGTTAGGGCCAAACCTGTTATCTTCGTAACCACCCTTTCTCAAAAAAGCTAAACAATAGAGTATTGTGATCAAGTTTCCAGCTGCACCCAGCCTGACTGCTGCAGGTTCAACAGAAGGAAAGATTGCAAACCATATGCCAATAAGGCTAACAATAAAGTATGGTACCGCCCAATAATAGCTTGCATCAAGGTCTTGCAACCTTCTGATAGTTACAGCCAGAGAAGGTAAAAAAAATACTAGAGTTAATGCAACTGATGATATTTTTGTGCCTGTTCCAAAGCTGCTGTCCAGTATAAATTCGGTTGCTTGGTTTTCACTCAATGTTGCTACATATTCCCAATCTACACTTCCGAAAGTTGCAAATGCCACAACAGCACTCACTAATATTGAAATAATTACCGTAAATAAAAGAAAATACCACCACTCTGCCCTGCATGCTCTGCCTTTGAAAGTTGAATAGTTTTCGATGAATGCTGACTTTACTGCTTGACTAAAATTCATTTTTCTCCTTTTGAATATATGTCATATCTTACAGATGAACCTCTAAATGA
>QCDB01000004.1 GCA_003278815.1 SAR86 cluster bacterium AG-349-I13 | reverse complement strand
ATTGATAATTTACGCGTCATTGATATTTTCTTATTTACAAAAGCTAGCGAATGTCAGGCTTGATTATATCAATGCTCATCTATATGTAAATCATTGACATAATGAGCCAATAAGTTTATTTTTTTAACGTCTTTTAACACTATTGGGGAACTATGAATTATCAAGAAAAATTTCTAAAAACTTTACTTTTTACATCTTTGCTTTTGCCATTATTCGCTCAAGAATCTGAGGATGAAGATGAAGGTTTAGAGGTAGTTGTGACAACTGCTACAAAAACAGAGAAAGATATACTTGATACAGCTCAAGCTGTAACTGCGTTATCAGGTAATCAACTTTTAGAGTTGGGGCTTAATAATATTAGAGATCTGAATAATATGATTCCAGGTCTGTATGTTCAAAATACTGATACTAATGCTCCGATAATTACACTTAGAGGAATCAGAACTGAAAATGTTACTGAGTTAGGCGATCCTGCTGTCGGTATTCATGTTGATGGTGTTTATGTTGCAAGACCCCAAGCTGCTAATGCACTAATGTTCGATTTAGAAAGAACTGAATTAACAAGAGGACCTCAAGGCACACTGTATGGAAGAAATTCAGTAGTTGGGACACTAAATATAGTTACTGCAAAACCAAACTTTGATATTCAAGGTGGTTCACTTAATCTTGAAGGTGGTCAACTGAATCAAGCTGGTCTTAGAGCCCACTACAATCTCCCGATCAATGAAAAGTTAGCTTTGAGGTTTGCTTATATGGAGCAATCTAAAGATTCATTTTTGGACGGTTTTTGGGATGGTTCCCAACTAGATTGGAGAAGGCTTCCATCTAACATAAGTAATCAATTTCAAGTAATAACAAGCCCAGATCAAAGAAGTTATATATCTGATTATGCTTGGTACCTTGGTTGTTCAACTCAGCCTGGCAATGGATGTGGTCAAGGAAATTTTTCAGACCCCTACAATAAAATAAAAGCTGACCCATCAGAATTTTATACTGCAATAAATGATAGTGCTTGGAGAATAAGTGCTACCTACGTTATTGATGATAATTCTGATCTAAATCTTCAATATGAAAATTATGAGGACAATGGCAAAGGTTGGACAAATGTACTTAGTTGTGAGCTCATGAAAACAAGACAAGGCTTTACTGCAAAGGATAGGCCTGTAAATACTTGTACAGACATCCTTGGGTCTGAGGATCGATATCAATCTTACGCAAATACACCTGGTTTTAATAAAATGACTATCGACTCATTTAGAGCAATTTACAAAAAGCAATTAGATGCTACAACAAATTTAACTGTCAACTACGGCTATCAAGAACTTGAACAATCTAGTCAATTCGAGATAGATGGAGGTGTAAATTACCAATATGGTATGGCTTTTAATATAAATAGACTTTTAACGGAATCGAATGTACTTGATGCATACATCACAGGTGCTAATGAAGAATGGGCTTGGGTTGGCGGTGTTTTCTCAAGCACCGAAGATAACGATATGCTCGCTAATTTTACAGCTGAGCTAAATGGACACGATTTCTTCTGGCAACCTAATAGAGAGTTAAATCACTACGCAGTTTATGGACAAGCTACATATGCTTTGAGGGATGATTTATTTTTTACACTTGGTGGAAGATTTTCATACGATGAAAAATCAGATGTTGGTGGAAGAAACATTAATTGTAATACTGGAAACGGATGTTATCCGCAAATCTACGACACAGGTGGAAATCCATTTGATGCAATAAATCAGTTAGCACCAGACTATTGGATACAAATGGGAAGAATGATAGATGGAGTAGATTGTGTTGCTCCAATGATAGGATGTGGTGTTGTTGTTACTAATAATGATACCTCGCAATCTTGGGACAATTTCTCTTGGAGGCTAGGGCTTGATTGGGATATGAGTGACACATCTTTCATGTATGCTTACCTTGCTAATGCTTATAAATCAGGAAGTTTAGCGGATGTCTATGTTGCTCCAAGTAACTCCATTCTATATTCAGAAGGCCAAAGAGTGGATTTAAACTATGATCCAGAATATGTCACAACAGCTGAATGGGGAATTAAAGCTAAGAATGAAGAAAATACACTTAATTATGCATTTAATGTTTTCTATACCGTATATGACGGTAAACAATTCACAGGCAACTTGCCTGTCGATGTTGTCGAAGTTTATGGTTACGACTCTGATCCTAATTCACCAACATTTGGACAATTCACTTACTTTGATCAAGGAGTAACTCTATGGACAACTGAAAACTTTGGAGAACAAACCCATTGGGGTGTTGAATTTGAATACACTTGGTTGCCGTACGATGGTGGTAAATTGTCAGGTTTTGTAACAAGCTATCACACTGAGTTCACAGAAGATTTCAATACTATGTGGAGATATGGGCAAGATGCTTTATTTGGAAGAGATTATGGAGCTTCAATTGACCCAACTAATCCAAATAACTTTGTTAATTTAAAAGGAAATGAAGCGCCTTATACTCCTGATGTAGCTCTGACTGTTAGATATGAACATACATATCGACTGCAAAATGGTATGGAACTTAAACCAGGAATTAATTATCACTGGGAGTCAGATTCATACGTAACTCCATGGAATATGGATAAGCATCTAAATGATGAAGGTGGTTGTGATGGACCAAATTATTTCTGTCAGCCACTTGAAAACTATACGGATAAAAGACCCGCTTGGGAGATGTTTGACTACTTCTTAACCCTTGATTCAAAAGATAATTGGTATATTCAGTACGCTTCTTATAATGCTAAAAGTGAGGTTGTTCCTTGGTATATTGGAATTGAAGCTGGAATTCCAAGAGGTGCTTACTCAGCTCCTTCACAGAAAGTAATAAGATTCGGGTACTACTGGTAAACAATTTTTTTGTTTAAGATATAAGGGAGGTTCGCCTCCCTTTTGTTTATGACAACGCCAGATATTTTAGACTTGCACCCTGAATTACCTTTCATTTTGGATTTTAATTGCTTTTCAAATAAAAAAAGTTTTTTTGGGAAATTAGTAACAGTTGATTGTCCTGATGATAATTCTCTAGTTAGAGAAATTTTGAGTACTGACGGAAATAAATCAGTATTATTTATTAACGGAAATAATTCTAAAAATGTTGCGCTTCTTGGAGATAATTTAGCGCTTCTCGGGAAGCAAAATAATTGGTCTGGTGTAATTGTAAATGGGTGTGTTAGAGATGTAGAAATTTTACAGTCTCTAGATTTTGGTATTTATGCAAAGGGATCATGTCCCAAAAAAAGTAAAAAAGAAGGTAAAGGAAAGCTCAATAGTATTTTTAAGGTAGATAATGTGGAAATAAAATCCAGCCAATGGGTTTATGCTGATGAGAATGGCATTGTAATTTCAGATCATGAAATAGTGCTTTAATAACACTTAAGTACCTTGTCACCTTTATCTCTTCCAATCTCTACGTTCATTAAATCTATATCTAAAGGTCCTTTTGTAGCTAGGTACATTGGAAGATTTACCTTTGATAAATCAAGACTGCTATTATTAGAGAAACACTTAAGAGGAAGACTGTATTCAATAAAATCTTCTGATTCTTTTAAAAATTCTGATAGATCCACAACTGGTGTGCAGCCTATACCACATGAAATTAAATATTTTATATCGGCATTAGTTTCATTAAGTCTAGCTTTCATATTTATGTAGCCATCGTCAAAAGACCTAAGATTGAGAATTTCTTTCGATAACAACAAGAAGCTATTTAAGTGATCTGTGCCTTTAATTTTTAAATTTAATGTATCGTCTTGCTTGTTCACATCAATTAAGTCAATACTCACAATATCGTTTTGTGAAGAAACTTTATTGCTTGTTATTTGAACTTGTTGAAGATTGCTTTCTTGGATATATCCAATAAATCCATCACTAATAGTCCCTTTTAATAATTCAATTTTAGTTAACTCTTCATTTATGTTTGCAGCACCTTCATCGAGTATTGGAACTAAAATTTTGTCTGAATAATCTAGACCATATCCGAAAGAGAACAAAGGATCACTTGTAGCATCGTAATAATTAAGGTTTGCTTGATATGTGGTTTTCGGCCAACTGAATGGTAGCTTGCCTGTGAAATCATAATTTGACTTATCAGTGTCGACCAAAACATCTGTCATGCCTCTTGATTCTGTTCCAGGTAACCATGCAACGACAAAAGCATCAGATAAATTTATTTCTTTTGTTACCCACAATGGTCGGCCTGTAAAAAATAATGAAACTGTAGGTATTTTATTTTTTTTCAAAAGTTCCAAATAAGCAATGTGTCTTGTAGATGCAAAATTTAAGTTAGATCTGTCTCCTACTCCTTCAGCATAAGGTTGTTCACCATAAGCTATAATAGCTAAATCGTAATCGCCCTTAAGTTCATTTAAGAATTCTACGTAAGTAACATTCTCATTTCCTAGTTCTTCTTTCAATGCCTGTAAAAATGTTATTGATCCGGGAAAATCTGAATTTTTATTATTTGTACCTTGCCAATCTAATGTCCAACCACCAGTTTGAGTTCTGAGTGAATTTGCATCTGAGCCTACTACCAAAACTTTCTTACCTTTCTGTATAGGTAAGACGTTATTATTATTTTTCAGTAGCACCATTGATTCCCTTACAGCTTGTCTAGAAATATCTCTATTGCGTTGTAAGCCTACTTCTGAAAACGGAGAATTTGAGGGCATCTTGCCTTTAAATAATCCTAGCCTTTCTTTAACGATTAATATTCTTTTAACTGCATCATCAAGCCTGTCCATTGGAATTTCGCCAGTGTTTGCCTGTCTTAGTGTATTGCGGTATAAATCTTTCCAATTTTCTGGGACCATATACATATCAACTCCAGCAATCAAGGATTCTGGACAACTACCATTTGAACAACCAGGTATTTGTCCATGTCCATTCCAGTCACCAACAACAAAACCATCGAATCCCATTTGATTTTTTAAAACTTCTGTCAGCAAATACTCATTTCCATGTACTTTTGAACCATTCCATGAATTAAAACTTGCCATTACTGTTTGAATACAGGCGTCTAAAGCACTGTAATAAGGTGTTCCGTGTATATCTTGTAATGTTTTTTCATCAACCTTAGTATCACCTTGATCAACACCTAAATATGTTCCTCCATCTCCCAGAAAATGTTTAGCTGTTCCAATAATTTTATTTGATTTTAGAAATTCATCGCCTTTGCCTTGGAGACCATAAATAAAAGATTCACCCAATTTTGATACAAGCTCAGGACTTTCAGAGTAACCTTCATATGTTCTGCCCCATCTATAATCTTGTGGAACAGTGACAGTAGGAGCAAATGTCCAGTATAAGCCTGTAGCTAAAACTTCTTCTGCAACTGCAGCACCAATAGCTTCTAAAAGCTGCTCGTTAGCTGAAGCACCTAAACCAATATTATGGGGAAAAATTGTTGCACCAAGAACATTACTATGGCCATGAACAGCATCTGTTCCCCACAAGATCGGAATATTTGAGCCAGTCTTAATTGATTCTTCGTAAAAATCTTGAGCAAGGCTTTTCCATTCATCTGTGCTTGCTTGTTGATTTCCATTAGGGGAAGTATTCCCACCGTTCAAAATGCCACCAATTGGATATCTTCTTAAATCTTCTGGTTTAATAAAATCTAAATCAGCCATAATAGTTTGGCCAACTTTTTCTTCGACTGTCATTTCTGATAAAACTTTTTTAACAAAAGCCATATCACCAACAGGACAAGAATTTTCTCTATCCCAAGTCAAATCTTGAGCAAAAATATTGAATGAAAACAGAGCAAGAAATATTAATCTCATAGTAATTATGCGTAAGTAATATAAATTGCTGCCAAAATAGTAACAATTGCGACTGAACCAACATTAAATAAAGTCGATGTTCTAAAATCTTCTGCAGTTAGTGAAAATACTTTTGCATTTTCATTAGTAGGAGATAATAGACCGCTTACTACAAACGCTAAAAAGAAAGATATTGCCATTTGATGCATGAATGGCTCAATAAGAGATTCTGAAGTATTCGCTACATATAGTTTCATTATTACACCAGCCACCAATGCTACAGCTGAACCCCATAAAACTGAATTTGAAGTCGAATTTTTTAAAACTATTGCTGATAAAAATACAAAGAGAATAACTGGGCTAAATAATCCCATGTATTCTTGCACATACTGAAATGCTGAATCTAGGCTGCCTAAAAATATCGGTGCGACTATAATTGAAATAATCAAACCAACTAAACCTGCCCTTCTGCCGATCTTTACAAGACTTTTATCTTCCATAGACATATTTCCTTTATATAGATCCATCGTAAAAATAGTGCTCACACTATTTGTTAGAGAAGCTAAAGATGAAACAATTGCTGCTACTAGTGCAGCAAAAGTTAGTCCTAAAATTCCATTAGGCAATAATGAAAGCATTGAAGGATATGCATTACTTCTATCCCCTTCCAATGATGGAATAGTAGTTCCCTCCAAAGCAACGGCAATCAAGCCTGGTAGAACAACCACAACTGGCATTAGTATTTTAAGAAAGCCTGCAAACATCAAACCATTTTGAGCTTCGTTAAGGCTTTTAGCTCCTAAAGCTCTTTGAGTGATATATTGATTTGTTCCCCAGTAATAAAAATGAGCAATCCACATACCGCCAATAAGAACCCATATACCAGGAAGCTTTACATAGTTTCCATAGGCTTCTGGGTCTTGTTCTTTTGGAACATAAGATAATAATGCATCAAATTTTTCTGGAAATTCTGACTGTAATATCATGAATCCTTCCCATGCTCCAGAACCGTCTGAAATTGCATTTAACCCTACATATGAAACGTACAACCCTGCAAAAATTAATAGGCTGACTTGAATGATATCTGTGAAAGCTACAGCTTTTAAACCTCCATATAACGAATATGCTAGTGAAAGCAATCCAAGCAAAATCATCGAAAGCACGAGGTCCAGTCCAGTCAAGTTATTTACAGCTCCAGCACCCAACCATAAAATAGTTGGGAGAATAACAAACACATACATAATTAACATCAGCACGGCTAACAACTTACTGACACGAGTATCGTATCTCTGTGATAACAGTTGTGGCATAGTGAAAACTTTTTGTTTTAAATAAACAGGTAAGAGGAATTTTCCCACTACGATTAATGCTACAGCTGCGGTCCATTCGTAAACAGCAATTGCCATTCCAAATGCATAGGCATCACCATTCATACCTATAATTTGATCGGCAGCAATATTTGCTGCAATTAATGAGGTTCCAATAGCCCACCATGGAAGTGATCTTCCAGCCAAAAAATAATCCTCAGGTGTCTTTTCTTGGCCTTTTTTTGACCTTGAAACATACGTTGCAATTGCTATTAAAGCCACTGCATAAAATCCAACTATTAGATAATCTAAACTATTCATGTAACCTCCTTATAACAGAATAATTCAAGTTCCCATACAAAGGAGTATGTTCTTTACTTATTAAATTGATTGAAATATTTTTCAAAATATCGCTATGTGCTTCTGATGAATGTTTGTTAAATTCCTCTTTAATATAATTGATTGAGTTCATTTCAGAAATAGTTCGCATTAAACTTCCCGCGAAAAATATGCCTCCCCTAGCATTAAATGTAAGAGCAAGGTCTTGTAAGATATTATTCAAAGCTATAACAAAATTATTCAAGATATATGTTGCTAAATCATCGTCTAGATAGTCTGATACGATTTCTTCAGTAGTTAAGTTCTTCCCGGATTTTTCAGCATAGATTTTTTTTATTCCAGTTCCAGAAAGGTAATCTTCAAGAACAATAAAATTTTTAGAATGTTCAATTTCAAATAAATTAGACAAATAATCGTTGAACGATCTAGCATTACCAAGCTCTGTTGGATATACATAAGGCACATTTCCAACATGCCTCAATACTGAAAAACCCAAGCCTGTTCCAGGACCAATCGCTAAGCAAGTCTGATTGCTCTCTAGATGCCCTTTTTTAACAGTTTTAAAATCATTTTCTGTCATTAGAGGTAGAGAATAACCAATCGATTCCCAATCATTCAGAAGATAACATTCATTAACATTTAATTCTTTTTCCAAATCAGATGCATTAATTTCTAGATTTCTATTCGTCATTGAGATTTTGTTTTCAGTTACTGGTCCAGCTGCAGATATGACAATCTCTTTATAGTTATTTTTTGAATTTATTTCGTGAAGCACATCAAAAATATGTTTGTTTGAATCTACTTTAATTTTCTGAATATCAGAGATGCTCATGGAACTTGTGTTACCCACTCCTGCTCGCAAGTTGGTGCCACCAATATCTATAAGAAGTTTTTCTGTATTCAAAAGCTATTTCCCCGGATAGTACAGATTATATATAAAAATATAATTATTCCTATTATCTAAAAATAAGCTAATCTACAAATAAATGAATAATTGGCGCAATAAAATAATTTATCAAATTTACCCTCGCTCTTTCTTGGATACATCTGGAAATGGGATTGGTGATCTGAATGGAATTACAAAACAAGTGGATTATATTGCTGATCTTGGGGTAGATATCGTTTGGATATCTCCATTTTTTGAATCACCTCAAAAAGACTTTGGTTATGATGTCTCAAACTACAGAAAAATAGATAAATTATTCGGTACAAATGAAGATTTTAAGAAATTGCTTGAGGTCTATCACAAAAAAAATATTAAGGTAATTACTGACTTGGTATTAAGCCATACTTCTGACGAACATGAGTGGTTTATAAATAGTAAAAAACAAGGTACAAATAAATACTCTGACTGGTATGTTTGGGCTGATGGGGAGCCAAACACTCCACCCAACAATTGGTTATCTGTTTTTGGCGGAAGCTCATGGCAGTGGCATGATGAAAGACGCCAATTTTATCTTCATAACTTTCTTATTTCTCAGCCTGATTTGAATTTTCATAATGAAGAAGTACAACAGCAGATGCTTGACGAAATTGAATATTGGCTAAAATTAGGTGTCGATGGCTTTAGATTTGATGTTATAAATTTTCTTTATCATGATAGCAGTCTCAGAGACAACCCTGCAAAAGATCCAAAGCTTGTAAGACCACTTGGATTTAACAAAGATAATCCTTACGGCCTACAAACTCATAAATACGATAATACTCAACCTGAAACTTTAGAATATTTAAGCAGAGTACGGAAAGTATTAGATAAATATGATGCAATTTCTGTTGGAGAAATTGTTTCTGAAAATCCTTTTGATGTAATCGGCGAATATGCAAACGATCAAAGGCTTCATATGGCGTATTGTTTTGAATTTTTATCTGAAGATTTCAACTTTTCAGATACAAATAAAATTGTAGATCAATTTTTTCATAACAATCCTAATTCTTGGCCATGTTGGTCATTTAGCAACCACGATTCGATGAGAATAACTTCAAGGATAAATAAATCTAGCAAAGAAATTATGAAGAAACTTTTAGAATTGAAAGGGAATATATGTATCTATCAGGGCGAGGAATTGGGGTTGCATGAAACTGAAGTTAAATTTGAGGATTTAAAAGATCCTTTTGGTAAAAATTTTTGGCCTGAATTTAAAGGTAGAGATGGATGCAGAACTCCCATGCCATGGAATTCAAAAAAAATAAATCTTGGTTTTAGTGATGCAAAACCATGGTTGCCCGTCAACTTAGCTTACGCAGCTAAATCAGCAAAACAACAGCAGAATGATCCAGATTCAATGCTGAACTATACAAAAGAGCTAATTAAACTTAGAAAGAAAGGCTTCGCTGCTTAGTAAATAAAAGAATGGAAGTTGGGCCAGACATTCTTGAATAAAAATTCTAAGCAGCGATGAAAACCTTAATAGATTTTATGCTTTAAATTACAGAAAATGCAATTTTTTGTGCAAATACTGCATTTTTGTCAATAAATTTAGTAGAAATTAAGATAATTTTAATTTTTTTATTGTCTTATTAGCTTTAATGAATAAAAGATATTCAGTTAATTTTTTATATATAATTCTCTAATGGCAATATGGTTCACAGATTATTCCAAGCTTGATTTAAATCAGGGTTACGTTGGCCTTGATAAACATCTGGAAATTGAATTCTTAGAATTAGGTGAAAATTATTTGCGTGCAAAAATGCCTGTTAATGAAAATACAAAACAACCTATGGGTCTTTTACATGGTGGGGCTTCATGTGTTCTTGCTGAATCAGTAGCTAGTTTTGCAGCCTTCTTATGCATTGATCCAAAATTAAAAACTGTGGTCGGCTTAAATCTATATGCGAGTCATTTAAAGTCTGCAAAATCAGGTTATGTTTTTGCTACGGCCAGACCGAAACATATTGGCAAAAGCACCTCTGTATGGGAAATTGAGATCACAAATGAAGAGGAAGAACTAATCACCCTAGTGGAATTTACTGCTATGCATAAGGATATAAAGAAATGAAGCTATTAAGATTATTAGCTGTACTATTCTTTGCACTTCAAATTTTCTCTGCACAACCTAAAAATATTCTTTTTGTCGGAAATAGTTATCTTTACTACAACAACAGTGTCCATAACTATGTGGAACCAATGTTGAGAGAATTTTATGGCTCTGAAATCGAAACCAAACTATCTGCAATTGGTGGTTCAAAACTGTATCACCATAATATTGATCATTTATTAAATCCGGAAAACTTAAATTTGAATCAACAGATTGATGTGCTGATAATGCAAGGTGGCAGTACCGAAGTTATCTCAGCAACTAATCAAAAGAAGTTTGTACAGACTGTTAAAGAATATAGTGCAAAAGCACAAAAACTTGGTGTTAAGACTGCGCTTTACATGACACATGCGTTTACAGAAGCTGATAGCCGATTTGAACCAAATCTCATTAGAAAGATTGCACAAACTTATTATGCAGCGGGAAAAGAAAGCAACTCAATTGTCATTCCAGTGGGTTTAGCCTATGAAATTGCGTACAAAGAAAGAGAAAATATTAAGCTTCATCATGTTGATGGAACGCACCCAAGCCAACTTGGAACATACTTAGGTGCCGCGACAGTGTTTGCAACAATCACTGGTAAATCACCTGAGGGCCTAGTATTTGACTATTATGGTGCCATAAAAGAAGAGGAAAGGATTTTTCTTCAAGAAACTGCTTGGAAGGCCTATAGAACATGGCAAAGACGAGTTAAACTAGATAAATAAATGACTGAATTAGCAAGCATAATAAAAGTGTCAGCTGAAAAGCCAACCGAGCAATTAGCATCAATAATAATTGAAAGAACCAAGGAATTGGGGAGCCTCACTTTAGCTGTAATTTACACTATAGGCCATATTCTTATAGCTATTTTATGTGCCTCTTTAATATTCAATGCTTCCTTAAATTTAGCGGCATTGGATGCATTCATTGAACCAATTATCAATGGTTTTTGGTTCTATCTCTTGCATCAATTTTTTAAAAATCAACTTTCAGATATTTTCTTGACTGTAATTTACACTATCGGACACATAATAATTGCAACTTTATGTGCAGCAGTTATATTTGGCGCTTCCGTAAACTTAGCAGCCTTGGACGCTTTTGTTGAGCCTATAATCAATGCTTTTTGGTTTTATTTTCTTCATAAAATTTGGAAAAAATCTATTTCATAATCCTTTTCTCATTAATAAAGTACCATTGGATCATAATTGTTAAGCCTATGATGACTGTAAAAATTAGGTAGTACCTGATATTTATTGGATCTAGAACTGAGAGTCCCATTGGATTATTTATTGGTAATCTTTTATTAACCTCTGCAATACCTGGTATCAAATGAAATAGAATACTCCCAGTGTAAGACATTGCTTGAACGTATTTAGAGAAACCAAAAATATTATATTTTTCAGACGATATACCCAAGAAAATTGCAACTAGTGTAAGTATTGCTAAAACATGTGCAAGATTAAATCCTCCATTTTTGTAGAGCATTAAAGCAGTTGAAGCAGTTATAAGGGTAGCAATAATATAAAATTTACCTAAGTTATTTGTACTTTTTATATAACCTTTAGTAACAATAATAAATAAAGCTACTAAGATCGCTAAAGTCCCTAGAACTGTGTGTATCCAGCCGATTAATGATATCTCCATTTATCCCCTTATATTAAATCTATCTAGTTAGTTGTTCTGACAAAAAAATCCCAAATCTGACCAAATAAATTTATCTGATTCTCAAATTGCAAATTATGACCAGAATTTTTCACAACGAAATATTTAATTTCAACTCCATTCGTACAGCCACTAAATGTAAATTCAAGCACTTCAAAGTTTCCCCAACTTACATTGGCCTCAGATGGCATCATATTACAACTAAAATAAGAAGCCCAATTTTCTGCACTTCCCTGAGCGGACATAAATACAGTTCCTGCAACACCCGGCCCACCCTCAATTGGAACGAGATCATCGGTTTCACCATTGACCTGATAAACTGAAATCGGTCTCCCAGGGCTAAGATTGCCGATTGGTTCAGATTGCTGGCTTATTAAGGGCGCAATACCACTTAATAAGTCTGTTTCTTTTCCTATTTTATTTACCATGCCGCCACCATTAGATATACCAATGGCGAAAATTCTATTCGTATTAAATATAGACGAGGTATTTAGCTCATTCACAATAAGGCTAAAAAACTCAGTATCATCTGCGTTTGTCTCTCCACTAACATTCCATCTGTTTTCAAAACCTGATGGAAAAATTCCAATAAACTCACCTTGATCTATAAGATTTAAGATATTTTGGTGTCGATTTAATTCTTGTTCGCCATTTCCACCCGCACCATGAAAAACAAAAACAACAGGATAAAGATTCTCAACTGGTTGTTCAGGATATCTTATGAAAAACTCTCTATTAACATTAGTGTTTCCTATGGCTTGTTGGATTGATCTCCTTTCAGTGATATAACCTTCCACCTCAACTGAAGTTTCTCTTTGCCTGTTTCCTTCCCCAAAGCAAGTTAAAGTAAAAGTATTTACACCAATTTTAGATACCTGCACCTCTTCAGTTCCATTAAGAGGCTTATCACCGCTCCAATCGCCACTTGCTCTGCAAGTAAGCATTCCCTCACTCACCCACGTTAAAGTAATGTTTTTTGAAACAAGTTGATCATTATTGCTTGTTGAAAGAAAAATTAAGGTATCCGTTGTTATGTTTTCATTTGAACTTGAACTCTTACCTCCACAAGCTGTTAAAAAAAAATAATAGTGTAAATGTGATTAAGCGCATCAAGCTATATTAGTAAATTACTACTGATAAAGCTTGATTTAACCGCAATACGTCCATTTTTCTAGAATTATTTAGCTAAATCAAATGCACTGTTTAAGTTTGGTGGAGCCAAGGGGGATCGAACCCCTGACCTCAACACTGCCAGTGTTGCGCTCTCCCAGCTGAGCTATGGCCCCAGACCCGCTATTTTAAATAATTTTAGTGCTTTTTAAAATATGTTTTAAAACTTGAAAAAATTATTTAATTCTTGTTAAATAGTCTTAACGAGAGGGGTTTTCAATATGACCAAGATTAAATATTTAGTTTTATTAATGTGCGCAGTTGTATTCTCAGTGAATGCACAAGAATCAACTGACAGCAATGACGTAGAAGAAGTTGTTGTTACTGGTACTCAAATTAAGGGTGCTCGTATTAATGAAGCCTTACCTGTAACAGTTATTACTGCTGATGATATCGATGATAGAGGTGTCAACTCAGGTGATGAGCTTTTAGCAACTTTAACCGAACAAGGTGTTAACCAGTTCAATGACGTAGGATCCAATGGAGGCGGTGTCAACGCTTCAAGAGGAGACGTCGGAGCTTTTGATATCAGATCATTAGGTACTGGTAATACACTAGTACTTTTAAATGGTAGAAGAATGATTTCTACTCCTTCATATCAAACTGAGAGCGTTGGTGGAAGTTTTATTCCTGTTGCAACAGTCAACTCAAACAATATCCCAGTTTCATTGGTTGATAGAGTTGAAATACTAAGAGATGGTGCTGGAGCTATTTATGGTTCCGATGCTGTTGCTGGTGTTGTAAACAATGTTCTAGATACAAATTTTGAGGGTTTCCAAATGAGAGGAAGATTCCAAAATTGGGAGCATTTCAACAGAGACGATCATAAATTTTCTATGAAATATGGAAATAATTTTAATGGTGGTAACACTAATGTTTCCATGTATTTTAGTTATTACCAGAGAGATCGAATTGCAGCTTCTGAAGACGAGATAATGGGAAGATGTGATTATGGAGATCTAGTGCCTGAGCAATTTGACAGTGCATTTTATAGATGTTCATCTAATTCTTCATGGGGTCAGTTTGACATGAGTGGAACTGCTCCTTACACAGATAGTTCAGGAGAATTTTTAATTAAAGCAGCTGGAGATCCAAATTGTTTATTAAATCTTGGTAACGGTGTTTGTGCTGCTTCAGACTCTTCTGGAAACTACACTCATAACTGGAATGGACAAAGAGATATATTAGGTGCAGTACAAAGACACAACCTATTTGTTTTCTTGAATCATGACTTAGGTGACGGCAGAGAATTATTTGCTGAATATGGTCAATATCAGAGTGAGTACAATGGTAACAGACATTCAGTTTCTCACTTCTCATCAGTTAAATTTATAGTTCCTGCTACTAACCCTTATAACTTCACAGGAAAAGCCCTTTTAATGGATAACTATAGATTTGTTGATGCTGGACAAAGAGTTGTCGACAATAACAAGCAAACAGATAGATATCTTGTTGGTGTTAGAGGTCAGACAGACGATGGATGGGATTGGGAGTCAGCAGCTTCATATTCTGTAGCAGAGGCTTTTGATGTCACACACAACAGAGTATCAAATACTTTAATGGATGCTCTGCTTCATAGAACAGACGAGTCTGCTTATAACCCATTCAATGGTGCAGGCGTATATCAAACTGGTTTTGTTTCTCACAACCCTGTTGATTACACACCTGGTGGTATTGGACCAGCTGTTGTCGATGCTTATAGAGCAAATGAAAGAACTATGACGACACTTGATTTTAGAATGTCAAAACCTGATGTCTTTACAATTACAGGTGGTGATGTAGGTATGGCTTTTGGTGTTGAAGCAAGAAATGACACTTTCATGGATGATAGAGACCCAAGACTGGATGGAACTATTGTGTTCACAGAGAGAAGAACCAATGGTCAACTATCAACAAGCGCTGGTGATACATATCCATATGTTTCTGACTTGGCTAATAGTAGCCCTACTCCAGATAGTGATGGTGCGAGAAACGTAAACTCAGTTTATATAGAGTTTGATGTGCCACTGGTCAGTCCTGAAATGAATATTCCAGTCGTTGAGCAATTTGACCTACAACTTGCTTATAGACAGGAAGCTTACAGTGATTTTGAAGGAACTGGTGTTCCAAGAGTAGCTTTCGGTTGGGTTGTAAATGATATTCTTAAAATTAGAGGCTCACAGCAAGATACATTTAGAGCTCCAAATCTGATTACAATCAATGAAAGTATGGTTGTTCGTAACAATACTAGAAATGATGCTGCAACACTATATGCTGTTGGTCTTGGTATTGATACTGATGATTCAGATGGTAGGTATTCAGTGCAAAGACAAGCTATGGGTAGCTCAAAACTCACAGCAGAAGAATCTGAAAATACCACTATAGGTTTAGTATTTGAGCCAATGGATAATTTAACAATCACTTATGATGTATGGTCAATTGATTCAACAAATACCATAGGTTTATTTGGTGAAGAAAATCATATGTTGTTAGATCTCTTCTTGAGACTATCAACTAATGACATCAACAATTGTGGTGCAGTTATTGGAAACCCTGCAGTTGTAAGACAAGCTCCAGATAATCCAGATTCATTTTTGGCAGCTGGGTTATGTCCTTTTGGTCTTGCTGAAAGAGTTGAAGATAATTACGCTAATTTGAATGATAGAAGTATAGAAGGTAACGATCTAGGTGTTTACTACGATATTGATACAGCTTTTGGTACTTTCTCACTGAAGCATCAAGTCTCAATGCTAACAAAGAGAGATCAATTATATGGAGAAACTTTAAGAACGCTTGATACTGCTATGCAAGATGGTGCCTTACCGATGACTGCTATTACTGGATTTGGTGATCTGCTTGCGGTGGATGGTGCTCCTAAGAGAAAATCATATACATCCTTGAGATTTCGTAGAGGCGATTGGGCACTTGGTATAAATCAAAATGCGAGAAGTTCTGTCTATGAAAGTAGAACAGTAGCTAGAGCTGGTGAGATGTGGCAAGTCGTTCCATTCAAAACTATGAATGTCTACAGTGATTATTACACTGATTTTAATGATGCAGATCTAAGAATAAGATTAGGTGTTAATAACTGGCATGATAGAAGAGCTCCACTAGCTTCTTCTAGACAAGGTTACTTCGAAGATTTAGATAATAATTTAAGAAGAAACTTCTACGTAGACTTTAGAGTAACTTACTAAATGTTAATCTGAATAAGGCGCGATTAATTTCGCGCCTTTTTTTTTATGAAGAATTTTTCTAATCCTAAAACAATTGGTTTTTTTATTGGGTTAATTTTTCTCTTATTTACATTACTTACTTCACCTCCAGCAGGACTCTCAATCTCTGGTTGGTATGTGACCGGCGTAGTGTTATTAATGGCAAGCTGGTGGGCTACAGAAGCCATTCCATTACCGGTTACAGCGTTAATACCCCTTGCTTTATTTCCTCTATTAGGTATTTACGATTTTAGCGATGCTGCTAATCCTGCTAAAAGTGCTTTTACGAAAGCAGCAGCTCCTTACGCACATCCAAATGTATTTCTTTTCTTGGGTGGGTTTATTCTTGCTTTGGCAATAGAGAAAGTAAATCTTCATAAAAGAATTGCTTTAAAAATGCTTCTATCCTTAGGTACTGATGCGAAATATTTAATTGGAGGCTTTATGCTAGTGAGTGCATTTATAAGTATGTGGATAATGAATACTTCTACAACCTTAATGCTTCTTCCAATTGGTTTAGCTATTGCTGGTGTTGTAAGAAAAACTACAAATCTTGATAAAGATTTTTCTAACTTTCAGACAGCATTACTTTTGGGTATAGCTTACGCAGCAACAATTGGTGGAATTTCTACTCCTATCGGCACTGCACCTAATATTGTGGTGATTAGCTTAATACAAGAACAAGGATTAGATGTTTCTTTTAATCAGTGGATGCTTCTTGCTTTACCAATATCAATTATCATGCTGATCGTTGGTTGGTGGTTGCTTACGAATATTATCTTTCCTGTGAATATAAGTGCCAATAAGGAAACAAAAAATTCTTTACAAGAAATGTATCAAGACTTAGGCGCTATAACTACCGACGAAAAAAGAGTTTTTGTAATATTTGTTCTTACAGCATTAGCATGGATATTTAGAGACCTTCTAGACGATACTTATCTCCTTCAAGGCCTTACAGACTATGGTATCGCTATTATAGCTGCACTAGCGGTATTTATCACAAGATCAAGTCAAGGTGCAGGCCTTATTGAATGGAGTATTACAACAAAACTACCTTGGGGTATTTTGATTTTATTTGGTGGTGGTTTGTCAATGGCAAACGCTATAATGAGTTCCGGCTTAGGTAAGTGGATTGGAGGTCTTATTCCTGATATCAGCGCTGTATTGTTAATACTATTAATTGTGGTTCTAATTGTTTTTCTTACTGAACTAACAAGCAACCAAGCAACAACTGCGACCTTTGTGCCCATAATGATAATTTTAGCTACAGTTGAAGGAAATTTATTACCTGACGGAACGAATAATTTAAGCCTTGTAGCACAATTAGCTATTCCTGTTGCTTTAGCCGCAAGCTGTGCTTTTATGTTGCCGGTTGCAACCCCTCCAAATGCCATAGTTTATGGTTCTGAAAAATTTACTATTGCGCAAATGATGAAAGCGGGACTTTATTTTAATATTTTAGGAATCTTGGTAGTGACAGCATTTTCTACCTTTGTGTTACCATTAATTTTCTAGATGTTCAGATTATTTTTACTTTTAATTTCAAATTTAGTATTCAGTCAATCAAGCTTAATTGATTATCCTCATCCCTACCATTCAACTTATACAGAATCAGGAATTGTTGTTTCACAAAATTATTTATCTTCGGATATTGGTATAGAAGTCTTGAATAAAGGAGGTAATGCAGTTGACGCTGCAATTGCAGTTGGTTTTTCGTTAACTGCTACCCTTCCAAGAGCTGGTAATATTGGAGGCGGAGGTTTTATGCAGGTCTTCATTGAAGAAGATAAAACCTTACTTATGATTGACTTCAGATCTATGGCTCCAAAATTAGCAACTCGTGAATTTTACCAAGAAGCAAAGGAAAAAGATGATGATGTGACTAGAAAAGGCTATAAAGCTATAGCAGTTCCTGGTACAGTTGCAGGCCTTTTTAAAGCTCATGAATTATATGGAACCATTCCAGTGAAGGATTTAATACAGCCAACCATTGATCTTTTGGAGCAAGGTGTGCCAATTACTCAGGATTTATACCTAGCTATTAATAAAGGAAGATATATACAAAATGATCCTGAATCAAATAAAATCTTTAAGAAAAATCTTTCACTTGGCGGAAAATTAAAAATAGAAGATCTAATTAAGACGTTAAAAATAATTCAAGCTGATGGTCGAGATGGTTTCTATAAAGGCAAAATCGCTGATCTAATAAATAAACATATGATTGCTAATGATGGCCTTATCAGAAAAGAGGATTTAGTGGCTTATGAAGTAAATCTCTATCCACCCATAAAAACAAACTATAGAGGGAAACAAATTTATGCTATGGGAGCACCTTCAGGTGGTGGAATTGTTGTTTTAACAGCATTAAATGTACTTGAATGCTTCCAGCTTTCTCAATTAGCACCTAATAGTGCAAGGACATATCACTTGATTGCTGAAGCGATGAAATTTGCTCACCACAACAGGTCAAAATACGTTGGCGATCCAAGTTTTTCTGATATTCCGTACGATATGCTTTTATCTAAAAAATTAGCTTGTAAAAAAGCTAAAGAAATAAACCTAACAGAAGTATCATCACCAAAAAAAACTGCAAGGACTGGAAACAAAATTAACAATTCTTATAAAGAATCGAAGGATACAACACATTATTCAATAGTTGATAAGGAAGGTAATGCTGTTTCTGTGACTTATACCTTAGGTTATTCTTTTGGATCAGGTGTCACCATTCCAGGTACTGGAATTTTGACTAATAATCAGATGAATAATTTTGCACATAATTATGAGATAACCGATTCTTATTATAGAAGCAGTTCACCTGCAAATAAGCTTGAACCCTTAAAACGGCCAATGAGCACAATGACTCCTGTAATGGTATTCGATAAAGGAAAATTAGAATTAATAACAGGTTCTCCGGGCGGCTCGCAAATACCTGGTGTAATTTTACAGGTCTTAATAAACAATATTGAGTTTAACTTAGATGTTGGAGCTGCATCTATGGTGCCAAGGATCCATCAAGACTCACAAAGTTTGAGTTTAGAATACGAGAAGTTCATAAGTGAAGACACTTTAAGAATTCTAGAGTCTTTCGGCCATAAATTAGAACTATCAGATACCATGGGAAGCACACAGAGCATCGAAATCATTGATGGTATAAGGTATGGATACGCTGATTTGAGAAGGCCCAATGCTAAAGTTAGCGTTCAGCAATAACTTCTAGAGATCTACCTAATCGATCAATAACTTTTTCTTTTTCAATTAAATAAATAGTTGAGTTAAGTTGGGGTGATTTAGCTCTGCCCAGTAAAGCAACCCTCAAAGGTAAGCCAATTTTTGGCATAGGAAGATTAAGATCATTTTTTGCATTTGAAATAATATTTTCAATGCTTTCTTCACTCCAATCATCTAATTTCTTTAAGTTCGTTTTGAAATACTCTATAACTAATTTCGCATTGGCCAAGTGTTTGTTAAAATCCTCTGGGTTATAGTCGTCAAAATCAATGAGAAAAGGTTTAATGAATAAAGAAATTTCACTTAGATTGTTGGCACTACCTTTACACAATTCAAGCAAATAATCACCTGCATGGTGATCACTCAAAGAGAAACCATTTTTCTTATTAAAAATTTCTACTTCTTGCATTAATGAATTACTTCGCATTTTTGCAATATGTGCTTGATTGACAAAATTAAGCCTTTCGATGTCAAAGACAGCACCAGCTTTCTGAATATCTTGCACTTCAAAAATTTTTATAAGTTCATCAACTGTAAAGATATCTTTGGTTGTATTTGACCATCCTAATTTTGCCAACATATTTAAAACTGCCTGAGGCAAATACCCCTCTTCCTTGTATGACATCAAATCAGTAGCTGCGTGTCTTTTTGATAATCTTTTTCTGTCCTCACCTAGCACTAAAGGTAAGTGAATATATTCAAAGCCCTTGTAGCCCAAAGCATTCACAATCTGAATTTGTTTAGGTGTATTGGGCAAATGATCTTCACCTCTAATGATATGGGTAACCTTTTGATAATTATCGTCAATTACATTACAAAAGTGATAAGTTGGAGACTCATCGCTTCTCAAAATTACCAAATCGTCTAATTCTTTATTAGGGAATTCTATCTCACCATAAACTAAATCTTTTACTAACGTAGAACCATCTTTATTAATTTTTAGTCTTATTGCTCCCTCATCCTCATAAGCTTTTCCATCTTTAACTAATCTAAAGGCTTCTTCTTTATACACGTGAAATCGTTCACTTTGTTTTATTGGTTCTTCATCTGGTTCAAGTCCAATCCAATTGAGACCATCCATTATTGCACCTATATATTCTTCTTTTGACCGTTCTCTATCTGTGTCTTCTATTCGTACAAGAAAAGTGCCATTAGTTTTTTTTGCAAAAATATAATTGAATAAAGCAGTTCTAACGCCACCAATGTGCAAGTATCCTGTTGGACTTGGCGCAAATCTAGTTGTTACTTTCATTTTTTACCAATTTATTTCTTTGTCAGTTTTTTTACCCAGAATCTCTAAAAATTTTCTGTGTTCAGATAAGTCTTCACCTTTAGCATTAAATTTTAAAAAATTTACGTCTTCAGATTTGTTTTCAATTTTATCTTTAGTTTCTTTAATCTCTGATTCCGATAAATCAAAGGTTACTTGGCCTCCTGTCAGATTTAAGTACGTATCAGCCAATATTTGTGCATCCAGTAAAGCTCCATGATACGTTCTATCATATCCAGAAATACCAAGCCGGGTTGATAATGCATTGAGATTATTCCTTTGGCCCGGAAAAGTTTTTCGAGCATGAATTAAGGTATCATATACCGAACAAATATCTCTTATATCATTAACCTCGTGATTGATTAAATTCAATTCGTTATTTATAAAACCAACATCAAATTCTGCATTATGAATTATTAATTCTGCCCCTTTCACAAACTCAATAAATTCATCAGCAATTTCTTTAAATTTTGGAGCTTTTTTTAGTTGTTCATTAGATATGTTCGTAATCTCTGCAGCGCCTTCACTCATTTCTTTACCATCTGGATTCAAGTAAGTTTGATATTCTTTTCCAGACTTATCTCTGCCTAAAATCTCCACAGCACCTATTTCGACAACGCGGTCTCCAGTTTTGTAGTCTAGCCCTGTAGTCTCAGTATCAAAAGAAATAAGCCGATTAGACATTCTCAGCACCCATGTTAGCTAATTGATCAGCTCTTTCGTTGCCAGGATCTCCTGCATGACCTTTTACCCAATTCCATTCAACATTCATCTTTTCATTTAAATCAGATATTTCTATCCACAAGTCACGGTTAGCAACTGGTTTCTTTGATGCTGTTCTCCAATTATTTAATTTCCATTTATGAATCCAATCCGTTATGCCTTGTCTTAGGTAATTGGAATCGGTATAAAGTTTAATAGCTTCATCCTCATCTTTTAAATATTTTAAAGCTTCTAAAGCTGCCTGCATTTCCATCTGATTATTGGTAGTTTCAGGATTGCCTCCGTATAAGTCTTTTTCTTCATTATTAAACTTTATATATACTCCCCAACCTCCAGGACCTGGATTACCTTTGCAAGCACCGTCTGTATATACTTTTATAGACATAAATGTTTATTATAAATTAATGCGTATCTTTCATATACCTGCTTATACAGATAATTACATATGGGTTATGCAATCAGGCTCTGATATTTCAGTCATAGACCCCGGTGATGCTGCACCTGTTCTCGAGCTCATACGTAATAATGATTTAAATCTTGTAGATATTCTGCTCACTCATCATCATTTTGATCATGTAGGTGGAACCCTTGAACTTAAAAAACAGCTTGATGGGAAAGTTTATGGACCTATTGGAGATATTGAAGGAGTTGATATAAATGTTTCAGAAAATGATAAGGTCAATACATTAGGTTATGAATTTTCTGTATTAGAAACACCCGGTCATACACTTGATCATATAGCTTACGTTGAAAATAAAAAATTATTAGTTTTTTGTGGTGATACTTTATTTTCGGCAGGCTGTGGCAGAGTGTTTGAAGGAACATTTGAGCAAATGCATAATTCTATTCAGAAATTAAATCAATTAAATCCAGAAACAATTATTTATTGTGCACATGAATACACTGAGTCAAACCTAAAATTTGTAAATTCTGTGATGACTGATGATTTCATAAAACAATATACATTAGATATAACTCAAAAGATTCAAGATGGTTCTATTTCGTTACCGACAAAATTGAAATTAGAAAGGAAAATTAATCCCTTTCTTCTTAACAAAACGCCTGCTGATTTAGATGGTCTTAGTCCCCTAGAAAAATTTACAGAATTGAGAAAAAGAAAAGATAACTCCTAAAAAAAAGGGTTGCCGAAGCAACCCTTTAATTCATCGACTAAGTCGATTAAAAGTTTACAGAAATATTTGCATAATAATGCATTGAACCCCATGTTCTGTACGCAGGGTCAAAGTCATTAGCAAATGTCTCTGGGAAGAATGTAGGATCTTCATCCAATACATTATCTATACCAACTCTAACAGTTGCATTGTATTCTGGTAAAACCATTCCATATTGAAGATCAAGGTATGTGATCGCATCAATATCTCTTTCAGTTTCTGTTACCAGTCCATCAGCTGTCATTGTTGGAGGGTTATTTGCAACACCTGTACCTTCACCGAAGTGTTGTAAAGTTGCTGATGCAAACATATCACCCATAGTCCATGTTAATGATGTGTTCATTTTGAAATCAACAAAGTTGTCTCTTGAACTACCTAACACATAACCAGCAGCCATCTGTAGATCGCCGTTAGCTAATGTTACATCATATGAATCTAAGCTTCTTGCATCTACACCCAGTGCAAAATCACCGTATGCAGTTGAGAAGCTATAAGAACCACCAACTTCAAGACCTGATGTTTCTAACATACCAACGTTATTAGTTGTATTTCTTAAATCATCAACAAATCCAGTAGGTAATCTGTCAATTAGATTACAGTAACCTGGATTGCTACCATCGTAACAACCGTTCAGAATTAACTGAGCTCCAATTGAGCCAATCAAGTTAGTGATTTCTATATCATAGAAATCTGCAAACATATTAAGTCCTGGAACACCGGCAGGTTGGAAAACCACACCAATATTTGTACTTTCTGATTCTTCAGGTTGCACATTTGGGTTACCACCAACTGTGATTCTGATTTGGTCATTCGGCTGAGTAAAGCCTGTAGGAACACCGTCAGCTAAACATTGTCCGACTTGTGTACCATCTGCATTACCAGTAAAGTTTGCAGAAAGAACATCACAAGGATCTTGTAAAGTTGGATAACTATCTGCATTACCGCTATATAGTGCACCAATACTTGGAGCTCTAAAACCTTCAGCAAATGTAGCCCTTACTTTTAAGCCATCAACAGGTGTCAAAACCATACCTAATTTTGAGTTTGTTGTATTACCAAATGTTGAGTAATCTGAATATCTTGAAGCAGCTGAGAACTCAAGCATTGAATGTACTTTATATACAACCTCTGCGTATAGCTCATCAACTTCAAAACCACCAGATACTGGCTGGTTAGCATTACCTGTGGATAACCCTTTTGCAATAAATGCATCTGGGAAATTAAATCCATCTTCTTGTCTATGCTCATAACCAAACGCTACAGGAACGTCAAATCCTTGTGGGTTAACGAATAACTCACCTGCGAAATCAACACCATAATTTGTCATTTGGTTTCCACCTGAACTTTTCGCTTGGAAAGAAATAGCCTGAGCCATAGCAGGTGTAATTGAACCTGATCCTGACCATAGACCATTACCCAAGTAAGCGCCATCTGGACCTTGACCACCAAAGATGTTTAAACAAGTGACACCGTTACCGTTAGGACCACAATCATCTGATAGTGATAACTTAATAGCACCTGAGTCAAGTAAACCGTCTGTTGTATTTAAAGCATTGTTAGTTGCTTTTGAGAAGTATGCTGTGTAATCAAAACCCATTAGCATGCCATCTAAAGATGCCATAGCTCTATATGTTTCGATATCGTCTGTATAAAGTCTGTTACCAGTTTCTAGCATTCTTCTTCCAAACCAACCATTTGCTGTTGTTACACCCTCAGGTGCAGCAGAACAATCGGCATAGTTTTGAGAACCACCACTTAGGTCACAGAATTCTACTCCGAATGGGTTATAAGGTTGATTAGCACCAATACCTTCTCTTCCACCAAAACTACCAAAACCATAAAACAATGGCATTGGAGCTAGTAATCTGTCTGAGTCTCTTTTTTGATACATGAAATCTAATCTAACTGTTTGCCCAGTTTCTAAATCTCTAGTCATCTTTGCAAAAGCATTTAGTCTTTTACTTGGAGTTTCGATGTAGTTGTATGGGTTATAGTTAAATCTATCATCTGGACTTGTCCAGCATCTGAAATCAGTTGCAGGGTTAGTACCTGAAGTTCCTTCAGAAACTGTAAAGTTAGAACAATCTCCAACTACGCCAGAATAAGCAAATCTACCTTGTGGAGTTCCAGCAGAACCACCATTAGCAGGTCTTGCATTTGTCTCTGGTCTTTCGCCATTGCCTAGACTCTCTAAATCAACAACAGAAACACCAGCAACATATGAACTATTGCCTGAAGATTCACCAACAGTGAATGTCATCACTTCTGATGCACCACCGCCGTCAAAGTATTCTCCCATTTGGTATGTTGCTGAAGTACCAGAATAATCACTTTTAGTGATGATGTTAATAACACCAGCAATTGCATCTGAGCCATAAACAGCAGATGCTCCATCCCTTAGGATTTCGACTCTTTCTACCATGGCAGATGGTATTGAGTTCAAATCAACAGAACCATTAGCTCCTTGACCAGAATTTACCCATCTTCTGCCATCTACAAGGATCAAGTTACGACCTGAACCAAGATGTCTCATATCGATTCTGACCGCACCAGAACCACCATTGTTGTAGTTTCTGGATAATCCAGAACCTTGTGATGGTAGCTCAAGCAAAATCTCACCGATTGAGGCTTTACCAGTTACTGCAATATCCTCTGCAGTAATCTCTGTTACTGGCGCAAAAGAATATAAGTCTGCACTTTTAATCTTTGAACCGGTAACAACCACTTCCTCAACATCACCATCTTCTTCTTGAGCAAAAACACCCAAAGAGAATGTAGTGATAACGAGCAAGCTCATTAAATATTTGAATATATTCATATTAATTACCTTTTTAAAAAGTTAATATCCCCAAATCATAGTTCATTTGGGCCTTTTTTAATACAATTTTGTCATTTAAATGTAACAAATACCCTTTTTTTGTCACTTTTTGGGAAAAAAGGCGTTTTTAGTGAGTTTCCATAAGGGTTTTAAGGCATTTTTGTAAAATTTTATATCTATTCAAAATAAACTATAATTCATCCATGGTTAAGGGGAAAAAAATTTTAGTTGTTGGTCTTGCCAACAAATATTCAATTGCTTCAGCAATAGCCTCAACGCTTCACGAAAATGGGGCGATTCTAGGTTTTAGTTATCAAAATGAAAGATTTGAAAAATTTATAAACGAATTTTCAGCAGAAAATGGAAAAGGTTTCACCGAAATTTGCGATTTATCAAAGGATGACGAAATTAAAAAGCTAATAGCTAAAGCTGTCAAAAAGTGGGGCAGTATTGACGGTATAGTGCATTCTGTCGGCTTTGCACCTGCTGATCAGATCTCGGGAAATATAGAAGACTGCATTACTAGAGAAGGATTTCAAATCACACATGATGTAAGTTCATACAGCTTTTCAGCACTTTTGAAAGAAGCTCATCCGTATATGACTGAAAATAGTGCAGCAATAACTTTAACCTATATCGGATCTCAGGAAGCAACTCCAAACTACAACGTAATGGGAATGGCAAAAGCAAGCCTTGAGGCGAGTGTAAGATATTTTGCATCAACACTTGGTTCAAAAGGCATAAGAGTAAATTCAATATCTGCAGGTCCAATTAAAACATTAGCAGCTTCTGGAATTAAAGGCTTTAAAACAATGCTTAATAAACACGGTGATAACACACCAATTGCTCGAAACATCACAGCAAAAGAAGTCGGAAATACAGCTGCTTTCTTGTTAAGTGATATGTCGAGCGGTATAACCGGACAAACCATATACGTCGATGGTGGCTATAATATTCAAGCTACAAGTTTTGATTAGCGAATTGGTTGCTAACTGATATCTTTTCATCAAAGTTATATTTCGCTCTTAATTCATTGAAAGCCAACTGAAGATTTGTTCTTTTAGATTCTTCAAGAATAGCAATACGGTCTTCTTCTGAAACGCTAGTGTGGTCGCCTTTTATCCTATCTTCTACAACATATATTAAAAGTCCTTTTGCCGTGACTTCTTTTTTAATTACCCCAATATCTGAGTCATTAAAAACTTTACCAACTATATCATTTGATAACAGTGAGGTTGACCTATTAATGCCTTTGAACTTCTCCACCTTAAAATCACTAATTTCGAATAATTCGCTGAGTGAGGCTTCGTTCAAAACAGTAATATCTGGGCTAGCATAAATTTCATTGAGATAATCAGTTTTTTTTGATTCAAGGATAATATTTTTCACAGAATCTGTAACACTTGAAAATTCTTCATATGTTTTGTCTTTTGTATCGTAAACGTAAGCGAAGGAAAAATTGTCAAATCCGATTTCTAGCGGACTTGACCAATTGTTTACTTCAGTAGTTGAAACTATAGAAGAGTTTTCAAAATTAAGTGGGAAATCAGCCACAGAAAGGTCGACGTAGTCTTTAAGTTCAAGGCTGTTAGATTCAGCAAATTCTTTTACTTCTTCCATAGTAAAATTTGAAAAAGTTAAGCTACTAGAAATTTGAGCTACCTCATCTTCAAATTGTATTTGTTTTAATTCACCCAGGAGTTCTGTTCTCTTATCCTCATATGAAGATATGTCAGAACCTTTTATTTCTGTTACTTTTAGGAAATGAGTATTATTTTCGTAACTTAAGGCTGGCGATACATCGTCGATATTTAGTCCTGCAATTACTGTCTCAAATTCACTTGGAAATACTTCACCGTTTGTAAAACCAAGGTCACCGTCCGTATCGGTTGTTCCTAAGTCATCGGAATAATTTTTTACTAAATCTTTAAATTCTGATGTTTCAAGTTGGTTTGTTACGAGCGCAATTCTTTCTTGATACTCCAAATCGGTAGAATAGTTATCACGTATTATCATAATATGCGATACTCTTTTTTCAGGTGCTGGCATATTTTCAAGAAATAAATTGTAAGCATCCTCTATTTCAACTTCACTTATTTCGAGGTTCATCTTATTTTTATTTAAGTCCAAAAGAAGGAATGATCTTTTTTCTGGAATCGCGAATTGCTCTAAATTATTGTTGTAATAATCTTGTATTTCTGTTTCTCCTGCAGCGAAATCCTTTGTAACATTTTCAGCTTCAAGCTCAACAAAAGATATCGACCTCCTCTCAGTAAGCAAATCAAGGTATTGATTAATAGATTGATTGTAAGAACTGGCTGTGGAATCTATAAGAGAAACAGCCAAGTTAAGTTTTAGATCTGACTCAAAATCCTCCATCAAGTCTTCTTTGGTCAAATTGAAGTTAATTAAATATTGCTTAAATAAGTCCTGATTGAATCTCCCATCCACTTGAAAAGCTTCTAACTTTGAAAGTTCTGTTTCAATATATGTGTCGGGTATATCGGCATTTAAGTCATCAAAGAAGTTTATTAATGTATATTTTTCTATAATCGAATTATTAGTGAGATTCGAAACAATATCTACTATTGCAGGGTCAGAAAAATTCAAACCTTCACCAAACTGTGAACGAAGATTATCTTCTACCTGCGCTTTTGTTCGAAAATATTCTGATTGTGAAATGCTGTATTTGCCAATTTTGGCATAATCATTAACGTTGAAAGTTTGCGTAAAAGTGGGGAGCCCCAAAAACGCGAAAGTTAGGGCAACTATACCTAGAAAAGAAAAGGCTACAATTCCTTGTAGCCTCTCCCGTAAGAAACTGATCACTCAGTTAAATTTAGTTTACTGAAGCTTTTAGTGCTTTACCTGCTTTGAAAACCGGTACATTAGCTGCAGGTATGTGAATCTTTTGTGAAGGATTCTGAGGGTTTATCCCTTCTCTAGCAGCTCTGTGTCTAACAGAAAATGTTCCGAATCCTACAAGTGATACAGAGTCACCTTTAGCAAGTGCACCTGTCACAGCATCTACAACAGCATCTAACGCTTTAGCAGCATCAACTTTAGTGCTACCAGTCTCGCTGGCAACCATGTCAATTAAATCAGCCTTATTCATAAAATCTCCTCAAAATGCCCTGTTACGGGCTTTTAATAACATTAGACCCTAAAAATCAATAAATCAAGATTTTTAACCCAAATAAATGAACTTTATTTCAGGCTGTTTTTCTTGACTTTGCGCCTTAAGAGTGCCTATACCAGTGCTACTTTAAGAACTTCTGCAATATTTTTAACCGGTATAATTTCTAGATCTTTTAAAATATTTGATTCTATTTCTTCAACATCACCTAAATTTTCATGAGGAATGATGACATTAGTTATACCACTTCTTTTAGCAGCAATGAGTTTTTCTTTTAACCCCCCAATTTTCAGAACTTTACCTGCTAATGTAATTTCTCCCGTCATTGCCAGGTTTGCTTTTACCTTTTTTTCAGTTGCAAGAGAAGTTATTGCCGTACACATAGTTATACCCGCGCTTGGTCCATCTTTGGGAGTAGCACCTTCAGGCACGTGAATGTGAATATCATGTTTATCAAAAAACTCGGATTTGATTTTCTTATCTTTAGCAATATTTTTTGCAACTGTTAGTGCTGCTTGGATTGACTCTTGCATCACATCACCCAGTGAGCCTGTCTTTATGACTCTACCTTTGCCCGCCGTAACAGCAGCCTCGATTTGTAATAATTCTCCTCCCACTGAAGTCCATGCTAACCCATTCACTTGACCAAGAGAGTTCTCTGCGTCATGTTGACCATATTTAAAAGGTTCAGCGCCTAAAATATTTCTAACTACCCTATTATCGATTAACTTAGTTGCTTTAGCTCCTAAAGATAAGTCTTTAACTTTTTTTCTACACACTTTATTTATTTGTCTGTCTAGACTTCTGACCCCAGCCTCTCTAGTGTAATTTCGAATAATTTTTAAAATGGCATTATCGCTGAATGTAATCTCACCTTCTTTCAAACCATTCTTTTCTTTATTTTTTGGAACAAGATAATTTTTAGATATATTCAATTTTTCATCTTCTATGTAACCTGGCAACCTTATTATTTCCATTCTATCCAGTAGAGGTGGTGGTATGTTCAATGAATTTGCAGTACATATGAACAACACTTCCGACAAATCGTAATCAATCTCTAAATAATGATCATTGAAGGTATTATTTTGCTCCGGATCTAAAACTTCTAATAAAGCAGAGCTTGGATCACCTCGGTGATCCATGCCGACTTTATCAATTTCATCTAGTAAAAATAAGGGATTTTTAACTTTTCCTTT
Source organism: SAR86 cluster bacterium AG-349-I13 (assembly GCA_003278815.1). Classification (GTDB taxonomy): domain Bacteria; phylum Pseudomonadota; class Gammaproteobacteria; order Magnimaribacterales; family TMED112; genus TMED112. Next base: position 46,986 of record QCDB01000004.1, on the reverse strand, counting down.
AGAAAGTTTTTGTATGATTTTGCCTGGCATAGAGCCTATATATGTTTTTCTGTGCCCTCTAATTTCTGCTTCGTCACGAACTCCACCTAGCGAAAGTCTTGAAAATTTTCTGTTAACTGCTCGTGCAATGGATTCACCTAAAGAAGTTTTTCCTACCCCAGGGGGGCCAACAAAACACAGCACTGGTGCTTTCATTTTGGTAACTCTCTTTTGCACCGCCAAGTATTCTAGTATTCTCTCTTTAACTTCTTTTAAGCCGTAATGGTCTTCATCTAAAATCTCTTTAGCTTTTTTTAAATCAAGGTTAATTTTTGTCGACTTACTCCAAGGAACATCAAGCACTGTATCTATATAAGTTCGTACAACCGTTGCTTCAGCCGACATAGGTGACATTTGTCTAAGCTTTGTGAATTCCGTATTAACTTTTTCTAGTGCTTCTTTAGAAAGTTTTGTTTCTTCAATCTTTTTCTGTAATTCATCTAGCTCACTTTTTTCATCACTGATATCTCCAAGTTCTTTTTGAGCTGCTTTTATTTGTTCATTCAAGAAATACTCTTTTTGGGATTTCTCCATTTGTTTTCTAACTCTACCTCTTATTCGTTGTTCCACTTCTATAAGTTCAATTTGGGCTTCAAGTAGACTCGATAAAAATTCAGATCTTTCAACAACGTTTACTTTCTCAAGAATTTCTTGTTTATCTTGAACTGATAGATGAATATTCGAAGAAATTACATCTACAGCTTTTGCCAGGCTGCCCATAGACTCAACTTGATTAATGATCTCGTGAGACACTTTTCTAGATACCGCTACAAATTCCGTGAATTGATTTTTGATTGTCGATAAAAGATCTCTTTCATATTTTGAATCTTCGATCACTTCATCAATTTTTTCTATTTCTGCAAAATAACCATCACTTGTTGTAATTTTTTTCAGTTCTGCTCTTTGGATCCCTTCAACTAAGATTTTGACCGTGCCATCCGGTAATTTTATCATTTGAAGAAGTGTTGAGAGTGTGCCTATATTTGGCAAATCTTTAATCGTTGGCTCTTCATTTGAAGGCGAGTTTTGAGCTATTAAAAATATTTTTTTATTACTTCTCAAGGCATCCTCCAATGAAAAAATTGATTTTTCTCTTCCTACAAAAAGTGTTGAGACAGTATTTGGAAAAATGACAACATCCCTTAAAGGAATCATGGGCATTTTAACCTTAGGTTTTATATTTTCTGTTTCCATTAATTGGCGGCTTTTTTGTTAAGCAATCTAAGAGGTAATTTTTTGGTTTTTACAGCCTTTTTGTCGATGACAATCTTTTTGACATTTTGTTCAGACGGCAAGTTGAACATTGAGTCTTGTAATATATTTTCAAATATGGACCGAATTGCTCTTGCACCTGAAGCGCTTGTTTTTGCTTCTTGAGCTATAGCAACATATGCTTCTTTTTTAAACTCTAAGTCTATGCCATCCATTTCAAAAAGATATTTGTATTGATCGCTGATGGAGTTTTTGGTTTCTGACATTACTCTGACTAATTCTTGCTCTGTAAGCTCTTCCAGTGCTGCAATAACTGGAAAACGACCGATAAATTCTGGGATTATTCCAAATTTTATTAGATCTTGAGTATTAGCATTTTTGAAAGTTGGTTTATCTGTTCTTTTATCGATAGATTTAACCTTTGTATCAAAACCGATATGTTTCTGATTCAGTCTTTTTTTTATTTGATCTTCAAGACCATTAAACGCTCCACCACAAATGAAGAGAATATTTTTTGTATCTACATTTATAAATTCTTGCTGGGGATGTTTTCTTCCACCTTTAGGTGGGATTGCTGCTGTAGTGCCCTCTATTATCTTAAGCAAGGCTTGCTGTACTCCCTCACCTGAAACATCTCTGGTTATTGAGATGTTTTCCCCTTTTTTTGAAATTTTATCTATTTCATCAATGTAAATTATTCCTCTTTCAGCTCGTTCAACATCGTAGTCAGCATTTTGAAGAAGTTTCTGAATAATATTCTCAACATCTTCGCCCACATAACCTGCTTCTGTTAAAGAGGTAGCGTCTGCAATTGCAAACGGTACGTCTAAGTACTTTGCTAATGTTTGTGCTAACAGTGTTTTTCCAGAACCAGTTGGACCTAACAACATTACGTTGCTTTTTTGCACCTCTACTTCATGTTTAGTCTTGGCGAAAACTCTTTTGTAATGGTTATAAACTGCTACTGAAAGTTTCCTTTTTGCATCATCCTGTCCAACAATTACTTCATCAAGATAAGAAAATATTTCTTTTGGTTTTGAAATCTCGAAAACTTCTTCTTTCTCGTTCTTAGTTTCCTCAAGCAAAATATCATTACACAGGTCAATACATTCATTACAAATATAAACGTTGGGACCTGCTATGAGTTTTTTTACTTGTGATTGTTCTTTACCACAAAAAGAACAATGAAGTTTGGTAGTTTTTTCAGCCATTATTTTCTTTCTTTGAGAACCTCATCAATAATTCCATATTTCACTGCTTCTTCTGCATTCATGAAGAAATCTCTTTCTGTATCAGTTTGGATTTTCTTGAGGCTTTGTTTTGTTTTATCTGCAAGTATTTTATTGAGCTTATCCTTCAATGTAAGTATTTCCTTTGCTTGAATTTCTATATCAGAGGCTTGTCCTCTTGCCCCTCCTAATGGTTGATGAATCATGACTCTACTATTTGGTAACGCAAATCTTTTTTTGTCTGCTCCGTTTGCGAGTAAAACCGCTCCCATACTTGCGGCTTGACCAAAGCAAACTGTTGAAACATCGCATTTGAGATAATTCATTGTGTCTAAGATTGATAGTCCTGATGTAATTACACCGCCAGGTGAATTGATGTACATGTAAATATCCTTTTTAGGATCCTCAGACTCAAGAAATAAGAGTTGTGCGACTACAAGATTAGCAACGTAATCATCAATGCCACCAACAATAAAAACAATTCTATCTTTAAGTAGTCTAGAAAAGATATCAAAAGCACGCTCACCCCTAGAGGTTTGCTCAACGACCATTGGAACTAAGTTATTTTCGAACATAATATAAATATAGAGCACATAGTTCTTAAATCAATAACTTTTAGGCAAAAATACAAAACTTTATGTATTTCATGCAAAACTTTATCCATAAATCGTGAAACCTGCTATAAATTTATTTCATTTTGTATGTCTTTTATTAATTCATAAAATTGATAAATAACTCTTAATTTTTTTTATAAATTTTGTTATTTTTAGTTATAACTCATAAGAGTATGAATGTTCATAAAACCAAAAAAAATTTAAGTAATTATCACCCAGTTTCAGCTGTTATATTAAGTTTAGTGGTAGTCTTGATTCTGCCAATTATTGTAGCCGTTCTTCTTGGAGTAACTTACAGTCTTCTAGGTACGTCCGGCACCGACTCAGCATTTGAGATTTGGATGAAACAAAATCCAGTTGAGGTGAGCATACTCTCTGACGAAAAAACTATTATTTCTCCCGTAGAAAGTGCAATAAGTTATTTACTCACAGTGCCTTTGCAGATTTGGTTCATATTCTGGCTTCTAAGAAGAAGAAAAATTGATTTAAACAAAAATTTAGGTCTTTATCATTTTGATAGAAATGCGCTCATCTATTCATTAGTGGCATGGTTAATTTTCTATCTAGTCATAAGTGTTTATGGTTATGCTTTTCAAATAACCCCACCTGAGGAATTCATAAAACTCATGAGAGCAACTCCTTTCATTCTGAATTTTTTAATGGTAGTAATTGGTGCTCCGATACTTGAAGAATTGTTGTTTAGAGGTTTTCTATTTTCGCAACTGAAAACTACAAAACTCGGTATCAATGGCAGTATTGTTTTAACCAGCTTGATCTGGACCTCTATCCATTTCCAATATGACCTTTTACTTCTAATTCCTCTTTTCTTTTTTGGTCTTTTACTTGGTTACCTTATGCACAAGTACAATTCACTTTATCTTGTAATAATTGTGCATGCTGTCCATAACTTGCAAGCTACCTTATTTACTGAGTTTCTATACGACTATTTTTACTAAGCAGAAAATGGGGTGGACGAAGGGATTTGAACCCTCGGCCTCCGGTGCCACAAACCGGCGCTCTAACCAACTGAGCTACGCCCACCATATTTTTGTGATCTTTGAAGAAAAAAATTATATCATTATGCAATTGAATGGGGGAAAAATTGGGGTCAAATAATTTATTCATCAAAAGTGTTTCAAAAATGTTTGATAATGCTATCAAAACCCTCGATGTTGAAAAAGGCTTAGCAAATCAAATTAAATCTTGTAACAGCACTCATACAATTAGATTTGGTGTAAAGCTTTCGGGTGGAATTAAGGTATTTACTGGTTGGCGAGCAGTCCATTCAGAGCACTTAGAGCCTGTTAAAGGTGGTATAAGATATTCCCCTGCTGTTTCAGCAACAGAAGTCGAAGCAATGGCAATGTTAATGACATTTAAAAATGCTGTTATTGATGTTCCTTTTGGCGGTTCTAAGGGCGGCCTAAAAATAAATCCTAGTAAATACTCTGAAGAAGATTTAGAAAAAATAACTAGAAGGTTCACAGAAGAGCTTGTCAAAAGGGGATTAATCTCACCAAGCTTGAATGTACCTGCCCCTGATATGGGAACAGGAAAAAAAGAAATGGCATGGATTGCTGACGAATATAAAAGATTAAATCCTCATGATATAAATGCTTACGCATGTGTTACTGGAAAACCTGAAAATATGGGCGGAGTAGACGGAAGAACTGAAGCTACTGGAAGAGGTCTTTTTTATGCACTCAATTCCTTTTTTAATTCCCAAGATATTAAAAAAACAAAGATAACGGGAAAGCTTTCATCACAAAAAATTATATTGGAAGGATTAGGTAAGGTGGGTTACTTTGCTGCAAGAGCTCTAAGAGATCATGGCTGTACAATCATAGGTGTTATTGAAAAAGACCAAAGTTTCTTTAATTCAAAGGGTTTAGATATCGATGTAATAAGGAATTGGTTAATTGAATCAGGAGATCCTAACAATTATGCAAACCAAGCAGAACTTAAAACAAGAGAAGAAGTTTTTTCAGAAAACTGTGATATTTATATCCCAGCTGCAACAGAAGGCACAATTACAGATGAAAACTATAATCTTTTAAATGCAAAAATTATCTGTGAAGGTGCGAATGGTCCAATTACCTCAAAAGCTGATCAGCTCTTAACCAAGAAAGGTATTTTAGTAATACCTGACCTATACGCAAATGCAGGAGGTGTTGCGGTTAGTTATTTTGAATGGGTTAGAAATCTTCAACATATGAGGTTCGGTAGAATGGAAAAAAGACGAAAGGAATATGAGAATGCCTCACTTATCAGCGTCATAGAAAGTTCTACTGGAGCAAAAGTTTCATCTCAAACGAAAGATTTATTAAATCAAGGGCCTTCAGAGATAGATCTCGTTAGATCAGGGCTTGAAGATATGATGACTGAAGCTTACGAAAATATGAGTGAAATTTGGAATAAAAATAATTTCGATTCATTACGTACAACTGCGTTTATTTACTCTATCAAGAAACTAATTAAGTCCTATAAAAATATAGGTATCTAAGAATTGGCGCGCCAGGGAGGATTCGAACCCCCGACCAATAGCTTAGAAGGCTACTGCTCTATCCAGCTGAGCTACTGGCGCTGGTCGGGGCAGCAGGATTTGAACCTGCGACCACCTGGTCCCAAACCAGGTGCGCTACCAGACTGCGCTATGCCCCGAAAAAGAAATCATATAAACTATGTGCTTTAAACTCAAGCATATTTAAGTGAATAATTGTCTAATACTCGATGGTAAAGAAGTTGCTCTAGCAAGTAGTGAAAATCTGATTGTTAGAGTAAAAAAATTACATGATTTTGGCCGAGCACCAAAATTGGTTGCGATACTTGTTGGCGATGACCCAGCATCTACAACATACGTAAATATGAAAGAAAGGGCTTGTGACACTCTTGGAATTAAGACAGAGATTAAAAGACTTTCGAAAGATACTACAACATCAGAGCTTAAGGAATTAATATTTGATTTGAATAATGATGCAAAAGTTGATGGAATTTTATTACAACATCCTGTCCCAAATCATATAGATGAAATTGCATGTTTTAATGCTATCGATTTAAAAAAAGATGTCGATGGCGTGACTACACAAGGTTTTGGAAATATGTCTATGGGCATAGGTGCGTTTGGTTCATGTACGCCTTTAGGCATTATGCGTATTCTGGATTACTACAAAATAGACGTTAATGGCATGAATGCTTTGGTAATTGGTAGAAGTCAGATACTGGGAAAACCGATGGCAGCTATGCTTTTAAATGCAAATGCAACTGTGACAATTGCGCACTCAAAAACAAAAAATCTTACAGATAGCTTAAAAAATTATGACTTAGTTGTAGTTGCTGTGGGCGTACCCAAATTTGTATCTGCTGAACATTTAAAGACCGGCTCGATATTGATAGACGCCGGTTATCATCCCGCTGAAAAATGTGGAGATGTTGACATGACTAATATCTCTAATATAGTCTCAGCCTATACTCCTGTGCCTGGTGGTGTGGGACCAATGACAATTAATACATTAATGATGAATACAATTGAAGCAATGGAGCAGAAGTATGAGTAAAACTCCTATACCTTGTATAGTAGGTTTTGGGGGAGTAACACCCGCTGGAAGAGCCTCGCATAATTTGAGCCATACAAGAGTAACTTACAGCTTAGAATCAAAAAAAAATAAACAAGACTATATCAAATCAGTACTGTCACTTTGCAATATGGCTGACGAAATTGGTGAAAGTCAAAGCTTTGATAAATATGCTTCTGAGAGAGAACAAGAAGTATTGAAAAATACACTTGTACGAAAAATAGATAAAGAATTTATTAAAGAAAAATACTGGTCCTACGATTATGATTTACCTGCAAATGGAGGTGGTCAACTACCTTTCAGACTTAATCCAACGGAGTATTACGCATCAAGACAACATCCAAAAGCATTAGGAATGGCAATAATGGGAATTGCTGACGCATTTAGTGACTGTGGGTTTGACGTAAGAAAAGCAATTGATGACTACGGTCGTGATAAATCAGGTTGTTTTGCAGGGTGTGCTGTGATGAATATGGATAAGTTTTCTGGTGATGGTTTAATGTCATCACACCCAATGGGCAAAAGAGCTTCATCAAAAACTATTTCTTTCACACTGCCTGAGATGACAGCGGATTTCATTAATGCCTATGTAACAGGAAGTCTTGGTATCTCCGGACATTTTATTGGGGCATGTGCTACTTCACAATACAACATGAATGCTGGTGTGGAGTTAATTAAAAGTGGCAAAAGTGAGTTGGTAATTGTTGGTGCCTCAGAAGCAATTATTATGCCGCCTGCTTTCATCGGTTTTGATGCAATGGGTGCTATGACAACAGACAAAAGACTTAAAGACTTACAAACTTTACTTGGTGAAGGCGAAGAACTAGATTATACAAGATATTGCAGACCTTTCGGAGACAACATGGGCTTAGTAGTTGGAGAATCGTCAGGGTTCACTATTCTGATGAGCGATAGATTAGCTTTGGAGAGTGGAGCTAATATCAGAGGATGTATCTTGAATGTAAATATTAATGCTGATGGAAACAAAAAATCTATTTCAGGGCCAGGAGCAGGAAACTATTTTTCAGTCGGTAAAACATTTCAAGATATAGAAGAAATTTTCGGAGACAAAGTGCTTAAAGATAATTCAGCTTTCATCGCTCACGGAACAGGAACTCCATTAAACAGGATCACCGAATCTCACATTGTCTCAACTTTTGCAAAAGAATTTGGTATTGAATCATTACCAGTTACATCCCTCAAATCAAAACTTGGACATACCATGGGTTCTGCTGGTATGGATCAGCTTTGGGGTGCTCTAGGTGCGATGGAAACACAGAATTGCTCTGGGATTTGCACTATCCCAAAACTAGCCGATGATGTATTTACAGATAATCTAGATTTTTATTTACAAGATCAGGCTTTTGATAAGAAAAAGGATGTAGTGATAATAAATTCCAAGGGTTTTGGTGGCAATAACGCTACAGCATCAGTTGTTTCAGAGAATTTGACAATGTCGCTTATCGAGAAAAGATATTCAAAAAATGACATTACAAAGTGGAAAAGTAAAAGAGAGGCTGTCCTTGAAAATCGGGAAGTTGAGAGGGAGAAGGCAATTAATGGCAGTATTGAACCAATTTATGAATTTGATAAAGACGTATTAGATCTTACTGATTTAGAAGTTAAAAAAAATCAGATCAAGACATCCACAGGCTTTGATTACAAACTTAGTTCTGATCTTAAAGGTAAAGATTTTACTTAAATTTGAAATTTATATCGCGCTCTATGCCAAGCGAGTGAAAGATTTTCTTATCATCTGAAAGCGTTTTAGGTTCTTCATAAATTGATATCAAATAATTTAACAATTTTAAATCCACATTAAGATCCTTAGCGTTCTTTTGAACAATTAATGATGTCCCGTATCCCTCAACTGTATCTCCTACTTGATCTAATGCTTTTTCAGGATCAATACCCTCTGCTAGAAATTCTCCAAATTTGTAATTTCTAGAGTCACTTGAGAGTGCTGTGGAAAAAAAATCACCTACACCAGCTAAACCAAGGAAGGTAGCAGGGTCTGCTCCTCGAGCTTTACCGAACATACTCATTTCTGATAAACACTTGGTTAAGAGTAAGCCTATAGTATTTTCACCGACCCCTTTTTTATGAAAATAACCAGATAATATTGCATAGATATTTTTCATGGCACCGCCGAGCTCAACACCGTATCTATCATTGCTTGAAAAGGGCAAAAAATAATCTGTTTTTAAAGCATTACATAAAGCATCAATAAAAATCTTATCTTCTCCTGCAATTACAGTGCCAGTAAGCTCTTGATCACTCAGTTCTTTCGATAAATTTGGACCACTCAAAACAAAAACATTATTAGAATCTATATTAAATTCATCGACCAAAACTTCTGTCATAAGTTTTCCTGAATTTTTTTCAAAACCTTTGACGCAACTTACAAATTTACCTTTATAAGTACGATAATTAAATTTGTTTATGGATTCTTTGAAATCTTTACTGGCTACAGTAACTAAAAGCGCATCGCATTCATCTAATTCATTTATGTCTTGTGTTGCTGAAATAGCTAATTTACCAAAAGAAAAACCTGATAAGCTTTGGTTTTTTGTATTTATTGATTCAACTTCATTGGCACGCCGAGAATGAATTAGAACTTCATTATTATTTTCAGTAGCTATACGAGCTAAAACAAGCCCAAATTTGCCAGATCCAATTATTCCTATTTTCATTTTGAGGTGCAATTATACAGAGTTAAGTGCTTTCTGGGAAAATTTTTAACTTCTCTTATTTTCGAGCAATTTAAATTATTAGAAGGTGCACCTTTTTGTGAATATGCGATGAACAGGATTTTGTTTGAGGAATTTAGATTTGGTCTCCACAAATCATAATGTGTAAGTCTTCTATTCGAACTTTTAGCCAGATATAAATTATGAGCTGTTCCTTTGAAATATGCTGCTGTTGACAATAATTTGTAATCTTCAGAAGCTAAAAAATCATAAACTTCGTCTTGAAAAAGATTCTGATATGTCTCGTTCCAACCTCTTATTGGGTGTAAAGGGTCATCTGTTGAATATAAGGAGGAAATTGCTTTATTTGAAAATAAGATTATCGGACACAGAAGAAACAAACTTAATAGTGCCCCGCTACCTCTGTTTGAGTCAGATATGCTGGCAAAAATAGGTATTAAAACAAGAAATATCGGAATAGACCAATTCAATTGTATTTTTCCCATAAAGCTTTTAATTACAAAGAATAAAATCATCAATAATGTTGGGTAAATTAAGAAATTTAATTTTGAAGAAAAAACTTTTTCTCTTATTTTTTTTATGGAAAGAAGCAGAGAGCATGGCACTGTTAAAAGCAAAGTTAAAACTAAAACTTCTGGATTAGCACTTGGTATCTCGGATACTAAGTGGTCGATCTCATGAAAAAAAGTCACCCAATTATTTTGCGCATTCCAAATTAAAATTGGTGAGCTAATCAGTAATGCCAACAATGCTGAAACATAGATATGAATGTTAAAAAAATATTTTTTCAAATCATTTGCTAAGAAATATAGCAATATACTTAAAGGCAATAACGCCATGCTTAACTTTGCTAGGATGCCTAAACCTGTACTTATTCCTATAACATAAAACCATTTTTCATCCCTATCCTTATAAAAATGAACATAAGCAAAAATGTTTAGAGACCAAAAAAAGAATAGATAGATATCTGTTGAAGCAATCCCTCCAAGAAGAAATAGTGCTGGAGATAATGCAGAAAATACTAGAGCTGTGTTAAAACTTTCTTCTTTGCCTGATAGTTTTAATGCTGTTAAAGAAAGCAATAGAGCTGTTCCCACAAAAGCTATGTAAGAAAAAAATTTAAGGCCTAGATATGATTGACCAAAGATTTGGTTAGAAAAAGCAATCATTGAGGGGACTAGAGGCCCCTTAGATAAATAACTTAATGAAAGATTCTGTGACCATACCCAATATTGAGCTTCGTCAAAGTGAATTTCTATTGCATTAATTAAATCAAACAGCAGCCTTGCGGATAGGGTCAAACATAAAAAGCAAAAAGCAAAAAGTGAATTACTCTTTGTCATTAGAATTCCATCTAATGAAATACGATTTTTCTTTACTGGATGCAAAATAAGTTCTACTCAAGATTTCACCAATAACACCAAAACTAATAAATTGTATTCCTACAACCACAAGTAAAGTCCCCGCAATGAGCAAAGGTCTATCACCAATATCCAAGCCATAAATAAATTTCAGAGACACTAGATAAATTAATATTAAGGATCCTATTGAGCTCAGCAGAAGTCCAATTAATCCAAAAAAATGTCCAGGCCTACTAAAGAATCTCATAAAGAAATAAACAGAAATTAGATCAACGAATACCCTAAAAGTTCTTGAGATTCCGTATTTGGATTTTCCAGCGATTCTTGGATGATGAGTAACAACTAGCTCTGAAATTTTCGATGCAGGTATCTTCGTGGCCATCCAAGCTGGGATAAAACGGTGCATTTCCCCATATAATCGTACTTCCTTAAGAACATCAGCACGATATGCTTTAAGACTACAACCATAATCATGAAGCTTTACACCTGTGATACTGCCGATTAATTTATTTGCGATTGAAGATGGTAGATTTCTCAAGAAATAATTATCTTTTCTATTTTTACGCCACCCAACAACAAGGTCTAACTCTTCTTTTATTAATTTATTCAAAAGTGCTGGTATGTCTTTTGGATCGTTTTGCATATCACTGTCTAAAGTAACTAAATATTTCCCCACTGCATTATCGAAGCCTGCCTGAATAGCAGTAGTTTGACCGTAATTCTTTGAAAGCAGCAAACACCTAATATTCTCTTGATTGATCAATTCTTTGATAGCTTCAGCTGAGCCATCATCACTACCATCATCGACAATAATTAATTCCCAACTCATACCCGTCGAGCGCATTACCTCAGCTACAGCATCTACGAAAGTCTTTAAATTTTCTCTTTCATTAAATACTGGTGAGATAACTGATACTTCTAACTTTGTTTCCATTTGACATAGGCCTCAAAAAATATCACAGCCATAACTATTCCAATTAAGCCTCCTATTATAACTTGGCTTAACAAATGTTTAATCAACAAAACTCTTGATAAAGCAACAAGAGTAGAAGAGACAAAGAAAATGATACTTATAAAGGGTTTCTTCAAAGAAAGATGAACTAAAGTAGAAAAAAGGAAAAAATTTAATGTGTGATTGGATGGCATTCCAGTTAAATCAGCACCACACCTCTCAATCAGTGGAAAACTTTCGTGATAATTAAAACAAGGCCTTGGTTGCAAGAAAAGATCTTTTAAAACGTTACCAGTAAAATCCCCGAACCCAGTTGCCAAACAAATAAAAAGAAATATTTTAAATTTTTTAATTTTGAAAAAATATAACCCAATACACGCGACTAATGTTCCCGAAAAAATCCGTCCAGAAAAAACCTCAGCAATATCTTTTAAAAAATAAAATTGGTAAATCCATTCCGAAAATAATATATCAACGCTCATATCAATAAATTGATCCGGTTGAAATAATATAAGTCCATGCTGCGCCAATTAGAAAGAATGAGCTAAATTTTGCAACCTTACTTTCAAATAAAATGTTTTTAAGGACTTTGAAACGAATAGCATTAAGTGCAACAAATGCCAGTGCGATACTTCCAAGCACATCAGATAACCAATGAGCTGCAACGATGACTCTTGATAAAGAGACTAATAACGCAAATATCAGCAGAATAGTTATTATCAAATTTGAGTGACTTATCTTAGTATTTCTAAAAGCTAAAGACACCCAAACAAAAAAAAGACTGAATATGGTAGCAGCGTGGCCACTTGGAAAACTGCTATATAGATAAACTGGTTCCAAGTAGGTCACATCTTCAAATTCATAAAAACCAGGTCTTACAGCAAATAATGATGTGAGCTCTTTTAGCGACTTGACAATGAGACCTACGCCTAAGCCAACAAATACCAATGTTTGAACTTTTACGTTATTTAATTGAGTCTTAGAAGAGACTATAGAAAGTAGAGGAACCGTAATAGCTAAACAAACTAAACCGTTTCCAATCTCAGTAAAATAACTGAAAAACGTTTTGTTGAACATTAGGGTATTAAAGAATTTCAATAATTGAATATCCAACTGTGGTATGGATTTCATCGTTAAAGAAAGTGCAAGAAATATTAAACTAAGTAATATGTATGGGTTAACCTTCATTGTTCGATTTTAAGCAGAAGATAATTGCCATGCTCGGAAATAATTTCATATTTTTCATCAAGAAAAGCAAGCTTATCTATGCGTGTAAAAATTATATCTGTTTCTTTGAGATCGCGGTAAGAAATTTTATCTGCATAAAAACTAAAACTGGGCTTATTAACTTTAAACATTGAGATCTTTTGGGAGATTTCCCTTGCATCAAAAGCTACTTTTCTTATATCTTCCTGGGTTGCATCATTTATAAAAGGTAAAATTTTTGTTGATAGAACTGCCAACAATGCAATGGCGGATATGCGCTTCAAAAATATTAATCGGAAACTAAAAAAATAACTAAAAATAAAAAATGCTATGAGCAAAAATATAAAAATAATTAAAGATAAATCATTCTCGAATTCATTTAAAACTATAGTTGAAACTTCGAAATTAGGTTGAACACTGGCAAAGTAACTTAAATAAAAAGGTAAAGATAGTATCATCAGCCAAATAGTGGCATGAAAGGATACAGCTAAAAGATTAACCTTTGTATTTTTATGGCTGAGGTGGTTTTTGTATATTACATACGCAAGAGGAGTAGAACCATAAATTATATAGTGAGGAAGCTTTGTTGATGAGAATGAAAAAAATACCAAAACAAAAACAAACCATATGAACATGAAAGACTCAAATTTATTGCTTCTAATTTTTAAATTTAATAAACCTTTTATGGCATCCCAAAAATAAGGTAATAAGATAATGGGCAAAAGAAATAAGTAGTAAAAGAAGGGCCCATCATGTTTTTCAAATGTATTGGTAAACCGGCCAAAAGTTTGATCAAAAAATAAATAGTTAAGTTCGCCTGGGCCAAGGTTTTGAATGATTAAAACAAGCCATGGTGAAACAACTAAAAAAAACGCCAACCAAGCTTTCCAGCTAAAAACAATTGAAAAGAAAACTCTAAGTCTCCTTTGATAAATAAAATAAAGCAAAGCAACCATGCCTCCTATAGCAATAATAGTTAAGCCTTTAGTAAGAAAGCCCAGGGCAACAAATATTCCTGCCCAGATTAAGAACTTGTCTTCTTTTTTTTCTGAATAGTCAAAAAGACTTATCATCAAAAGTGTAATAAATAGATTTAATAAGGCATCAGCAGTTGCAGCAAAACTTATAATAAAAACTCCTGGAATAGTTAATAAGTTAAGAAAAATTTCAGATCTAGAGGAATTGTTAGTATATCTTTTAACAAAATCTGCAAAGTAGAACCCCCATAAAAAAGAAGCAATTACTGAAGGGAACCTTAAAGCAAATTCATTGGCTCCAAATAGTGACATTGAAACTGCTTGAACCCAGTAAGTAAATATGGGTTTTTCTAACCTTAGCTCCTCTCCAATATAAGGCAATAGATATTGGTTTTGCTTAATCATCTGCAAACTAGTTGCGGCAAATGCTCCTTCATCTAGATCAAATAGCCCCAGAAAGAACACTGGCAAATAACATGCCATTACAATGACAATAAAAATTTTATTAAGGCTGTTATTCATATCTAATTTAAAAGGATAGTTTAAATCTGCGAATTTATTAAAGCTGTCTTTAATTAACTAGAAGGTTTTTTTGCTCTTTTACATCTCTCACTACAATAAAGAACATCATCCCAGTCCTTTTTCCATTTTTTGCGCCAAGTAAATGGTTTTTTACAAACCTTACAAATTTTTACTGGTAAGTTACTTTTCTTCAAAGCGTAATAAACTTTTCAATTAAATAATAAAGGGATACAAAAGATGTTGATGCAAATATTGCAACACTTAACCCATGCATGATTTTAAAAAATGTACTGGCAGTTTCTAATTTTGTGTTATTGATGATGAGGCTTAGCAGCAAGTTTATTGCATTAGCTCCAAGTAGAATTAACATGACTAAATTTTTAGTTGAGGACCAAATTAGCTCATATTCCGCTAATTGAAAAAAATAAACGATACTCAGATAGGCAAAAAGCATCAGCACTATAAACAGATGGAATCTAAAGAAAAAAGACTTCAAAAAAAATTTTAATGCTTCGTCATCAAGACTTGATCTTGCAGCTGGGCTGACAACTAAAGGTGTAATCCATATTCCCCCGACAATGGCTGCCAGTATGGTCTGTAGAGCAATTTCAGCAAACATAATTACTAATGGCGATCCGGAAGGGACTCGAACCCTCGACCTCCTGCGTGACAGGCAGGCATTCTAACCAAACTGAACTACCGGACCGCGAAGTGTAGATTTTGGTACAAATGAGAAACTTTTACAACTTTTTAAGATGTAAATAAAGTTGTATTTTGCCGTTTTGCTTAATAAAATAAGATTACTATTTGTTAATTAACTAATAATAGGGGAGAAAATTATGGATTATTTTCTAGCAACAGATGATGTTGTCGGTATTTCCTTTTGGATAGCTACTGCTGTCATGGCAGCTGGTGCGCTATTCTTTTTTGTGGAAAGAAGTACTGTAAAGGCTTCATGGCAAACATCATTGACTGTCGCAGCTCTTGTCTGTTTTGTCGCTTTTTGGCATTACATGTACATGAGAGACGTTTGGGTAGCTACTGGTGAATCACCAACAGTGTATAGATACATTGACTGGTTGATTACTGTACCTATGCAAATCGTTGAATTTTATCTAATTCTTGCAGCATGTACTGCTGTCAGTCTTGGAGTATTTTGGAAGTTATTAGCTGGATCACTAGTTATGCTCTTAGGAGGATATTTTGGTGAGACTGGTGTTATGTCACCAATGATGGGATTCGTCATGGGAATGGCTGGTTGGGTATTTATCATCTACTACATTTTTGTGGGTGAAGCAGCTCAAATCAAAGATTCTGCAGGTAACGAAAACCTAGTTTTAGCTTTCGACGGAATTAAATGGATTGTAACTATAGGTTGGGCAATATACCCAATTGGTTACTTCATGGGTTATTTAGGTGGTGGCGTTGATGCTGACGGTCTAAATACACTTTATAACTTAGCTGACCTTGTTAACAAATTCCTATTTGGATTAGTTATCTGGTATGCAGCTATGAGAGACTCTGGAGTAGCTAAAGGCTAAATCAGTATTTCTTAAATTAAAAGCCCGTATTTATACGGGCTTTTTTTTGCTCAAAACTAATTTCTAAAAGTATTTTCTTTTTAATCTCTCTTCTGTAGGAAAATTGTATGCATCAATGTCGTTGCAAGCTTTCCTTGTGCGTTATAGATCTCACCTTTAACTGTTGCTATTGTTTTTCCCATTTTAACTAGATGGGCTTTAGCTGTGACACTTCCTTTGAAAAGAGGTCTATGGTGATGGGAATGCAAATTGGTTGAACTAGGATATAAAGTTGCATTGGAATTAATTATGATCAGTAAAGCAGTCACGTCATCCAGCATTGCCGTCATCATGCCTCCCTGAACAGATCCATCTGGATTAAGTGTCTCTTCAGAAAATTCACCCTCTAATACAAGACAATCCTCTTCATAACTAATGAGTTTAAAATTAAAGAGTTTTCCGGTTCCGCCTGCCTCTTTATGGAAATCTAAAAACTTTTGAACTGAATCTGACATAATAGTAATGGTGCGAGTTGTAGGATTCGAACCTACGACCCCCTGCGTGTAAAGCAGGTGCTCTAACCAACTGAGCTAAACTCGCGAAGATCAATAGAATATAATAAATTTATATGGAAGACTACTCTCAAGATACTATTCAGCAAAGAGAAATACACTCGGTTACTGAAATAAATCAAACAGCAAGCGATTTTTTAAATGAAGCTTTTCCTCCTGTTTGGGTTGCTGGTGAAATCTCAAATTTTAGAGAATATGGCACATCTGGTCATTGGTATTTCTCAATAAAAGACTCTAATTCAGTTTTGAGTTGTACGATGTTTAGGGGTCAAAATAACAATCTTAGATTTAAACCTAAAGAAGGCGATCAGGTAATTCTTCAAGGCAAGTTATCGATTTATGCAAAATCTGGGAGATATCAATTAATTACAAGCAAAATGGAGCTTGCTGGTTTTGGTGAATTGATGCGTAAGTATGAACTGCTGAAAAATAAACTCAATTCTGAAGGTCTATTTACAAAGAAAAGTGATGAGGATATTCCAGAAATTATTAATAATGTTGCAGTCCTCACATCAAAACATGGAGCAGCGGTAAGAGATGTTATTTCAACACTCCAACGAAGAGCTCCTCATATAAACATTACAATTGTGCCTTGTAAAGTCCAAGGCGATGGCTCAGCAGAATCAATTATAAAGTCATTAGAAACTGTAGAACTAGATCATAAGAAGCAAGCATATGATGCAGTAATACTTTGTAGAGGTGGCGGCTCAATCGAGGATTTATGGAGTTTTAATGATGAGCGGTTATGTAGACTAATAGCCAACTCCCCTATTCCAATAATAAGTGGTGTTGGGCACGAAACAGATTTTACACTTACCGATTTTGTTTCAAATTTGCGTGCAGCAACCCCAACAGCAGCAGCTGAAATTGTGAGTGAAGGAGCAAGTAATTTAAGAGATTTCTTAACTTATCTAAAAGAAAGGTTAGTGAAAGAAATGAAGAATAATATTTCTTTAGCTAAAGAAAATATCTCAACTTTACAAAGGTTATTGCGTTCTCCAAAACAAAGACTTGAGGAGCAGTACCAGAGATTAGATTTAGCAACCGACAGACTGCTAGTGAACAGTAAATTAAATTTTAACAATAAGCGAAGCAATTTTCAGATTATCAAAACACAATTAGAATCTCTTTCTCCTGTTGTGGAAATTAAAAATCAAAAAAGCATGGTAATGAATCTATTTAATTCACTACTAGAGAAACAAAAAATGGTACTAAGAAACAAAAAACAAGATATAAATCTTTTGCAAGAAAAGCTCATAGCTCTCAATCCAAGTCAGATTTTAAACAGGGGTTATTCGATTACATTCAATGAGCAAGGTGAAGCAATTGATAATGTCGATAAACTTGATGAAGGCCAAATTGTTACAACTCAATTAGCTAAAGGTAAGTTCAAGTCAAGAGTAGAGAGTTAGATTTCTGTTGCTTCAATTAGTGATTCGTAAGTCTGTGGGGTGATCAAAGTTTCAATGATCTGATTATTTTTTATGATGTAGGTTGTGGGAACATGTACAGGTATTTCCATGCCCCAAATATCACGGGGATCAGTCTCCATGTTACTGAATTCAACTTTTAGCTTCCTCAGTAGCCTATTAACTTCTTCAGTTTCAAGTACGTCGAACTGATCAAAATGAAATCCTAACACCACAACACCCTCTTGTTGATCCAATTCGTTAAAATATGGCATTTCCACAATACATGGTGGACACCAATCAGCCCAAATATTGAGCACTACTATTTTTTCTTTAAGAGCTTCTGAAGATAGTCCCCCACCTTGGGAAATTTTGATATCTTGTTTAGAGCAAGAAACAAGAAATATCGCAAATATAAAAATTAATATTCTCATACAGCTATTATATCTGAGGACAAGTTAATTAAAGTAAAGCAAAAGTTTGATGGTTAAGCTTTATCTGCTTACAATAAAATTCAGATAAATTTATACAAAGGGAAAAATGCCAACTACAAAAAAAACTACAAAAACAAAAAAAGTAAAAAATGACAGTTTCTTCGATAAAGCTGGAAATGCACTGAAAACTATTTGGAGCTACATTTCAACAGGCCGTGATTATTTTTGGAAAGGGGTAAGATTTACCCTAGCGACAGGTATCTTCTTGTTTGTTGTGATAAGTATAGTTTCGAGTGCTATAAGTCCTTTATGGCAGACATCTGACGAAATTGATCCTCAAGGTAAGGTAGTTGTGTTCAGTCCTTCAGGTGTTGTAGTTGATCAAGAGCCAGTAAAGAGACCATCGGAGTGGTATGAAGATGCGCTTAATGATTCTTTCGGAGGTTTTGGTGCACAACCAGCCACTCCAAGATTATATGAATATCGCATGCTAATGAAATTCTTCGATGACTTTAAAAACGATGATCGTGTAAGTGCAATGATTTTTGACCCAACAGGATTAGGGATTAATCCTACATATGCCTTGCCTCTTGCAAGAAAAATTAAGGAAGCTGTCGATTCAGGTAAAGAGATTATTGTACGAGGCTTCTTTTTTAACGATACGACCTACATGATAGCTTCAGGTGCATCAGAAATAAGTTCAAAAAAAATAAGTTCATTTGCTATTGACGGTTTTGGAGGAGCAGCACCTTATTACAAAGACTTTTTCGAAAAGTTTTTAATTACTCCCCGAATTTTTACAGCTGGAGGCTGGAAAACAGGCCCTGAACAATTCACAAGAAGCTCTATGAGTGATGAAGAAAAAGAAAACAGCAAATATATTTTTAGATGGTGGGATAAATATAAGGAATTTGTAATGGAAAACAGAAATGTTGATCTTCAATGGATTGCAGATGAAAGCTATCGAGATTTAGTTTCAGGAAAAACAAAGTTTGCAAACTCATCGCTCGAATGGGGACTTATTGACGTGATGGAGGAGACAGAAGATTTTGATAAGAGAATGATAGAAAAATTTGGATCCAGTGACGATGATGAGGAAGAGTTAAATGCAGTTTACTTCAGGGATTACTTAGCATCATTTGAAGAAGAATTACCGAGTAGATCAAAAAACGTCGTAAGAGTTATAACAGCTGAAGGAACAGTAGCTCAGGGAGATATTAGCTATGGCTGGATGGGTTCAGCTGGTATTAAAGAAATGTTCGAGGACGCAGTTGAAGACGAAAATACAAAAGCAATTGTATTACGCGTAAATTCAGGTGGAGGCTTAAGCATTTCTGCAGATTACATGAGAATGGCAATTCAAAAAGCTAAAGACAAAGGTATACCTTTAGTCACTTCAATGGGGTTTATTGCTGCATCAGGGGGGTATTCAATTTCTTCACCAGCAGAAAAAATCTTTGCTGAGGAAGATGCTATTGTAGGTTCAATTGGTGCTTATTTGACTGCTTATTCATTTGAGAAAATATACGATTGGTTGGGAATCAATAATGACGGCTTCTCAACAACAAAATATGGTGCATTCGATCAGATGGCACAAGATTGGCCCGAGGATATAATTGATGTTTACCAAGCATCTCTAGACGAGGGCTATGAAGAGTTTGTTACTGATGTTTCAGAAGATAGGAACCTTCCAATGGAACAAGTTTTAGAACTTGCTCAAGGTAAAGTATATCTTAGTGATCAAGCTCTTGAGCTTGGTTTAGTAGATGAGATAGGTACTCTGGAAGACGCGATAGCCTATGCTGCTGAAGGCCTTGCTGAGCTTGAGGACTACCGAGTAATGTATGTAACACCTCCAATGCCAAGTGCAAATCCATTTGAATTTAAGCTTGAGTTTAGCCAATATCCATTAATCAACTTAATTGTGAATAACACTCTGAATCAAGAGAAAAAATCTATTCAGGCTATGTCCTATGACAGTATTTACAAATATTGTCTTGAATGCGAATTCACAGATTAATCTTTTAAGAAAGAGGCAGCTGACATTTTTGTTGGCTGTTTCTGTTCTGAATATAAAAATTTATCAAAATCTTGCATTGTGGTTTTAATAGATAAGAAATCTCTTTTTATTCTAGTCGAGAAATAATTAATTAAATCTTCTGGATAGTTAAGTTTTAATTTGGAAGCAACAAAATTTAGACAGTCGACAACATCATCATCTGCTATAGCATTAATTCTATACTGATTAAAAGCCTTGAACCTTGAAACTAAATCAGGTAAAAAATCAAAACTATCAGGATGATGTGAGGAGGCAAACAAAAGATTTGTAGAAGAATCTTTGCACTGATTAATCAAATTAAATATCTGAACTTCAAGCGGCTTTGCTGTTTGATCAACATTATCGAGGCAAATTAAATCTAAATTACTCAATTCATCAAAATAGTTTTTTTCTTGCTTCAATAACGCAACATCTATGTAAATTACTTGAAGGTTTTGCAAAAGCTCATGATTAAGAATGCTGTTTAATAAAAAAGTTTTGCCATTGCCATTGCTAGCGGTTAAAAAAACATTTTGACTTACTGCACCATTCAAAAAATTCTCTAGTTCTGATTTAAGTAATTTATTTTTTGAAGAAAAAAAGAAATTATCTAAATTAGCTTCGTAATCTCTTCCAAAATCAAAAAAAAGCTGTTTTTTACGGTTTACATTTTTCATATATTTTTAACTGCACCTAAACTAGTCAAAAATTCTGCTGCATCTTCTAAATTTAGATAGCTCTCGTACTCAAGCTCTATTGCTTCTTCACTAGCTTTTAAGATCCTAAAATTTAAAATGTCTGTGCTTTCTGAAAGTTTATTAAAGATTAATTCAATATCTTCGATGTCTAAGTTAGGTTCGAATGAGGCTGTAAATGTTCTTTTTATAATTTCACTATCCACTTCTACCACTTCATTTATTGCTTCGTTTAAAAGTGTTGTTGAAAAGTTAAAATTCTTATTTATTAGTACGCTAGATGTCTTTGGAAAGCTGAAACTCCAATTTTTCAGATCAAATCTATCAACAAGCATAAGAAGCCAATTGTTTTTTTCTGCTTGTTGTATTTGAAGCAATAATTCCTCTACTTTGTAACCAGTTTCTGGGAATTCTTCTAAATATTGAAACTCTAGCTCTATATTTTGATTTAATTCTGACAAAAGCTTGGCATTCGCTAGTTCGTTTTGAAAATCTTTGTTGTCAACAATAAAAACATTTGAATCATTAAAAAATGAATCATTTGCAGCAATGTAAACTCTTGTTTTTCCTTTGAAACTGAAAAAAGGCACAGAATTATTCACAAAAAAATCTTCGATACTGTCTTTATTGAATTTCAGCTCTATCAATCGCAGATCATTAAATTTTTTTATTTGATATCCAATAAAGTGTTCTGTAGGCTGAATTTTTAAATTTTTATCTAGAATCAATGTTTCACTCACACCATATTTTCTATATATTCTTTTTTCTGACTTTTGTATGACTTGTTCAATATTGTTCAATTTTTCATAGCTTTCATATAGAAGAAGAAAATTATCTGAGATCTGTGCATTTAGGTTGAAACTAAAAGACAGAAAGGTCAGTATAATTGCTATAAATTTTTGTAATTTCTTAAGAAACATACTTTTAAGATTAATCTATTTTATGACAAAAAATAAAAATAACTATAAAGACTCAGGCGTAAATATTGAAGAAGGTCAAAAATTCATTGATGACATCAAAGATTTAACCTCGAATATCAGCCCTAAATATTCATTAGGCCATATAGGCGGTTTTTCTGGTTATGTTGAAATACCTAATGATATTTCCAACCCTGTCTATGCATTAGCATGTGATGGAGTTGGCACAAAAATGCGTATTGCTATACAAAGTGATGATTTATCAACAATCGGTATAGATCTTGTTGCAATGTGTGTGAATGATTTAATAGTTAGCGGTGCTAAGCCCATAGCTTTTCTAGACTATTACGGTTGCGATAAGTTAGACCGTGAAAAAGGACAACAAATTTTAAAGGGCATTCTTGAGGGATGCGCGCAAGCAGATTGTGATCTTGTTGGAGGTGAAACTGCTGAAATGCCTGATCATTACAAAAGTGATAATTTTGATCTTGTAGGTTTTTCGATGGGTATTAATGAGAGGGACAAAATAATAGATGGATCTAAAATTGAAGAAGGAAACTTAATTTTAGGACTGCCATCTTCGGGCTTTCACTCAAATGGTTACTCGTTAATTAATAAGATCCAAAGTGGTGCTACTTCTGCTGAATTTCTCAAAAAACTACTAACACCAACAAGAATCTACGTTAAGGAAGTATTGGCATTATTAGGGGAAATCGAAATTAACGGCATGGCACACATTACAGGAGGAGGTTTCGAAGAAAATCTTTCAAGAATAAATGCTAATTTCACTATGAATATCGATAAAACCAAATGGAATATGCCCGAAATTTTCAATGAAATTCAATCCATGGGAAATATTCATGACGATGAGATGTTTAAAGTATTTAATTGTGGAATAGGCTTTGTTCTTATACTTTCTAAAGAAAACGCCAGGAAAGCAAAAGAAATTAATGGAAGCTTGATTGAAATAGGCTTTGTAACTAAAGAATCCTGTAAATTTAAATTTGTATGAGGATAGTTGTTTTCTTTTCAGGGACTGGCACAAATTTAAAATCTATTCTTGAACACCAAAAAAAATACAATTATGAAGTTTGCTCATGTTTTACAAATAACCCCATAGCAGGGGGTATAGGTTTTTGTAATGAGTATAAGATTGATTGCAAAATCATTGATCATAAGAATTTTAATGACAGAGAGAAATATGATGGTCTCATCAATTCTTATCTTGAAAATCTTAATCCTGATCTTATTGTTTTAGCAGGTTATATGAGAATTATGTCGAAATCGTTGGTTGATAACTGGGAAGGACAAATAATAAATATTCACCCATCTTTGTTGCCAAAATATCCTGGCTTGCATACACATCAAAGAGCCTTAGAAGCAAAGGATAAAGTTCACGGCTCGACGATACACTTTGTCACAAGTGAATTGGATTCTGGCCCAATAATTCGTCAAGAATCTTTTGAAATTGAACCATCTGATAATGAAGAAAGTCTAATTAATAAGGTGAAAAATTTAGAACATAAAATCTATCCCGAAACTATTTCTTTTTTGATTAAGCAATGAGATTTTTATCGAGTTTTTTTTTAATTTTTACTCTTAGTGCTGCAGAGTTTCAGAGCTATGATGCTAAATTTGTTTTTGAAACTAAATTTGGTGACTTTCCGCTCAAACGTTATTTCGTTGTTAAAGATGACAAGATAAATACCAGAGTAAAAATGCAAATATTCTGGCTTCAATACTCATTGGATTCTAATTTCAAAATTGAAAATCAAAAGATTATTTCTATTGACACAAATGTCAGAGATCCTTTCCGCGACCCACCAAAAAAATTCCAAGCAGTATTTAGTGAGAATAGTATTAATTCCGAAGAACTGGGAGATTTCGAATTTACTGGTTCAGTATTAGAGCAACTCTCAAGTGATGTACAAGTTAGGTTGAATGCAAAATACGGTGTGAAGAATTACAAATTGAATATTTTTGATAACACTAAAGCTGAAATTATTTCAAAAAACTACAGGCAGTTGGAAAATGAAATAGTATCCACAAATTTCGGGGAAATTGAGGCAATCGTAGTGTTAGCAGAAGCAGAAGATGTTGGACCCATTAAATACTTTATCGCTCCTTCACTTGATCACATGATCATCAAAAGCACTGCAACATTAAAAAATGCTGAGGAAAGAGTATTAATTATTTCAGAACAGCCTAAGTTTTCGGTAGAGTGACTCCTGTTTGTCCTTGATATTTACCGCCTCTGTCTTTATAGCTTGTTTTGCAGACTTGATCAGATTCAAAAAAAATCATTTGTGCTACCCCCTCATTTGCATAAATTTTAGCTGGCAGGTTTGTGGTATTTGAAAACTCCAGGGTGACGTGCCCTTCCCACTCAGGCTCAAGAGGTGTGACATTAACTATTATTCCGCATCGAGCATATGTCGACTTACCCAGACACAGAGTTAAGATTGATCTGGGGATTTTAAAATATTCTACAGTCCTAGCAAGAGCAAATGAATTGGGAGGAATTATGCATTGTTCTGCAGTTACATCAATAAAACTTTTTGGATCAAAATTCTTTGGATCGACAATAGAAGAATGAGTATTTGTAAAAATTTTAAATTCATTTGAACACCTCACATCATACCCATAGCTGGAAACACCATATGAGACAATTTTTTCGCCTTTAAGTTCTCGAATCTGTTCTGATGCAAAAGGACTAATTAATTGATTTTCTTGAGCTTGATTGATAATCCATTTATCTGATTTAATAGCCATTAATTTATCTCTCTACGACCTTGAATTGCTCTTCCTAATGTTGTGTTATCTACATATTCTAATTCTCCACCCATTGGAACACCATAAGCGATTCTAGAAATTAAAATGTTATTGTCATTGAGTTGGTCTTTTATGTAGAACGAAGTTGCGTCTCCTTCAATAGTTGGGCTAGTAGCAATAATTATTTCATCTATATCAGAAGACTTTATCCTCTCGATTAATTTTGGTATTCCAAGATCTTGAGGGGTTACACCATCAATAGGAGATAACCTCCCCATAAGAACAAAATACTTTCCATTAAAACTCCCAGAATTTTCAATTGCTAAAACATCTGTTGGGCTTTCAACGACACAAATAAGTTTTTTATTTCGCTTTTCATCTAAACAGATATGGCATACAACATCTTCAGTCAAATTGCGACACTCAGAGCAGTTGCGAATATTTTCGACCGATTCGTTAATTAATTTTGCTAAATTTCTACCTCCCTCTCTATTTTTTTCTAAAAGATGAAATGCCATTCTTTGAGCAGATTTTTCGCCAATACCTGGAAGTATTTTAAAAGCTTGTATAAGCTGATTTAAAAGACTATTTTCATTCTTCATGATCTATAACCATAATTTTATCCTCATCAATGTCCTCACCAAAATTATTTTTTAAATTTGCCACTAAATCGCTATTAATAATTTCTTTCTTAAATTTTTCTATATCTCTTTTTCTTTGCTGCTCCCATTTTGAAGAAGGAGTGTTTTTTGCTTTTTCCGTAGAATCAATTTCAACCTTATATTCAGGAAAGTTCAGCCTTTTCAGTGAATCAATAAGGTTCTGAATATTTTCCTTATTTATCCTATCGGCAAACATTTCTGCACCCTCAAAATAAATAGTATTGTCTATTACTTTTTGTAATTGTAAATTAGAAAAAAAAGCTCTCGATGGCCCAGTTAAGTCAGTTTTGTCGAAAACTTCTAGCCAGTTGTTCGGGGTCAACTTTTTTTCTGCAAGTGATGTGTCAGTCTTTTCTTCATTTATTGGCTCAGTTATTTCTACTTTTTTTGGAGTATTGATTTCTTCTGAATTTGCTTCAGTTTTAGTAATTTTTACCTCTTTTAATTTAGGTTTTTTTTTTGAGCTAGATTTAGCCTCATCAGAAAAGGTCAAGCATCTAAGAACTGATATATCAAAACAATCTCTTGTTTTATCTGTCTGTTTGGCATCCACTAGTCCATTCGAAAAGAATTGATAGTATAAATGTAAATCTTGCGTTGAGTGATATTCACTTAATGTTGAGTGAACAATTCTTTCATGCAAAAAACTAAGTGATCTGTCAAAAAGAATCTCATAATTAACATCTAGAGATTTATATCGCTTCAACTCTTCAACAACGCTCTTAACATCATTTTTAAAAATTGCCTCAAATAATTTAGTGGTTGAAGATAAATCTAGCACCCCATGTAATTGTGAAATTGATTCTTCTGTGAGGTTTCCGTCACAATGAGATATGGCCTGATCCGATAATGTTAGAGAGTCACGCACTGATCCTTTAGCTAATTCTACTAATAGGTCTATTGATTTATCATCAGAAGTTACATCTTCCTCTTTAAAAATTTTATTGATGTTATTTTTTATAAGCTCATCAGTGACGAGTTTTAAATTGAATTGCAAACATCTTGAAACTATAGTTTTTGGGATTTTATGCGTCTCGGTAGTTGCCATTATAAATATTACATGGCTTGGTGGCTCTTCTAAGGTTTTCAGTAGAGCGTTGAAGCTTTGCATCGAGAGCATATGAACTTCATCAATCAAATATACTTTGTACTTTCCTTGTGATGGTCGATATTGCACTGAATCAAGCAGCTCTCTCATATCATCAACACCTGTTCTTGACGCAGCATCAATTTCGATCAAATCAAGATGAGAATTTTTTTGGATTTCTACACAATTTGAACAAACACCACATGGGTTTCCATTCTCCACATCGTAATTGGAACAATTTAGAGCTTTGGCAAAAAGTCTTCCAAGAGTAGTTTTACCAACACCTCTGGTCCCTGAAAATATATATCCATTATGGAAATTTTTATTTTTAATTATATTTCGAAGTGCTATGACGGCATTATCTTGTCCGATAACTTCTGAAAATGACTTCGGTCTGTATTTATTTGCAAGTGCCATTAATCGAATTCTGTAAGAGCGTTTTTTATTATTTCATAACTAAACCCCCTATAGGCTAAAAACCTTAAAATCTTTTCTTTTTCTTTAAAATTTATCTCTTTATTCCTTCTTTTTTTATTGAATTGTGTTAAACATTTATCCTCCCAATCAATATCTAGCGAATACATATCATACTTGTCTGAAGATATACCTTTTTTTGTTAGATATTGGGAAATGTAATTTGGCCCATAGCCAGATTCAGCCTTTGATCTTATAAAAGCTGCGGCAAATCTTTCATCATCAAGAAAGTTTGAAGTTATTAATCTTTCAATGACATTTTTAAGGTCGCTAGATTCTGGATCGAATCGTTCTAACTTATTTTTTAACTCACGGACAGAGTGTTCCCTTCTAGAGAGAATATCAAGAGATTTATTCCATAGGTCTGATTCGTTCAATCATTTAATTATAAGGGACAACTCGAGCCTTGCCACCTGATCTCACAATTCTGATCTTGTCGCCAGCTCTAAAAGAATAATCTACGTCTTCAGGCATCTCTTGTACGATTGAAACCTCTCTTTCATTTGAATCAAGTTTGATTATGATTTCTACGCCGGGTTTTCTTGATAAGTTCTCACTAACATTTTGCCCAACCACTGAACCAACTGCAGTTCCAACAACAGCTCCAACTTGTTGTGTTGTTTCATCGTCGTCGCCACCAATATTTGAACCTACTATTGCTCCAATAACAGAACCAAAAACATTACCACTATCTCTATCCCCTTCAATAGTTACATTTCTAATTGAAACAACTACGCCAGTTTGAACGTACTGACTTTTCGCAGCAGCATCTCTTGAAACAACATCTGGAGAAAAACCACCAGTTGCACAACCACCAAGAGCTAGTAAAGATAAAAGGACTATTGTTTGTAATTTATTATTCATACTTATCAGACTCCATTAATAACGGAAAAGTTCCATCATGTAATTTAAATAGATCTTCTACCCGACAATTCAATACCATAGCAATTTTTAGAGACAAAACTGTTGAGGGTATATAAATACCATTCTCAATAGCATTAATGCTTTTTCGTGATACCTGAACGGCCTCTGCTAAATTAGCCTGAGTTATTCCGGCTTCTTTTCTTCTCTGTGTCAGATGTACCGCTAAATTTTTGTGATCTTTTCCCATATGTAACTTATACTACTCATTTTGAGAAAAAAAAGCAAGGTAATGAGTAGTCTACGTTACTTTTTAACAAAAAAGATCTTGATTTTTTTAAAATTGTATCTAAATTATTGATTGATGGTGCTCAGGTGAGGCCATCGTGAATTTAACTAGTCGCTTTAAGGAGGACTAATATGTTAATTAATTTTACTGATCCTATGTTTTCAAACCGTGTTTTAGGTTTCGAAAATCTCGTAGATAGACTTGAAAGAATTTCTAACGAGTCTCAAACTGGTTACCCACCTTATAACATTTATAAGGACGGGCTCAATTTTCAGATAGAGGTTGCTCTTGCTGGAATTGAAAAGAAAGATATTGATATTGAACTTTGTGATGGAGCTTTGACCATCAAGCATGATGGACCAAAGGATACATCAGAAAATTCAGAAACTTTACATAAAGGTATCGCTAAAAGAGCTTTCAAATTGAAATTTACTTTAGCTGAAGACCTTGAAGTTTTAGGAGCAACTTTGAAAAATGGTCTTTTGACTATAGATATGGAGAGAGTGGTTCCTGATCATAAAAAACCTCGCGTTATAGAGGTTAAATAATTTTAGGGCGGCACTGCCGCCCTTCTCTGTTATGAGATATTTAAGTTTAGTTCTATTATTTTTTGTTATTTCTGTAGAGGCGAAGTCTGCCAAGACTGATCACGCCGAAATTTCAATTGTTGGTAATACTAATATTATCTCTGAACCTGGTGTAATACAGCTTGGTTATAAATTTGTTTTTACTCCTGGCTGGCATACCTACTGGATAAATCCAGGCGATTCTGGAGGTCCACCTATATTTGAATTTGATTCTCCATCTGGATGGGATATTAAAGAGAATGTTTGGCCTGGTCCGCAAAAAATAATTTATCCTCCCCTAATGACATTCGGTTATGTCAATGAAGTAGTCTTTCCCTTTGAATTAAATTTAAAAAACTTAAAAGACCAAACCACAGAAATTACCACAAAATTCTTAGTTTGTGATGATATCTGCGTCCCCGAAGAAGCAACCCTGCTACTGAGTTTAAAAAATGGAATCTTAAATATCGATGAAGAGAGTCAAGAATTAAATAAATGGTTAAACAGAGTGCCAATACGTGCGCCTCCAGAAATGATTTTAAGCTCAAGTCAAAACAACTTCACTCTTGAATATGCAGCACTTGACTCAGAATCATATTTCTTTCCTTTTGATGATTCAGTTATGGATTATTCTAATGAGCAAATTTTTTCAAATAATAAATTAACTTTTGAAGTTTTTGATGATCTCAATAAAGGACTGAATGGTGTAGTCAATATCGGACAAAACTTTTACGCAGTAGCAGAAATACCATCGGCTATTTCTGCTGAAATGAATACAGGGATCTCATTATTAACCGCAATTATTTTTGCTTTTCTAGGTGGTTTAATCTTAAATCTAATGCCTTGCGTACTTCCAGTAATAGCATTGAAAGGTTTATCGCTCGTTAAAAGCTCGGCTGAATCCAATTCATCGGTAACTCAAAATGCAAGTGCTTATGTTGTTGGTGTAATTGCAACTTTCATGACGATTGCAGCAATACTCGTTTCTCTAAAAAATGCTGGGGAAATGATTGGTTGGGGCTACCAACTACAAAGCCCATTCATCGTTACTATTTTATCTACCTTAATCTTTGGAATTGGAATTTATCTGGTAACAGATTCAAGTATTGGAGGAAGTTTAGGAAAGTTAGAAAGACATACCGATGGTTCAGGGCCATTCAATTCGTTTCTTACCGGAACATTAGCTGTAATTGTTGCATCACCATGTACGGCACCTTTTATGGGGGCAGCTCTCGGTTTTGCTCTTATTCAGCCAGATATTTTTTCTTATTTAGTATTTTTATTTTTAGCTATAGGCTTCGCATTACCATATTTCTTAATTGCATTATTTCCATCCCTAGTAAATTTCTTACCAAAACCCGGCAAGTGGATGGAATCGTTAAAGCAATTCTTTGGCTTTATGATGTTCGCCGCAGCAATATGGTTGCTATGGGTGCTTGCAAATCAAGTTGATGCTAATTCAATTTTATTTGTCCTCATCGGTTGGTTTTCATTAGCCTTTGCTTCATGGCTTGTTATCACAAAAATTAAGTTTGCCTCATTTATTTCTGCAGTAATAGCACTTATTTGGGGTACTCAATTAATTGAATGGGATTTTAAAAATGTTGAGGTAATGAATGACAGTAAATCAATTGCTTGGTCCGTAAAAAAAGAAAAAGAACTGCGCATGAACGAACAACCCTACTTTATTAATTTTACAGCTGCGTGGTGCATTACTTGCAAAGTGAACGAAGCAGTCGCTTTTAGTGATGATGTCTTTAATAAATTTAATGAAGAAAATATCACATATCTTAAAGCTGACTGGACTAACAGAAACTCTGAAATTGCAGAAGAAATTGAAAAATACAATCGATCAGGAATTCCTTTATACGTATATTGGGATAAAACACTTGACGAACCTATGGTTCTTAATGAAATATTAACTGAGAATTATTTATTGGAGGTAGTTGATGAAAATTAGGATATTAAGTTTAATGTTGTTGAGTCTAATAGGCGCAACTTCAGTGAAAAATGGTGATGATGCACCATTATTTAATTTGTTAAATCAAGATGATCAAAGAGTATCGCTTGAGCAATTCAAAGGTAAAAAGGTGGTCTTAGAATGGACCAATCATGATTGTCCATTTGTAAAAAGACATTATGACACTGGCAATATGCAAAGCTTACAAAAAGAAATGAGTGATCAAGATATTGTTTGGCTGTCCATTGTTTCTTCTGCTAAAGGTAAACAAGGTTATATAACTAATGATCAAGCCAAGGAACTTACAAATAAAAGAAGTGCTTACCCTTCTCACGTTTTATTAGATGCTGAGGGGTCTGTTGGAAGAATGTTTAGTGCCAAAACAACTCCTCATATGTTTGTAATTGATGAATTAGGCAAAGTTAGATATCAAGGCGCTATTGATAATTTGGGTAACACTGGAGCACTTTTTTCTACTGATTTAAGTAAAGCAAAAAATTACGTCAGAAATGCAGTAAGTCAAATGCTTTCTGGTGAAGAGGTAAAAGAAAATAAAACCAGGCCTTATGGGTGCTCAGTAAAATACTAAAAGATATAATCAGCCCACGCTTGATCTGGAAAGTCATTTTTATTTAGTTTATGCCCATTTAATAGATGGGCAAAACTAGGTTTCTTTGGTTCATTTATAGGTTTAATAATTTTCGAACCCTTCGCGGTATTACAGCCTTTGCAACAAGTAACGATATTTTCCCAATTAGTAACACCCCCTTTAGATCTTGGAATAACATGGTCCAAGGTAAGTTGTTTTAAATCAAAAATATTGCCGCAATATTGGCATCTATACATATCTCTTAGAAAAACATTGGACCTAGAAAATTTCACGTAGTTTTGAAACTTGTGAAACCTTCTCAACATTATTATGCTTGGCACTTCAACTTCTACAGAAGGTGATCTAACAGACCATTTTTCGTGACTTTTAATGACAATCACATTTTTCGTGAACAACAATCTTACAGCTGTTTTCCAGTCAATTGTAGATAAAGGAAAATAACTTACTGGTTTTCCGTTTCCATTTAAAAGCAGACAATCGTTTGACATTTTTTTATTTAATTTCATCTTAAATTATATTTTGTATCTATCAACTCAAGTTGTATTATTAGAGATAGGTTTTTTTGAGGGGGATCTATGTCAGAACCGTTTATTCTTTTTGGAGAGCAACACACTCAAGCTCTAACTTACAGTTTTTTGATAATTGCTGTGCTTTGTGTAATAGGGAATTTTCTCAGTAATAAAGTACAAGATATCTTTGCTAAATTAATAGGTATTTCACTTTTGGTTTTTGAGGTGACTAAACCTTTTATCTATATTTATGGCTTTGATAAACCTTGGGAAACTTACTTACCGTTGCATATGTGTAATTTTAGTGCTGTATTAATCGGTATTTTTCTCTTACAAAAAAAGAAGAATCAGATGTTTTTTGAATTACCCTTTTATTGGGGCGTAGGTGGTGCAACTATGGCGCTCCTTACTCCTGACCTTACAGAAGCATGGCCTGACATAGAGTTCTTCATGTTCTTTTACGGTCATGGCCAAATAATTTTGGGTATATTTTTTGCTTTAGCTGTTCTAAAACATAGACCGTACCTTCAGAATTTCTGGAAAATGGCAGTCATCACTATATTGCTCTTGGTGCCGATTTTAATCGTTAACTTAGTTATCGGTGGAGAGGCTAACTATTGGTATTTAATGAATACTCCAGAAGGAGAATCTTTAATGGACTTCATGCCAGCTCCTCCTTATCACATGTTGGGTGTAGCACCTCTAGCATTAGTTGTATTTTTTATAACCTACGTACCTTTCTTAATTTGGGATAAAACTAAGAAGGCATGAGTGAATTCGATTACATCATTGTAGGTGGTGGATCTGCAGGCTGTGTTTTGGCCAATAGATTAACAGAAAATCCAAATGTTTCAGTCTGTTTACTAGAGACAGGCCCTCCAGATAAAACTCCATTTATTCAGATACCTGCCATGTTTGCCTTTCTTCAAGAATCTGAATATGCCTATCAATATGATACAGTCCCGCAAAAAGGGTTTAATGAAGTAACAGTTACTGAAGGAGCAGCAAATGCGGTAGATTCATTGGGTGGCTCGCACCCAATACCTCAAAGTTACCAAGAAAAAAGAAAAGGCTTTCAACCAAGAGGAAGAACGTTAGGAGGTTCTAGTTCTGTAAATGGCATGGTATATATCAGAGGTCATAAATGGGATTATGATCATTGGGCTGCTCTTGGAAATGATGGCTGGTCGTATCAAGATGTTTTGCCCTACTTTGTTAAGTCAGAACATAATGAAGCATTAGATGATCAATTTCATGGTCAGAATGGTCCATTAAATGTTGCTCAACTCAGGCACGATAATCCATTCACCAGATATTTTGTTGAGGCAGGGAGCAAACACTACAAAACTAATGATGACTTTAATGGTGGTGATCAAGAGGGTGTAGGCGTATACCAAGTAACCCAAAAAAACGGAAAAAGATGTAGCGCTGCGGTAGCCTATTTAAATCCAGCTAAGCACAGAAAAAATTTAACGATTATGACAGATACTGTGGTCGACAAAATAAACTTCAAAAATTTAACAGCTGTCTCAGTTAAATGTACAACCAAAAATATAGCAAACGAATTACATGCTAAAAAAGAAATATTGTTATGCGGTGGTGCTTATGGCTCTCCAACCATATTGCAAAGATCAGGTATTGGAAACGAAAGTTTTTTGCAATCACATAATATTGAATGTGTTTTAGACCTCAAAGGGGTTGGTGAGAATTTGCAGGATCATATTGATTACATCACTTCGCACAGAGTTGATAGTTGGGAATTATTTGCAAAACCTTTTAAGTCTTTAAAATTTACTATGAGGGCACCCTTTGAGCTGATTAAGTTTGTTTTGGCAAGCAAAGGAATGTGGACTTCTAACCTTGCTGAAGGTGGTGCATTCATCAAAAGCGATGAAAATTTAGAAGTGCCAGATTTACAACTACATTTTACAGTTGGAATGGTCGAAGATCATGGCAGAACTGAGATGTGGGGCAATGGATTTAGTTGTCATGTCTGCCTTTTAAGACCTAAGTCAGTTGGAACAGTAAAGATTGCTTCAAAAAACCCTGACGATGATCCCCTCATCGACCCAAACTATTTATCAAATGATGAAGATATGAAAGTAATGATAAAGGGGTATCGTAAGATGATGGAAATTATGAACACTGAACCACTTGCACAGTTCAATAATGTAAGAAATCCAATAAATATTCATGA
This sequence comes from SAR86 cluster bacterium AG-349-I13, assembly GCA_003278815.1. Classification (GTDB taxonomy): domain Bacteria; phylum Pseudomonadota; class Gammaproteobacteria; order Magnimaribacterales; family TMED112; genus TMED112. Next base: position 13,019 of record QCDB01000004.1, on the reverse strand, counting down.
CGATAAAGCCATCGAGTCAGCTATTAGAGCAAGATCAGACACAATTTACCATCCAGTAGGAACATGTAAAATGGGGAATGATGACATGGCTGTTGTCGATAACAATCTTAAAGTTAAAGGTATTAAAAATTTAAGAGTAGTTGATGCTTCAATAATGCCAACCCTAATAGGTGGTAATACGAATGCACCTGCTATTATGATTGCTGAAAAAGCAGCCGATTTAATTAAACAAGATGCAACCTGAACCATTTAACCTTCTAGACTCATCGCATATTATCTTTGCTGCATTATGTATTGCTTTGGTAGTTTATCTTCCAAAAATTTTTATTGGTAGCAGTGAAAAAACAATCAGAAACGTTAAATACTTTTTAGCTTTTCTTATGATTTCACACGAAATTATTGATCCCTTTTTTAAAGTCGCTTATTTTGATGAACTAGTGAAAGACTCGCTGCCTTTGCATATGTGTGCGTTTTCAACGTGGTGTATTTCAATATATTTGCTAGGCGGTCATAGAATATTCTTTTTATTTGCATATTTCTGGGGGATAGCTGGTGCCGGTATGTCTGTTCTTACACCAGATACGCTTACAGGCTTTCCTACATTTGATTATTTGAATCATATGTATGGCCATACTTTAATTTTGTTGGGTGTTTCAGTGGTTCTAATATTGACCAAAGAGCGACCATATTTAAAAGATTATTTCACCATTATGTTATTTACCAGTTTTGTATTCTTGCCTGCCATGTATGGCCTAAATTTTTTACTAGATACCAATTATTGGTACATTCTGGAAAAACCTGCTGGCGATAATATTATGAATTTTATGCCTGAGGCACCAATGCACATAGTTGCATTAATACCTGTAGCTTGGCTACTAACTTATTTACTCTACGTTCCTTATCAGTTAAAAGATAAGAATGCCTGAAAATTATCATCACTTACATTTTGAAGTTGTTGGTTCGACTAACGATCTTTGTAGAATTGAATGTAAGAAAAAACTTAAACCAACTCTAATTACCGCAGATAAACAGACCGATGGCAGAGGCAGAAATCAAAAAAGATGGGAGAGCCCAAAAGGTAACATTTCATTCTCGTATGGCTTCTTTTGCGGAAAACCACACCCAGCTCTGAGTTTGCTAGCCGGTCTGAAAACTACAATCGCTATAGAAAAAATATTTGGTAAATGTGTAAAGCTAAAGTGGCCAAATGATCTGATATACGAATCCAAAAAAATCGGCGGAATTCTTGTAGAAACAGAAAATTTTGAAGATAAATTTTTAGTTGTTTTAGGAATAGGTATTAATTTAAAAGTAACTCCAAATGAGCCGCATTGGGGTGATTTAGATGAAAATTTAAATGATGAAGAGAAAAAATTGACGTTTGTTCGAAAGTTAGCTTGGGAAGTTTCAAAACTAGAAAATTATTCTGATGAAAACTGGCAGTCTGATTGGCTGGCGAATTGTGTCCATATGAATAGCAAAATTAAAATTGCATCTTCTAATGAAGACCTCTTTTTTCAAGGCATTGATCATACAGGTGCAGCTTTGTTAAAGAATACCAGCGGTAAAGTTTTTGCCTATCAAGAAAGTTCTTTAAGTGTTTTAAATTTATATTAGAATTTCTAGATATATGAAAATTTATGGTACACAAAATTCAAGAGCTTTGAGACCTATATGGACTGCAGAGGAAATGGGCCTTGAGTATGAGCTTGATATGATGCCCTTCCCTCCAAGAGTATTCCAAAAAGAATATTTAGAAACAAATATGCTTGGAACTGTGCCATATCTTGTTGATGGAGATGTAAAAATGACTGAATCAGTTGCGATGTGCCAATACATTGTTGAAAAATATGGCCCAACAGAATTATGTGTTCAACCAGATGAAAAGGATTATCCAAATTACTTAAACTGGTTGTTCCATTCAGATGCAACTCTTACCTTCCCGCAAACTGTTGTTTTAAGATACAAATTTCAAGAACCAGGAGTCGCAGATGGAGCAGTTGAAGGATACAGCAGATGGTTTGTATCTAGGTTGAAATTGCTAGAAAGTTCTTTAGAGGGAAAAGAGTATCTTTGTTCAAATAGATTTACGATTGCTGATATTTGTGTGAGTTATGCAATTCATCTAGCCAGCAACTTGGAGATACATCAAGCACTAAAACCAAATATTAAAAGATGGTCTAAGAATCTTTTTGAAAGAGAGGCGTTTAAAAAGGCATTATCTTTAAAATAAGTACATAATATCAGAGGGGGTAGATTATTAACTTACGTAATACAAGCTTTCTGTTATTTGTCACTTTGTTGAATGTGATAAATTTTGTCGATCGACAATTTATTTCCAGTTTTGCCCCATTTTTAAAAAGCGATTTAAACCTTTCCGATACAGAAATTGGTCTCTTAACTGGCATAGTTTTCATTTTCTTTTATACCGTTGCTGGGTTATTTGTTGGAACACTTGCAGATAGATACAACAGGACCAAGATTATAGGTATAGGGGTTATCTTATGGAGTGCTTTTACTGCAATTTCAGGATTCGCTAAAAACTTTTTCACTTTAGCAGCACCAAGACTTTTTATTGGTGTTGGAGAGTCAACAATTACTCCTACCACAATGTCAATTTTGTCGGATAGATACGAGCAAAAAAGGCTTGGCTTTGCCGCAGGTTTTTACTACTTAGGTGTACCAGTGGGTGTGGGTATTAGTTTACTTATTGCTGGCTACCTTGAGCCTATGATCGGATGGAGAGGATGTTTTTATTTACTTGGGTTGATAGGGCTTTTTCTCGGTTTCTTAATGCTTTTTGTGAAAGACTCACCTCGAAAAAATATTTCCACCAAACCCGAGTCAAAAACATTTTTTGAAATAATTACATTGCTATATAAAGCGCTTTCAACATCAAAATCACTTGTCTTAACTATAACAGCAGGCACCCTTTACCATCTTGTGCTTGGTGCTGCACAATTTGAAGTTATTTGGGCAGTGGCCGATAAAGGCTTTAATCCAAATACTTTTGGCCAAATAAATGGATGGATCTTTGTAGTGTTTGGTGTGCTTGGCAGTTTGTTTGGAGGCATTGCCAGTGATTGGGCACTGAAAACATATAATCTACCAAGAACTTGGTTTCTTTTAATATTAACTTTATTGCTTCTACCTTTAGCTTTTACCAGATACCTTGAGACAGATAACATTCTTTTTTGGGTTGGTATTTGTTCCTCTGCATTCAGTCTTGGATGTTTTTATGGCCCTATATTCGCTGTTATTCAAGAGCTTGTTCCTTCATCAATAAAAGGCACGGTTGTAGCCTTTAATCTGCTCTGTTTAAATCTACTAGGCATCGCAATTGGATCAATAGTATTTGGCATAATGGCTGATTATGCTGTAGCTCAAGGCTATGAAGACCCTTATACAAATTTACTTGTTGGATTTAGCTTGATGTTTCTTGTGCTAGGCCCACCTCTTTATTACTTTGCTGGAAAGTACTATCAATCTGATAGGGAAAAACTTAAAGAAGTTTTTAATTAAAGCTCGTTAAATAGAAAATCTTTCAGAACTGGAAGATGTGCTTTTATGTCCTCTTTTTGTCCAAAAGTGTGTCCAATTTTTGACATGGTAAACGCTTGATAAGGAATATTATTCTTTTCCAAAGCCTCTTTCATAAGGTCCATATGCACAATAGGAGAAATAGGGTCTTGCAGACCATGCCACATTAGTATTCTTGATTGCATTTTATCTGCGTTAAAAACTGGTGAAAAATCAATTAATACATCTCTATTATCACCCCAGTGTTTTTTTGCTATTTCCTCATAATTATCTTGAGTTGTGTAAATGCTATCATCGGTACCATCTCTGAGGATCAGCATATCATAAACACCCATGCCGCCCGCAACACATTCATAGAGCTCACTGTATTTATATGCCATTGCTAAAGCTGCATATCCGCCATAGCTAGCACCAAATGCACAAGTTTGTTCTCTTCCAATACTTAACTCTTTTTGGACCGCTTTGGTTGCATCTGCAATATCATTAAGCAGTCTTCCGCCCCATTCTTGGAAAGCGTCCTCCATAAAGTCTGTTCCATATCCGCCTGAGCCTCGATAATTTACTTTCAATATAGCTGCACCTTTTGAAGCAAGATATTGTTCAGAAAAATCATAAGAGTCATAATCTCGAATTCCATATGGTCCACCATGTATATAGACAATCAGTCTTTCGACTTTTCCCTTTGGCATAGTCAAATAGCCATATATACTTTCACCATCTCTTGTAGTAAATTTTTTAGATACCATTTTGTGAAGCCTGTCCTTGGGTACATTAGAGGTTCTTCCAATCGGCTTTAATGCTCCTTGTTTTAAATCAAGTAAAAAAACCTCTTGAACTACCGATGAATCCTCTATCGTTAACAATGCTCTGTCATTTGCATCCGTCCAGTTACCCAGTGTTATTGTTTTATCGGGGAAACTTGGGGCGAGTTGACTTAATATTTGCGCGTCTCTATTATCTTGATCAAAATAAATAATTTCTTTTTTTCCGTCACATTCCATCCCAGCTGCGTATGGGATTGGGTTATTCAGAGAGGTCATTGCATTCAGCACTGAGTGGCAATCATCAGGGATGATGCTTTGAACTTTTTTGCTTTTAAGATTAAGCACACTTAGCCCATGACTCCCAATTCCGCTTGTTTCTGCCATGTATAGGAAGTCTCCTTTAAGACCTATAGGAGTGTAGTCCTCTAAATCAATGTCAATTTTTGTTGTGTTTTTATCTGTATAGTGAGCATAAACTGAATCAGAGTCACTTGAGAAAGTTAAGGCAGGCTTCTTATCTTTACCAAGTATGTAAATGAAAGGTGTATTGCAAAAGTTATTTGTTTTATTCATGACTTTGTACTGACAAGGTTTTTTAGATGCATATATATCTTCTCCATTTGGTTTTGTGCCTCTTTTATCAAATGGTATTTTTCTTAAATATGCGTACCTAAAACCTCTTTTATTTTCTGCAACACTCATAAGAACACCCTCTTCGTCATATGCAGAAATAAAAGTAACAGGTTTATATCTATCAGCAAAAGTTGTACTACCTTTTCTTGGTGGTGGTTCCAAAGGATAAATGAAATTCTTAAATTCTTTTGTTTTTATGTTGAAAAGTTTAAATATGCCTAGACTTGAAAATATTTCACCTTGAAGCCTGTCGAATTGTTTACCACACACCTCAACTAAAATGATGGAATTAGATACCCAATTGAAATCGCATAAATATAGTGCTGGCACACCCAAAACTTTGTCAGAACTACTTTTCATAGCTGCTTTTGCGACTGTTGCCTTTTCTAATCCCTTTTTAGGGTCCAAAAAATCGTCTGTTTTAGCAACTAAAATACCTTCAGTAAATTCGTCACTTTTACTTTGAAATGCTAGATACTTTCCGTTAGGTGATAGTTTTACAGAGGAGAAAAAGCTACTCTTTAGATATAACTCCAGGTCAGGATCTGAACCATCCTCATAATTAAAGTTATCTTCATCAATACCTACAATATCCTGAACCCATCCATATTCACTTGAAGCAAATAAATAGTTGTTAATAAGAATTATTAAAAGTAATGATTTTAAGAACCTAAACATGGATTAGATTATATAAAAAATTTATATATCTGTAGTGTATATAATAATTTTTAGGGCAATAATTTTAAAAAAATCATGATTTTTCACTAATGCTAATAATGATGAAGAGTTTAGACCTAAGAAATAATAACTTGAAGCAGAAAAAAAAGTGTTCAAATATTTAAAACAAGGTGTTCAAATTTTAAATAGGTGTTCAAATTATTTCTTGTTAATGTTCAAATTAAGAATATTGAATTTTTTTATTAAAAAAGTGTTCAAAATAATTATTATATAGCGGTCATAAACCTTTATTTGCATCGATTTTATAAATTTATAGTGTTCAAAGTTTATTTAAATTTATTAATTATCTTTAGCTTGTTAGAATATATTTATGTGGCTTAATCTTTTTAATCTTTCTATTCTCCTATTCATTTTATCTTTCACAACTAATTTATTTGCTGCTAAATTAGATAAGTTTACTTTTACTTCATGGAATAAGCCTGATTTAGATGTTTTCTATCATCTTCCAAAGACAATTGATAACGATACAAAAGTTCTATTTGTTGTGCATGGTAATACTAGAAACGCTGATGACTATCTAAATTCCTGGATAAGACTAACTAAAGATAAGAATATAGCAATTTTTGCACCACATTTTAAAAGATCTTCGTTCATAAGTTTTAATACTCTTCAGATGTCTACTTCGAGCGGTAAAATTAGAACTGATACGGATTTATATCTACATAATTCTATTGATACTCTTTTTAAGTACATTAAGGCTAAATTTAAGCTTAATGACAAACTTTATGACATTTACGGACACTCTGCTGGGGCACAATTTGTTCATAGGTACCTTCTGATGTCTGACAATCCTAGTGTTAATAAAGCAGTAGCTGCCAATGCAGGTTGGTATACCTTCTTAAATGGAGCAGATTTTCCATATGGTGTTAAAAATCCACCTATTTCATTAACTGATTCTAATGTAAAAAAATTTTTGAGCACAAACCTTTATATTCTCATAGGTACCAATGATATCGATGTTGACTCATCTATTAATAAATCAAAGGGAGCCCAGAAACAGGGTATAAACAGATTACAAAGAGCTAAAAACTTTTTTACATACACTGAGTCAATCGTCGAACAAAATAATCTTGAGTTTAAGTGGAAGTATCAAGCTGTACCTGGGGCGCCACACAGCAATAAAGTAATGTCTAAAGCTGCTGTCTTAGTATTATTTGAATCTGATTAAGCTGAATGGTAGACCCGATTGGACTTGAACCAACGACCTCTGCCATGTCAAGGCAGCGCTCTAGCCAACTGAGCTACGGGTCTAAGTTACTACTCTTCTTCTAGGAGGTTAAATACTTTTCCGTCTAAAAAGTTAGAAACTTTCCAATTTAAATATCGATAATGTGCTTTAACACCAGGATCTCTTGATGTGCCTTTGGTAAATTTTTGTATATCGACTAAAGAACTAAAAACAGAAGCTTTAGCTATATCATCATATCTGCTGTCTTCAGCAAATACACTGATTAAACCATCAACATAAACTGATTGTAGGTTTCTTTTGAAAGTGTCAGGTGTCTCGCCTTTAACAAAAATGCCATCAAATAAATCTTGCAGCACTTCAGCTGGCATGTAGGTATTACCGTATTGAGCTGAATCTACAAGTCTAGTCATTACATTAGGATGCAAAAGTGATGCTAATACTCTGCCCTGCATACCTAGTACCATATCGTGTAATTGAGGATCTTCATTACCACTACTTGAATAGCCAGTAGCTCTTTTTTCTCTTTGTAAATTTTTAAGAATCTTTGGATCAAAAGCCCAAACACCGTTGGCAAAGAATTTTGAAGTAATTAGATTCATTGCCTCTTTTTGCTTTGCGTAAGGTACTGGTTCATAGGCATTCACCTCATCCTGACCGTTGACAAGTCTGGTAACATAAACGCCACCTACCTGACCAGCTACTATATCCATAAATCTTCCTTTATCGCTCACAAGACTATAAAAAGAATTAGTGAAATCGTTTTTGGTTTCACCTTCGTCTGCATAAATTTCTGGAAGTTCAGCTATTTTGTTATCAAGTGTGATAAATCTATCGGCTGTATATGTCACGACATCATTAGACATATCACCTCTTCTGGTTCTAGGGTCAATATTTCTCCCAGGTGTGCCCATAGCATCACCATCAGTACCATATGTATATGCTGGTAATACTGACAAAGCTAATAGTTCTGCTCTTTCTTCATCTGTTAAATCTGGTTTATAGGCAAACTCAACAGCCCATCTATCATATTCACCAGGTTCTGTTGGAAAGTAATTTCCTTGTTCTAATCCCGGAGGAGCAATATTGATAGGATCGTAATCCATTATTGAAGAAATTGTGGTATTCCCAGTTATGTTTTTGTCATGAACTTCCCTAGGACCGTATAAATAGCTCGCACTGAAGTTGTGACGCAATCCAATGGTATGACCAACTTCGTGCATTGTCAGGCTGATCATCCACTGTTCAAGTGGATCATTTTCAGGTGTCCAGCCCCAAAGTTTTCTGTAGTTATAACCTCTTTTTATAGCATTGAATTCTTGTACTATATCTGCGGCAATCAATTCTCCAGTTCTTGGATTACCAATGCTTGGCCCGTAACCTGAAAATCCTGGCTCGGGAGAAGATGACCATCGAACCACGTTATATTGAATATCGCCTGCATCCCATTCTGAGTCATCGGGCTGAATTTTAGCAACTACTGCATTTTTGAAACCCGCTCTTTCATAAGCTATATTCCAAGCTTCTATGCCTTTAACAATCATTGGTTTTATTTCTTCCGGTGTAGCTTTATCAACCCAAAAAACTATAGGTTCTACTGGCTCTGATAATTCAGCTGTAGGATCTTTTTTTATCAATCTCCATTTATTGATTAAATCTCTTTGCGGATAATTATCATAGGTAGACATATCAGTTACTCTTTGTGAGAAATAACCAACTCTTTGATCGGCTATTCTCGGTTCGAATTGATCATCTGGCATTTCTACAAATAAGTGTCTTGCTGAAATAGAGGTGTATCTTGCATCTGATACTGCATAAACAGCTCTTCTTTGATTTGGATTATTATTCTCAAAACCAAAATTAACTTCCACTGCGGTATTTTTTGGGTAATTTCTGACCTGTTCGACAAAAGTCTTATCAGAGTCCAGTCGCCCCAGATTTAAAGCAACAAAATTTCTATATTCTGGAGGAAGGTTGGGAGATACATTATTCAATGTTTCCTCCATGAACAGATCGTCAGCTTCAATAACAATCCTTCCGTCTTGTTCAGCAACAATATCAAAATTCATAACAAAAGCTTCTAGTATGTTTGTTAGATCTGACTTACCGATGTTATTCACTGTCTCGTTAGAGAAATAGGTATTTTTCTTATATAAACCCAGGCCTGTTTTGAATTTTCTAAATTCCAATACTGCACCTTGCCCAATTGCACCACCTCTAACACCGGCTGCTTGAGGTGCGTTAAGAACGTAAGCAAAGTAGATAAATTCTGAATCAATTTGCCCATTTTTTAATTCAATATAAAATTCAGCGTCACCTCTTTCTACTTCCCCTTCTCTTTGGTGAATAGTAAGAAATCCCTCGTGGGTCACAAAATTTCCGTCTGACAAAAAATTATCGATTGTTACAGAATCTTCATCTGTATCTCTTAGCTCATCTAGAAACTCATCAAGAACTTCTGCAGGCATTTCTTTCAGCATTTCACCTGTTAATTCATCTGGTATGTCTGGGTAACTGTTAAGTAAGGAAGCTACAAAAAGTAACTGGATTAATTTCTTCATATTTTCACCTTGTTATAAATTCTACTACTACCATATATGTTGGGTAATGCATTAAAATCAATGGGCATTTAGACTAGCATAAAATGGCATATTTAGACAAAAAAATCTTATTAATTATTAGCTTCATAATCACTCTTTCAGCATGGTCTGATATTTCAAAATTAAAAATTGTTGACGGATTCATGATCGAAGAATTTGTGACTGAGATTGATGACGCAAGGCAGATGGTTGAGGGTGAAAACTTCATATTTGTAGGTACCAAAAGTGCTGGCACCGTTTATTCAATCGATAAAAATAATTCCAATAAAGTTTCTGTGATTCTCACAGACTTAGACATGCCTACTGGAGTAGCGCTGAAAGATGGTAATTTATACATAGCTGAAACCGATAAAATTCATGTAGTAAAAAATATTGAGAATAAACTTAGCATGAAACAACAAATAACCTCTGAAATTTTCTTTTCAGATCTTCCAAGAAAAGAAATGTGGAATCCTGTCAAAAAATCATGGCACGGGTGGAAGTGGATTGATTTTGGTCCTGATGGCGCACTTTACATCTCAGAAGGTGTTCCATGCAATGTTTGTGATGAAGATGACCCAAGGTACGGAACAATTTTGAAGTTAGATAATGATAAATTAACCATATACGCAGATGGCGTTCGCAATAGCGTTGGGTTTGATTGGCATCCTGAAACAAAAGAAATGTATTTTACTGATAATGGGAGAGATTGGATGGGAGATGATATACCACCTTGTGAACTTAACAGGGTGGTAAATGCTGGTGATCACTTTGGCTTTCCATTTATCCATGGCAAAAATATACCTGATACTGGATATGAAGCACCGAAAGATTTTGTATTTTCACAACCTGTTTGGGAATTCCAAGCACATACTGCCCCATTAGGAATCAAATTCTATGATGGTGAAAGTTTTCCTGAATATTACAAAAATGGCGCATTTGTCGCCCAGCATGGGTCCTGGAATCGCTCTGAGAAAGTAGGTTATCGGCTACTATTCATGAAAATGGAAGAAGGAGATGTAGTATCAGCAGATGTTTTTATAGATGGATGGATGTCGAATGAAACATCCTGGGGTAGACCAGTGACACCATTAATATTAAAAGATGGCAGCATGCTTATATCTGACGATCAAGCTGACTCAATTATTCGAGTAACCTATAAAGGTTAATCAATTAGATCAATTATAATTTCATCACTGCCTGCTGGCAGAGAAACTAAAGTACCATCTTCCGAGACAATATAATCAGTAAAAATTTCATCAACGCCTCTTAAGAACATCTGTTCACTAATGAAGTTTATAGGCGCCGGGATCAAATGATAAAAGACAAGCAAATCTACTTCTGCTCTTTTTGCTATATCAGCTACTTCAAGAGTATTGGCATGGTAATCTTGAATATCAAGTAAAACTTTAGAAAGAATATTATTGCCAGTCTCTTTAGAAATTCTTTCCATTTCTTGTATAAGGGGTTTGGCCAAAGCGTCATGGAAAAGTACATCGACTCCTTTTGAGTATTCAGTCATAACTTCCAATGAAATTGTGTCACCACTAACGACTAATGATCTATCTTTATATTCAATTTTGAAAGCATATGAAGGATCAACTGGAAAGTGATCAACTTTAAAAGCAGTTATTCTCGTGTCTTCATTCTGGAAGATTATCTTAACATCACCGTCAAACTCAACAACATCATAACCATATGCCTCAATAGGCAATATTGCACCATGGTGCTCACTTCTATAAATGGAATCTAATTTAAAAGCCTGCGCAAATCCTTGAGCTGTTGATGCTGTTCCAATTGGCCCAAGCACAGGAAGTGGATTTTTTCTGCCTCCCAACCAAGATTGAAATTGAACTTCATGCAAATCACTAATGTGATCAGAGTGTAAATGGCTGAGAATAACAGCTTCTAAATCAGAATAATCCACTCGCCATCTTTGAAGATTGTCAGCACTACCCCTACCGGCATCTATAATAAATTTTGAACTGCCAGCTTGCACAAGTAGACACGTCTCTGCACGATTAGGACTTGGTAATGGAGCCCTTGAACCGCAAACTGCAACAGATAATGCATCATTCATAAAAATCTCATCTGCTTGAAATAGTTCTCTCACTGTGTTTTCAAACAACCGATTTTGTACGGAATGGTTTTGAAGAAGAAAATAACCAGAAATTAAAGAAACAAGAAGTAAAATTAATATGTACTTAAAAACTTTCATTCAGATAGACCTTAGAGAGATATTATAATATTTCAATATTAAGCTGACCTTCTACCGCTGCTTCTCTGTGCACACTAGTTTTTTGATATGCAGGATCATTTATCATCTTAAGAAATGCTCCACGATCAGGGTACTCTGCAATTGCAACTAGATCCCATAACTCATCAACTTCACCAATGTTAAGTCTTGAAACAGGACCGATGAAGACCACCTTAGCTCCAACTTTTTTTAAATGCTCTTGCGTCTCGCCACCATAAAGTTTATAAGCTTCAAGACCAGTTAGTTTTGTTTCTCGACCATCATTATATTCAGCGTATTTTTTTAGCTTTATAAGATTAAGTAATTTGATTGGTCCTTTTTCAAGATTATCGGCAAAGCCTTTTAATTGCTCATCATTTGGAAAGACTTTGTTTTCGAATTTCATTTATCTTCTTGCATTAATTTTGCTAATTCTAATCTAGCTATACTTCTTCTGTGAACCTCATCAGGTCCATCTGCAAGTCTCAGAGTCCTCATGTGCGCGTACATACTAGCAAGCGGAAAATCTTGGCTTACACCAGCACCACCATGCATTTGAATAGCTCTGTCAATAACATTACATGCCATTATTGGTGCAGCGACTTTTATTTGCGCTATTTCACTTGCAGCAACTTTATTACCATATTTATCCATTTTCCAAGCTGCATCTAAAGTTAATAATCTGGCCTGATTAATTTCCATTCTTGAATCAGCTATCACGTCGAAGTTTCCTCCTAATCGAGCTAATTCTCGACCAAAAGCTTTTCTCTCCATAGAACGTTTACACATTAATTCAAAAGCAACTTCAGCAGCTCCGATAGATCTCATACAATGATGTATTCTTCCAGGACCTAGTCTTCCTTGCGCAATTTCAAAACCCCTACCCTCACCTAAAATTACATTTTCATAGGGAACTTTTACATTGGTGAATTTCATATGAGCGTGTCCATGAGGTGCATCGTCATATCCGAAAACGTGCATCATTCTTTTTACCTCTACCCCAGGTGTGTCCATGGGAATTAGTATCATTGAATGTCTTTGATGTCTTTCATTTTCCGGATTTGTCACACACATAAAAATAATGATCTTGCAACGTGGATCTCCTGCTCCTGATGTCCACCATTTTTCACCATTGATAACCCATTGCCCATCAACCAACTCAGCCGTAGCTTCCATATTGGTTGCATCAGATGATGCAACTTGAGGTTCTGTCATACCAAAGGCCGAACGTATTTCACCATTCAATAAAGGCTTTAACCATTGATCTTGTTGTTCTTTAGAACCATAACGAACGAGCACCTCCATATTACCAGTATCAGGTGCACTACAATTCATAGCTTCCG
>QCDB01000003.1 GCA_003278815.1 SAR86 cluster bacterium AG-349-I13 | reverse complement strand
CAAATTATTCCTCAAATCGTTGAAAGGTGGCCCGGTGCAAAGAAAAATACTGCGCGAATGGCAAATCTCCTTTCAAAACAAAGCTCACTCTATCATCGTTTTTTGATTGAGAGATTAGAGAAGCTGTGTGATGAGGATGGATTGCTCTTAGATAAATTGTCAGAACTCGATTATTTTGAAAGATCAGAAATGATTAGGATTTGGTTGGATCAGCAGTCTTTTGCTTCTCCAAACGAAAGTCAAATGAAAGAGTTAGAGAAATCTTTCTTTCAATCAAGACATGACGCTAAACCTACTATAAAATTCTATAGAGAAGATGCACAGAAAACTGGAGTTATCTTAAGTAAAATTAACAACTACCTTATTGCGGAAAAAATAAATGAGTGAACCAAAAGTATTATTCGAAGATCATGGCAATATTGCTGTGATTAAATTAAATAGACCGGAAAAAAGAAACGCATTAGATCCTGAAACGGTAATGATGTTTAATGAATTTTCTGAGAAAGCCAAAGACCCGAAATTCCGAGCTGTTATTGTGACCGGCGATGAAAGTGCTTTTTGTGGCGGCGCCGATATCACCGCTGCAGCCTCAGAAGATGGTATGGGTTGGAAAAGTGTCGAACAGGCCCTAAACGAAGGCTATCATGTTGGTTTAAATAATATGATCTATATGGATAAAGTTGTGATCGCAGCTGTTGAGGGTGCTTGTGCAGGAATTGGTTGTGCTTATTACCTGAGTTCAGATATAGCAGTAATGGCAAAATCAAGTTTCTTTCAAATAGGGTTCTCTAAAATAGCTTTAATACCAGATGGTGGTTCAAATTGGTTATTAACCAAAGTAGTTGGTTATCAGCAAGCTTTTAGAATGGCGGCTGAAGCTAAAAGAGTTTCTGCCGAAGAGTGCCAGAGTTTAGGCATGTGTTCAGAAGTATGCGAGGATGGCTCTGCTTTAGAAACAGCTATGGAATTAGCTAAGCATTATGCTGAGTTAGCACCTAGGGCAATCTTTAAGACTAAGCACTTGATGAGAGATAGTTTTAATAAATCTTATGAACAAAATCTTAAGGACGAAGCCAAGATGCAAGAAGATATGGTTGGCCGAAAAGATAATATAGAAGGTGTTACAGCTTTTGTTGAAAAAAGAAAACCAAATTTCACAGGCGAATAATTACATCATTGAAAATTTTTCAGAACATCATCTAGATGATGTGATGGATATTGAAATGCATGCCAATCCTACTCCATGGACAAAACAAACCTTTGAAAAAATTCTTGAGTTAAGGTCATTAAGTTTTGTTATTATTCTAGATTCTCAAATTGTGGGTTTCTGTATAGCAAACAAAGTACTAGATGAATGTCATTTACAAAATATTTCTGTGCTTGAAACTATGCGCAGACAAGGCGTGGGTAATTTTATGTTGGATATTTTAAAAAAAAGGATGAACTTGTCGGATATTAAAACTATTCTGCTTGAAGTTAGGAAATCAAATAAAGTGGCTCAGGATTTTTATCGAGAAAATGGCTTCCAAGAACTTTCAATCAGAAAAGATTACTACCAGACTAAGAATGGCAGGGAAGATGCAATTATCATGTGCCTAAAAGGGCTTTAATCTCACTTTCTAAATTTTCAGGAAAATCCAGTGAACCATATCTTTTCACAACTTGACCATTCCTATTGACGAGAAACTTTGAAAAATTCCATTTTACAGATTCAGTGCCCAGAAAGCCTTTTATCTCTTGTTTCAAAAACTTAAAAAGTGGTTCGGCTTGATCGCCATTAATTTCGACCTTACTAAATATCGGAAAGGTTACATTATAGTTGTTGGTACAGAATTCTTTGATATCTTGTTCGCTCCCTTTTTCTTGCGAACCAAATTGATTACAAGGGAAGGCAAGCACTTCAAAACCATCTTGAGAATATTTTTCGTATAAGTCTTGTAAACCTTTATATTGTGGAGTGAAACCACAAGTTGAAGCCACATTAACTATCAGTAAAACTTTATTTTTGTAGTCTGACATAGAGATAGCTTGACCATCTATATCTTTGACTTTGTAATCGTAAACACTTTCTTTCATAATTTCTTTATGTCCAATCAAACAAGACCAGTCATAATAAAAACTTTTGAGGAATTAAACAAGGCTGAATTTTATCAAATTGTTCAGCTTAGAATAGAGGTCTTTATTGTTGAGCAAAATTGCCCATATCCTGACTTAGACGATAAGGATCAGGAAGCGCAACACATGTGGATTGAAGATACAGGTGAGATAGTTTGCTATCTGAGAATAAACCCAGCTGGCTCAAGATTTGCAGAACCTTCCCTTGGGCGCATTGTGACAAAGAAGAGCCATAGAAAACAAGGTTTAGCAGAGGTACTAATCAATAAAGCTATAAATCTAGTCTGCGAGAAAGAATCCAGGGCTATCAGAATTTCTGCCCAATGTTATTTAGAAAAATATTACGAAAAATTTGGCTTTCTTAAAGCTAGTGAGGAATACTTAGAAGATGATATTCCACATATTGAGATGTTAAGAGATGTATAAAATTAGTAGATCAGCTGTTGAACAACACTTAAATTGCCAAAGATGTTTTTATTTAGCTTATAAACATAAAATTAGACCACCCAGCCTACCTTTTACCTTAAATAGTGCAGTAGATAATCTTTGTAAAAACGAATTTGATCACTATCGAGCTAAAGCAGAACCTCACCCCATGTTTATTGAGCATGATATAGATGCTGTACCTTTTGCTCACGAGAAAATGGACGAATGGCGAAATAATTTCAAAGGTATTAGACATATTGATGAGAGTGCTGGTTATAACTTTGGGGGTGCAGTAGATGATGTATGGCAAAAACCAAACGGAGACTTAATAGTAGTAGATGTTAAGTCTACGTCTAAGAATGTATTTGATTGGGAAGATACTTATTCAAAGTGGGAATATGCAAAAGGTTATCAAAGGCAACTTGAAATGTACCAATGGCTGTTCAGAAAAAATGGTTTTGAAGTTGCGCCTGAAGCTTACCTTGTCTATTACAACGGTAAAAAAAATGAGCCTATGTTCAATCAGAGATTAGAATTTGATTTACATCTAGTCAGATTAGAGTGCGATGATAGTTGGGTTGAAGATGCAATTCTAGCAGCAATTAAAACACTTGATAGTGACGTTATGCCAAAACCTTCGCCAACTTGTGAGAATTGTAATTATCTGAGAAAACGTTGGGAAGTATCTCGAAGAGATCCAAAAAAGTTGGTTGAATAGTCTATTTTAGATTATTCATTCCGCCATCAACACGAACGACTTGTCCAGTCATCCAGTTATTGTGAGCATCTAGTAGAAAATTAATTGTTTTAGCAATTTTCTTAGGATCACCAATCTCTTTCATTGGATTTCTCTCTTTACTTGCCTCAACCAGTCGGTCGGTTTTTAAAAGATTGGTTGAAAGATTGGTCTCTGTTAAAGATGGTGCAACCACATTAAAGCAGACTTTAGCGTTAGTGTATTCTGATGCCAGAGCTCTAGCCATACCTTCTAGGGCTGACTTAGAAGCACCTATACTGGCATGAAATGGTAAGCCAATGTTTGCTGCAACGCTTGATATGAATACTACACTTGCACCATCAGCCTCTTTGAGTTGATTGATAACTTTTTTCACGACTTTAGATGCACCAAGGACATTAATTTTAAAATCGTTGAGAAAATCTTCTTCCTTCAACATGGTGAAAGGTTTCAAATTTATTGTGCCAGGAAAATAAACTAAGCCATCTATATTAGATACACTATCAAGCTCTGATAAATCACCATCGAGATCTAAAGTTCCCTCTGATCGAGAAAAGGTCAAAAATTCCCTGTCAGAAATTTCCTGTAATGCTTGCGCTATTGTGGAGTTGGCGCCTATTAATAATGTTTTTGCCATCAATCAATTGTAAGGTCGTTTATTGTTTTTTAAAGGTCATTAAAGAACCGTCTTTAAAAACTAGTTCGTTAATTTCTTCAGTAATAAAAGGACAGAAGGGGTGCATCATTAGTAGAATTTTCTTCAACATTGGATGAAGATTTGCTGTTTCACCCGATGCTTTGCAATCTTCAATGTACTTATCGCAAAATTTACCCCAGAAAAATTCATAAACCTCATTGACCGCAAAATCCAGACGGTATTCAGTAATATTTTTTTGTATTTGTTCGCTAACTTTATTAAATTCCTCTTCAATCCATTTATCCGAATCATTCTTTGCAACGAATTCCTTAGATTCCATCGGGTAATTATTGATGAAACGTGCAGCATTCCAGATTTTATTACAGAAATTTCTGTATCCTTTTAATCGACCAAGCTCGAAGCTAATATCTCTGGTATGAGTCGCTAGTGAATAAAATGTCATTCGTACAGCATCAGTTCCATATGAATCGATACCATTAGGAAATTGTTTGCGGGTTTTTCGCTCAATTTTTTCTGCTAAGCCTTCTTGCATTAAATTAGATGTTCTTTTGGAAACCAAATCTTCTAGATTAATACCATAAATAAGATCAATCGGATCGATAATATTGCCTTTAGATTTTGACATTTTCTGACCATTTTCATCTCTGATCAGACCAGTTACATAAACGTCTTTAAATGGGACTTTGCCCGTAAACTCTAAACTCATCATCATCATTCTGGCCACCCAAAAAAAGATAATATCAAAACCAGTAACTAACAAAGTGGTTGGAAAAAACTTTTTAAAGTCCGCAGTATCTTCTGGCCAACCTAATGAACCAAAAGGCCATAGTGAGGCTGAGAACCACGTATCCAAAACATCCTCTTCTTGCGTTAGTTCACGTGTATCAAGTTGATAAAATTCACGTACTTCATCTTCGTCGTATCCAACATAAGTATTACCTTCGCTATCATGCCAGGCAGGAATGCGGTGTCCCCACCAAATTTGTCTACTGATACACCAATCTTGAATATTGTCCATCCAATTAAAGTAGGTTTTATCCCAATTGCCAGGGTGGAAAATAACCTCACCCTTATTTACAGCATCATTAGCTTTTTGAGCCATTTCTTCTGTCTTCACGTACCATTGATAACTAAGTTTTGGCTCAATGACTATGTTGGATCTTTCTCCTCTAGGGACACTTATGTGATGTTTTTCCTCTTTAACTAGCAATTCTTTATTTTTAAGTTCTTTTAAAACAGCTTTTCTCACCTTGAAACGATCAAGATTATTAAATGGTGCTGGCACCATATCATTTGAGAAGGCTTCTTCAGTAAAAATATTTATTGGGGCAAAATCTTCAAGCTTCTCTGAGGTTTGTACCACGCCATCTACTTCATGCAGCGCATATTTCTTACCAATATCGTAATCGTTGAAGTCATGGCCTGGTGTAATCTTTAAACAGCCCGTTCCAAATTCCATATCAACGTATTCATCACCAATCACTGGAATTTTTCTGCCTACAAAGGGCAGTTCAACATACTTACCAATATGATGTTTGAATCTATCATCCTTTGGATTCACTGCTACGGCCATATCGCCAAACATGGTTTCTGGTCTTGTTGTTGCGACAATAAGAACCTCATCTGAATGCGCTAGTGGATAGGAAATATGCCAAAGTACTCCATCTTTTTCTTGTCGGACTACTTCTAGATCTGAAACGGCGGTTTTCAAAGATGGATCCCAGTTAACCAAACGATAGCCGCGATAAATTTTATCTTTGCGGTAGAGTTCAACAAATGCTTTATTAACGCCTTTGCAAAAATCATCATCGTAAGTAAATCTGTATTTATCCCACTCTACGGTGATACCTAATCGTTTCATCTGAGCTGAAATTTCACCTTCTGAGTAATCTTTCCATTTCCATACTTCTTCTAGGAATTTTTCACGGCCTAAGTCATCTTTGGATTTGCCTTCATTCAGTAGATTATTTTCCACAACCATTTGCGTTGCTATCCCAGCATGGTCTGTCCCAACTTGCCAATATGAATCGGTGCCATTCATATGGTGGTATCTGGTGTAAAAATCCATGATGGCATATTGAAAGCTATGGCCCATGTGTAATGTGCCTGTCACATTTGGCGGAGGAATAATCTGAGAAAAGTGGTCTTCAGAACCTGGTTTTTCTAATTCACGATCAGCCCAAATTTTTGACCATTTTTCTTCAATTTGTATGGGTGAATATTGTGCTTCCATTAAACTGCTTCGTGACTTAAATCGAAATTATTATTCTTCAGATTAGCATAAAGCTCACGCGATGCTTTAGTGATGTCTTCATTTGCTTTTGTTGTGTACACGTAAACATTTTCACAGACATTAGTTGGTAGTTCTAAAACCTTATCACTCAGAATGTGGATTTCATCAAATTCATCAGTCGGTTTGGTATCTAATATTGAGATGTTTTCGTCGTAAAGATACTCTATCTTGCCCTTTTCAAAATACTTTTGTTGTTGGGCTTTTTTAAACTCATCGCAATGTCTTTCGTCTTTTAAGATCACGCATATGGAGCTTTGCATTTGAAAGCCCTCATAAATTTGTTCCAGCAAAAAAGCTAAGGCCGATTGTTCATCTTTAAAGCCTGAAAAAAAAGTTGCTGCCATTAACGATTACTATTAACGTACTCAAACAAGAGGCCGACTGGTTTACCAGTAGAGCCCTTATTTTTACCATCACCAATATCTGCAACTCCAGCTATGTCAATATGAGCCCACTTATAGTCCTCGGTAAATCTTGAGATGAAACAACCTCCCTCAATTGTTCCAGCTGCTCTCCCAGGAGCAATATTAGCTATATCCGCAAAATTTGAATCTAAATAGCTTTGGTATTCATCCCATAATGGCAATTGCCAAGCTTTCTCTCCAGATGCTTGTCCTGCTTCAAGAATTTTATCGACAAGTTTTTGATCGTTACCCATAACTCCTGCAGCAACACTCCCTAGAGCTACTATTACAGCTCCTGTTAAAGTTGCGGTATCAATCACAACCTTTGGATCATACTTTCCAATATAGGTCAGCACATCACATAAGACTAATCTGCCTTCAGCATCTGTATTTAACACTTCAATAGTTTGACCTGACATTGATGTCACAACATCACCAGGTTTAGTAGCGTTTCCAGCAGGCATATTTTCAGTAAGACCTACAGCACAAACTAAATTAACAGGGAGTTTTGACGCAGCAACTGCTGCCATTGTGCCAATCACTGATCCTGCACCAGACATATCCCATTTCATTTCATCCATTTTTGGACTGGGTTTTAAGCTAATACCACCAGTATCGAAAGTTACACCTTTACCAACAAGGACAATAGGCTTTGCGCCTTTTTTACCACCTTTATATTCCATTGTTACTAACTTAGCAGGTTCGACACTTCCCTCTGAAACTGAAAGCAATGAACCCATCCCAAGTTTTTTCATATCCTCTTCCTCTAAGACATCAACCTTAAAACCACCAACAGCTTTACCCAGCTCAACTACTTGATTGGCAATATAAGTTGGGGTGGCATGATTGGCAGGCCTATTACCTAGATTCCTTGCTGTATTAGCTCCTCGTCCAACGTTGTAACCCAGCTCGACAGAACGCTTTAAAGTAGCACTACTTTTTTCGATACATATATCTAATTCTTTTAATTTGGCATCCTTCTTTGTATTAGGATTGGTATCGGTATATCGATATGCTGATTTTTCTGCATATTTTGCAATATTGAACGCAAAGTTTTTATCTTTAATGTGTGTTGAGGTATCGGCAAAAATACTTGCTGATTCAACACCGTATTTATCTAATTGAGCAAAAACTCCCATTAGCCAGCTTTCTTTTTTATGTTCAGGTTTTTTCTTATCAAAATCTCTGACAAAAAGGACGTCTCGGGATAATCCAGAAAACTCTTTCGAAACCATCAATGACCCTTTTGATTCATCTTCAAAAAAGTTTGAAACTTTTCCTTTGACTTCAGTGTCAAATAGTTTTGTTGTTTTCAATGACCCTTTTGAATAGAAGACTACCCCAAAGTTGTCATCAGATGCTTCTGAATATTTTTTCAGTTCGATTTTTTCAAGTGCTTTATAGAATGCCATTTTTTCTCCTTTTTGATATTCTTAAGAAGTGATTATTTCACGTTATATCAGTAAGGAAATTATAGTAAACATTTGCTGGGTTTCTCTAGTCCTTTTTGGATTAGTTTTACTTTCTAGGTTCAATATTTTCCTTTCTCAGGCAGAAGTAGGCAAAATTTCCGCTGAAAACATACTTTTTGCACTAGTTTTGTTTTCTCCAGGATTAATTAACTTGGTTTTTCCAATCAGTGTCTTTTTAGCCTTGGGTTTTGTTTTGACACCTATTTTTAAAAACCATGACACTGTTTTGACTGCTGGTTCTATGACAATTGGAAGACTCTTATTCAGTCAAAAGTACGTTCTTCTAGCAATATTTTCTATGTCTATTCTTTTGAGCGCATTTGTAGCACCATATTTCACCAGCAAAGGTGAAGATTTGTTGGACAAAGATAATTCTTTTGCCTCAAAAATTCTTGCACCGAATGGTCTAGTGTCATTGCAGGCTGACACATTCAATGTTTTTGGTAACAAGGATAATGATGTTTATCGTGATTTAATTTTCATTAACTCCCAATCGATAGAAACCTTTATTTACGGAAAAACGGGTGTCATTGAAGATACTCCAGCAGGCGTTAGTTTAATTTTGAATGATGGTTTTTTATTTGATAATGAAAGAAATGTAATTTCAAAATTTAATACAGCTGATATACCGATTGATGATTACTCTTCAGATGAATATATTTCAACAATTGCATTATTCAATAACCTGACATTGGATAATCTTAAAGAAATCTTTGTACGATTCACCTTGCCAATCTTTTGCGTAGTTTCATTTATTTTTTCGATCGTTTTTTCAAGTTATAGCGCTTTTTTTGGGCGAGAGAAAACTTATTTTTTCTTAGCAATTTTTAATATTCTCTATATTTTATTAGCAATGTCTGCCTTTGAAGTAAGTGTGACTAATTTAGAAGCCTTAGTATTTGATTTTTATTGGATGCATTTGATGGTTCTAATTTTAGCCCTTGTTCTTACAAGCAAAAAGGTAAAAAAAGGATTCGGCTATGAAGGCATATAGTTATATTTTTAAAAAATCTATGATCTCATTTCTTGGAGCACTACTGATAATTTCAGCGATTGATTTTTCGTTTAATTTCTTTTCAGAAATAGAAGATATAAGCGATAACTATTCATATTTGGATGCTTTAAGTTATTTACTTGCAACCGAACCCTACAGAATGAGGAGTTTTATTTACTTAGCGGCAGTTGTCGGTTTTCTTGCAGTATTTGTTGATGCTGGCTTTCTAAGAGCCTTCAATACTGTACGCCAAGCAGGGCTCAACAAGACTAAATATGCTCTTATGATTTTTGCTCCCGTAATTTTTATCAGCATGGCTTCATACGAATACGTTATACCTGAACTAACAAAAAATGCTGAAGATTTCAGAAAATCAAAAGTATCGTCTTCCTACGATAATCAGCCTATGATTATTGAGATCGAAAGAATAAAAGATAATAGTTTTGTGATGGTTTCTGAGGAGCTCTCACTTAGCTTTAATGGAGAGGGAAACCTTTCTATTACCGATCAGTATAGCGGTGAATTTAGTGAGTTGAACTACAACAAGAATATTAAGCACCTCACATTCACAGAATTAATTGAGAACTCATCTGCGTCTTTTGAAAAATTTAGCCTCGTATCAAAAACAGAATTACTTAGAAGAAGTCTAAATTTTCTTTGCTACATCGTGATCTTTTTAGTAGGCCTTGAATTACTTTTGTCATTTGCAAAAACTCTGAATGTAAACCGAATTTTGGTATACGGTTTTGGGGCTTGCTTAATATATGGTTTTGTTGAATCAGTTTTTGCTGATTCAATTTCAGTTTTTATGTTGCCTTATTATCTGCAAGCATTTCCGGTATTATTGATTATGTTGTACTACACTTTCAGGAAGCGTTTGTTCTTTTAACAATTTTTAATTTTAGAATTCTGTCTGGTAAGCATTTATTTTCTCTATCAAATAATATCCAAAGCATACCGATTACGCTTAGAAGTGAGTATAGCAAGAACCTTTTGAGAGCTTGTTTACTGGTCAGTCTTGCCTCACTATCTGAAATAATTTCATGATTCCAAGTACTCATCCCAAGGGTATTGCGACCATTGGACCAAAAATAAATGTAGTATCCTGCTGTCGTTAAGAAAATTATTAGTGCACCAATTGGAGGAGGAAAAAAATCGTTTTCTGAAAATACTAGCTTATAGAGACCAAGAAAAATAAATCCAAATAGAAACCATAAAGCAGCCACCAGAAATATGTCATAGGTAAAAGACATAAGACGTGAAAAAATGCCAGGATATGTAAATTTATTTTCCATAATGTGCTAATGTAATTCGTACTTATGAGTAATCAAAAAAATCTTACAACAAACGATACATGGTTTTTTGGTCATCCGAAAGGGATGGTGACTTTATTCTTCACTGAAATGTGGGAAAGAATGTCTTATTACGGCATGAGAGCATTATTAGTTCTTTATATGACAGGTGCTGTGACTGGCTTTAATCCAGGCTTGGGTTTATCTCAAATAGATGCGCAAGCCATTTATGGTATATATGTTGGTTTTGTCTATTTTATGGTCATACCTGGCGGTTGGCTTGCTGATAATGTTTTAGGCCATCAAAAAGCTGTACTTATCGGAGCAATAATTATTGCTCTTGGGCACTTCACTTTAGCATTGCCACTGACTGAAACATTCTTTTTAGGCTTGATACTAGTGGTACTAGGTACTGGGCTTCTTAAAGGAAATATCTCAACAATAGTTGGTCAACTTTATAAGCCAGGGGATTCTAGAGTTCAAGCTGGTTATACAATTTTTTATATGTCTATAAATATTGGTTCAACATTAGGCTTCCTTATTTGTTCATATTTAGGCGAAAAGATTGGGTGGCATTGGGGATTCGGAGCT
Source organism: SAR86 cluster bacterium AG-349-I13 (assembly GCA_003278815.1). Classification (GTDB taxonomy): domain Bacteria; phylum Pseudomonadota; class Gammaproteobacteria; order Magnimaribacterales; family TMED112; genus TMED112. The sequence continues at coordinate 97,725 of QCDB01000003.1, read as the reverse complement.
GCTGGAGTAGGAATGTTCTTTGGTGTGCTGCAATATCTGAATTTCAGACATTTATTAGGTGATGCCGGTAATAAACCTAACGATATGCCACAGGCGCAAAGAGACTCATATATTAAATGGTCAAAAATTACTTCTGGTTTAATGGTAGTAGTCATAGCTCTGGGCTTAATGGGCATTATTGGTTTTGAACCAAAAGCATTTGCGGAGAATTTTGCTATCTTTTTAACTGCTGTTGCCTTTGTTTACTTTAGTTATTTATTTCTTTTTGCTGGATTAACGCAAGTTGAGAAGAAAAATCTTTTCTTACTATTAATATTATTTATAGGTGCAGCTGCTTTTTGGTCAGGCTTTGATCAATCAGCAAGTTCTTTGAGTATCTTTGCCCGTGACTACACTGATTTATCAGTCGGCGGTTTTATCATTCCAATTGGCTGGTTACAATTTGCTAACCCAATATTCGTAGTGATCTTTGCCCCAATATTTGCTGGTATCTGGATGAATCTGGGTAGGATGAACTTAGATCCATCGCTACCAGTCAAGTTTGCGATTGGTTTATTTTTTATGGCATTAAGTTTTGCGGTTATGCTTTATGCAGTTCAGCTTGCAATGGAAGTAAGTCCTGTTGGGATGCAATGGCTAATTATTACTTATTTATTACAAACTTGGGGAGAGTTAGCTTTATCCCCTATAGGATTGTCAGCTTTTGCTCAATATGCCCCGCGTAAATATATTGGACAGATGTTTGGATTGTGGTTCCTAGCATCTGCAATTGGCGGTGTTTTGGCAGGTTTGCTTGGTGGCGAAGCACTTGATGCTGGACTGGAAAGTATATCTCCAGTATTCGAGTTTATGATTCAATACTATGTAGTGATTGGGCTTGTATTAGTTGCAGTTGCAGTTTTTGGTATAGCTAAATCAGCAGATGGAGCTAAAGCTAAAGTTGTGAAAACATAGATATAGATTGATTGAGATTAAGGCGGTTAGAGATGACCGCCTTTTTTATTCATAAAATAGAATTAATTTGATTCGTTAGTTTGGATGTAAAAGTTTAAGGTTTTTAGGTTAGTCTCAGGATTTAATTCGCCTTTTAGAGCAAACACTACATCGATGTCAAAATCATTGTTATAGTCAAGAAAGATTGTGTATGCATGCTCTGTAGGTGTATTTGCAACAGCTAATTCCTGATTATCTAGAGCAACATAACTATAGGTTGTAACATCCTCTTCGTCCGTTGTTTCTTGTTTTTCTACTATAAGAAAGCTAGCCGAGTTATCTCCAAAGTCTTCGAAAGAAATGAGCAAATCACCTCCATCAAAATCAGTATCGTAATCGGCATAGATTACATGTCTACTTAAAGATGATGTAGCTTGTTTAGTAAAATCTATATCAACAATATTTTCTAAAATATTTACTTCCCCTGTTTCATAGATTCTGAAAACAGAATTGGCACTTAAATCAATACCATTTGATGGGTTCTCATCACCCATAACAAATACATCAATATCTGAGTCTTGATCATAAACAATTGTTTGTAGTGATTTTAAAGTTGGAATATTTTCGTATACCAGAGCTTCTGCCCAATTTGTTCCATCACCAGATTTTGGAACAGTTATAAATCTGCCTGAACCATTAATATCATTGACAGTCATTACAATGTCCTCATTTGAATTTGAATCAAAATCAAAAGCAGTTATTGCAGTGATAGTCTGATCGGCAAGAATAGTATTGTCATAATCAAATTCTTCAAATTTTGGACCATCAGTTGCTCCAACTTCTATCCAATACTCTTTTCCATCACCTAGTAAATACAAATCAAGCGTAACATCATTGTTTCGATCAATTAAGCCAGCAGCTCGAACACCTGCATTACTAAGATCAAGAGATGTGTCATTGGCAACATGTTCATTATCTAAAACTAGACCTGTCTCTGTACCCTTAAAAATACAAATTTTAGAAGTATTCAAGTTTTGTCTTTCATAGTCTGTAGTGTGGCCAACAACATCTGTATAACCATCTTGATCAAGATCTTTGGCTACTAGATTACTTATTCCGTTACACTCATCTGTAGCAATCTCAGTAATTATTGGGAGTGGACCACCAAGCATCTGTAGTAATTTTGTTTGGACTATACTGTTATCACTAATATCCCTTAGTTGAACCCCAAAGACGATATCTGGAAGAGAATCATCATTCATATCACCACGAGCCTGGCTTGCAAAAATAACTTTTTCATTTTCTGAATATTCCACAACATAATCTGGTTCTTCTGCTCTTTCTGTAAAAACAAAATGATCAACGGTACTTTTTACGATTGTGACGGCAACAGCCTGATTGATGAAATCATTATTTCTTCGGCAATCCATGATGAATGTACTAATTCCACCTCTCTTAATCTCTATTTCTTCAGTGCCTGACGTAGGTTTTTCACCAAACCATCTTCCTCCTGCGTAGCATTGACTTGCATTTGATTGCCAGGTCAAAGTAAAAGCATCACCATAATCAACGTTTTCTGAACTTGCATCCAGTTCAAGAAAAAGTTCTTCGAGAGGTTCCTCTTTATCGCTACAGGCAGCAAGTGCAAGAAGGGCAAAAAGTGTAAGTAATTTTTTCATTCTCATGTTTCGACAATGTCTATTCTATACAAAAAGTTTAGTTATTTGTCTCTTCATTTAGATTTAATAAGATTTGATGGTAAATATCAGTCAATCGTTCCAATTCACTCTTTTCTATTTTTTCGTTTATTTTATGAATCGTTTCAAATTTAGGCCCAAGCTCCACAATTTCACAACCTGTTTTTGCTATGAATCGACCATCTGAAGTTCCTCCTGAACATGACAAAGTAGTTTCAAAATTCTGAATGTCTTGAATACTTTTGTTAACAATTTGAGTAAATAATTTTGGCTCAGAATAAAAGGGCTCTGCATTTACATCAAAGGATACCTTATGTTTAATGCCTTCGTTTGTTAAAAATCTACTTACCTTTTCTTGTATTTCTTCTGCAGTAATTTGCGTTGAAAACCTAAGATTAAATTTTAAATTTAAGTTGTTGGGTGTGACGTTATGTGCTCCAACTCCAGCAGTGATATTAGTTACTTGTAAGGATGTTGGTGGAAAATGTTCATTACCTTCATCCCAAACTTCACTCAAAAGTTTATCTAAAAATGGCACAACTTTATGTATTGGATTATCGACTCTAGCTGGGTAAGCTGCATGTCCTTGTTTACCAAATATTTCCAGCTCTATATTTATTGAACCTCTACGGCCAATTCTAATATTATCTCCAACTATCTCCAGTGTTGATGGTTCACCTATCAAACAATAATCAATTTTTTCTTCTCTCTTTATAAGTTCTTCAACCACTTTTACTGTGCCATCTTTTGATGGACCCTCTTCATCAGCAGTAATTAAAAAACCAACTGAGTAATTAAGTTCATCTACATTAACCCTTGAGAGAGCAGACATAAAACAGGCAATACCACCTTTCATATCACCTGTACCTCTACCATTTATAAAAGTCCCATCATCAAAACCTGAAAATGGATTATGTTCCCACTGTTCAACCGGACCAGTGGGCACAACATCAACGTGCCCCAGAAAAACTAAAAGAGGTCCAGAATTTCGCTTTACACTCCATAAGTTTTTTACTCTGCCATAAGTTAATATTTCACTTATAAAACCGCGCTCACTAAGGAAATCCTCAATATATTTTAGGCAGCCAGCATCATTAGGAGTTATAGATTCTTTACGAACTAGGTCTTGTGTTAATTGAATTTCCAACATTAATTATTCTCATGCAAAGCATCGTTCAACTGAAACTCACCTTCTTTTGTCTTTGCACAAACTTTTCCAGTGGTGGAGTCTCTGAAATATAAGATACCATTTTTACCGCTAAGCTCTCGAGCTTTAATAATATTATTTCCTTCATTAAGAAGAGTGATTTTAGTACCAGCAGTAATATAGAGCCCTGCTTCAACAGTACAGTCATTGCCTAAAGAAATTCCAATACCTGAATTAGCACCCAATAGACATCTTTCACCTACTGAAATAACTTCTTTATTGCCTCCTGATAAGGTGCCCATGGTGGAAGACCCACCACCCAAATCTGAATCTTTTTTTATAAATACACCTGCAGATATTCTACCCTCGATCATGTTTGGGCCTTCTGTTCCAGCATTATAATTTACAAACCCTTCATGCATGATGGTTGTACCTTTACCTAAGTAAGCACCTAAACGCACTCTTGATGTATCAGCGATTCTGACCCCATCGGGTATTACAAAATTGGTCATAGGTGGAAATTTATCGAGTGAGTGAATTTGTAAACTTTCATCAATAAGAGGCCCTTTAAGTTTTTCAGGTCTAATAGGACCTTTATTTGTCCAGGCTAAGTTAGGCAGCACAGAAAAGATATTATCTAGGTTTAATTCGTTAGGTTTGAAATAGCGCAAAGATAGCAAATGTAATTTCAACCAAGCCGTTGGGATATCTTCTAGAGCTTCATCTTTTACAAGATGTGTAGTAATAGATTTCTCATCTAAAACAAACTCATTTGCTGTCTTATTTGATTGTTTAAAACTTTGATATCTTATGCTTAGCAACCCTTTTTCATCTAGGCTTGGAATCCCTTTTGCTTCGATAGGTAGCTTCATATTTTATTCTCCCAAAGTTAAGATTTCATAACCAGTTTTGGTAACAGCAACAGTATGTTCCCATTGAGCAGAAAGTTTTCCATCTTTGGTAACTACGGTCCAGCCATCATTCAAAACTTTTGAATGATATGTGCCTAAATTAATCATGGGCTCGATGGTGAAAGTCATACCTTCTTCAAGCGCTAAGCCCTCACCCTTATTTCCATAATGCATAATCTGTGGCTCCTCATGGTAGACTTTGCCAATCCCGTGACCACAGTAATCCCTTACTACCGAATAATGATTGGTTTCAGCTAGATTCTGGATTGCAAAACCAATATCTCCAAGTGTCGCCCCAGGTTTGACTTCTTCTATACCTGCAATAAGACAATCTTTTGTAACATCCACAAGCCGTTTGGCATGTGGAGCGACATTGCCGACTAAATACATTTGAGAGGTATCTCCATGCCACTCATCATCAATTACAGTGACATCAATATTGACTATATCTCCATTCTTCAAAATCTTTGTTTCACTAGGAATCCCATGGCAAATTACGTTATTTATTGAAGTACAAAGGGTTTTCGGAAAGCCGCCGTAACCAATATTTGCTGGAATGCATTTCAACTCTTCAGTAATAAATTTAAAAGCTAAAGAATCTAGCTCGGCAGTACTTACACCAGGCACAACATAATTTTTTAGCATTTCCAAAACACTTGTTGCTTTTCGACCAGCAATTTTCATTTTTTCAATGTCTTTTTTGCTTTTAATTGAAATTGACATAGGGTTAATTCTAAATGATCTGTAAATTATGTTCTAACTTCTTTATAGTATTCGGAAGCGAAAATGAAGTTTGCAGCAAAGCTCCTACTTGAGAATGGAATTTCATTCGAGGGTATTGGTTTTGGATTCAAAAAAATTGGTATTGGTGAAGTAGTTTTTAATACAGCTATTACTGGATACCAAGAAATTCTTACGGACCCATCTTACGACGGCCAAATAATAACTTTTACATATCCACATATTGGTAATACAGGAATAAATTTTGAGGACAATGAATCTAAAAATATTGCTGCCCGTGGTCTGGTGGTCAAAAATTTTTGTGATTTTCCCAGTAACTATCGTTCAAAAATGTCTTTGGAAGATTTCTTGATTGAGCAAAAAACAATTTGCATTTCAGATATTGATACAAGGCATCTAACAAAAATTTTAAGAGACGAGGGTTGCAAAATCGGAGCTATATACCCTTCAAAGTTGTTCACTGATGAAGAAGCTGTTGCTGAGATTAAGAAATTTGGCACCATGGACGGAAAAAATTTTACTGAAAATGTTGCTGTGTTAAAACCTTATGCGTACGGAGCTCCCAAAACGCCAAAAAAATTCAAGATTGTGGCAGTAGATTTTGGCATTAAAGAAAATATTTTACGCATCATGAAAAGTATGGGTGGTGATATTACTGTTGTACCCCCTTCAACAAGCGCTAAAGATATTGAAGCTTTAAATCCAAATGGAATATTTCTATCAAATGGACCTGGCGATCCAAAAGTCTTAACTGGAGCAGTAAATGAAGTAAAAGAAATGATGAAATTAGGGATACCGATCTTTGGCATCTGCTTGGGGCATCAAATTATGTCATTAGCATACGACCTAGAGATAGAGAAAATGCCATTTGGTCATCATGGTGCTAACCATCCAGTTCATGATCTAAAAAACAATACTGTTTTTATAACTTCTCAAAATCATAATTTTGCGGTTGCTCAAGTTGAACAAAGAAACGACATTATTGTTACACATAAATCCCTTTTTGACGGCTCAATACAAGGTATTGAACACATTGAAAAACCTTTTTATTCAATTCAGTGTCATCCCGAGGCAAGTCCAGGACCTAAAGAATTTGAGATTTTATTTCAAAGATTTTTTGAGGATATGAATGCCTAAAAGAGAAGATATAAAAACTATTTTGATTGTAGGCTCAGGTCCAATAATTATAGGGCAAGCTTGTGAATTTGATTATTCAGGTACACAAGCATGTAAAGCTTTGCGAGATAATGGGTACAGGGTTGTGTTAGTAAATTCCAATCCAGCAACCATAATGACAGATCCCGAAGTAGCAGATGCAACCTATATTGAACCAGTAGATTGGCAGACTCTTGAAAAGATTATTGAAAAAGAAAAACCTGATGCAATCCTGCCAACTATGGGTGGTCAAACAGGCTTAAATGTTTCCTTAGATTTAGCTAAAAGAGGCATACTTGAAAAGCACTCAGTTGAAATGATTGGGGCAAACAGAGAGGCGATTGATAATGCCGAAGATAGAGAAAAATTTGATAAATGCATGAAAGAGCTTGGTCTTGATACACCACGATCAGGTTTTGCGCATTCAATGGAAGATGCTTGGAAAATTTACAAAGACATAGGCTTGCCATGTGTAATTAGACCATCATTTACATTAGGAGGCACAGGAGGTGGAATCGCTTACAACCTAAAAGAATTTGAAGAAATTTGTATGAATGGTTTAAAGCTTTCACCTACTAAAGAACTTTTGATTGATGAATCGCTGGTTGGTTGGAAGGAATTTGAAATGGAAGTAGTCAGAGATAAAAACGACAACTGTATTATCGTTTGTTCAATTGAAAATGTTGATCCAATGGGAGTGCACACGGGCGATTCAATCACCGTAGCACCAGCACAAACTTTGACTGATAAAGAATATCAAGAAATGAGAGACGCATCTTTTAAAGTTCTGAGGAGAATTGGTGTAGAGACTGGAGGATCAAACGTTCAATTTGCACAAGATCCAGAAACTGGGCGTCTAGTCGTGATAGAAATGAATCCAAGAGTAAGCAGATCATCTGCGCTAGCCTCAAAAGCCACTGGCTTCCCTATTGCAAAAGTAGCAGCATTACTTGCAGTAGGCTATACGTTAGATGAACTGAAGAATGATATTACCGACGGAAAGACTCCTGCTTCATTTGAACCAACAATTGATTACGTCGTTACTAAAATTCCTAGATTTAATTTTGAAAAATTTCCTGAAACTGATCCTAGATTAACGACTCAAATGAAATCAGTAGGCGAAGTCATGGCGATTGGTAGAAATTTTCAAGAATCTTTCCAGAAAGCTATCAGATCAATGGAGAATGGGCTAAATGGATTATCGAGCATTTTAAAAGAAAACGAAGGTAATGGAGCACTAAAACTTGAGCTATCAACGCCAGGTGAAAAGCGTTTGTGGTTTATTGCAGACGCTTTTAGAAGGGGCTGGTCTATGGATGAAGTATTTGTTTCGTGTAAAGTTGATAAATGGTTTCTTCACCAAATTAAAGATATTGTTAACGATGAAAAGTCTATTCAAAATACAAATTTAGAGAAGATCGAAGCTAAGGAAATGAAATCCTATAAAAAGAAAGGATTTTCAGATGCAAGAATAGCAAAACTCTTAAATATAAGTGAGCAAGAAGTTCGAGATCATAGATATAAATTGGGTGTGCATCCAGTCTTTAAAAGGGTAGATTCATGTGCAGCAGAATTTGATAGTACTACTAATTATTTATATTCAACCTATGAGGAATTTAACGAGTCAGAAGTCTCTAGTAAGAAAAAAATTGTCGTTTTAGGAAGTGGTCCAAACCGAATTGGACAGGGAATTGAATTTGATTATTGTTGTGTTCAGGCTGCTTTAGCTTTTAGAGAAGAAAATATCGAAACAATAATGATTAACTCTAATCCTGAGACAGTCTCAACAGATTTCGACGTTTCCGATAAATTATATTTTGAACCTATAGTAGCAGAAGATGTCTTTGAAATTATCAGACATGAAAATCCATATGGAGTAGTGGTTCAATTTGGTGGTCAAACTCCACTAAAACTTACCGATGAATTTGAGAGAAATGGTATAAAAATCCTTGGAACACCCCCTTCATCTATTGATATAGCTGAAAACAGGGAAAAATTTAAAACTTTTTTGTCAGAATTTAATTTTCTTCAGCCTGAAAACAGAATCGCTCAGTCTCCAGAAGATGCAAAAAAAGCTGTAATGGAATTAAGTTATCCAGTCATTGTTAGACCATCTTATGTTCTTGGAGGGAGAGCAATGGAACTGATATACACTGACAGTGATTTTAATAATTACTTGAATAAAGTTGCGAACATATCTCCTGATAACCCGCTTTTAATTGAGAAGTTTTTAGACGATGCTATTGAACTTGATATCGATGTCATTTGCGATGGTGAAAAAACACTGATTGGAGGTGTTTTGCAACATATTGAAGAAGCTGGAATACATTCTGGCGATAGTTCTTGTTCCTTTCCACCCTACAGTGTCGGAGATACGCAGCTTCATGCATTAAAAAAAGAGATTAAAGCAGTTGCAAAAAAATTAAATGTTGTTGGCCTTATGAATGCGCAAGTTGCTATTAAAGATGATAAGTTTTACATGATTGAGGTTAACCCCAGAGCTTCAAGAACGATTCCTTTTCTTTCGAAATGTATCGGCAATTCCCTTGCCAAAATTGCATCTAAAGTAATAACTGGAAAATCATTGAGTGACCTTGGACTTGACGCAGAAATAATGCCAACTAATTATGCAGTAAAAGCTCCAGTTTTCCCTTTTAATAAATTTAGAAAAGTTGATCCTATTCTTGGTCCAGAAATGAAATCAACTGGAGAGGTTATGGGTAGAGGTGATTGTTTTGGCGAAGCTTTTGGGAAGGCAATTAAGGGCGCAGGTGAGACTATACCAAATAATGGAAATGTTTTTGTAAGCGTTAAAGATAAAGATAGAAAGTATCTTCCTGATTTATGTTCTAAATTAGTCAATTTAGGTTTTGAAATAGTGGCTACTAAGGGAACAGCAAAGGCTCTTAAAGATTCAGGCATTAAAGTGAGTATTATAAATAAAGTAATGGAAGGGAGGCCCCATATTGTTGATGCTATTTTAAACAAAGAAATAGATATGATTATCAATACTACAGAAGGCAGACAATCTATCAAAGATTCATTTTCTATTAGAAGATCTGCTTTAGAACACAGTATATTTTTTACTACAACTATTTCTGGAGGCTTCGCAATTGTTGAATCTTTAGAAAAAGGAGTGGAGAATTGGGAATATAAACCACTTCAATTATCTTAAAGATGGAAAAAAAGCCAATTACTCCAGAAGGACAAACCAAACTAAGATCTGAACTAGATCATTTAAAAAATATTAAAAGACAAGAAATTATAGATGCTATTTCAGAAGCACGGGCGCATGGAGACTTAAAAGAAAATGCAGAATATCATGCAGCACGGGAAGAACAAGGGCTCAACGAAGCAAGAATAAGAGAACTAGAGGAAGTATTGTCAGTTTCACAAGTTGTCGAATATAAAACAATGGGGGTTGAAGATAGAGTAATTTTTGGCTCAACTGTAACCATTAAAGATTTAGAATCTGACGAGAAAAAAACTTATCAAATAGTTGGAGATGCTGAAGCAGATATCGAGAAAAATACCATTTCCTTTACAACCCCAATAGCTAGATCCTTAATTAAAAAAGAACTCGGAGAATTTGTTGAAGTAGACACTCCGGGTGGCATCAAAGAATACGAAATTACTGAAATCAAATTAATTTGAAAGAGATACAAGATACCTGGGCTAAAAAAGCAAAAGAAGAAGGGTATAGATCAAGAGCATCATATAAATTGTTGCAAATTAATGAACTGCACAAGTTAATTAAGAATTCTGATATGATTATTGAGCTAGGCTCTGCACCCGGTGGATGGTCGCAAGTAATTTCAAAACTAAAAAAGGACAGCACAAAATGTCATGCATTTGATTTGCTGCCAATGGAAAAAGTAGAAGGTGTTGATTTTCATAATTTAGATCTTTACTCAAATGAATTTGAAAAATTTATAAGTGATTTGAGCATTGAGCCAGACCTAATACTCAGCGATATGTCAGTCAACTTATCTGGTATTAAATTAATAGATGATGAAGCAAATAAAGAATTGAACTTATTTTGCCTTAATCTATCAAAAAAAATTCTAAGTTCAAAAGGAGCATTACTTATAAAAACATTTACCAATCAAAACCTTAAAACATTGAAAAAAGAATTTGAACAGAGCTTTGAAAGAGTTTTTACAGAAAAACCTAAGGCTTCAAAAACTTCTTCTGCTGAGGTTTATTTGTTAGGATTAGTCCCTAAATAAAAGAAACATGAAAAACTTTGGGAGAAACATTTTATTTTGGCTGGTAGCAGGAACTTTAATGTTCATACTGCTGGATAACTACTCTGCAAGCACACTTAAAGAAGAATTAACATATTCTGAATTCAAGCAAGAAGTTAAAGGTAAGAAGGTTAAATCAATTGTCTACAAAGGCGATCAGATGACTGTAGAAGTTGAAAGATTCAATGGAACAAAATATACGACGCAGAAACCAGCTTACATAAGTGATCAAGATCTTAATGAAAGCCTGACCGAAGCAGATGTGGAAATAGCATTTGAGGCTCTAGAAAAACCAAGCGTGTGGTCACAACTTCTAATAGGCGCATTTCCATTACTACTTCTACTGGCAATTTTCTTTATATTTATGAGGAATATGCAAGGGGGTGTTGGTGGCAAAGGTGGTCCAATGACTTTTGGTAGAAGTAAAGCAAAACTTCTAGATGGTGGACACGTCAAAACAAACTTTACAGATGTTGCAGGTTGTGAAGAAGCTAAGGAAGACGTCAAAGAGTTAGTAGATTTCCTAAAAGACCCAGCAAAATTTATTAAAGTTGGAGGGAAAATTCCTAGGGGTATATTGATGGTTGGTCCTCCAGGAACTGGAAAAACTTTGCTCGCAAGAGCAGTAGCTGGCGAAGCAAAAGTACCGTTTTTTACCATTTCAGGCTCCGATTTTGTAGAAATGTTTGTTGGTGTTGGCGCTTCAAGGGTAAGAGATATGTTTGAACAAGCAAAAAAACACTCACCATGTATTGTCTTTATAGATGAAATTGACGCAGTAGGAAGACAGAGGGGAGCGGGTTTAGGTGGTGGCCATGACGAAAGAGAGCAAACACTCAACCAATTGCTAGTTGAAATGGACGGTTTTGAGGAAAATCTTGGAGTCATTGTAATTGCTGCTACAAATAGACCAGATGTACTTGACGCTGCGCTCTTAAGGCCCGGCAGATTCGATAGACAAGTAATGGTAGGACTACCAGATATCAAAGGTAGAGAGCAAATTCTAAATGTACATTTAAAGAAAGTTCCAATTGACAAATCGGTAGAACCAAATGTAATTGCAAGAGGGACACCAGGTTTTTCAGGAGCTGACCTTGCAAATTTAGTTAACGAAGCAGCTTTGTTGTCTGCCAGGAAAAATCTTAAAAAAGTCTCACAATCAGAATTAGATTTTGCAAAAGATAAAATAATGATGGGGTCTGAGAGAAAATCAATGATTCTCAACGAAGAACAGAAGAAACTTACAGCTTATCATGAAGCTGGCCATGCAATAGTTGGTTTAAATTTACCTGAACATAGTCCAGTTTATAAAGTGACCATAATACCTAGAGGAAGAGCTTTAGGTGTAACAATGTTCTTGCCTGAAGAGGACGTTTATACTTACTCAAAGACTGCCCTTATTAGTCAAATTACTAGCCTTTTCGGCGGTAGGGTAGCTGAAGAAATTATTAATGGCAAAGACGGTATTACAACAGGAGCTTCTAATGATATTGAACGAGCAACTGACTTAGCAAGAAATATGGTTACTAAGTGGGGTTTTTCAGATAAATTAGGGACACTAAAATATGACGATGAAGACGAGAACCCGTTTCTAGGTAGATCTGCAGGCTCAAAGAAAAGAATTTTCTCAGAGGAAACAGCAAAGCAAATCGATGATGAGGTCAGGTCAATCATCCAGTCCTGTTATGAAAAAGCTGGATCAATTCTTGCAGCTAATCTCGATAAGTTACATAACATGGCAGATGCATTATTAAAATATGAGACTATAGATCAAGATCAAATTTCAGATATAATGGCTGGTGCATTGCCACGAGATAAAAGTGATGATAACGATCAAGATAAAACAAAAAAAACAAAAGTCTCAAGTTCCTCAAAACCTATTCAAGGGACTTAAATGAAATTCGGAACCGACGGATTTAGAGGTCCAGCAGATACTATAATTACGCCTGATTTTTGTTTAAAGTTAGGTTTTCACACAGGTACTGTGATTAAAGAGAAAGGGTATGATTCAGTAATCATAGGCAAAGATACAAGAGTTTCAGGTTATATGTTAGAGGCTGCATTGCAAGCGGGCTTTATATCAGCTGGAATTGACGTTAAGTTAGCAGGCCCAATTCCAACGCCAGCAGTTTCATTCTTAACAGCAACTTATGCTGGACAATTTGGTGTTGTAATAAGTGCAAGCCATAATCCTTTTTATGATAATGGCGTAAAGTTCTTCAATAGATATGGAAGAAAAATCTCAGAAAATCTTGAGCAAAAAATAGAAAACAAACTTGAAAAACCGAATGAACCAGTAAAAGCAAAACATTTAGGAAAAGCTTTCAGAATAGACAGTGCTTCGGGTAGATACGTCGAATATTGTAAAAGTACCCTCAAAGGAAATTATAGCCTTCAAAATAAAACCATACTTGTGGATGCGGCTAATGGGGCAAACTATAAAATCACCCCCATGTTGCTTAGGGAATTAGGTGCAAAAACTATAAATATAAACTGCGATCCTGATGGCTTCAACATTAATGTAAACAGCGCTGTTCTAAACCAAGAATTATTTGCTGAATATGCACAGAATTATGAATTTGATTACTGTGTAGCAGTTGATGGAGATGGAGATAGGATAGTTCTCTCCGATAATAAAGGTACGATTTTTACAGGTGATGATATCTTATATACCTTAGCTTCTAGAAATAAAATGATTGGCAAAGATCATTCAGATACAGTGGTTGGAACAACAATGTCCAATCAAGGTGTAGTAGAAGCGCTTGGCAAGCTTGGTGTAAGCTTTTTGAGAACGGATGTGGGCGATAAATACATATCAAGAGAATTGGTAAAACATAATCTAAATGTTGGAGCAGAACCATCCGGTCACGTAATTCAAAGAGAGTTCTCTGAGAGTGGTGATGCAAACATAGCGTTGATTCAAACTTTAGCCGCGCTGCAAGAGCTAGATACTACTATTGCAGAAATTAAAAAAAATATAGATTACAAACCATTAAGCTTAAAGAATTTTTCTGTTTCTGATATTGAAGTAGTTGAATCTGAAATATTTATCGAGAGTATTAATAAACTCAAAAAGAATCATCCTGAAGCAAGAATATCAGTTAGAAAATCTGGAACAGAGCCAATAATTAGAGCTATGGTTGAGGCAGAAACGGAGAAAGATAAAGATTTTATTCTAGGAGAAATTGAAAGTTTAATCTCGTAATGTCAAAGTTAGTTATCGCAAACTTTAAAATGAATGGATCAAAAGATTTCATTGAAAGTTGGATAAAAGATTTTTTTGCAGAACAAGAATCGGCTAATAGCATTATAGTTGCCTTGCCATCACCTTATTTACTAACTTTTAATAATAGAGGTTTAGCTTTGTCTGGACAAAATGTCTCAAACGAAGACTCTGGAGCATTTACATCACAACTCTCAGCTGAGATGTTAAAAGACTGTGGAGCTAAATATTGTTTAATTGGTCATTCAGAAGCGAGACAGTTTTTGACGGAAACGAATGAGATAATTAAACAAAAGTTTGATCAATTAAAAAAAGAATCATTACAGCCGATCTTATGTATCGGAGAGCCACTAAAAATAAAAGAAGCTTCAAAAACAACAGATTATCTTACAGAACAATTAGATTTAATTGATTCAGATCAAGAGAATTTAATCATAGCTTACGAACCAATATGGTCAATTGGGACAGGATTAATTCCTGAAATAAATGATATTCAGTTGGCTATAGATTCTATTAGAAGTAAATTCCACAAACCAATTAAGGTTCTTTATGGTGGTAGTGTAAATTCTTCAAATGCCTCCAGTATTTCGGATAAAACAGATATTGATGGTCTTTTAGTAGGAGGGGCTTCTCTAAACCCCAAAGAATTTGCTAAGATAGCGCAGTTATGTTGATCAAGATTTTGTTAGTTATATTAGCTGTCATGATTGTTGGCTCAATCATGTTGCAACAAGGTAAAGGGTCTGACTTGGGGTCAGCTTTTGGGGGCGGTAGCTCAGATTCTTTGTTTGGCCCACTCGGACCTTCAAACTTTTTCTCTAAATTAACTTGGGGTCTGATAACTGTATTCTTTATTCTTTGTTTATTGCTTGCATATATTTCAAAACAAGAACTTACATTGAATGTAAGTGAGGATTTGATTGAAGAAGTCTTTGATGAACCACCAGTAGAATAAATGGTGCCGAAGGAGGGACTTGAACCCTCACAAGCATTGCTTACTACCCCCTCAAGATAGCGCGTCTACCAATTCCGCCACTTCGGCAAAGTTTAAGAAAGAGTAAATTATAGTCTATAAATATTGACCATTCTAAGTCTTTTAACTATCCTTTAACGTCACTGCGGGGTAGAGCAGTCTGGTAGCTCGTCGGGCTCATAACCCGGAGGTCGATGGTTCAAATCCATCCCCCGCTACCAATTACAATGATAAAGAGAGATATTGAAGCCTTTTTAACCCCAATAATTGAGGAAACTGGATGTGAGCTCTGGGGAATAGAGTTTGGATCTGCAAAAGGAAAGGGCCGTTTATTGAGAATATATATTGACGCAATTCAAGGAGTTGACATTGATGATTGTGCAAAGGTTAGTAGGGAAATTGATTATTATTTTCAACACGAATCAATTTTTACAGAATTTGCCTTTTTTGAAGTTTCATCTCCTGGTTTAGATAGAAAACTATTTAATCAAAAACAATATAAAAAATTTGTTGGAGATGTAGTATCATTATCACTCTTCTCTAAGGTGAATAACCTTAGAAAATTAAAAGGTACTCTCCTTGAAGTTTTGGATTCAGAAATTTCTGTCAAAACAGAAGGAGAAACCCTATTGCTTGAATTAAGCAATATTGAAGTATGTAAACTTGATTTAGATGATCAAATAGAGAAAAAAAAGAATGAATAAACAGATTTTAGATGTTGTCGCTTCAGTCTCTATGGAGAAAGGAGTAGATAAAACAATAATATTTCATGCACTTGAAGAAGCAATTTCTAGTGCTACCAAAAAATTAGTGGATGATGAAGCTAATATTGATGTTGTTATTGACATGAGTACCGGTGAATATAAAACCTTCAGGAAGTGGGATATTGTTAAAGAAATAGATGAAAGCGATGTATTTCAAATACTTGAATCAGATTTAGATGGACATGAAGTTGATGAGGGCACAGCAAGTAAAGAAATTGAAAATATAGATTTTGGGAGAATTTCAGCGCAAGCGGCCAAACAAGTAATTATTCAAAAAGTAAGAGAAGCAGAAAGAAGCAAAATAACTAAGAAATACGAAAATTTGGTAGGCGAAGTAATCTCTGGACAAGTTAAAAGAATCAACAGAGATTTTCTCCTCTTAGAGATTGAAGAAGACCTAAATGCTCAAATACCTCGTGATCAAATAATACCTGGTGAAATATTTAAGTTAAATGATCGTGTTAGGGCCATTATCAAAGAAATTGTGAGCACTCCTAGGGGCCCCCAAATTATTTTAAGTCGAACAGATGAACGATTAGTGGTCCAACTTTTTACTCAGGAAGTACCAGAAATATCAGAAGGTACAATTGAAATCAAAGCAATAGCTCGAGATCCTGGCTACAGGTCAAAAATTGCCGTCAAAACTTATGATGGTCGAATTGATCCAGTCGGAGCTTGTGTTGGGATGAGAGGATCAAGGGTTCAGGCTGTATCAAATGAAATTGGAAATGAGCGCATTGATATTTTTATTCATAGTGACAATCCTGCTGAATTTGTGGTTAATTGTTTAGCTCCAGTAAAAATATATTCAATATTAGTGGATGAAAGAACCTCTACACTTATTTTAGAAGTTGAAGAAGAAAATCAAGCACAAATTATTGGAAAAAATGGTCAAAATTTAAGACTCATGACACATATGATAGGTTGGTCATTTCAAGTATTAAACAAAGAACAATTCAAAGAATATCAGGATTCAAGTCTAGTAGAAAAGTATGATGGGCTTGCAAAAAGACTTGATCTGACTGAAAAAGAAAAAACTGAAATAGTTAGCAAAGAGTTAGATAATTTAGAGAAAATTGTTGATCTTGATTCAAATATGCTTTCCGATATTTTTGGGAATGAAAAAAGAGCAACTGAACTACTCGATAAAGCTAATGAGCTTTTACTTCAGGATGCATTCAATGCAGATTTTAATGATCCGACAATGGAAGAGGATTTAGTGAATTTAAACGGAATTACAAATGAAGTTTTAAGTGCATTAAGTTCAAACAACATCAAAAAACTCGAAGAGTTAGCAGAAATGTCTGTTGGAGAGTTGCAAGATATTTCAGATACAATATCTGATAAAGAAGCTTCAGCTCTTATAATGGAGGCTAGAAAGCCATGGTTTGAGTAGGAGGTAGCGATTAATGGATATATCTGTAAAAAAACTTTCTGAAATTTTAAAGATAGATCCTAATGCTCTTCTTGAGAAAATGATCGCTGCAGGCTTGCCTCAGAAAGATATAGAAGACTTAGTATCAACTGAAGATAAACAAACTTTGTTATCTTATATAAGAAGCTCAAAAGACTCTCCTGTTCAAGAAAAGAAAGTAGAAGTTCCCAAAGAACTAACTCCAAAAAAAGAATCAAAAAACAAAACAGAGGAAAAGCCTAAAAACGAGGTAAAAAAAGAACAGAAAGTTAAAACAGTCAAAGAAGAACCTTCCCAAGCTCAAAATAAAGAAAAATCCAAAAAATCAGTCAACATAAATGGATCAATAAGGGTTAATGATCTAGCAAGAAAACTAAATAAAAGAGGAAATGAAGTTGTAAAAAAACTTGTAGAACTTGGGGAAATGGCTTCATTAAGTGACGAAGTTGATCAAGAAACTGCAGTTCTAGTTTCTGAAGAATTTGGATTTGAAGTAAAATTTGCTGAAGAACAAAAGCTGACCGAAGCAGTCACTGATTATCCAAAAATTGAAAATCACTATTCAGACGAGAAGAATCCCCAAAATAGACATTCTGTTGTAACAGTAATGGGGCATGTTGATCATGGGAAAACATCACTACTAGACGCTATAAAATCAACAAACGTAGTTGATGGCGAGTCCGGAGGAATAACGCAACACATCGCAGCTTATGAAGTAAAAACCAAATCGGGAAAGATTACTTTTATAGATACGCCGGGTCATGAGGCATTTACAGCAATGAGAGCAAGAGGCGCAAATACAACAGATATTGTCATACTAGTTGTCGCAGCTAATGATAGTGTGAAGCCACAGACTATTGAGGCTATCACACATGCAAAAGCAGCAGAGGTCCCAATAATCGTTGCTATTAACAAAATTGATTTGGATGCTGCAGATATTGATAAAGTTAAGGGTGATTTAGCAAAATATGAACTTGTTCCCGAAGATTGGGGAGGAAAAAATCAAATGATTCCTGTTTCAGCAATCTCAAAGGAAGGCATAGACTTACTTTTAGATGCAATTATGCTTGAATCAGAGCTTCTAGAACTGAAAGCACCTGTAGAAGGAAAGGCAACTGGGGTTGTATTAGAATCTGAGCTTGATCGATTTAAAGGTCCGCTTGGAACTTTTTTAGTACAAAAAGGAGTCTTAAAAGTTGGGGACATTGTTGTAGCAGCAGAAAAAAAAGGAAAAATAAAATCACTCATTAATAGTTCGGGTGAAACAATTAAAGAAGCCGGACCATCCACTCCAGTTGAGGTTTTAGGCCTTGAAGATTGTGTAGCTGCTGGAGAAGTTTTTAATGTGATGGCATCTGAAAAAGATGCTAGAAATATCATAGAGGAACGTCATGCATTTTTAAAAGAAAGATCTGACAAAAATGTAATGACTTCTCAATCTGCATTCGATTTGTTGGATCAGGAAAAAATTAATAAATTAAGAATAATTATTAAGTCAGATGTAGCAGGAACCAATGAGGCAATAAATACATCTTTATTAAAAATTGGCAATGAAGAAGTTGATGTGGATATAGTGAGTTCAGGCGTTGGGGGTATAACTGAATCTGATGTGAATCTTGCCATAACAACAGGAGCGAGAATATTCGGTTTCAATGTTAGATCAGACAATAAGGCAAAAAAATTATTGGAAGAACAAGGTATAGAAGTAAATTATTACAGCGTAATTTATGATTTGATCGAAGATACAAGAAGACTTCTTTCAGGTTTATTAAAACCGATTTATTCTGAAAAAATACTTGGGTTAGCTGAAGTCAAAGAAGTATTTAAATCACCAGAGTTTGGATTAGTTGCAGGCTGCATGGTAACTGAGGGCTTTGTAAGAAGAGAAAAGCATGTAAGAGTGCTAAGAGATAATGTTGTAATTCATGAAGGAGAATTAGATTCACTGAGAAGATTCAAAGACGATGTAAAAGAAGTAAATAATGGTACTGAATGTGGTATTGGTATAAAAAATTATTTAGATATAAAGCCAGGTGATTTAATTGAAAACTTTGAACAAAAAGAAGAAAAGAGATCACTCTAAGCTATGGAAAAAGACAGGATAATTAGGGTAAATGATAACCTGAAAAAAGAAATTGCATTTTTTATACAAAATTCAGATCTTAAAGAAAATTGTGGCTTTTTAAGTATTAACCATGTAGATACCTCAAGAGATTTATCAGGTGCTAAAGTATTTTTTTCATCGATCAACTCTCAATTATCAAATAGAGAAATTCAAAAATTTCTCAATGAAAATTCTTGGAGGATAAGAAAGGGGCTTTCGGGTATTCTTCCACTGAAAAGAGTGCCTGAGCTAAAGTTTTTTTACGATGAACATATTGAGAATGTCAGAAAAATTGATGATTTGATTGAAAAATTATAATTATGAGTATTTTGCTTCTGGACAAAGAAAAAGGTATGACCTCTTTTTCAGCAACAAAACAAGCTCAAAAGGAATTAGGCTTTTCAAAAGCTGGACATGGAGGAACACTTGATCCTATTGCAACAGGAGTCTTACCCATCTTTTTTGATCAATCTACAAAGTTTCTTCAATTTTTTAATTCTGAAACCAAAGAGTATATTGCTGACTTTGTCTTTGGAATTAGCTCAAATACTCAAGACATCACAGGAATATTGACCTATGGAAATTTAGATAATGAGCCAAAAGAAATAGATATTAGAAACGCCTTAAAAAAATTTGAAGGTGTCAGCAAGCAACTTCCACCCAAATTTTCAGCAAAAAAGATTAACGGAGTACCAATGTATAAGCTGGCTAGAAAAGGACAAGAATTTGAACGTAAAACACAAATGATAAATATTTATAATATTGAACTTCTAAAATATGAATTCCCTAAATTTCAAATAAAAGTTTTATGTAGCAAAGGAACTTATATTAGGACTTTAGGTGTTGATATAGGAAAATCACTTCAACAAGCAGTTTCAATGTGTGAATTAAAAAGAACAAAATTTGGCGCATTAACATTAGATGAAACTATCACATTAACTAAGTTAAAAAATTTGGACAAAGATGAAAAAATGCAGTATGTTAGGCGGGTTGAAGAAATTTTAATAGATATCCCACAGGTAGAAATAAGATCTTCTGAAGTAACGAAATTTCAAAATGGGTGCCAAATTAAGGCAAGGGAAATAGAAGATACCGGAAAACATTTTATTTTTAACAAGAAAGAATTATTGGGATTAGCTATAGTGGACGAAAATTTTATGATTAATCCACTTAAAGTTTTAACGAAAGGAGAAAAAATTAGAAATGAGCTTAAGTAAAGAACAAACTGAAGCAGTAATTAAAAAATTTGGAAAGTCAGAAACTGATACAGGTTCTGCTTCTGTGCAAATTGCTTTATTGACTAAACGAATAGAAGAATTGCAAAGTCATTTTAAAGAACACAAAAAAGATAATCATTCTAGAACCGGTTTATTACAAATAGTAAGTGATAGAAAAAAACTTTTAACCTATCTTAAAAAGTCTGATTTAGCTGCATATCAAAAGCTCGTAAAAGAATTAAATCTAAGAGACTAAATTATGAAAAATATTGTAAGAAAAGAGATCCAAATGGGATCAAAAACACTTGTAATCGAAACTGGCAAAATAGCTAGACAAGCAACAGCTTCAGTAATCGCCTCAATGGGCGGGACTATTGTAATGTGTGCAGTCGTAACAAAACCAAGCGCTGAAGGAAGAGATTTTTTTCCTTTAAGCGTGCATTATATGGAAAAAACTTATGCTGCCGGAAAAATTCCTGGGGGGTATTTTAAAAGAGAAGGCAAACCAACTGAAATAGAAACCTTGACGTCCAGGCTTATTGATAGGCCTTTGAGACCTTTATTCCCTAATTTTTATGTTGATGAAGTGCAGGTAAACTGCATGCTTCTATCATTAGACAAAGATAACCCACCTGATGTAGTAGCTCTCATGGCAGCCTCAGCTGCAATGTCTATTGCTGATGTACCATTCAAAGGTCCAATGGCTGCAGCAAGAGTTGGTTTTGTTGATGACGAATATGTTTTGAATCCCTCATTTGCCGATATGGAAAAGTCTGATCTCGATATGGTAGTAGCTGGCTCTGAAAGTGCTGT
Organism: SAR86 cluster bacterium AG-349-I13; assembly: GCA_003278815.1. Classification (GTDB taxonomy): domain Bacteria; phylum Pseudomonadota; class Gammaproteobacteria; order Magnimaribacterales; family TMED112; genus TMED112. The sequence continues at coordinate 76,386 of QCDB01000003.1, read as the reverse complement.
TCTCATGGTTGAATCAGATGCTAACGAATTAAGCGAAGATTTAATGATTGGAGCCATTCTTTATGGTCATCAAGAGATGAAACCAGTTATCCAGAAAATAGATGAATTCGCTAAAGAAGTTCTTCCAGAAAAGTCAGAATTTTCAAATCCAAATGCAGAAGAAGACAAGAAGATTTTCAGTGAGGTAAGCGAAAAGTGTTCTGTAGGTTTAAAAGAAGCATTTACAACTATAAACAAAAAAGAAAGAGGCCAAAAAATTACCACGGTGAAAGAATCTTTACTAAATGATCTCGATGAAGATTTACATAATTCTTATATGAAACAATTCAAAGAAGTTGAAAAACACATTGTTAGAGAAAATATTCTCGGAGAGCAAAAAAGAATTGATGGTAGAAGTCTTACAGAAGTAAGGGATATAAGTGTTGAGACTAATTTCTTACCTTCTGTACATGGTTCAGCATTATTTACTCGAGGTGAGACTCAAGCAATAGTCACAGCTACTTTAGGTTCTGGCAGAGATATTCAAACTGTCGATGCTCTTGCAGGAGAAATAAAAGATAACTTCATGCTTCACTATAACTTTCCTAGCTATAGTGTCGGAGAGTTAGGTTTTCCAATGGGCCCTAAAAGAAGAGAGATTGGTCATGGTGCTCTCGCAAAAAGATCATTACAATTTGCTGTTCCAACTGTAGAGGAGTTTCCATATGCAATAAGAGTGGTCAGTGAAATTACTGAGTCAAACGGATCTAGCTCTATGGCATCTGTTTGTGGTGGTAGTCTTGCTATGATGGCGGCTGGTATTCCTATCAAAGAAAATATAGCTGGAGTAGCAATGGGGCTTGTTAAAGACGATGACCGTTATGAGGTATTGACTGATATTCTTGGAGATGAAGACCATCTCGGTGACATGGATTTTAAAGTTGCAGGAACAAAGAATGGTGTCTCAGGTCTCCAAATGGATATTAAAATCGAGGGTATTAACGAGGAGATTCTTGAAAAAGCGCTTATGCAAGCCAAAGAAGCTAGAATGCACATTCTCGGTGAAATGGATAAAGTTTTATCTAAGCCAAATGAATTAACAGGTTTAGCACCTTATTTCTGTAAATTTAAAGTTCACAAAGACAAAGTTAAAGTTGTTATCGGTAAAGGTGGCTCAACTATTAAAGGGTTACAAGAAGAATTTGGGGTAACTATTGAGCTTCAGGATACTGGTGAAGTAAATGTATTTGGTGAAAATAAAGAAGTTGCTGAAGCAGCGAAAGAAAAAATTGAGTTACTATGTGCGGAACCAGAAGTAGGTAAAGATTATGATGCAGTGGTCGCGAAAATAATGGAATTTGGTGCATTTGTAACTTTTATGCCCGGAAAAGATGGACTACTTCACATATCCCAATTTAAAGAAGACTTTGATCAGTTAACTGATGTTATAAACGAAGGCGACAAAGTAAGGGTAAAAGTAACTGAAATAAGAAGAGACGGAAAAGTTAAGCTTGAGTTTTCAGACTCAGAATAGTTCTGCAAGCATACATCTTGCAGAGCCTCCTCCATACTTTTCTATGGTTTGAATATCACTATGTACAATTTTTTTGAAATGTTTGTTTATCACATCTTTTTGAATTTTTGTATAACCATTGAAACTTGCAGTTGACATAGCTAACATCAAATCTCCCTTTTCATTTTCAACCTCAAGGCAGTTTCCACAAAAGTCAAACAACTGTTCTTTTTTAATTTCAATAACCTCATGGTGTCTCTCGACTCTTTCCTGTACAAAATCTCTATACTCAGGTTTAATGACCTCATAGCATATTCCAATAACTGAAGTGCCGACATACATTAAAACATCCGTATGATAAATGGGATTTCCAGTATGGCTTTCTGTTTCAAACATCACTAATTCATAATTGTTTTCATTGCACCACTCATTTGCTAGCCCAGCATTTGCTCTTGGAGATATTGTTAAATATACAACTCTATTGACTCGATCAAAAACCATACTACTCGTTGATTCTAGAAAAATATTTCTCTCTTCATGAGAGCTAAGATCACGAGTTAATTTATATTCTTTTGAAAGTTTTTCTATCATTTCAGGTGTTTTTTCCTTTCTACGATTCTCTGCAAGCATGCTAAAAATTTGAAACGTTTTATTTTGAAAAGTTATAAACCAATTTGGAAAAATATGATCAGGGCATTCTGCAGAACCTTCCATAGATAAAACGTCTACTCCATTTTCTGTGAGTGCATTTTTAAATGCAGTAAATTCCCTCTTAGCTTGTTTTAAAATTTCATCAGTACTTTTTGAGTTGTCGTCAACTTGATAGTGATTGCTTGATGCAGTTTGAGGATTCATGAAAAAAACTTTAGGTTCTACCATGAATAGTTTATTTGTGGATTGTTTATCTTCCATTTTATTGCTAGCAGTACAATTTTTTTACTATTAGAATAACCCCAGTGGTAGATGATATTCAAAATAACCTAATAAAAAAAGAGTCAAATTTTGGACCTGATAATTACAAACCTTTGCCTGTCGTTTTGTCAAAGGCAAAAGGAGTTTGGGCTTGGGATGTAAATGAAAAAAAATACCTTGATATGATGTCAGGATATTCTGCAGTAAGTCATGGACATGCACACCCAGAGCTACTAAGAGTTTTTCATGAACAATCAAGTAAACTTTCTCTTACATCAAGGGCTTTCTATACCGATACCTTGGGACCTTACTTAGAAACCATAACCAAGATGAGTGGTTTTGAAATGTGCTTGCCTATGAATTCTGGTGCTGAAGCAGTTGAAACAGCTATTAAATCATCGAGAAGATGGGCTTATAGGACAAAGGGAGTTGAGTCTGGTAAAGCCGAGATCATTGTTGCAGAAGGAAATTTTCACGGCAGAACAACTACTATAATTAGTTTTTCTAGTGACGAAAATTCTAAAGATGATTTTGGACCTCATACACCTGGTTTTATTACTGTTAAGTATGGTTGCTCTAAATCAATTGAAACTGTAATTAATAAAAATACTGCTGCAGTCTTAATTGAGCCTATTCAAGGTGAGGGTGGAATAATAGTGCCACCTAAAAACTATTTAAAAGAGGTAAGAGAAATCTGTACAAAAAATAATGTTCTGATGATTTTAGACGAAATTCAATCTGGGTTGGGTAGAACAGGAAAATTATTTGCATATCAACATTCATGTGGTGAATGTAATTGCGAAGTAGGGTGCAGAGAAGATCAACCAAGGGAGTCTAAACCAGATGGTCTGATCCTTGGAAAGGCATTAGGTGGAGGCTTCATGCCAGTATCATGCTTTTTAACATCAAAAGAAGTAATGCAATGGATGGATCCGGGTTCACATGGTTCGACCTTTGGTGGAAATCCTCTTGCTGCTGCCTTAGCAAAAAGATCATTAGAGTTACTCGAAAAAGAGGATTTGATTGAGAACAGTAGAGTGATGGGAGATTATTTTAAAGAGAGTTTATACAAAATGAACTCAAAAATCATAAAAGAAATTAGAGGTAAAGGCTTGTGGCTTGGAGTAGAAATTGATCCTAATTATGTCTCCGGAAAAGAGCTATCAAAAATGTGCTTGGAAGCAGGTATTCTTTGTAAAGAGACACATGAAACAACAATTAGGTATGCTCCTCCTCTAATAATCACAAAAGAAGAACTCGATTGGGGAATAGAAAAAATTAAAGAAGTATTCTCTAAAATAACTAATTAGAATCATTCCTAGATGATAATAAAAATAATTAAATATGCTGGCACAAATGGAGTTGCATTTATAGCCGATTTCACAGTTCTATTTTTATTGGACGCATATACAGATTTCAATCGTTCCTACATCGCATTTTTCTGCTATTTACTAGGTACATGTGTTAGTTTCGTATTAGCAAAAAACTTTGTTTTCGGTCGAGGCTGGCTAGCTGATAGGCCTGCATTGGAGTTTTCAGCATATTTTCTTGGTGGAATTATCGGAGCAATTATTACTGCTGTGGCTTTTTTTATTCTCGCAGCAATTAGTGTAAATAATATCCTTATCCAAAAAATCATAGCCTCAGTATTTAGTTTTACAACTGTATTCATTTATAGGAATTTCATAGTATTTAATGATGACCGAAATAATTAAGAAATTAATTAATTTATTAGGGGAGGAAAAAGTGAAGTTCTCCCAGGAATATTTTGAAAAATACGGAATTGACTGGTACAAGGAAATAGAACCTGATCCAACAGCTATAGTTTTTCCAAAAAACGAAAATGATCTTAAAAAAATAGTCTTATTTGCTGAAAAAGAAAATCAAAAATTGGTAATTTCAGGTGGCAGAACTGGTTTATGTGGTGGGGCAACTGCTGCTAATAAAGAAATAGTTGTGTCTCTTGAAAAGATGAATGATATGAAGTGGATTTCCGAAAAAAACCAAGTTGTATGCCAAGCTGGAGCAATTACAGATAACGTAAAAAGTTTCGTCGCAGAGAATGGTCGTTTGCTTCCAATTTCTTTAGCCTCATCGTCTTCAAGTTCTATTGGTGGAAATGTAGCAACAAATGCAGCAGGATCAAAGTTCATTATGTACGGTTCTACGAAAGACCATGTTTCTAAGATAAAAGTCATGTTGGCTGATGGTGAAATGCTTTCTTTGAAAAAAGAAATTAAAAAAGATGCAACTGGACCTAATCTTATGGAGTTGTTTTTTGGTTCTGAAGGTGTGCTTGGAATTATTTATGAAGTTACTTTCAACACCTGCGAACAGCCAAAGTATTTAGAAAATATTTTAATAAGAGCTAATGAACTAGATTCTGTAAAAAAACATGTCTTATCTCCTGAAATAAAAATTAATATTTCCTCAGTCGAATATTGGGACGAAAACTGTCAGAAACTCTTAGGAGACGATCCTGAGTCAACTTATTTTATTATCGTAGAGCTTTCATCAAATTCTGAAGAAGAAATTAATCTTTGCCTAGAGACCTTAGCTGAAAAAAATATAAATATTTCTTTATTAAACTCAAAACAGTCAGATGAGATTTGGTCTAAAAGAGAAGATTTGCCTGTTGGTCTAGCAAGTATGGGCGCATACAAAATGGACATATCATTACCACTAGAAACTCTCGAGAATTTTTTAAAAGAAATTAAGCAACTAAGTGCAGATGAAATATTTTCATTTGGCCATCTAGGGGATGGAAATATACATATCAATATAGTTTCAAAGAACAAACAAGATGAACTAGTGAGTGAGGTTTATAGCCTTCTAAAAGCTCATAATGGATCACCTAGTGCAGAACATGGCATAGGACAACGAAAAAAAGAAATTTGGAGCAAATTTGAGGATTATCAAGACAAGTATAAATTGCTTCAAACCCTTAAAAAATCAATGGATCCGAAGAATATATTAAGTCCAAAAGTTTTTTTTGAATGATTAAAATCCTTGAAAATACTATATCTAGTGTTTTTTCATTGACCTAACACAACATAAGCCAAATTTATATCACCGCATCCCCCTATAAAAACTGTAAAAACACCAATGTAAAATAATTTGTGAATTGCCATTGATTTTGTACCATATCCCTAACTATTACATGGGGGAATTATGGATAGTATGATGAAAACTATTGTAGGATTTGTTAATGGTCTTACAGGTATTCTGGTAGCCGTTATTGGCTTAGGTATCGTTGGTTCTATTGCCGTCGGTGCTGATAATTTATTCTTTGTTGGCGATGTTATAGATAACCTCGTAATGTATGTCGGTATGTTGGGTGATTCAGGACTTGCAGGTCTAATCGTATTACTCATAATTATGGGTGTACTAAACATCAAATAGAGTATAATTTTGCATGAGGGGTAAAACCCTCATGCTTTCATGTTATGAAATTTTTAGATTTTGATTTTCCTAAACTTAAAGGATTCTTAGAGAAGCTCACCGAAGTTCTACTCTTAGTGGTTGCAGTATCTCTCCTTTTGGGAGTTTTATTTGGACCTGATACAGCTTTTATAGGTTCTGTTTACGAAAACTTTGCAACTATTCTAAATAGTATTGGGCAGGACGGTGTTATAGCATTAGTGTCTGTTGCAATAATTTTTGCAATCTTAAAGAAGTAAAACAACACTTCAATGGTGGCTATGCTTGGACTTGAACCAAGGACCTCAGCATTATGAATGCTGCGCTCTAACCAGCTGAGCTACATAGCCAATGCAGAGAGTAATTATAAATAATTAATTTTTAATTACATCAATTTACACATTAAATCTAAAGTGAATGACATCACCGTCTTTAACAATGTAATCTTTGCCTTCAATTCTTAATTTGCCTTCTTCTTTTGCTTTAAGCTCACCACCATAAGACATGTAATCATCAAAACCAATAACTTCTGCCTTGATAAATCCTTTTTCAAAATCTGTATGAATTTTTCCAGCAGCTTGAGGAGCTGTCGAGCCTGTCTTAACTGACCATGCTCTCACTTCTTTCGGGCCTGCAGTAAAGTATGAGAATAAATTAAGCATTTCATACCCCTTTCTAATTACTGCATTCAGTGCTGGTTCTTGAAGCCCTAGCATTTCAAGATATTCTATTTTTTCGTTAGGTTCTAAATCAACCAATTCACCCTCAGCTTTGGCAAATACTTTAATAACAGGAAGGTCAGATTTAGCAGCATAATCCTCTAGGGCTGTATAATGAGTATTTTTATTTTCATCCTCATGCAGATTAGCAATGAAAAAAAATGGTTTGGCAGTTACTAGCTGTATTTGTTTTAAAATTTCATTTTCATGAGGCTCAAAAGATAAATCCCTAATAGGTCTTGTCTCATTCAGATGGTTTTCAATCTTTTCCAATAAATCAAATTCAAATTGCGTTGCCTTATCTCCATTTCTTAACTGTTTTCCAATACGCTCTTTACGTTTAACAATTATCTCGAGGTCTGCCAGTATGAGTTCTGTATCAATTGTTTCAAGATCCTCAAGTGGAGACACTTTGCCTTCTACATGAATTACATTTTCATCATCAAAACATCTGATTACATGTGCAAAACATTGGGTTTCTCTAATATGTGATAAAAATTTGTTACCAAGACCTTCACCAGAGTGAGCACCTTTAACCAAACCAGCAATATCAACAAATTCCATAAATGACGGAAGAACTTTCTCAGGATTTACCAATGCTGCGAGTTGATCCAATCTAGCATCGGGTATGTTTACGCGAGCTATGTTTGGCTCGATAGTGCAAAATGGAAAATTTTCAGCATCAATTTTCTGTGAGGTTAATGCATTGAATAATGTAGATTTACCTACGTTGGGCAGTCCAACTATGCCACACTTGATACTCATTTTTTATGAAGTTCATTCATGGCAATTAGCCATTTTTTTTCCAGAATATAATCTCTGGCAAAATCTGCTTTGGCAAAGGATTCTTCTAAACCTTGTTTTTCTTGTGGATTTGGTTTTTTTATCACCCATGCATTTGTTTCCTGCTTGGTGGGAGGGTGGCCGATACCAAATCTTAATCGAACAAAATCTTTACCAGCTCTTTCAATGATATCTTTAAGACCATTATGTCCGCCATGACCCCCACCTTCTTTAAGTTTGACCTCTCCAGGCTCAAGGTCCATATCATCATGGATTACTAATATGTCTGATAAATTCTTAACATGATATTTCTTTACTAAAAGAACTGATTTACCACTATTATTTATGTACTCATTAGGTTTTAGAAAGCCAACCTTTAGATCATTAATAACAGCTTCTCCATAATAGCCATCAAGTTTTTTATTTGGGGCTAAAACAACATTAAGATCATTGCAAAGGCTTTCAAGATAATCATAGCCAGCATTATGTCTGGTTTTAAAATGTTTATCGCCTGGGTTGCCTAGACCAATAATACAAAGATCTAACAAGTTATTCGGATTTTTCCTCAGAATTGTCTGAGCTATTTTCTTCAGAAGATTTTTCATCGCTTGCTTCAGTGCTTTCTGCTTCAGCACCCTCTTCAACATCATCGACTTCTTCATCTTCAAAATCAAGACCTCCACCTCTAGCTGTTAGCACTGAGACTAAAACAGGGTCTTGATTCTTTAAGCTGGAAGGAAAATCATACTCGCTATTAGCTGTGAGAGAACTTAATCTCACCTTTTCCTTCGTTTTAATTTCTTCCATATCTACTTCAATTGATTCAGGTATTGCTTCTGGACTTGCTAAAACTGAAATTTCTTTAAGAACATGATTTATAACTCCACCTTCAATTTTTACTCCAAAACACTTATCTTGATTTTTAAGAAGCACCGGAACAACGACGCTTACTTTTGTGCCTTTGACTACCCTTTGTAAATCAATATGAGTAAATATATTTTTGGATGGATGTTTTTGCACTTCTTTGAAAACAACATTTTCTGTTTTTTTATCAAGCTCTACTTCAACAACAGTATTGAAGAGCCCTTCATTATTGATTATTTTCAAAAGCTCATTATTGTTGACTAGGATTGGTAGAGGTTCATCCTTCCCTCCATAGATTATGCCTGGAATTTTATTTTCTTTATAAACGGCAGTTTTGGAACTTAATCCACCAACTTTTTCTCTTTTTTCAGCTTTAAGTTTTAAATTTTCCATTTTTAAGTAAACAACTCACTTATTGACTCACCTGTCATAAGTCTTATTATTGCCTGCGACAGTATTGGTGAAATGTCAAAGACGTCTATTTTAGGACATTTTTTCGATTTGTCACCAATATCTATGGAGTTTGATACAACCAACCTGTCAATTGCAGAATTATTTAAATTCTCTACAGCATTTCCAGATAGAACTGGATGCGTAATATAAGCTATAATTTCTTTTGCACCTTTTTCTTTAAGAGCATGACTTGCATTACTAAGTGTGCCTGCAGTATCAATTAAATCATCTGGGACTATGCAAACCTTATTTTCGACGTCTCCGATTAAATTTATTACTTGAGATTCATTAGCTTTCTCCCTTCTTTTATCAATAATTGCAAGATCTTTAACTCCAAGGGTTTTTGCTACTGAACGAGCTCTTATAACTCCACCAGTATCTGGTGAAACAACTTGAAGATCCCCAACTTTGTAATCATCTAGCAAATTTTTAACCATTAAATTTGCAGTGTAAATGTTGTCCATTGGGAAAGAGAAAAATCCTTGAATTTGCTCCGAATGAATATCTAATGTAATAATTCTAGTAACACCTGCATTTGTAAGCATATCTGCCACAACCTTTGCACTTATAGGTACTCTAGCAGACCTAATTCTTCTGTCCTGTCTTGAATAGCCGAAATAAGGTATGACTGCTGTGATAGATTTTACCGATGCTCTTTTGAGAGCATCAATAATAAGTATTAATTCCATTAAATTTTTTTCAGCAGGAAAATTAGTTGATTGAATTACAAATGTATCTTTTCCTCTTACATTCTCATTAATCTCAACATTTATTTCACCATCACTAAAAGTACCAACTTGAATGGCACCTAGATTTGCATCAAGATTTTCAGCAACTTTTAACGCTAGCTGTGGATTGGAACTTCCTGTAAATATTACCCTGTTATTCATTTTATACTGGCTGGGGTGGTAGGATTCGAACCTACGCATGGAGGCATCAAAAGCCTCTGCCTTACCACTTGGCGACACCCCAATGTTCTAGTGATAGTATTCTAATGCTTTAACTTGAAAAACTCTAAAACTATTTTCAATTTTATTGCAGATAAGATTTATTTCCATTTTTTCCGGATCTTGAATAAACATTGCTGAACCAGAACCACTTAATTTTATTTTCTTAAAAATATGTGCACCTAACAAAGATTCAAGGCCAAAATACTGCTTATTAAAAACTTCATCTTCACGCAGTAAAACATTTAGTAAACTATTTATGGATTTATCCATTTTGGTATCGAATGAAAGAAATTTGGAATCAAAAATTTTTTTGGTTGAAATAAAAATATTTGGAATCAACATTAAGTATGATGAATTAGTAGAGTATCTTTCTTTCAATATCTCTCCACATCCTTCGGCATAAGAGCTAAAGCCCTTCAAAAAAACTGGCACGTCTGCTCCTAAGCTAAAACAGATTTCTTCCAAGTCTAAAGCACTGATGTCTTCACCGTGATAATTACATAAAAATTTTAATGTTGTAGCACAATTCGAACTTCCACCTCCTAGGCCCGCTCCAATCGGAATATTTTTCGTTAGTTTGATTCTGAAGCCCTGATCTTTATTAAATTTTTTATTGAACCAGTTTATAGCTCGTTTAATTGAATTACTTTCAAAGTCTAATTTTGCATTTGTCTCAATTTTGTCAACATCATTTTCTGTAAATTCAATATCATCAAAAATATCGATCAACTGATAATGAGTATTAATCTTGTGGTAGCCATTTGGCATTTCAGATAAAACATTCAAAAAACTATTAATTTTTCCACAACTTCTATATTTGAACATATCTTAAAATTATTTTAATTTTCATGTCTTTATTCTTATCGACAAAGTTTAATTCACAACTTGGTTTTTTTAAGCATTCTTTAGATAAAAAGCCCTTAATTTTAGCGGGCTCAGGTAGAGAATTTAAAAATTCTGAATTTTTTGGATTTATTCTGCTCCAATATTTTCCAGAACCTTGTAAATTTCCAATTAAATCCCCATTTAATGGCTCAAATAAAGAGATTTGTAGGTTTTTTTCGTCGCCAAAAATTTTTATTAAAAAAATTGCTGATATTTCGTCAGATACATAAGATAATTTTCCTTCAAGATTGTATGTTTGAAGAGATGTATTTAAACTTGCACAGCTTGATAAAAAAAATATTAAATAAATAGGATAAAAAATAATTTTTGAGATAAAACCATGGAATTTCATTGCTGGGGAATAAGTCATAAATCTACCTCATTAGAGGTTAGAGAAAAATTTGCTTTTAATAAAGAAAAGATCGATGAAATTATTGCAAATTTAAAAAGTCACACCCCGTTTGATAATGGTATATTTCTGTCAACTTGCAATAGGACAGAGTTCTATTCATTTTGCAAAAGAACAGACATCAAAGTGTTTGATGCATACCTTGAGAATTTAACAGGTAAAAATATACATCTTAGGAAGAATGACCAATATCTATTTTCAAACAATGAGGCTTTTAAACATTTGCTTAGAGTTATGACAGGTATTGATTCAATGATTGTTGGAGAACCCGATATTTTTGGACAAGTAAAAAAATCATTTCAAAATTCAAAAGAATTTCAGTATTTGGATACTGACCTGGAAATAATTTTCAATAGAGCTATTAATTTCTCAAAAGAGATTAGATCTGAAACAGAATTATCAAAAAATCCATTATCAATTGCTTCACTAGTTGAGAATAAGATATTAGAACTTGAAAAAAAGTCGATATTAATTATTGGCGGAGGAGATGTTGGTAGAGCACTAATTAAGCGATTAATAGAAAGAAATTATCAGTTAAAGGTATTCAACAGATCTCAAATCAAAATTGAAAATATAGAATCACATCCTTTGGAAGAATTAAACTCGAATATTTCTGATTTTCAAATTATTGTTATAGCTGCGTCAGCAGATTCACCTCTATTCGATCTTAATAATGTAACTGAAGGGAGTGTTATTTTTGACCTTGCAATACCAAGAAACTTAACTGAAGACCAAAATAATAAAGAGATAAGCATATTAACTCTTGACGCAATTAGTGAGATGGTTAAAGCAAATCTCAAAGGAAGGGAAGAAGCAGTCAAATTAGCAGAAGATCTTATTATCAAGAATGCAGACAGCGAATTTAGCAAACTCAAGAATAGAAAAAACATAAATAATGTGCAGAAGAAATTCCATGAGGATCAAAACCAAATCAAAGGCATAGCTGTACAAAATGCATTAAAGAAATTAAAAGATGGTTCGAAGCCTGAAGATATAATTAATGGTCTTGCTGAAGAGATAGCTTCAAAAAATGCGTTTCATGTTTCTAAAATTTTGGATCAATCCTTTTCACCAAAAAAAAGAGACAATTAAAGATATGAAAGATAGCATTAGAAGCTCTTTGGCGAGCCTACAAGAAAAAGCTAATTCATTAAGCAATAAACTTGCAGACCCCTCTGTTACGTCAGATATATCTAAATTAACTACTTTGAATAAAGAATTTGCTGAAATAAAAGATGTTGTTGAAAATTGGTCAGAATATCAAAAAACAGAACAAACATTGGCAGACCTTGAAAACCTCCTAAATGACGATGAAATGAGAGATATGGCTACAGAGGAGAAGTCAAATTGCGAAGAAAGATTAATGCAACTGGAATCTGAAATAATGATTCAACTTTTGCCAAAAGATAAAGATGATTCTCGAAATTCATTTCTAGAACTGAGGGCAGGAGCAGGCGGAGATGAAGCTTCAATTTTTGTAGGTGATTTGTACAGAATGTTTTCAAGGTATGCTGAGAGAAGTAACTGGAAAACAGAAAAAATTAAAGAAGTAGTCTCAGGTCCAGGTGGATTTAAAGAAGTTATTATCAAAATAATTGGTAATGATTCATATGGAAAACTAAGATTTGAATCAGGAGTTCACAGAGTTCAGAGAGTACCACTTACCGAATCTCAGGGGAGAATTCATACATCTACTGCAACTGTCGCCGTTATGCCTGAATTGGATGATATTCAAGAAAAAGATTTGGATATGTCAGAAATAAGAGTTGATACATACAGAGCATCTGGAGCAGGCGGTCAACATGTAAATAAGACTGATTCGGCCGTGCGATTAACCCATATTCCTTCGGGAATCGTAGTTGAATGTCAAGACGATAGAAGTCAGCATAAAAATAAAGCTAAAGCTTTAGCTTTGCTTTCAGCAAAAATATATGATGTTGAAAAGCAAAAAATTGAACAGAAAAAAGCCAGTGAAAGAAAATCGCTTGTTGGTTCCGGAGATAGAAGCGAAAAAATTAGAACATATAATTTTCCTCAAGGAAGAATAACTGACCATAGGTTAAAATTAACCTTATATAATATTGAAAATTTCCTTGATGGTGACATCGATGAGATGCTCGATTCATTAAAAGCTCAGAGCAATGCAGAGAAACTACTTGAAATTCAAGACGGGTAATTCACAAATAAGACTCCTTCAAGATACTTGGCATTCTGTTTACCAAAATTCTTATGACGAAGGCCTTAAATTTTTAATAAAAGGTCTTAATTTGCCTATTCATAGTATTGACGATGTAGTTGAAAAAATAGAAAAAAAAATTCCAATCCAGTACATCCTTGAAAAGTGGTCTTTCTATGAAGGTGAATATCACATAAATGAAAATGTTTTAATTCCTAGGCCCGAAACTGAAATACTTGTAGATTATATAGTTAATAAATTTAAAGATAAAAAGAGTGTTTTAGATCTTGGGACAGGTTCAGGTTGTATTGCAATTGAGCTTTCAAAAAAATTACAAACAGCGAACATAACCGGTGTAGACCTTTCTGCAAAAGCTGTAAAATTAGCTAAAAAGAATAATGCTCAGACGGAGAATTGTGTTAATTTCTTCACCTCAAACTGGTTCTCAAATGTGAATCAAAAGTATGATTTGATTGTTTCAAATCCTCCCTACATATCAAAAAATTCGAGCTTAGATGAAAGTCTAAAGTTTGAACCTATGATAGCTTTATTTTCAGAAAATCAAGGCTTAGCTGATTTATCAAAAATTATCACTGATTCAATTAACTATCTTCAAGAGTATGGTGTGTTAATGCTAGAGCACGGAATTGGCCAAGAAAATTATTTACGAGAAAAAATGATCAAAGAGGGTTTTAAAAAGATAGAATTAATAAAAGACTTAAAAGATATAAACAGATTCATTATTGGCTACAGATAAATTATGAAAAAAATTGGTGTTGTTGAAGGTTATTACGGAGAAATATCAAAATTCGATGATAGAAAAAAAATTATTGAAAGCTTAAATAAATATAATTTAAATTTTTATCTTTATGCAGCTAAAGAAGACCCCTTTTTACGCTCTCATTTAGATATCGAATATACAAAGGAATGGCTTTCAGCTTTTCGTAGCTTTGTTAATTTTTCAACTGACCTTTCTGTAGAAATTGGTGTTGGGCTTGCACCAGTAAAAACAGCTCATCTATCTGGTCTGAAAGAAAAAATTAAAATTTTTTCAGAACAGGGTGTTAAGTCTATTTCTATTCTTTTTGATGATATTGAGGGAGGTTTTTGTTTTGAAAAGCAATTAGAGATATTTAATGATGTAAAAACAAGTTTCTCTGAGCTTTCTTTTGATTTTTGCCCTACTGTATATGCTACTGAATTGATTGATAAAGATAAGAATCATAATGAATACTTCAATGACTTCATGAAGTATTTTCCAAAATCAAATAATTTCTTTTGGACGGGGGACAAAGTAATCAGTTTGGAAATGAGTAACAACTGTCAATCTTCTTTGTTTGGTTTCAATAACGAAAATATCTATATATGGGACAACTATTTTACAGTTGATTCCTGCCCAAAAAATATCAACTTATCTTTTTGTGATCATTTAAGCCACGAATTTATTTCTTCAAAAAATTGTTATTTAATAAATTTAACTGGAATGCCCAGAACAGATAAATTATTAGTTGAATTATTTGGCGCTTTTAAGGTAGGAGAGAAAGATTCTTTTGAAACCATATTACTTAGACATGGAGTCGATGAAAGATTATTAGACTTAATACATCTGCTGAACCCCAATTCCAAGAAAAAATTACAAGACAAGGATAGACACAAAATTAATGAAATTATGTTTTCATGGTTTCACCCACTCAAAAATGAATGGTATCCTTATCTACATAATTTAAAAAAAGGGGAAAATTTATGAGTAACATGCAATCTTGGAAACAAAATGTCGGCAGCATAATTAATTATGCAGAAAGAATTTTTCCAGAAGTAGAAATCATCTCAAGAGCTTTATCTGGAGAGATAGTCAAATCAAATTATGGGCAAGTTGCTAAAAGAGCTAAAAAATTAGGATCAGCTCTTGAAACATATGGAATTAAACATGGACAGAATGTTGGTTCACTTGCTTTAAACACATATAGAAATATGGAAATGTATTATGGTATCTCTGGTATGGGTGCAGTAATGCATACTATAAATTTTAGATTACACCCTGAGCAAGTTGTCTATATCATTAATCATGCTGAAAACAGAATTATTTTTCTGGAGACAGTTTTTGCTCCTTTGCTCGAAGCAATTCAAGCAAATTGCCCGACTGTAGAGAAATATGTGCTGCTTTGTTCAAAAGAGGAAATGCCCGAGTCAAAGCTCAAAGATGCAGTTTCATATGAAGAATTTATTGAGAATGGAGACGAAACATATGATTGGCCAGAACTTGAAGAAGATGCCCCTTGTGGATTATGTTACACATCTGGAACTACAGGCAATCCAAAAGGTGTTTTATATTCTCACAAATCTACTTTATTGCATGCATGGGCAGGTTCCTCTGCTAACGGGCTAGGATTAGACAAAGACGATTCAATACTTATGGTCGTGCCAATGTTTCACGTGATGGGGTGGGGCTTACCTTACATTGGTGCTATGAATGGAATTAAATTAGTCTTGCCAGGAATGGGAATGGACGGCGCTGCCCTTGTCGAGCTTATTGAAAAAGAAAAAGTCACTCTTGCTTTCGGTGTGCCTACGATTTGGCTGGGGCTTTTGAATTATTGTAAGGAGAATGCTATCACTTTGGATACAGTTAAACAAACTGTAATTGGGGGTTCAGCAGTGCCATACGCAATGATAAAACAATTTGATGAAGAGCACGGAGTAAATGTTGTTCAAGGATGGGGAATGACAGAAACAAGTCCGTTAGCTACAGCTAATATTAAAACTAAAGATATGGAAGCACTACCAAAAGAGGAGCTTTACAAGTTGCAAACTAAACAAGGTAAACCTGTTTTTGGCGTAGAACTAAAGATAATCGATGATGATGGAAATGAGCTACCTGAAGATGGCAAAGCCTATGGCAAATTAATGATAAGAGGACCATGGATTAACAAAAGATACTATAAATACGATTCCGATGCAGTTGATGAAGATGGTTGGTTTGATACAGGTGATATTTCTTCTATTGATCCAGATGGTTATATGACAATTGTTGATAGAGCAAAGGATGTCATAAAATCAGGAGGAGAATGGATAAGCTCGGTTGATCTAGAAAATGCTGCACAAAGTCATCCTGATGTAATGCAAGCTTGCGTAATAGGGGTGGCACATCCTAAGTGGGATGAGAGACCAGTTTTATTGGTAGTGCCAGCCAATGAAAAGAAAGATAAAGATTCAATTTATGCTTTTCTGGAGGATAAGATTGCCAAATGGTGGAAGCCAGATGATATAGTTTTTGTAGAGGAGTTGCCAATTGGAGCTACGGGCAAAGTTCTTAAGATTGAGTTGAGAGAACAGTTTAAAGACCATTTAATTAAATAAGGAGGAAAAATGGAAGCTATTAAACCACAAGATTTACATAAAGAAATAGGAAAGACACAAAGCACTTCATGGTTTGATGTCAATCAGGAAATGATAAACACATTTGCGGATGTAACCGACGACCCTCAATTCATCCATGTCGATCCAGAACGAGCTAAGCCTATCTTTGGAAGCACAATAGCACACGGAGCTTTAATGCTCTCTTTATCTGTTGGAAAAGGATATGAAACAGCAATACCTGTAGAAGGAACTAAAATGGCAATGAACTATGGATACGATAAGATCAGATTTATTAGTCCTGTGCCAGTTGATTCAAAATGTCGCTATAACAGCACATTGGTAGAAGTTACTGAAAAGCCTGGTGATAGGTGGCTATTAAAATTTGGCATTGAGCTGGAAATTGAAGGTCAAGAGAAACCAGGTTTTGTTGCTGAAAACTTAGCGATGATTTTTGTTTAATAAATTTTCATATTTAATTTTAGTATCAATACTATTTACTAGTTGCTCGAGCGAGTATAAGAATATTAACGAATGCAAAAGTTTAGGCACCCTAGAATTAATCTGTGGTCTTCAAAACCCTGAAGATTTTGCCAAAATTCCACATTCAAATTCATTAGTAGTCTCGCAATTTGCGGGCTTACCAGAATTGAATGAGGGAAGGGTTCTCGTAGGCAAACTTTCAAAGCTCAATATGGGATCACAAGAAATTAAAGATTACGAAGTTCAATTTCTAAATAATAATACCCTCGGGATAGGCGATCAAACATGTGAACCATATGAGGAATTTTATCCACATGGGATCGATATATATGAGGATCTAAAGATAAGAGGAAATAATCTAAGCCCCTTCTTGGAGGAAGCTTCATTATTAGCTGTTGTGAATCACCAGAAAATCAGCAGCATAGAATTTTTCCTTATTTTTCCAGATTTCGTTAATTTCTCTAACCAGGATAAGCCTACTTTATTTTGGGTAGGTTGTACCAAGGCACCTGAAGCTAATACGTTTTTTAATGATGTAGTTATTAGTGATAAAAGTGGGTCATTTTATGCCACACATCAATATGATAAAGATCTAGGCTTTTATCGTTTATTTTTACTCAATATTTTTAAACTAAATACTGGTCATGTTTACAAATGGAGTTTTAAGGACGGTTATTCAATTATTCCAAATTCTCAAGGAACTTGGCCTAATGGAATAGATATGATTGATGACGATTTATATGTGAACTATAGAGGGAATGGTAAAATAACTAAATTTAGTGCAAATACAACTAAAGATCTAATTCTCAGAACATACCTCAATGGCGGTCCAGATAATGTGACAGCTGTCGGTAATGAGTTATGGATAGGTGGACAGAATACAGATCTTGGAGGCTTAAATTGTATTCCCGAAGATGTCATCCAATGCCCAATGCCTTTTTTTATAATTAGAGCTGATAGGGATTTAAATATTTTAGAGGAGTATAATTTTCAAGACGTCGCATATGGTGGAGCATCTGTTGCATACCCATTTGAAGATAAAATTTTTATAGGAGCCTATAAATCAGACAGAATAGCTATTTTTGAGAGATGAAAATCAGAATTCTACTACTATTATTGCTAATATCGACAGCAAGTGCCTCAACAAAATTATTTATATTAGGAACAGGTACTCCAAATCCTAATCCAGAAAGAATGGGATCATCTTATTTGGTTTTAGCAAATGATGAGCCCTATCTATTTGATTATGGTACTGGTGTAATTCGAAGGATAGCAGCATTTTCTCCGAGTTGGGGAGGGGAATATCAGGCACTGGAAGTTGAAAATTTAAAATATGCTTTTTTAACGCATATTCATTCAGATCACACGCTTGGATTGGCAGATTTAATCATTACGCCATGGATTATGGGTAGATCAGAACCATTAAAAATTTTTGGGCCAAAAGGAGCTAAAAATATGCATACCAACATCATTAAAGCATACCAACCAGACATAGATTACAGAATATACGGCACACAACCTCAAAATAGTACTGGATATAAAGTTATTTTCAACGAACTCAAAGATAAATTTGTCTACCAAGATGAGAACATAAAAGTTACAGCATTCTTAAATGACCACGGAGATCTTCAGGAATCATATGGGTTCTTAATTGAAACAACCGACAAAAAAATTCTCATATCAGGTGATACAGCTATGTCAAAAAATTTAATTTCTTATGGAGAAAATTTAGATTATTTAATTCATGAAATTTATTCGCAAAAAGGCTTTAATAATAAAACTCCAGATTGGCAGAAATACCACCAAGCTCATCATACAGGACCTAAAGAGGTTGCTGAGATTGCAAATTTATTACAACCTAAGAGTTTAATACTTTCGCATATTTTATTTTGGGGCAGCTCTGAGCAAGAGATATTAGATGAAGTCAAAACCTTTTATTCCGGAAAAATTATTGTTGCAGAAGATGGAATGATTTTTGAATAGATTTAAGAAAGTTTTTTCTTAAGAAGTTCGTTAACTAGCCTAGGATTAGCTTTGCCTTGTGTAGCCTTCATCACCTGACCAACAAAAAAACCAAATAGCTTATCTTTACCAGATTTATATGCATTTACTTGGTCAGTATTCTCATTAAGAATTATCTCAATAGTATTGTCTAGCTCCCCTGCATCAGAAATTTGCTGCATACCCTTGCTATCGATTACTTCAGATACTTTTGCTCCAGTATTCCAAATCTCTTCAAGAACTTCTTTAGCTATTTTTCCTGAAATTGTATTATCGGTAATTTTTTGAATAAGTTCTGAAAAGTTTTCAGCATCAATTCTGCTCTCTTGAAGGTCCATATCATGTTTATTTAGTAGGGCATTTAAATCACCAATTATCCATTTTGCTGCTAGTTGAACATCTGCATTTTCCACAACTTTTTCGAAGAAGTTTGCAGTCTCTTTATCTGCACATATAACCCCAGCATCATATTCATTCAAATTATAAGAACTCATGAATCTATCTTGTTTTTCTTCTGGTAATTCATCCATATTTTCTTTCACACTTTCTATTAACTCTTCTGTTATATTTGTTGGCACTAAGTCTGGACATGGAAAGTACCTATAATCATTCGCAAATTCTTTTGTCCTCATTGATCTTGTTTCATCTTTTATAGAGTCATAAAGCCTTGTTTCTTGCTCAACAGTTCCATTTGCTTCTAGAATTTTAATTTGCCTTTTTATTTCAAAATTAATGGCTTTTTCAACGAATTTAAAGGAATTTATATTCTTAATTTCAGCTCGTGTACCAAACTCTTTATCTTCAGGTTTCATAATAGAAACGTTCGCATCACACCTCATAGATCCTTGAGACATATTTCCATCTGATATATCAAGATATGTAATTATTTGGTGTATCTTCTTTAAGTAATTAACAGCCTCAGAAGCTGATCTGATATCTGGTTCAGAAACGATCTCCAATAAAGGAACTCCTGATCTATTTAGATCAATGACTGACTTATCGTCATACTTGTCATGCATTGATTTACCTGCATCTTCTTCAAGGTGCGCCTGATGTATTCTAATTTTTTTCCCATTTACCATTACCACTCCATCACGAACAATTGGGTAATGTAATTGTGTTATTTGATATCCTTTAGGCAGGTCTGGATAAAAATAATTTTTTCTATCAAAAATCATGGTTTCAGCAATCTTCGCATTTGTAGCTAAACCAAATTTAATGCCTTGTTTCATTGCCCCTTCATTTAAAACAGGCAAAACACCAGGCAGACCAAGATCAATCAAATCTACTAATGTATTTGCATCTTCTCCAAATTGGTTTTTTGCAGGTGAAAATAATTTTGTGTTAGTCATTAACTGAACATGGACTTCTAATCCAATTACAGGTTGCCAACCTTTGATTAGGGTGTCATTTTGTGCCAATCTGTCACCTCCTGTATTTTATTAGTTGTATTTAAAAGTAAATCTTCAGCAAAATACTTTCCTATTAATTGACCTGCTATCGGTAAATTATTTTTAAATCCATTAGGAAATGAAATTGCAGGTAATCCGGCTAGATTTGCAGGTATAGTAAGAAGATCCTCTTTATACATTCTATTTGGGTCATCTGATTTTCTATTTTTCTCAAAGGCTTGATCTAAAGTGGTAGGCATGAAAATTAAATCAACATCTTTAAAAAAATTTTCAAATTTAAGTTTTATCATTCTTCTAACTTTTTGAGCTTGTAGGTAATATGCATCATAGAATCCAGCTGATAGAACATGTGTACCGATAAGAATTCTTTTTTTAACTTCGTCACCAAAACCATCAGATCTTGTATTCATGTATAAATTTGCGATATCTTTTTCACCCTTTGATCTATACCCATACTTTACTCCGTCGAATCGAGATAAATTTGAAGAGCATTCTGCTGGAGCTATTACGTAATATGAACAAATTCCGGATGACAATTCAGAAAAATCAACTTCAACTAGCTTATGACCTAAGCCAGTTAGCACAGTCTTGGAGGTTTCATAAGCATTTATTACGTCCTCGCTTATATCAAGTTCCTGAATATTTTTTATAACACCAACCTTAAGTGAACCAAAATTTTTTGATAAAGATTCCTCAAAATTTATATCTTGACGTTTTGTACTTGTAGAGTCTTTTTCGTCATAACTGGCCATAGCATCAAGTAAAGCAGCACATCCAAAAGCATCTCTTGAAAAAGGCCCTGCTTGGTCCATGCTTGAACAGAATGCAATCATCCCCCACCTTGATACTAAGCCATAGGTTGGTTTCAAACCCGTTATCCCACATAAAGCTGCAGGCTGTCTTATCGATCCACCTGTATCTGTGCCAGTCGATATAGTCGTAAGATTTGCTGAGACACACGCTGCGGCTCCACCCGAACTACCACCTGGAACTAAATCATGATTCCATGGATTAGAAACAGCACCAAAGTAACTTGTTTCATTTGAAGAGCCCATTGCAAATTCATCCATATTTGTTTTAGCAACCATTATTGACCCAGCATCCAAACAGTTCTTTACTACTGTCGAATCATAGGGAGGTATAAAATTTTCAAGCATTTTTGAACCACAGGTTGTAGGCAAACCTTCTGTGCAGAAAATGTCTTTATGAGCTATTGGTACACCAGATAGCGGTTTAGCTATGAAATCATCAAAGTTATTATCTATGTGCATAGCATTGCTGAGGGCTTCTTGTTCAAAATGATTTATAAAGATATTTAACTGGTCATCTTTTATTTTTCTCAATGATTCTTCTACAGCTTCCACAGCTGAAATCTTCTTTGCTCTAAAATTATCTCTTTGCTGTTTAAAATTCATTCTATAATTTTTGGTACGTTGAAATAATCTTCATCTGACTCTGGCGAATTATCTAGAAATTTCTTCTTGTCGTTACGATTTTTATCCTTGTCTATCCTTGTTACATTGCTTAACTCTAAGGGATTATTCAAAGGTTCTAAATCTGATAAGTCCAAGTCTTGCATTTCATCGATTAGTTCAAATGTATTTTCTAGTTTTTTAATAATTTCAGGGTATTCATTTTCTTTTGCACTGATTCGTGCAAGAAATAAAAGATTTTTTAGCTCGATTTTATCCATTAAAAGCCTTATTCTATAAGATTCTGAATATTATAGAGATATATTAAGAATGTTTAAATTTTTACGTAGTCTTTTTTCAAATGATATATCCATTGATCTGGGTACAGCAAATACATTAATTTACACAAAAGAGGACGGAATTGTTTTAGATGAGCCCTCAGTAGTAGCAATTCAAGAGCGTAGTGGGCAGAAAACTGTAGTTGCTGTTGGCCATGATGCTAAGAAAATGCTAGGTAGAACGCCTGGCCAAATGGAGGCTATTCGTCCTCTAAGAGATGGAGTGATTGCAGACTTTAATGTTACAGAAAAAATGCTGCAACATTTCATTAAAAAAGTGTCAAATAATTCAATTTTATCTCCAAGCCCAAGGGTGCTTGTTTGTGTTCCATCAAAAGCTACTCAGGTTGAAAAAAGAGCTATACGCGAATCTGCATTATCTGCAGGTGCAAGTGTTGTAAAGCTTATAGAAGAACCAATTGCAGCGGCTTTAGGTGCAGGTGTTGCTATTGATAAACCTAGAGGAAGCATGGTTATTGATATAGGTGGTGGAACTTCTGAAGTCGCAATTCTTTCCTTGAATGGAATTGTTTACTCTGAATCTTTAAAAGTAGGTGGAGATAAGTTTGATGAAGCAATTCAAACATACGTAAGAAGAAAATTTGGTGTAGTAATAGGTGAATCGACCGCTGAATTAATAAAACTACAAGTTGGATGCGCTACATTGAATTGCAAAAAAGAATTTGAACCTTATGAGTTTAGAGGCAGAAATCTTGCCGAAGGAATTCCAGAGCTTGTTGTTTTTCAAAAAGAGGACGGATTTAGAGCTCTCGAGAATCAGACATCAGCAATAGTCAGATCAGTTAGAACTGCCCTGGAACTATCTCCGCCTGAATTAGCTGCAGACATATCACAAGATGGAATAGTTATTACTGGTGGAGGGGCTTTATTGCATTGCTTAGATACATTAATTGAACAATCGACTGGTATCCCAACAAGAGTTGCTGAAGATCCTCTAACAAGTGTTGCAAGAGGTGGCGGCATTGCTCTTGGTTTAATGGATAAAGACTTCGATTTATTCGCCGAAGAATAATGTCGACAAATATTCTTCCATTTCAGAAGAAATTAAGATTAGCTTTACTTTCATTTATTATTTCAGGCGCCCTTATTTATGCATCACAGAACTATAACTTAAATGAAAAAGCACAACGATTTTTAGTTAAATTTCTTAATGTTCCTCAACAATTTATTTCACAAGTTTTAACAGAGTATCGTGAATTTGAAAATCAAAAAATAGCAGAACTTGAAGAAGAAATTCTTAATTTAAAAAATCAGATTTACGAGAACGAACTTGAAATTAAGTCATTAGAAAATTCTCGACCATTCAATGATTTCAATTTTGTAATTAATAAGAACGCAGAAACTTACATCAACTCGTTTGATCAGATGAATTTTACTTGTTGTAATAAGCATAGAATTTATATCAATAATCCTAATAACTTAACAGATGGTATGTTCGCAGTGTCTCAAGGAAACTTTGTGATTGGTAAAACAAAGACTATTTCAGCTGATGAAATGGAAGTAAGATTATTGAGTGACCCTAGTGAATATATCTCGATTAAAACTACAAATGGCTTCTTTTGCATTGCAAAGGGAACAGGTAAAGGCAGATTGATAAGTTGTTTAAATGAATCAAAAGCAGTCAGTTATTCATATGGAGATACTTTTTTTACAACCGGCTTTGACGGTATTTATCCTCCAGGCCTGATTGTTGGAAGACTTGAGAATATTTCATCAAGTCAAATAAATATATTTCAACAAAATTTAGAGATAGAACTTTTCTTTGATCCATATCAATCAATTAACAAAAAGGTAATTTTACATGAGTGAAGTTTTAAGATATTTGAGCCTTGGATTAATGGTTATTCTGAACCAGATTTTATTGGCCACGGATACATGGGCTATTTCCCCAGATATATTTTTAGTACATACTCTTTTCTTCACAACATTCGTGAAAAAAATACCAAATATTTATTTTTTCATATTCAAGGGGTTTGTAATTGATCTTTTTTTTAGCAATATCTCAATGCCGTATACAATTAGCTATACTTTGATAGGTCTATATCTTAATTTTTCAAATCTTAAATGGATTCAAAGGTCTCTTTTGGAGCAAATAATATTAATTACTTTAGTAAGCTTATTCTTAAATATTTTGCTGTTTTCAACGAATGATTTTGCAAGTGGAATGGGAGTAAGAATTTTCATTAATCCATTATTAAATTCAATTATATGGTCAGCAATTTTTATAAATCAGAGGCAAAAATGGTTAAAAAATATCTAGTATGGCCAATAAGGTTTTTTTTATACTTCATAGCATTGTTTATTCTGAGTTTTTACGCCTTATGCTTATTTATTTCAACCGATTATGGATCCAAATCAATTACAAAATATTTATTTAATGAAAGTATTCAATACGAAACAATATCAATAGAACCTAGTTTGCTTGGCATCCAAGTAGATATAAGAAACTTTCAATACACTGGAGCAGCAGCTTTTTCAGGTGAAGAAATAAACTTAGAAATTAATTTTCTCAACTCTATAATCGGAAATAATATATATGTCTCAAATTTCTCTTTATTCAATGCTGAAGTAACACTAAATGAACAAAGAGATAATAACCAAACTGATCAACCAGAAGTTTTTATCAACGAATTATTGATAATAGATTTAAAAGTTGGAGATACTATTTTCAAGGAAATCAATTTATTTAACTTTTTAACGAATGAAGATGCTTTTGGATTCAATTTTCAAAACTTAAATATTGATCTTCCTGGAAATCTAAGGAATATGAGTGGTTTGAATGGCGTTGGTTATTTTTATGATGGTGAATTAAAAGTTGATTTGAATTCAAAAAAAGGGGTCATGTACTTTAATTTTTATGATGCTCCACAAATCCTTGAAAATATGGAAGGACATATCTACTTGGATTTTAAAAGTAAATTTAAAATCCCGTATGCAAATATAACATCACTAAGCGAGGATTCAGATTTAAGGTTAACCTTAAAGTACGATGAAAAATTTCAATTAAATATGGCTTCGAGTGGAGATGAGGAAGCAATTTATAAATACCTAGTCAAAAATCAAAGTAGTATTAAGAAATTTTTAAAAGAATCAGATTTTAAAGCAAATGAATTAGATTTCTTGTTATCAATATCTTCATTCAACGATAAATTAAATTTTTCATCAGTATTGAACTCAGAATCAAGTCTTATCAATTTAGGTGATGCAAAATTTGCTGTTAATAATTTAAAAACTTATATAGATAATTCGTCTATAAAATTATTTGGAGACGATTTATATTTGTCTGAATATGCTTTGGGAAATATGTATCTGTATAATAATTTCAAGTCAGATAATATATTTAATTTTTTATTAGATGAAAGGGGAATCTCAGGAAAATTCGATAATAGTGGAAGATTCAAGAGTATTTTTGGAGACTTCACATCCCCAGAAAATCTTAATTTTAAAGTAAGTCTTAATGATCAAAATTTATTATTGAATTACAATAATATTTTTATTGAATTCAACTATCTTGACTCGTACACCACTCAAGGTGGTGAATTAAGAATTTTTCCAAAAAAATTTAAATCAAACTTCTTAAGTTTGAATGAAAAATTAGAAAATTCTTTCGAATTTGATCTTATTAATTTTTCACTAAAAAATATTAATGCTCAATTATCTATTAAAAATAATGAAGAAAATCCTTTAAGAAATTCAAACCTAAGCTTTAGTAACTTAGATTTAGGACTAAAAGATAGTTTTATAAATGTACAAGATTCAAATTTTGCTTTCGGGGGTTTGGTAGAAATTTCCGGGAAAGATATTTCGTATACAGATACAACATTTACGATTGATGCCTTGAGGGTTTTATCCCTTATTGATATTAGGTCGAGACTATTGAATATTTTAAATGCTGACTTTGAAAAGCTTGACCAGGATAATTTTTTTATCAATTCAATGAATGGTAATTTTTTTATTGATAGCTCTGGCTATGCAAACATTAATGAACTAAGAATGGATTTTGATGTTGGTAATGCGGAGCTTTCAGGAACAATTTCATCGGTTGAAGAATCATTTGACAACTTTAATTTGGAAATGGTTTTCGATTCAAGCTTATCAGAAAGCATTCCATGGTATGTAGCAATTCTTGGTGGGTTCCCTGCGGCCGCAGGTGCTGTCGTTGTGACAGAAGTGTTTGAAGAAGGTTTAAGCGATATTACAAGAACAAAATATTCTGTATCAGGTGACGTTGATAATCTGAATGTTGAAGTTATGCAATAAGAAAGCTAACAATACCTAGAAAACTCACAAAACCAATAATATCTGTGAATGTTGTTATTACAACACTTCCAGCTATTGCAGGATCATAGCCAAATCTTCTCAGAAAATGAGGAAAAAGAAAGCCAAATATTGCCGCCGCCAATAAATTAAAAACCATCGCTAAAGCTATTGCCAGAGAGAGTGATGGGTCAGCAAACCAAAAAGAAGTTATCCCGTAAATTAAAATTGAAAATACTGTGCAATTGGCAAGTGCTACTATAAATTCTCTACGAAATAAATATCTAAGGTTTTTTCGATTTAATTGTCTCATTGCCTCCGCTCTTATATAAATCCCAAGTGTTTGTGTGGCAGCTATACCACCCATACTTGCAACTATTGGCATGAGAATTGCAGCATAGACTACCTTCTCTATTACGTCTTCAAATAAACTTATTGAAGCTGCTGCAATTACAGCGGTAAGTAAGTTTACCGAAAGCCATAAAACCCGGTTTTTTATGGATTTTTTTGGTGAAGCAAAAATATCTTCTTCAATTTGAGCAAAACCAATAAAATCTTGCTCAACTTCGTCAACTGCAACTTCTATAATATCATCTACTGTAATTCTTCCTAAAAGATGATTGTTTTTATCAACGACAGGAGCTGAAAATAGGTCTTTTGTTTTAAATTCGTTATAAACATCGATCTGATCACTTTCAATTTTTAAGGGCTGAAATTCTGTATCCATAACTTCTCTTACATTTAAATTAGGGTCGGAAGTTAAGATTTTTGTTATAGGTAATATTCCCAAATACTCATCATTTTTGCTTACTACATATATATCATCAGTATTTTGTGGGAGTTCTTTTAAAAAACGTAAATAACGCATGACAAGTTCAATGGAATTCTCTGCACGTACAGTAATGATATCAGTATTCATTAAGCCGCCAGCTGACTCTTCAGGATAATCAAGTATTTTTTCAACTCTGCCTCTATCTCTTGAATTCATTAAAGACAAAACTTCATTTGTCATTTTTTCTGGCAGTGTCTGGAGGATATCAGCTAAATCATCCACCTCTAAATCACTAATTGCAGCAGAAATTTCTTCAGGATTCATGCCGGAAAGTAAATCTTCTCGAAGGTTTTCATCAAGTTCGCCTAAAACTTCACCTTCAGTGTCAAGCTGTATTAAATCCCAAATAATTTTTCTTTCATGTGGAGGAGATGATTCAATTACATAAGCTAGTTCACTTGGAGTCATTTCATTTAAGATTCGCCCAAGTTTTGTTTTAAATTCTGGATTCGAGAAGGTTTCTTGTATTAGCTCAAATCTTTTGTCTAAATTTTCACTAGCCATTGGGCTATTCTACTCGAAAAACCTTTATTTCATTTCGCCGAAATATAATTTTTTAGCAATTGGATTGTTTTTAACTTGATTTGGAGTGCCCTGCAAAAGCAATTCTCCTTGATTAAGCAGGATTATTTCATCACAAACATTTATTACATCTCTAAAGTTATGATCGCTAATAAAAATCCCTAAGTCCTTCTTAAATTTTTTAAGAATTTTTATAATTTCTTCTACTGATATTGGATCAACACCAGCAAAAGGCTCATCTAAAAGAATATACTTTGAATCTAATAAAATAGATCTCAATATTTCAGTTTTTCTTTTCTCGCCTCCTGATAGAAATTTTGATTTTATGTTTGCTTTATCCTCTAAATTCATAATATTTAACAAACTTTTTATTTGTTTAAATTTTTCTTTTGAAACTTTTCTAAATTTAAGTTCAACAACTGCTTCAAGATTTTCTTGAAGACTTAAATCATCAAATAAGGAATTTTCTTGTGGTACATAATTCAATCCTGCATTTGATCTCTCTTCAAGACTCATTAAATGCAAACTTTCCTCAAAAAAACATATTTTGCCTTCATCAATTTTTGATAGTCCAGCGAGAGCTTTAAATAAACTAGTTTTGCCTGCTCCATTAGCACCCAAAAGACCTGTGATCTTGTTATTTGGCAAATCAAATGAAATATTTTTAAAAAGTATTTTTGATTTTACAGATCTACTTATATTTTCAACTTTTATCATTTGATAATTTGATGGTCATATTTTTAGAATTTATCTTATTTCCAGATTTTATAATTGAAACATTTTTTGAAAGTCTTAACACTTCTGTGTCTATTTCAACTTGCCCAGCTTCTCCTTCAATGTATTCAAGACCGTCAAAAAATTTAATTTTTATTGGAGAACCATATGCTATAAAAGATTCATTTTTTTGATTGAGTTTTAGGGAATCAGCTGTAAAAAATATTTCATCAGATTTGAAGATTACATTAAATTCATAATTTATGGTATTGAGTTCTGTATCAATTTCAATATTATCTGATGTTATCTCATATTCTTGAGAAACAAGAGTAAATGATAATAAAAGAATGAAGAGTTTATATAACATTTGCTTCCAAAATATCATGCATTGTTAATATACCTACAACTTTTTCATTCTCTTTAACAACCAGAGTATAAACTTTGAAAGATTTCATTTTTTCAGCCGCTTTGACTACAAGTTCTTCTGAGTTAATAGTTTTAAATTTTTTAGTTAAGACAGAGGAAAGTTTAATTTTATCAATTTGGATATTTTTTTGTAGCTGCCTTCTCAAGTCACCATCAGAAAATACTCCTATAATATGATCCTCCTTTTTTACTAATGCGATACCCTGTTTTTTTTCAGAAACTTCAAAAATTAAATCTTTTAATGAATCTGAATCTTTAACGACGGCTGCTTTTTTTATTGGAACCATTAAATCTCTTGTTCTTAAAGTAAGTTTTTTTCCAAGTTTCCCGCCCGGGTGCGACTTTGCAAAATCTTCTGAAGTAAAACCTTTTGACTTAAGCAGAGCCACAGCTATAGCATCACCTAAGGCAAGAGTGACTGTAGTGCTCGAAGTTGGCGCTAAATCATTTGGGCATGCCTCTCTTTTAACTTTAACAAGAATATGCGATTTGGAGGCTTTTGCTATTGTTGAATTAACATTTTCTGTTATTGAGAAAAAATTAATTTTCTTCATATTTATTGCAGGTATCAAATCACAAATTTCCTTACTTTCACCAGACTTTGAAATAGCTATAATTGCATCATTTTTCTCTATCATTCCTAAATCTCCATGTAGCGCTTCAGCTGGATGAATAAAGAAAGAGGGGGTGCCAGTACTAGATAATGTAGCAGCAAACTTATTTGCAATATGCCCAGACTTTCCTACTCCTGTAATGAATATTTTTCCCTTACAGTTTGAGATGTGAGTACATAATTCCTCAACATTGAAGTTTTTTGACTTAGAAAAAGCCTTTAATTCCTCTAATTCTATTAAAAAAGCTTTTTTTGCTTCTTTTTGGAAAATATTTTTTTTCATTTCAAACTATAATTTACACATGTTACGATTTTTTTCATCAAAAATATTATTTGTTATTTTTTTAACTCAAAATTTGTTTGGCGATAAAATTCCCGAACTTCATGAATATATTGATTCAAATGCTCAATTTTTTCTGACTGTAATAAAGGAAGAAGGTTCAAATTATGATGATAATCCTGAAGAGTTTAAAGAGAGACTTAAAAATATCTGGGAACCTATGGTAGATGTAAAAGTTGTGTCAAGGTTAATTCTTTCGTCGAAAATTTATGCTTCTGCTACACAAACCCAAAAAAAATTATTTGAAGAGAGAACAAAAAAATTGTTATTAGATACATATGTATCAACTTTATTAGAATTTGATAATTATCAAATTGTTACTGATGAAAATATCAAAGTTAATAAAAAAACATATGAAGTGTCTGTAAGTTTCTTCTCAGATTCTGACTCATTTGTAACTAAATTAACTGTTTATAAAAATAATCTTGGACAATACAGAATTATAAATATAATCGTCGATGGTATAAATCTCGGTCTGATTTTCAGGAACCAATTCCAAGATGCTTATCTAGAGAATAACTCTGATTTAGATATTGCCATTGAATCTTGGAAGCCAACAACACTTTAGGTTATGGAAAGATTAATTATTAAAGGCGGTAATCACCTATATGGAGAAGTAGATTGTTCCGGTGCTAAAAATGCCGGTTTGCCTATTTTGGCATCCACAATATTACTTGATGGATCAGCATACATTGGAAATCTTCCGCATCTACAAGATATTACAACTAAGCTAGAGTTATTAAATTCAATGGGCTCTTCAATTAACTTCCATGAAGATGGCTTCATTGAGATAAATTCTTCAAATATTATATTGCCTGAGGCAAGATATGAATTAGTCAAAACTATGCGTGCCTCGATTTTAGTTATGGGTCCTCTAGTAGCTAAATATGGTAAAGCTAAAATCTCACAACCAGGAGGTTGTGATATTGGCACAAGACCGATTGACTTCCACCTTTCGGGTTTGGAAAGAATGGGGGCAGAGATTACATCTGATTCAAAGTATATATATTTAAAAGCTAAGAAATTAAATCCAATTGATTTCGTTTTTCCCAAGGTTTCCGTAACTGGCACAGAAAATTTAATGATGGCTGCTACATTAATTAAAGGAAAAACTACTTTAAGAAATTGTGCTAAAGAACCTGAGGTATTGGAACTTGCAAATTATCTTAACAGCTGTGGTGCAAAAATTAGTGGAGCAGGAGAATCTGAAATTGTAATAGAAGGAGTTAAAAACTTAGAAGCAAGCAGATGGAATGTTTTGTTCGATCGGATTGAAGCTGGTACTTACCTTGTAGCAGGAGCGATAACGAATGGCCATGTAAAAGTGAATAAGATAGATCCTGATACTATTAATATAATTAGTAAGAAATTAAATGACATGGGAGTTAAAGTAGATAATGGATTAGATTACGTTGAAGTTGATGCCACCTCTTCAGATTTGAAAGCTAAAGATATTTTCACTGAACCATTTCCAGGCTTCCCCACTGATATGCAAGCTCAATTCATGGCCTTAAATACAATATCCTCTGGCACATGCACAATAGAGGAAACAGTATTTGAAAATCGATTTCAACATGTAAGTCAATTGAGAAAAATGGGGGCAGATATTGTTTTAAACAAAAATAAGGCATCTGTGTCAGGTGTTTCAAACTTAGTTGGAGCAAATGTTAGTGCATCAGATCTTAGGGCTTCAGCAAGTTTAGTTTTGGCTGGTTTAGTAGGTAAAAATAAGACCGAAATTAATGATATCTACCACATTGATAGAGGTTATGAATGCATAGAAGAAAAGCTTAATAAGTTAGGTGCAGAGATTATTAGAGAGCCTGTGGTCTATTAGGCCTTTCTTTTGTAACCAAATCTAAATTAAGATTTTTATTTGATCTAATAATTTTTAACTCGAGTACATCGCCAGGAGAGATGCTATTTACAGACGCAAGCAATGTATTCCATCTTGCTTCAGTATTTTTAATTGCGATGATAATGTCACCATCTTTTAAACCATTCTCGAAGTTTAAATTATCATTTAAAGCAACCGTGTAAAGTGCTGGTATTCTATTATTTGTTTCTGGATCTGTATAAAAACCCCGCCTGAATCTGAACTCCCCAATCCATGCTCTACTAACTTTTCCATATTTTATTATTTCATTTGTAATTGATAGAACTTTTCCAGACGGAAGTGCAAAGCCTACTCCATCTGAACCCCCTGATGCTGAAGCTATTAACGTACTTAAACCAATCAATTCTCCACTTTCATTAATCAATGCACCACCCGAGTTCCCTTTGTTTATAGCTGCATCAGTTTGAATAATATCTAAGTAAGGATTTCCGAAATTTCTACCTGTAGCACTTAGAATTCCACGTGAAATAGATATTCCTATGTTATAGGGATTTCCAATAGCATAAACCGTCTGACCAATTTCTAGGTCCTCCTGATCCGAGAACTTAATGTGATTAAGGTTATCCTCATTAATTTTTAAAACAGCAAGATCAGCATACTCGTCAAAACCAATAAGATTTGCTAAATAAGATTTTTCAGAAATTTTGACAGTGCTGAGGTTTCCTGACAGATTATGAAAGGCTGTAATAATATATCCATCTTCAGATATTATGACTCCAGAACCAAAACTTTTTCCACGGTTATCTAAAGACTCAATTGTCACAATTGATGATGAAATTTCATCAAAGTTTATTTTCTCTTCTAGATCATATCTATTTTCGAAATAAACAAATTGTGCCCCAAAAAAAAGGCCAAAAAATAATATTAATAAAAACAGGTTCTTCATGTTTCAAATCCTTTACCAATATATTAATATATAGCGGCGCAACTTTGAGCATTACATGAAAACTACAGCATTAAGAACTCAAGATATCGAGCAGAAATGGTACATCCTAGATTGTACCGGGAAAAAACTTGGCAGATTATCTGTACAGGTTGCTAATATTTTAAGAGGAAAAAATAAGCCAGAGTATACTCCTAATTCAGATGTAGGTGATTTCGTAATTTTACTCAATGCAAGAAATATTGAAGTTACTGGAAAAAAAGCAACAGATAAGATTTATTATAGACATTCAGGATTTCCAGGTGGTATTAAGCAAATATCTTTTCAAGATCAAATGGAGAAAAATCCTGAGAAGGTAATTAGGGATGCGGTCAAGGGGATGTTACCAAAAAATAAATTAAATAGAAAAATTATTAATAAGTTAAAAGTATATAACGATAGTAACCATCCTCACGATGCACAAAATCCACAGGAGTTAAAATAGTGGGCACAATCTCAGGTAGAAGAAAAGAAGCTACTGCTGTCGTAAAACTTACTAAAGGTAAAGGGAAAGTTACTGTTAATAAAAAAAATATTGACGATTACTTTGGGAGAGACGTTGCAAAGATGATAGTAAGACAACCACTTGTGCTTACAAAAAATGATGGTCTATACGATGTCGAAGCAAAGGTTCAAGGTGGCGGTTCATTTGGCCAAGCTGGAGCGATAAGGCTTGCAATATCAAAAGCACTTTTAGTTGAAAATCCTAACCTTAGAACAGATCTTAAAAAGGCAGGTTACTTAACTCGTGATTCACGAGTTAAAGAAAGAAAGAAAGTTGGTCTTAAAAAGGCTAGAAAAAGTCCACAATTTTCAAAAAGATAATTTACCTTATTTTGAACACCAAAATTTTCTTTAATTTATGTTCAAATTCTATATTTTTAATACTAATTTAAAAAAAAGCTTTTTATTTTTAAAAAATTCTGTATATAATACTGATCATAAAGATTTAAGAGAAATTTGATAACTCAGTTTCATAGTTTTTTGAACACTGAATTAACTGTTCAAAATGTCTAAAAATAAGCAAGGAAAAAAACACATACACATATTAGATGGGATGTCTCTTTACACTCGTGATAAATCTCCATTTTATTGGGGTTATTTGAATGTAGAGGGTGAAATTCACAAAAAAAGCCTTAAAACTACTGATAAGAAAGAAGCTGAGAGACTTTTATTTGATTGGAAAAATGAATTGTTATACAGCAATAAAGTTGAGAGCGAAAATAGTAACGATTCAAATAAAAAAGTGTCTGATAGCCCGAAAGTTGACAATACGAGAAGAAAAGCATTAATGATTACTTCAAGTTTAATGGGAGCAGTTACAGTAGCTGGGTTTGCAGTGCCTTTTCTAAGCGCTTGGAATCCGAGTGAAAAAGCAAAAGCCTTGGGGGCTTCTGTAAAATTTGATTTATCTAAACTTGAGCCAGGTGCAATGGCTGTTGTGGAGTGGAGAAGAACTCCCATATTTGTAGTTCATCAAACCCCTAAAGCTTTAGAAAATTTACCTAAATTGAATGAAAGAGTAACAGATCCTGTTTTATCAGAAGGTGTTGCTAGATCAACAAACGATAAGTTTACTGTGTTAAAAGGTGTCTGCACTCATTTGTCATGTGCACCAAAATATCATCCTGAAATTGAACCTAAGGCTTGGGATGAACAATGGTTAGGAGGTTTTTTCTGTCCTTGTCATGGATCGAAATTTGACCTCGCAGGAAGAGTTTACAAAGGTGTACCTGCACCAACAAACTTAGAAGTGCCACCACACACATTCGAAGGAGATACTTTAATTATAGGAGAACCAACATAATGGCTAGCGAAAAAAATACAATAATGGGCTGGGTAGACAGACGACTACCTGTTACAGAAAACCTAGAAAGACATTTAACAAAACATCCTGTTCCGAAAAAAGTAAATTTCTTTTATCTTTTTGGAGCATTATTAATGGTTGTTTTTATGATCCAGGTTGTGACAGGCATATGGCTAATGATGTTTTACACAAATACTGAAGAAGGAGCATTTGCTAGTGTTGAATATATTATGAGAGACGTTGAATATGGATGGTTGATGAGATATATGCATAGTACAGGTGCAAGTGCGTTTTTCTTTTTGATGTATTTTCATATGTTTAGAGGTCTTTTGTATGGTTCTTATCAAAAACCAAAGGAACTTGTCTGGCTGTTTGGCTGTTTTCTTCTATTTTTACTAATGGCAGAAGGGTTTTTGGGTTATGTGCTTCCATGGGGTCAGATGTCATATTGGGCAGCAAATGTGATTTTGTCCCTATTTGGAGCAATTCCTTTTATAGGGCCTGACTTGCAAGTTTGGATTCAAGGTGATTTTGTCCTTTCAGGTATTACACTTTCAAGATTTTTTGCATTGCATGTGGTAGTTGTTCCACTGCTAATGATTGCATTAGTAGTTTTTCATATTTTTGCACTTCATGAGGTGGGAGCAGGAAACCCAGAGGGAGTAGATATAGAAAAGTACAGAGACAAAAAAGGTATGCCGCTAGATGGTGCTCCATTCCATCCATACAAAACCTTTGGCGCTTTACCTGCTATAGGCGTTTTCTTTATTGTATTTTTTGCAATTGTATTTTTTGCGCCAACAGGTGGCGGTTATTTCATAGAGAAACCAAACTTTGAAGAAGCTAATTTTCTTAAAACACCAGAGCATATTGCACCAGTCTGGTACTATGCTCCTTTTTACTCCATATTAAGAGCAGTCACTTTTGGTATACCATTCTTGGGCATAACAAGTAAATTTTTAGGGTTTATAATTTTTGCAGCTAGTATCGCTATTCTGTTTGTTGTCCCTTGGTTGGACAGATCAAATGTTCAAAGTATTCGATACAAAGGTATATATAGCAAGATTGCTATGATTCTTTTTGCGGCTTCGTTTATTACACTTGGTTATCTCGGCACAAAACCTGTCAATGAGCTTAGAACACTTATTGCGCAGATTTGCACTGTTCTATATTTTGCACCATTTATATTGATGCCAATCTATACAAAGTATGAAAAAACACTAGAAGTTCCAGATAGATTATGAAAAGACTTTTATTAATATTATTTATTTTGAGTTTAGATGGTTATTCAGCAGGTGAGAATGATTGTGGATCATTAGAAAAATGTGATGCATTTTCATCTGATGTGCATGATTTGTATTCTCTTCAAAGAGGTCTTGGAATTTACATGAACTATTGTGCTAGTTGCCATTCCCTAAAACTTTTAAGGTGGAATAGATTGCAAAAAGATCTTGTTATTCCAGAAAATATTGTAACAGAAGAATTAATAAGAACTCCGGATACAAAAATAGCTGACTATATGACATTTGGAATGCCTGATGTATCCCCAATCGGTGCTCCAGACCTCACTTTAAGAACTAGAGTTAGGGGTGATGAGTGGATTTATACTTACTTAAGAACATTCTATGAAGACTCCTCCCAGACTTCTGGTTCAAATAACCTTGTTTACGTTGGAACAGCTATGCCTAATGTACTGGTAGGCTTGCAGGGCAATCAGGCTCTTGACAAGGATGGTACAATTATACAAGTTTCTGAAGGTTCGATGACTATAGAAGAATTTGATAACTCTATGAAGGATTTGGTTAATTTTCTAGCTTATGCAGCAGAACCAGCACGAATTACCAGAGAAAAAAATGGTATTTTTGTAATACTATTTTTTATTGTTTTTACCGCTGTTATGAATCTTCTTTACAGAGAATATGCAAAGGAGCTTAAATGATATTTTACTCAGAAGAAAAGGGACACTACAGCCATATGGTTAGGATTGTTCTTGCGGAAAAAGATATAGCTTGTGAAATTAAGGAATTCGATCCAGAAGGAAAATTGCCTGAAGAATTACCTACGATTAATCCATATAACAAACTCCCCGTATTGGTGGATAGAGAAGTGACTATATATGAGCCTAGAGTAATACTCGAATATCTAGATGAAAGGTTTCCTCACCCACCTTTGTTACCTATTTATCCAAATGATAAAGCAGAGTGTCGGTTACTCATTCATAGAATTGAGAAAGATTGGTTGCCAGTTGTCGACAGAATGATGAGCCCAAAAATTAGCCAAAAAGAGTTTGATTCTTTAAAAAAAGAACTTGTTGGCTTGGTATCCAGTATAGTTCTGGTGTTAAAAGAAAAACCATATTTTATGAGTGACGAATTTACATTAGTTGATTGCTATATGGCTGCGATATTATACAGACTTCCTTATCTTGGAGTTAGCCTTCCAAATACCAAATCTTTTGGAAGCTTAAGTTCATATCAGGAAAAACTTTTTTCAAGACCAAGTTTTGAATTATCTCTAACAGATTCAGAAAGAGATCTAAAATACTCCTTTAGTTGATATAAGATCTTGAAACTAATTTATTGTCTGTGAACTTATAGATCCCAAGCAGTCCTCTAATTTCTCCTTTGATATTATTCGCAATAGCATAACTTACAAGCATTGCGTCAAAACCTAAACAGAAACTACGACTTTTTGGCAGATCATTTGTGAACTTATTTTCGTAGGTATGGTCAATTAATCGTATGTCGTGTAATGAAACTTCATTTTCATCTATTTTTTGATCAAAATTTGAGCTTAATGAAAAGATTTCGTAATTCAATCCATAATTAAATCTTACTAGAGAAGCTATTTCATACAATCTGCTGAGATCATTTGTAGAAATAACAACTTGCGAAAAATCTTTTCTGGTTCTAGGAACGAACTCAACATCAGAAAAACTTGCTTTATCAATGATTTGAAACCGAGATTTACTTTCGGCTACATCCAGAAAATTCTCAATTCTAGTCGATGGATTTTCTTTCACTCCGATAGTCACAGCATCTCTTTTTGAACTCAACCACTTGTTTTTGAAGGCCGTATTTTGTTCTGAACTATTATCTTCGTCTTCAATGAAACCTAATCTTCCTACTTCGTTTTGTAGTAAATAATTTTCAAGTGCAGAAATTTGAGATTTTTGACTTAGTGAAATTGAATAATTCTTTGATGCATCGTTTAGAAGAAGAGCTTGATTTTTTAACAATAAACCATCAATTTTTGAGACAATTTCACTACTTAATGGACCAATTAAAAAATTCTTATTTGCTTCGGATAAATTTAGATTATTTTGATTCACAAATTTAATTTCGTTTGTAATTTTTAACTGATTTTTAGCTGTTAGGATACCCAATTGAAAAAAATTATTAAATTCGGAAAATCTTTTATGATCAGGAGCTGCTACGATAAATTTATTTCGATAATTATTAACTTCAAGATAATCTTCAATCTTAGTTATCCCCTTAAACTCATTTCCTTCAATATCTGGGACAAACTTAATTTTTGGTACTGTTTCTTTAGGAGCACTAGAGCAACCAGTTATAATGATGATTATTAATAATTGAAGAAATTTTTTTTTAAACATGACCTTTTATATTATACCTTCTCCAATTGGGAATCTTGATGATATTACGATTAGAGCAATCGATGTAATTACAAAAGTTGATTTTTTAGTCGTAGAGAACAGAACTAACACTCAAAATCTTTTGAAGAGGCTAAAACTTGGTAAAAAGAAAATATTTACTTATAACGATCACTCTAATGATGCTAAAAGACAAAATATAGTTGAGCAATTAAAGCGCGGTCTTATAGGAGGCATTATTTCTGATGCTGGAACTCCCTTAATATCAGATCCAGGTTACAAACTTATTTCTGAACTAATATCAAATAATATAAATATTACCTCTTTGCCTGGGCCTACAGCAGTTATAACAGCTTTGACTGGAAGTGGCCTCCCTACTGACAAATTTCAATTCAACGGATTCCTTCCAAAAAAGAATAAAGAATTAGTTGAAGTACTCAATAATTGCTCAAGCTTTTCTGGTACATCAATATTCTATGAAACGCCTCATAGAATAATTAATACTTTAAAATTAATCGATCAAATTTTTGATTTTAAAGCTCGCCTTTGTGTAGCAAAAGAATTATCTAAAGCGCATGAGAATTATTTTAGAGGCACCGCAAGGGAAATTTTGGATAAATTTAAGGCAAATAGTCAGCTTGTAAGAGGGGAGTTTGTTCTATTAATTTATTTTGAAAAAAGAGACTACGATTATGCGATTGCAGATAAATTATTCAAAAAGTTAGAATCCAAAGTCGCAATTGGAGAATTATCAAAGCTCGCTTCAGACCTGACAGGAATAAATAAAAATTTACTGTATAAAAGATTTTTGTCTTTTTCGCAAAAGTCCTGATATTATATGCACCTGAGTTGGTCGAGCTATCGCTTATTTTTATAAGAGGAAAGTCCGGACTTCAAAGAGCAAAGTGCCAGTTAACTGCTGGGGGGCGTGAGTCTACGGCTAGTGCAACAGAAAATAAACCGCCATTAGTGGTAAGGGTGAAAAGGTAAGGTAAGAGCTTACCGCCTAAGTAAAATTAGGGCATGGCAAACCCCACTTGAAGCAATGCCAAATAGAGATCTGAATACGTTGCTCGCGTAAGATCTGGGTAGGCAGCATGAATGTTTTGGCGACAAAACATCTAGATAAATGATGGCTTAAACAGAATCCGGCTTATAGACCAACTCACTCCTCTAATTTAGAATCATTATATGACTTGGCAAATTCTAGACTCAAACTATGAGCAGGCGAAAATTACTGTTATAGGTGTTGGCGGCGGTGGAGGGAATAGTGTTCACCATATGATCCAATCTGAAATTAAAGGAGTGGAATTCATCTGTGCAAATACCGACTCTCAAGACTTAACTAAAATTCATAAAGCGAAAAAAATTAAATTAGGGGAAGAATTTACAAAAGGTTTGGGAGCTGGAAATGACCCGGAAAGAGGAAGAGTTGCTACAGAACTAAGTATTCCTGAAATAAGAGATGCACTAGAACATACGGAGATGCTTTTTATTGTTGCGGGGATGGGTGGTGGAACTGGAACTGGTGGTTCTCCAGTAATCGCAAAAGTTGCCAAAGAGTTAGATATTCTCACAGTTGCTGTCGTTACAACACCATTTAAATATGAGCAAGAAAAAAGAGCTGAACAGGCTCGAGCTGGTATTTCAAAATTAATGCAGAACGTAGACTCATGTATTGAAATTGACAATGAAAAAATCTTCGAGATTTTTCCAGCAAATGCAGAATTTAATGAGGGTTTTAATGCAGTAAATGAGGTCATTACAAATGCTGTAAGAGGTGTGTCAAATGTCATTTTAAATCCAGCAACAATGAATGTTGATTTTGCTGATGTACAAGCTGCTATGTCTCAAAAGGGGATGGCAATAATGTGTATAGGCAAAGCAAAAGGATTAAATCGAGCTGTTGAAGCGGTCAATAATGCTCTCAATAATCCTTTCTTCAATAAAGCTGAAGTCAAAAATGCTAAAGGTTTACTAGTAAATATCTGCGGAGCTTCAGGAATGAAAATGCAAGAGATAAATGAAATCATGAAACAAGCTCAAAGCATTAGTCAACAAGGTGTTGAGGCTATTCCAGGCCTAACGATAGATGAATCGTTTGAAGATGAAATAGTAGTAACTATTATTGCAACAGGCTTAAGAAGATTTAATTTAGACGAATTTTCCGATTCATACATTAGACCTGTAAGAGACATGAATCCAGTAAGAAAAGAATTAGAGGGGTATGTAGATCCCGAAAAGCTCAAGCTAATTGACATACATGATGTAATACGGAGTATAGAGGATTAAACATATACCAATACTTCTTGAGGAATCTGTGAAAAGTTTAATTTCAGATACAAATGGTTTGTATCTTGATTGTACTTTCGGGAGAGGCGGACATACCAAAAAAATTTTAGATAAACTTTCCTCTGAAGGGCAACTTATTTCATTTGACCTTGATGATGCTGCTATGAAAGTTGCTAAAAATATTGATAATAAAAATTTTAAATTTATCAAAACAAATTTCTCTATGATCGATGATTATGTTGAAGATGATTCTTTGTCAGGAGTTTTAATCGACTGCGGAGTTTCGTCGCCTCAACTTGATGAGCCTGAGAGGGGATTCAGTTTCCAAACAAAAGGACCATTGGATATGAGATTCAATCAAGAACAGAATCTTACATGTAAAGATATAATCGAAAATTATAGTGAAAAAGAGATTGCAACAATTCTTTGGAAATTTGGTGAGGAAAAAGAATCTAGAAGAATAGCAAAATTGATTGTTAAACAAAGAGAACAAAATGCAATTGATAATACTCTTATCCTTGCAGAAATAATCAAAACAGCGAAGACTGTTAAAACAAAAAAACATCCTGCAACAAAGTCTTTTCAGGCCTTAAGAATGGCCGTAAACTCAGAATTTGAAAATCTAACTACTTGTTTAGATAGAATTAAAGATAAACTCACTAAATCAGGTAAATTGGTAATAATTACATTCCACTCTCTTGAAGACAGGATTGCAAAACAAACCTTTAAACCAAAAATAAATTTTCATGAAAAAAATCTCCCTTTGATACACGAAGATGTGTCTGATAAATTTAAAATAAGTAAAATAATTTATCCCTCTCAAGAAGAAATTTCGATGAACCCTAGAGCTAGAAGCGCTAAAATGAGAATTATTGAAAAATTATGAAAATATTAGATTACTTTCTAGTAACATTTTTTTTAGCTATCTTAGGCCTTGCTTTCTTAAAAGTTTTCCTTGTTTTTGAGTACAAAAGAAACTTTGCACACCTTGATAGCGTACAGGAAAAGATTTTTAAATTACAAAATCAAAATTCCAAATTAAATGTTGAAATAGCCCTCTTAAAATCCTCTCCATATATTTACGACAAAGCTATAGCCCTAGGAATGATTGATCCTGACATTAGTAATGAGTAAGTTAAGATTTCTTTTCCTTATTTTTTTAATTTTATTATTTATACCTGGTTACAGATATTACCAACTCAACCAAGAGAGAGATTTATTTCTTGCAGCGGCAGAAATCAGGAATACAGCTTCTGAAATTAATCTACAACCTAGAAAAAAAATATTAGATAGAAACGGAATAGAGCTAGCAACTGATATTTTACGACCGACCTTGCTTTTTAAAAATGAGAATGACAAAAATATTGCAAAAGATATTTTAATTTCGGAATCCCAGGAAATTTTTCTTAATACTAAAAGGAGGATTTATTTGGAAACTAAAGTTTCTAAATCAACCTTATCCAATATTCAAAAAGCGTGCAGTTGTGTCCCAATTAAAGAAGATACATTTAAAAGGTATTATCCATTTGGGAGTATTTTTGGGCCTGTGATAGGTTTCTCAGGAACTGATGGAGGTCTTGAAGGTGTTGAAAAGGTATTGAATGAGGATCTAGTTATAGGTGAAATAAAGTCTACTTTTAATCAAAGCGGAAGGGGTGAAAAGCTTTATGGTCAATTAGAGGATTTTATAAACCTTGGAAATAATGAGAGCTTATCTTTGACATTAGATACAAATTTACAATTTAAACTTTTTAATGAGTTAAAAGATGCAATTTCAAATTCAAAAGCTAAAGGAGGCTCAGCATTAATAATGAATTCTGAGTCAGGTGAAATATTAGCTATGGTGAGCTACCCCACATTCAATCCAAATAACCCCGACAGAGTTATTGAAAGAAATAAAGTGATCGATGACTTTTTTGAGCCAGGTTCATTAATAAAGCCAGTAACAGTTGCAGGTGCGCTCAAGCTGGGACATATTAAAAAAGATTCAGTTATTAATACAAATCCAGGCTTTGTTACACTTTCAGGTTACAAAAGAAGTGAGGCAGGAGGTAAAAATTTTGGAAGAATTAATCCTTCTGAAACTATTTCAAAATCATCTCAAGTTGGAATAGCCAAGATTGCTATTAAATTTTCTTCAGATGAAATGCGAGATAATCTTGGGCAATTTGGTTTTGGAAAAGAACTTAAAATGCAATGGGTAAACAACTCTGCTGGAAAAATTATTGATAATCCCAAACTCTATGACATTGACAAGGCATCCTTAGGCTATGGGTATAGTCTAACTTCAAACTCATTGCAAATAGCAAGAGCTTACAGTGTTTTTGCTAATGAAGGAGTTATGATTGAGCCGAGAATCTTATCAGGTATTAAATCAGAAAGAGTAAGAGTATTGAGCAAGTCTACTGCTTCATTCATTTTGGATTCTTTACGAATGACAGTCTTAGATGGCACTGCATCAAATTTAAAAGATGAAGGAATAGCAATTGCAGGCAAAACTGGAACATCAGAGAAGTATATTGAAGGCGTCGGATATGCATCTGAGAAATATGTTTCAAGTTTTGCTTCTATTTTTCCTTACAACGAACCAAAATTTATAATGATTGTATCAATTGATGAACCTGATCCGAATAAGTATTTTGGAGGGGATGTATCAGCACCTGTTGTGGGCAAGTTATCTAAATTTATGAAAAGGTTAAAATATTTATGAAAAATCCTTTCTTAGAATTCAGCTCTAATGAAAATGTGGTTACGAATTCAAAATATTTAAAAAAAAATGATGTTTTTTTATCACTTAAAGGTGGAGCAAAATATTTAACTTCTGATCAAGCAAATCTTGCTAAACATATCCTTTTAGACAGTAGTGAAACTATAGACTTGCCAAAAGTTATAAAAATAAAAGATCTAAATAGTACATATTTAGAATGGATAGACGAATACTTTGATATAGATCATTCATACTTTGATAATCTTTTTATCACGGGGACAAATGGTAAAACTTCAACTTTGAGTTTTTTAAGTCAAATTTTTAAAAGTAATGATATTAAGCATGCTTCATCCGGCACTTTAGGAACTTTCATTAATGATAAGAAAATTTTTAACAATGAACTTACAACTGAAGAGCCAGTTTTTATTAGAAATCTAATGTCAAAATGTTTCCGATTAAGCATTAAAAACATTATTTTTGAAGCTTCCTCCATAGGAGTAGATAAAAATAGACTGCAGGGTTTAAAAATTGACCACGCGATATTTACAAATATTTCAAGAGATCACCTTGATTACCATGGGTCACTGAAAAAATATATTGATGCAAAGTTTAAATTAATAAGTAATTCAAAAGCCAAGACGGTAGCGGTAAATTTTGATGATGAAATAATATCAAGGCACCTTAGAAAGATGTACTCAAAAGAAACATTTACGATTTCTTCTAAGAGCAGAGAAGCAGACATTTTTTTTAGAGTTTTAAAGTTTTATGAGGATGGAAATATTGAATTTTTAGCCGAAACACCATGGGGGAAATTTCAAGCTGCTTCCAAAATTGAATCTAAATTTAACTTATATAATTTATTTTTATCTTTGCCTTATTTTCAATATGTGAATAAAGATTGTGAAAATTTTTTTGCTCAAATTGAAAGCCTTTCTCTGCCATATGGAAGATTAAATAAAACTGAAAAAGAGAATATATATATTGATTATGCACACTCACCAAAAGCTTTAGAATCTGTTTGTAAATATCTTTATAAAAAGAAAAAAAATAAGTTAATAATTGTTTTTGGAGCAGGTGGTGAAAGAGATGAAGGTAAAAGATATCAGATGGGAGAAATTGCAGATAAATATTGTGAAAAAATATATGTAACTTCTGATAATCCAAGAAATGAAGATCCTCGCCAAATTGCTGGCATGATAATAGATGGAATAAAAGGAACAGATAAGATTTGTATTGAACTTGATAGATCTTGTGCAATTAAAAATGCAATAAATGAGCTTGGTGAAGAAGATATACTTCTTATTGCAGGCAAGGGGCATGAAAAAAAACAGATAATTGGCAACGAATATTTAGATTTTTCTGATTTTGAGGAAGTAAAAAAGTGTACAGCTTGAATGAAAATAAATCTTTGAGGGAATTGTCTCAAATTCTTGGTTTTGAGAATGTTGAAACTGATGCAAATATTGAAAGAATCGTTTTTGATTCAAGAATAGCTAGAAAAGGCGAT
The DNA here is from genome assembly GCA_003278815.1 of SAR86 cluster bacterium AG-349-I13. Taxonomy (GTDB): domain Bacteria; phylum Pseudomonadota; class Gammaproteobacteria; order Magnimaribacterales; family TMED112; genus TMED112. Next base: position 31,853 of record QCDB01000003.1, on the reverse strand, counting down.
TTATTTATTCCTTTAAAAGGCAAAAATTATGATGCTGAAATTTATGTTGAAGAAGTATTGAAAAAAGGTGCATCTGTAATAACTAAGCAAAAAATCTTTGGCAGTTCAATTGTAGTTGATGATGTTTATAGCTCTTTACTAGATATATGCGCAAATAAACTAATCAAAAATAAAGCTAAAGTGATTTTTATTACCGGAAGCTACGGTAAGACTACTATAAAAGATATGTTGAAAAGTTTGTTGGGAGATAAATGCCATGCAAGTAAAGACAATGAAAATAATGAATTTGGTATACCATTTACCATACTTAGCATGCCAAAAAATACGGAATATCTTGTGGTTGAATGTGGAGCAAGAAATATTGGAGACTTCGATTTGATTTCTGAGAAACTTTATTGTGATGTGTTTATCTTAACAGCTATAGCATCAAACCATTTGAGCACATTTAAAAATATAGAAAATATATCCAAAACAAAATTAAAGCTAAAAGAATGTCTCAAGGATAAAGATAATTTCGTAGATGGTAGAGAAATTAAGAATAAAAATATCTTTGAAAAGAACAAAGGAATTATTCAGAGAATATTAACTTTATTATCAATTGATAAAGATTTAAAAGAATTTATTTTTACACCAACAGCCGGAAGAGGGAACGTAATAAAATTACATGGCAGTGAGATCATAGATCAAACATATAACGCCCATCCTGACACTGTCATAGCTACTGCAATGGAGGAAGATTCCAACAATACTATTTTAGTATTGGGTGATATGGCCGAGCTTGGTGAAGATGAAAATAAAAAACATGAAAACGTGTTAAACCATCTAGCTGATTTTCAAATATTTCTCACAGGAAAAATTTTTAAAGAAGTTAGTAAAAAAATATTTAACAAAAATTTAAATTTTTTCGAAAATAAACAGGATTTCCCTAAAAATTACTTAATTAAACAGCTAAAGGCAGGCAAAAAAGTCTATTTTAAAGGCTCTAGGTCTAGTAAAATGGAGACCTATCTTGAGTTGTTGATAAATGATTGAATTACTGCTTAATTTATTTTTTGAAAAAAGCCCTTTTCTAAATTTATTTTCGTATTTAAGCACAAGAACGTTTTTATCTACATTATCAGGCCTATTAATTGTTCTTATATTTGGAGATTTTTTTATTCAAAAAATAAGATCATTCCAATTTCAACAAGCAATAGGTGATAGAGGTCCGGAATCACATAAAGTAAAAGATGGCACTCCAACTATGGGAGGGCTTTTGATAATTGGAAGTGTATTATTTTCGAGTGTTCTTTGGGGAGATTTTTCAAATAGGTTTTTAATAGTATCTCTTTTGTGTTTATTCCTTTTTGCAATGTTGGGTTTTGCAGATGACTATAAAAAAGTAACAGAAAAAAATTCAAAAGGTATTTCTTCATGGACTAAAATTTCTTTTCAATTTTTATTTTCTTTAATTATTTCTTTTGTACTTTTTTTCTATATTTTTGATTCAACTGAGCTGAACTATATAGTTCCCTTTTTTAAAGACGTATCAATTTCTTTAGGAATTCTATTTGTACCAATCTCAATATTTATAATTGTTGGGAGCTCTAATGCAGTAAATTTAACAGATGGTTTAGATGGCTTGGCAATACTTCCAGTAATTCTTATTACTTCAGCTCTTGGGCTAATTGCTTGGTCAGCAGGCAATATAATTGTTTCAGAATATTTATATATACCTTACATACAGGGAACCGGTGAGTTATTGGTAATTTGTGGAGCTTTAATTGGAGCTGGAATTGGTTTTCTTTGGTTTAATGCTTACCCTGCACAAATATTCATGGGTGATGTTGGTTCTCTATCAATGGGAGCATTTATTGCTCTTGTAGCAATAATTGTTAGGCATGAAATAGTTTTTGCCGTAATGTCACTGGTTTTTATAATGGAAGCTTTAAGCGTAATTCTGCAAGTTTCATCATTCAAAATTAGAAAAAAAAGAATTTTCAAAATGGCTCCAATTCATCATCATTTTGAATTGTTAGGCTGGAAAGAACCAAAAATAATTGTGAGATTTTGGATCTTAACTTTTATATTTGTTTTGGTTGGTTTATCTCTTTTAAAAATTAGATAATGAAATCGCTAATCATTGGTTACGGAACAACAGGTCAATCTTTTGAAAAATACCTCACTGAAAATTCTATTGATTTTGATATTTTTGATGAGGACAAAACAAAATTAGAAAACAAAAAAAATATATTAGGTTGTTTGAATGATCAGAGCATTTCTGTTTATAAAAGTTTATATATCTCCCCTGGAGTACAATTAAAAAAATATTTTTCAAATTCAAATCTTGCAAAGCTCAATTACACAACAGATTTAGATCTATTTTTCCAAAATAATAAATCTTTAAAAATAGGAGTTACCGGAACAAATGGTAAAAGCACATTGGTTAATTATCTCAATCAAATTTTAAACATTGCCAGCTCTTCAATTGCGCTTGGAAATATAGGGAACCCTCTATTAGATAATATTAAGCATACAAATAAATACACAGTTATCGAGGTATCTAGTTTTCAGTTAGAAAAGATGAAAAAAAATTATTTCGATTTTTCAATTATTACAAATATTCAAAATGACCATATTGATTTTCATGGCAATTTTGAGAATTACAAAAATGCAAAATTAAAAATATGTTCTGAAAAAGGCAGAACGATTTTCTGCACATCGGACGATTATGAAGAAATAGCAAAAACTTTTGCATTAGATCTTGAACCAAATTTAGATGGTAAAGATATTGACTTATCGAACCTACCTTTTCGATTACAAAAGATTTCAGAGGGAATAATTAATGATTCTAAATCCACAAATTCAGCATCTCTTTTCTACGCTTTAAATAAATTAAATTTTAAGGGAGACTTAATTTTATGTGGTAATCCGGGTAAAGAGGGATATAAGGAATTAAATATTGAAGGTCCTAAAAGAGTATTTATTTATGGAAAGCATCGAAATGAATTACTCAATATTTGTAAGCATAAAAATATTTCAACACACTCAAGTTTAGACGAAATTTTTGAAGTCCTACGAAAAGATGAACATAAAGATATTCTATTTAGTCCTGGCAATCCTAGTGGAAATGATTATCTGAATTTCATCGAGAGAGGTGAACATTTTAATAACCTTAAAGAAAAGTATTTTGATTAATAAAAAAGAAAATTTATTTGACTTAACTTTGCTAGTACCGTTCATAATTATCACTGGTATAAGCCTAATTTTTATTTATTCATCCTCAAATGTAATTGCAAATGCAGATTTTGGTAATCCATTTTTTTTCTTGCAAAGACAAATAATTGCTTTAGCAATTTCTCTTGTTGCATGTTCGATTTTTCTCTTCATTCCTATCTCTTTTTATAAAGAAAATGGACTTTTTTTGCTTGTATTAAGTTCAATGCTTTTATGCTTAGTTTTAATTCCAGGTTTGGGTCAAGAAATAAACGGAGCAAGAAGGTGGCTAGCGATTGGACCAATAAATATTCAACCTTCAGAAATTATTAAGATATTTCTTCCTTTGTACTTATGTAGTTATTGTTTAAGAAGAAAAGATCAACTTGAAACTAGTTGGAGAGGTTTTATAAAGCCGATAGCTGTCACAACATTAATTGCTTTGCTTCTATTTCTTGAACCTGATTATGGAAATACCGCAATATTATTTTCAATATCAATATGTATTCTTTTTATAGGGGGTGCAAAGATTTCACAGCTTGCAATTTTGACTGCAATTTTCTTTATATTTCTATCTGTTGCGATTTATTTTAATCCTGAGAGACTAGACAGAGTTTTATCTTATGCAAATCCCTGGGATGATATGACTGGCTCAGACTATCAGCTCATAAATGCACTAATCGCGTCGGTTCAAGGCGGATTTTCTGGTCTTGGAATAGGGGAAAGTACACAAAAATATTTTTTTCTTCCTGAAGCTCACACTGATTTTATTTTTTCAATTTACTTGGAAGAAACTGGAGTTATTGGCTTTCTTATCTTGTTCACTTGTTATCTTGTTATTTTATGGAGGCTATTTAAACTTGCTGAAAATGCGAAAAATCAAAATTATTTCTTCATTAGCTTAATTATTACTTCATTTGCATTATTATTCTTTATTCAAACTTCACTTAATATCTTCGTAAACCTTGGTGTAATTCCGACAAAAGGCTTAACTTTACCTTTCATAAGTTATGGAAGAAGTAGTGTTATCATGAATTTTATTGCTTTAGCAATAACACTAAGGGCAAGTTGGGAGTTCAGGAATAAAATAAAATGAAAATTGCAATTTTTGCAGCTGGGACTGGAGGACACATATATCCTGCATTATCCATAGCTGAAAAATTTGGTAAAGAAAATGTAATTTTTATTGCTTCAAACAGAGCGGTAGAGAGAAAAATTTATAAAAATTCAGGTTTTCAAGTCAGCCATTTGAATATTTCAGGATTTAGAGGCAAAAATCTTTTTGAAAAATTCATGTGGCCCATTAATCTCTCAATCTGTATTTTGGCCACTATTTTTCTTCTAATTAAACATAGACCGCAAAGTGTTCTTTTGATGGGCAATTATATTTCTATAATTGGTTTAATTTCATCTATTTTTCTATTTAAGGATATTTATATTCATGAGCAGAACTCAATTTTAGGCTCAGCTAATAAACTAAGTTTAGTATTTGCAAAAAAATTATTCACAACATTCCCTCTTGACGAAAAAAAAGAACATAACTTTGGACAGCCAATTAGATCAGCTTTTAATACATTAAGCTACGATACTTACCCTATCAAAGAACATATTCTTGTTCTAGGAGGTAGCCAAGGGGCTCTTTTCTTTAATGATCAACTCAGTGAGGTATTAAATAATTTAGATTTAAATGAAAAAATACTGTTCCAGACTGGCGAATTCAATAAAATCAAACAAACAGAGAAAATCGAATATGTAGACTTCATTGAAAACATGCCAGAAATTATGGCTAAATCAAAATTTATTATTTGCAGAGCTGGCGCATCAACTGTTGCCGAAGTACAAAGCATCGGCCTGCCTGCCATATTTATTCCATTACCAAATTCTATAGATGATCATCAAATGAAGAACGCCAAATTAGCATGTACTGATGGTGGTGGAATTGTATTAGAGGAAAAAAATTTCACAATGGAAGATTTCTCTCAAAAAATAAGCGAATTTAGTGTAGAAAATTTTCAACTAATGAGTAAAAAAATGGGTAAAAGTATACACTTGGAATCGGCAGAAAAAATAGTTAATGAAATTAAGTAATATAAAAAAAATACACTTCATTGGAATTGGAGGCGTAGGAATGGTTGGCATCGCAGAAATGCTTATTAAGCAGGGCTTTAGCGTAAGTGGAAGTGACCTTGTTAAAAATAAAAATACTATGAGATTGATTTCATTGGGTGCAAAAATTGTTATTGGCCATAATGAAAAGAATGTAAGGAATGCAGATGTTGTTGTATATTCCTCCGCGGTAAATAAATCAAATCCTGAAATTAAAGCTGCCAAGTCTTTAAACATTACTTTAATACCAAGAGCAGAAATGTTATCAAGCCTAATGAGAGGATTTCAAAGTATTGCAGTAGCAGGTTCTCACGGAAAAACTACTACTACAAGTCTCATTGCCGATATTTTTGTTAAAGCAAAACTTGACCCTACATTCATCATCGGCGGGAAAATTTTAGGCCAAGAAAATAAAAGTATTTTGGGAACTGGGGAATATTTAATTGTTGAAGCGGACGAAAGTGACGCATCGTTTTTGCATCTGAATCCTGAAATTAGCGTCGTAACAAATATCGATAACGATCATCTTGATTTTTATGGTAACAATCTTGAAAAATTGGACTCAACATTTCTTCAGTTTCTAGAAAATTTGCCTTTTTATGGAAGTGCAATAATGTGTATTGATTCAGACAGATCAAAAAAAGTATTTGAATCTTTATCAAGACCAAAAATATCCTATGGATTTGACAAAAAAGCTGATTATCTAATCAAAGACTTGAAACAACAAAGCTCATTTCAAAAATTTAAAGTAGTTCGCAGCTCTACAGGCAAAGAAATAACTTTTGAATTAACGTTATCAGGCAAACACAACGCTTTAAACGCAACGGCAGCTTTTATAGTTGCTCATAAGGCAGGTGTTAATATTAAATTCATAAAAGAATCTTTTAAAAACTTTGGTGGAGTATCAAGAAGATTGGAATATAAAGCTAATTTAAAAATTAAGGATAAATCTGCAATTCTCGTTGATGATTACGGACATCACCCAACCGAATTGAAAGCTACTATTGAGGCATTAAGATCAACCAATCCATCTAAAAGAATATGTATGGTATTTCAACCACATAGATATTCTCGTTCAACACTATTATTTAGAGAATTTATAGAGTGTTTAGGAGATGTCGACACTATAATAATCCTCGATATTTATTCAGCAGGAGAGCAAAATTTACAAAATATTAGCTCATATGATTTTGTAAACGCACTCATTGAAAAAAAGAAAAATGCCTTTTTTGCTAAAAATCTTAAAGAAATTTGTAAGATTTTAGAATCTGAAATTAAGGATGAAGAAATTTTAGTTACACAAGGTGCTGGTAATATTGTGGACATATCAAATTCCTTAAAAGCTATGTACAAATGAGGAGAGTAATTATTTTATATGGGGGTCATTCTGTTGAGAGTGGCATATCTCAGCAAAGTGCTGAAGGAATCATGGAAAATATTGACCGAGCAAAATTTTCAGCAACAATGCAAGACATTCAAAATTTTGATTTTAAGTCTGTAGATAAAGAAGCTTTAATATTTATTGCTGTTCATGGAAAAGATGGTGAAGATGGGACCACACAAAAATTATTAAAAAAAAGAAAGATTAAATTTACAGGTTCTGATGAAATCTCAACTAGGAAATGTTGGAATAAAATTTCTTCAAAAACCTTGATGGTTGAGAATGCCATACCAACTCCAGAATTTAAAGTTATTAAAAAAAACCAAAAGTTAAATCTTGAGGATCAATTTTTCTCAAAAAATAAAAGTTTTTTTGTAAAGCCTAATAGTAATGGGTCAAGTTTTGGTGTTTCTAGAGTTGATCATATTAGAAACTTAGAAGGAGCAATTATTACAGCAAGAAAATACTCTGAGGATGTAATAATTGAAAGGGCTTATAATTCAGCTGAGTATACTGTTGGCATACTTAAAGGAGAGGCTCTTCAACCACTTGAAATAATTGCAGAGGATAGTGAGGGATTTTATGACTATGAAGCAAAATATATAAGCAAAGGGACAAAAAAAGTTGAAGTAGTTGATAAAAAAATAAAAGATGAATTAAAAAAAATAGCTCTAAAAGCTTTCTATAAACATGGTTGTCAAACATGGGGAAGAGTTGATTTTGTCTATGACGGAAAAGATTTAGGTGTTCTTGAAATAAACACCGTTCCAGGGTTTACAGAAAAAAGTCTATTTCCTTTGGCTGCCAAATTATCTGGGATAAATTATCAGGAGTTAATTACTAACATAATTGAAGATTCAATATAAAATTTTTTTACTCATAGTATTAGTTTTCTCACTGATTATCTTAGTTAATGTTGCAAATGATAATTACATAAAAATTAAAGTAAATTTAATGCTCTCTACCGACTGTAGATCATGTGAAAATGAATTAAAGAAAAGCCTTTACGAAGATAAATATTTTGAAACTTATGTCAAAAGTAAAGGTTGGGTAAAAAGTTTTATACAAACTACAAGCAAACAAAAAACAACATATTTAATTACTTTAAGAAAACCTATTTTTAAAATTAAAAATAATATTTATTATGATCAGAATTTCAACCAATTTTTTATGCCTCATAGATTTAACTTACCCACTCTGCACATAAAAAAAGATGATTTAAAAGATGAAATAATAGATCAAGCAGAGTTGATTAAAAAAGAACTCATAAATCTAAAAAGCCTCAATTATTCAAATCTTTCTGGATGGCAAATTATTACCGATAAAGCAATAGTCAAATTAGGTAAAGTTGATATTGGTGAAAGGGTGAAATTACTTAATAAAATCACCAATAATTTAAGGCAAAGTAATTCAAACGTGATCAATCTAGACTTAAGATACCAACAGGGATATGTATTAAAGATCTAATCTAATGGTATGTTTTTTGGACTTAGGAACTTCAAAAGTAAGCGGACTTCTGATTGACGATTTGTCAAATTCTAAAATTAATGCTTTCTCAAGCATTGAAACCTCAGGTGTCAAAAAAGGTTCAATAATAAATATTTCTGCAACAGCTTCTTCAATTTCAAAATGTTTATCAGATATTGAGAAACAATCTGGTTCTAAGATAAAAGAAGTATTAGTTTCTATTTCAGGAGAAGAAGTATCAAGTACAAATTCAATTGGCCAAGCAGCAATTTCTGAAAAAGAGGTTTCAGCTAGAGATATTGAAAATGCTTTAAATATGTCTTCAACAATGAAGATCCCTAGCGATAAAACTTTGTTGTATGCAATGCCAAACAGTTATTTGATTGATGGAGTAAGGAGTATTAGCAATCCGCTAGGCATGAATGGAATTAAATTAGAAGCAAGGTCTCATCTGATACATTGTTCTAAAAATACAAAAAATAACATAAAGAAATGTATAAAAGTAAGTTCATCTGGCATTGCAATAAGGAAGTATTTTTACAGTCAATTGGGAGTAGCTCATAGTGTATTGACAGACTATCAAAAAAAGGAAGGTGTCTGTGTACTTGACATTGGTGCTGGGACTACAGATATTTCTGTTTATCAAAACGGATCGATTACTTTCTCAAAAGTTTTGCCTTATGCAGGAGATTATATAACTGAGACAATAGCGTCTGCGTTGGATATTCAGTCTAGCGACGCCGAAGTTGTAAAAAAGAGATATGGATGTGCTTTTTCAGATTATATTAGTGACGAAATGTTAAAGATATCACTTAAACATGGGAAAAAATCTATCCCTCGAAAAGCTCTTGCAGAAACAATTGAAAATTCAATGTCAAAAATTCTTAGACACTCTCTTAACAGTTTAGAGGAAAATAATCTTTTAAATTATATTCCTTCTGGAATAGTTATCACCGGTGGCTCTGCAAATATGGAAGGCATGGAAAAACTTGGGCAAAAATTAACTAATCTGAACTTTAAAATTGGGTTGCCTAAATACAATCTACCGCAAAAATCAGATAATCTAATGAAGCCTGAAAATAGTGCAATTTTAGGTATGACTAAATTTTATGCTTTAGAACAGGATAAAGAGTTTACCTTTAACCAATCCAAGGGTATCATAGCCCGAGTGCTTGAATGGATTAGAACTGAATTGTGATGCAAAAATACGAGTTAATGCTTCTACTTAACCCAAATACCATGGATGACGTTGACGATTTTATTGACAGTTTGAAAAAACTTATTGCTGATAATAAAGGTGATTTGTTGGATACAAAGCTCTTAGGCAAAAGACAATTAGCATATCCAATAAATAACATGAACTATGCAAATTATGTTCATCTAGATGTGAACGTAGAGCCTGAAACTCTCAATTTATTAGAAGAAAAATTTAAATTTGATCAAAATGTTTTTCGACACTTAACTGTAAAACTTACCTCGTAATGACTGAAGAAAAAAAAATAAGTATTGATTACAGAGATCCTGACACTCTAAAAGGGTTTATTTCTGAAAATGGAAAAATTCTTTCTTCTAGATATACAAGGTTAAATGCAAAAGAACAGAGAAAACTCACTAAAGCGATAAAAAAAGCACGTTTGCTGGGATTATTGCCTTTTACTGACAAACACAAAATTGAAGAAAACAAATGAAGGTAGTTTTAGTAACTAAGATTAAAAACTTAGGTAACATTGGGGACATCGTAGATGTTAAGTCAGGGTTTGCTCGCAATTTTCTATTACCGTATCATAAAGCGCTCCCAGCTACTGATGATTACATAAAAGATTTCGAAGAAAAGAAAGAAGAATATCTTAAAAAAGCAAAAGATGAATTATCACTAGCTGAGGCAAATGCGCTCCATCTTGAAGATCTAAAATTAACCATTTCAGCTAATGCTCAAGAGAGTGGTGCTCTATTTGGTTCCGTTGGTGTCACAGAAGTTTTAGAAGCACTGCATGCAGAAGGCCATGATTTTGTGACTAAAGCATCAATTATTTTATTGGCCGGACCGATAAAAGAGGTCGGAGAATTTACTGTAAACGTTGAACTTCATCCAGAAATAGTTAAATCTATATCTATAGAAGTAAAACCAACGTAATGCCAAGTAACACAGAATTAGAGCAGGCAGTTTTAGGCTCTCTGCTACTATCAGTAGAAAAGTATCCAGAAGTCGATGCATTGATCACCTCAGGTGATTTTGAGTCTGATGTTCATAGAGAAATATACGAGTGTATTAAAGAATTAGCTGATCAGGGCAAAGCTACTGATCATATTACCGTCTCAAAACTTTTAGACAGAAAAAATTCCCTTCAAAGAGTTGGTGGTGTTGATTATCTAAAAGAGTTACAAACTGTTCCGATTACAGCTTTTAATGTTGATAGTTACGCAAACTCTGTTAAAGAACAATCTGTCGATAGAAATCTCAGAAAAGTTTTAAATGAATTATTGAATACGGCTAAAGACCCAAAAGAGAAAACAAGCGATGATCTCTTAAACGAGGCTGAAACTAAAATCTTTGAACTTTCTGAAAATAGATCAAAAACAGATTCTTTAAAGAAAATTGATGAGTACGTTGGGAAAACTTTAGACCGACTTGACGAACTTTCGAAAAAACAAGGTGAACTTATTGGTTTGTCTTCAGGCTTCAAAGCAGTTGATGGAATTACTCAAGGACTTCAGGACGAAGATTTAATTGTAATTGCAGGCAGACCAAGTATGGGAAAAACCTCATTAGCAATGAATATTGCAGAGAATGTTGCAAAGAATGAAGATGGCTGTGTTGCTGTTTTTAGTTTGGAGATGTCATCACAATCACTAACAGCAAGAATGATGGCATCAATGGCAGGAATATCGCAATCAAATGTTAAGTCTGCAAATTTAACTGATAGACAATGGGAAAAGATAGCTAAGCAGTCAGCAAAACTCAAAGAATTAGATATTTATATTGATGATACTGCTAATATTTCGCCTGTTGAAATCAGAGCAAAATCGAGAAGATTAGCCAAACAATATAGAGATAATGGTGGCTTGAGTCTTGTTGTAATAGATTATATTCAGCTTATGCAAATGCCTGGCAAAACAGAGAACAGGGTGAATGAACTATCTGATATCTCTCGAGCCCTCAAGGGTTTAGCAAAAGAAGTAAAAGCTCCTGTAATTGTATTATCGCAGTTAAATAGAGGGGTTGAGCAAAGACCCAATAAACGCCCTCAAATGTCAGATTTGCGTGATTCTGGTGCTATTGAGCAAGATGCAGATTTAATTTTTATGCTATACAGAGACTGGATTTATAACAAGAACGAAGAATATAAATCCGTAGCTGAACTAAACTTAGTGAAACATAGAAACGGACCAACAAATAGGGTTCTATTGTCATTTAGAGATGAACTTACTAGATTTGGTGATCTTGCTCCTGAAATAATGAATAGTTATGCGCAAGACCGAACTGAAGATTAAACTTTCAAATCTCAAAGATAATATAAATCTAATAAAGAAATTCACAAATGCTGACATTCAAGCTGTGGTGAAAGCTAATAGTTATGGATTAGACGTATCTGAAGTTTTAAAGGTTATAGAAGACGACGTTGAGTCATTTTCAGTAATAACTATATCTGAAGCCGAAGAAGTAAGAAAACACACCACAAAACCGATTTTATTGTTACAAGGCATTCATGAGCAAGAAGAGTATTCGTTAATCGAAAAATATAAGTTAGATTTTGTCATTCATTCAAATTGGCAACTTCATGGAATTGAAAAATATAATTTATCTAACTCAAGGATTTGGTTAAAAATTAATACAGGCATGAATCGTTTAGGCATAAATCTTGATGATTTTGAGAAATTATTTCAAAAAGTTAAATCATTAAATGCGAAGGATATTGTGCTGATGTCTCAACTATCAGCATCGAGTATTAAAGACGATTCTGAAACTTTAAGTCAAATAGAAACTTTCAATAATTTGGTAAATGGAATTCCTTGTAAAAAAAGTTTGTCTAATTCAGGAGCTATTTTTAATATGCCTGAGGCAGAACATGACATCGTTCGACCTGGAATAGCTATCTATGGTGGAAAATACAATGAATTCGGTACAAAGAATGTGTCCTCATTAACTTCCCAAATTATTTCTTTAAGAAATATAAAAGCTGGAGATAAAGTTGGATATGATGGATCATGGACAGCCAGAGAAGATTGCATTATTGGTTCTATACCAATTGGTTATGCCGATGGGCTTCCATATTTTAAAAAACCTATAACAGTAAGTATTAATGGAAAAGAGTTCAAAACTGCCGGTAAGCTTAATATGGATCTAACTTTAATAAATCTTGAGCAAGATAGCTCTATCAAAATTGGTGACACAGTTAAACTTTGGGACTTTGATTCCAATCTTTCCAAGGTCTCTGAAGAATTTAATACAATTTCTTATAACTTATTAACTAATATCTCGAGTAGAGTCACAAAAAATTATTTAGAATAGCTTAAGGATTTTATTTTGCTTAAAGACACGAGGTTTATTTTCGTCACGGGAGGTGTTGTTTCATCTCTAGGGAAAGGAATCGCTTCTGCTTCTATAGGCTCAATCTTAGAATCAAAAGGATATAAAGTTGCAGTTATAAAACTTGATCCTTACTTCAATGTCGATCCTGGTACTATGAGCCCTTTTCAACATGGAGAGGTATTTGTTCTTGAAGATGGGACAGAGACAGATCTTGATCTTGGTCACTATGAAAGATTCATAAATAATACTTGCACTAAAAAAAATAATTTCACAGCAGGAAAAATTTATTATTCAGTATTAAGGAAGGAAAGAAAAGGTGAATACTTGGGTAAAACTGTTCAAATTATTCCACATATTACAGATGAAATAAAAAGAAGAATTATTGAGGCATCAAAAGATTGTGATATTGCCATCATAGAGATAGGTGGAACAGTTGGTGATATTGAAAGTCAGTCTTTCATCGAAGCAATAAGACAGTTAGGCCTTGAATTGAAGAATTACCAAACAGCTTATCTTCATTTGACACTTGTTCCATACCTTTCAAACGCAGGCGAATTAAAAACAAAACCTACTCAACATTCTGTAAAAGAATTTAGAAGCTTAGGAGTTCAGCCAGATATTCTTATTTGCAGGTCTGAATTTGAGCTTACAACCGATAGCAAAGATAAAATTGGATTGTTTTGTTCAATGCCGAAAGGGACAGTAATATCTTTGCCAAACATGGAGACCATATATGAGGTGCCTGTTTTTCTTGCAAAAGAAGGGTTAGACGAAATACTTACTGATAAACTTCAGTTGGAAAATAATCCTCCTAACCTAAAAGAATGGAAAAAAGTTGTTAAGAGAAAACTTCAGCCGACTAAGGAAGTAAATATTTCTTTTGTTGGAAAGTATGTGGACTTGAAAGATGCATATTTTTCTTTAATTGAAGCTCTGGACCACGCTGGTATCCATAATGATACAAAAGTTTCAATAAATTTTGTTAATTCAGAAAAAGTTGATTCTAAGAATTATAAAAAAAGTCTAAAAAACTCAGATGCAATTTTAGTTCCAGGAGGTTTTGGTGATAGGGGAATAGAAGGAATGGTCTTAGCAGCAAAATATGCTAGAGAATCAAAGACGCCATATTTTGGGATTTGTCTGGGTTTACAAATTGCAATTATTGAAATGACAAGAAACTTATTAAAATTAAAAGATGCTAACAGTACCGAATTCAAAAAAAGAGTAAAAAATAATGTAATCTCACTTGTCACAGAGTGGAAAAATGAAGATGGTACTATTGAGAAAAGAAATCATAAATCCGATAAGGGTGGAACGATGAGGCTTGGAGCTCAAGTTGCTTTTCTTGAAAATGGAACATTAGCAAGAAGCTTATACAAGAAAACTTCAATCTTCGAAAGGCATAGACATAGGTATGAAGTAAATCCAAGTTATATACCAAAGTTAGAAAAACATGGTTTAGTAGTCTCTGCTAGGTCAGAGATGCACAACCTTGTTGAAATGATTGAGCTGAAAAATCATCCATGGTTTGTTGCATGTCAATTCCATCCAGAATTTACATCAAAACCAAAGAAAGGACACCCTCTTTTTAATGATTTTATTAAAGCTGCAGAACTTAAGAGGAGTAAAAAATGAAGATAAATGATAAAGAAGTGTCTAATGAAACTAAATTAACAGTTTTTGGAGGTGTGAATGTAATTGAATCTGAAGATTTATTGTTCACTGTAGCAGAAAAATTTAAAACATTATCAGAGAAATTGGGTTTTAATTACGTTTTTAAAGCTTCATTTGATAAAGCAAATAGATCTTCAATGGACTCTTTTAGAGGGCCTGGAATGGATGAAGGTCTAAAAAGTTTAGAAAGAATTAAAAATGAGTTTGATTTACCAGTAATTACAGACATTCATGAGCCGAATCAGGCTCTACCTGTTTCTGAGGTTTGTGAGGTTCTTCAAATTCCTGCCTTTTTGTGTAGACAAACCGATTTAGTTGTTGCTGCAGCTAAAACTAAAAAAGTTATTAATATAAAAAAACCTCAATTTTCCTCAGCAAAAGAGATGTTTCATGCAGTTAAGAAATGTAATGCGGCTGGAAATGAAAATGTAATACTATGCGAGAGAGGAAATATTTTTGGCTATAACAATTTAGTTGTTGACACATTAAATTTTCAAATCTTAAAAGAGTATGGAAATCCTGTATTTTTTGACGTTACTCATTCTCTACAACAACCAGGGATGTTAGAAAAAAGCACTGGCGGTCGTGGCCAATATGTTTTTGAGTTGGCAAAAGCTGGTATTTCTCAAATAATTGCTGGTCTATTTCTGGAGACTCATCCTGATCCAACTCAAGCAAAATGTGATGGTCCATGCGCGTTAAAACTATCCGACTTAGACACATTTATGGAAAAAATTATTTCATTCGATGAATTTGTAAAAAGTAATAGATGAAAATATCAAAAATAAAATCTGCTGAAATCTTAGACTCGAGAGCAAGACCCACAATATGCACAAGTGTTTATCTAGATGATGGTAGTATTGGTCAAGCAATGGTTCCAAGTGGAGCATCTACAGGTCAACTTGAAGCACTCGAATTAAGGGATAAAAATAACCAAAGATATGGTGGTCTTGGAGTATTAGACGCAGTCAAAAATGCTGAGTCAGCATTAAAAATTTTAAAAGACGCCTCTCCACAAGATCAATTGACAATAGACAATAAACTTATTGAGTTCGATGCAACAGAAAATAAATCAAAGCTTGGTGCAAATGCGATCTTATCTGTTTCGCTAGCTTGTGCAAGGGCAGCATCCAATTCAATGAACACGTCTTTATATGAATATCTAAACATTGTTTATAAAGGCATATCTAACAAGAACTCTACTATGTCGCTACCAGTTCCTATGCTCAATATAATGAATGGTGGATGTCATGCAAATAATATTGTTGATATTCAAGAATTCATGATTATCCCTTCAAAAAAATTTAATTTTAAAGATGGATTAATGAAATCTGTAGAAGTCTATACTCATTTAAAAGATCTTTTAAAGAAGAAAGGACTGAGTATTTCTGTGGGAGATGAGGGGGGCTTTGCTCCTGATTTGAAAACATCAGAAGAAGTTTTAGATTTAATTATTTTATCTATTGAACAAGCTGGTATGTCTTATCTAGATGACATTTCAATTGCACTTGATTGCGCAGCATCAGAACTTTTCACTAAAGGTAACTATAAATTAATTGGAGAAAGTAAAAATTTTTCGTCCGAAGAAATGATTGGTTACATACAGGCACTAGTTGATAAATATGAAATTAAGTCAGTTGAAGATCCATTTGATGAAACAGACTGGAATGCTTGGAAAACTTTCACAAAAAATAATTCTGACCTCCAGATAGTGGGAGACGATATATTTGTAACCCAAGAAAAAATACTTAAAAAAGGAATAGATAGTAAAGTTGCGAACTCTATATTGATAAAGTTAAATCAAGTTGGAACATTATCAGAAACAATGCAAGCAATATGTCTCGCAAAAAATAATGGTTATAAGACTATCATTTCGCATAGATCTGGGGAAACTGAAGATAGTTTCATTGCGGATTTAGCTGTAGCTGTTGATGCTGGTCAAATCAAAACTGGAGCACCTGCTAGATCAGATAGAACAGCTAAATATAATCGTCTTCTTCTCATTGAAGATGAGTTATACCCATGAATACTGCTAAAAAAGTTTTTAGATATTTGGCCCTAATATTACTAACAGTTTTTTCAATGTGTTTATTGAGAGATATTCTTTTTGGCCAATTTAGTTTCCAAGAGAATAGAAAATTAGAAACATTAATTAATGAAAAAGAGTATGAACTTGCAAACATCGCAGAGGAAAATGAAACGCTTAAAGATGAAATAATATTACTTAAAAATAATGATGAGTATGTGGAACATATAGCAAGAGAAAATTTAGGATTAATAAAAGAGAATGAAGAATATATTGATGAAGAACCAGAGTAAAAAAGTATATGCAATAATCCCATCTGCAGGTTCTGGAACACGTTTTGACGCAACTCTTCCTAAACAATATTTCAATATTAATGAAGAGCTTATAATTGAAAAAACCATTAATCAGTTTTTAAAAATAGATGAAATTGAAAAGATTATTGTTCCACTAGGAGAAAAAGATAAAATTTTCTCAAATTTGGGTATTGCTAAAAATGAAAAAGTAAAGAGTATTTTAGGAGGCAAAACCAGGGCTGAATCAGTTTTAAATGCGTTAGAAAATATCAAAGAAAATAGTCTAGTTGTTGTACATGATGCAGTCAGGCCATTTATCAGCACTGATATGATTAAGAATCTCATAAAAGATTTTGATGAGAAAACAGATGATGCACTTATTTATGGAATTCCAATTTATGAAGCATTGAAAAAGATTGACCCAGATACTTTTTCAATTAAAAAAAGTGTCGATAGGAATAAATATTACTTAGCTCAAACACCCCAGATATGTCTTTCAAGTGTTTTAGAAGAATCAATCAATTTTTGTCTGAAGGATAATTACTATCCTGGAGATGAATCAGAGGCGATAGAAAAAACTGGTGGAAAAATTAGATTTCTGCCTGGTCATAGATCAAATATAAAGATAACAGTGCAAGAAGATTTGTTAGACGAAAAAATAGGTAATGGCTTCGACAGTCATAGATTTTCGCCTGGTGACGGATTAATGATTGGTGGTTACAAGGTTCCATGTGAATACAAATTTGATGCTCATTCAGATGGTGATATTGTTTTACATGCCTTAATTGACTCTATGCTTGGGTCGCTTGGGCTTGGTGATATAGGCACTTATTTTCCAAATACAGAAAAGTGGAAAGATAGTGAAGGAAAATATTTATTTGAATTAACCAATGAAATGATCCAAGAAAAAGGGTATTCACTCAGTCAGGTTGATATAATCGTAATATTGGAAGAGCCTAAATTAAATACTTTTAGAGAAAAAATTATAGCTAGCCTAAAAAATATAACAGGGTTAAAAGAGTCAAATATTGGTTTTAAAGCAAAGACTTCAGAAAAGATGGGCTTCATTGGCAATAATGAGGGAGCTGCCTGTCTTGTAATGGCTAAATTGAAAAAATGAAAATTTTACTCACAAATGACGACGGAATTGAGTCAAAAATCACTAGGGCGTTATTTGAAAAGTTACAAGAAAATCATGAAGTTACTTTAATTGCTCCGAAAAAGGACAAAAGTGGGCAAGGTGCAGCTATTACTTTAAGAACTTCAGTTCAAATTGAAAAGCAAGATGATAATATTTATGCAGTAGATGGCACTCCAGCAGATTGCGTTTTCATGGGGCTAATGGCAATAATGAAAGACATCCCAGATATTATTATTTCAGGCATCAACAAAGGAGCTAATATGGGTGATGACGTAATTCATTCTGGAACTTTGGGAGCAGCATTTACAGGAAGGAAGTTGAAATATCCACCTATAGCAACTTCAATTTCTGGAAGATCTTTTGAGTATTTTGAATCAGCGGTCTTGGCAACCGAACTTATGCTTAACTATGTCTCAGATAATTACAGTGAAAATGGACATACTGGATTAGTCTTTAATGTTAATATTCCAAACTTGCCATTTAGTGAGCTTAAAGGCTTTAAGTTTACACGCCTAGGCAATAGAGGAGTACCATTAGCTCCTGAATTCGACGGAGATGATCAGAACGTAAGTTATAAGATTGGAAAATCTGGAGAACCAGATGGTGACTTAACTGGAACAGATTTTGAAGCAATCATTAATAAAAATATATCTGTAACTCCACTTTTCTGGGATATGACAAATCTTAAAAAAGTGAAAGGCAAATTGCCTAATGTCTAAAGTTTCTCATAAGTTCTTAGCGGGATTTTGCATGGGCATAGCTGAGATCACGCCTGGTATTTCTGGTGCAACAATTGCAGGTTTATTCAATGTTTATAAAGAATTTGTAACTTTTTTACATGTATTTAGTCCAATTAAACTTAAACCTAATTTAAAGTATTTTTCTGATGAGATTAATTTTAGTTTTATCATTCCTTTGCTTTTAGGGATGATAATTTCGGTGTATCTATCAGCTTATGCAATTGATTATTTTAGGAACAACTATCTTTACGAGCTTAAAATTTTTCTTTCGGCAGTGATGTTAGTTGCGGTCATTAAGAATTGTGTCCTCGATCAATCTCTGAATGATTCTTTCATATATCTTTTTGACTTTATTTTGGGCTTAATATTAGCAATAATTATCTCGCTATCATTAGTGGAATTAGATTTTAACAACATATTTTTACTGATCTTGGCAGGCCTCATGGCCTTTACTGCATTTCTTTTACCTGGCATTTCAGGCTCTTTAGTTTTAGTAATTCTTGGCGTATATGGAAATATAACCACAGCAATAAAAGATTTTGATGTGATCTTTCTAGTGCCCTTTATAGTTGGAATGGTCATATCTTTCCTTATTATTCCGGCTCAAATAATAAAAATGATTAATTCTAATGAAGTTAAGACTAAAGTATTTTTTTCTGGACTAATATTAGGATCAGTTCCTGCTGTTTGGTTGCACTTGTCTTAAATCCCTTTGAGCAAATTAAGTTTTTCTTTTTGCTTTGCAAATTTTTCAGCTTCTGGCAATGCTTCCTTTTTTTCCGAAATATTAGGCCATTCTTGTGAAAATTTTTCATTTATTTCTATAAAAGGAATTTGATCAGGCGGTAGCTCGTCCTCTGAAAAAATAGCATCTACTGGACACTCGGGCTCACATAAACCACAGTCAATACATTCATCAGGATTGATAACAAGAAAATTCTCTCCCTCATAAAAACAATCAACGGGACAAACTTCGACGCAATCTGTGTGTTTACATTCAATGCATGATTCAGTAACTATAAAAGCCATAAAAGTATTTTACTTTAATAAATAAGGTTGCAATTAATTATTAAAAGTTAAAAAATTTATAAATGTCTAGACTATATAAAATTTATATGGTCTAATACTGTATATATATACACCATAGGATTTAAAATGGCAGATACAAAGAAACAATCTCTCGACACAGCTTTAAAACAAATTGAAAGCCAATTTGGTAAAGGAACAATTATGAAATTAGGAACCAGAGAAACTGTAGAAGTTCCATCTATTCCAACTGGCTCATTTGGCTTAGATAAAGCTTTAGGCATAGGAGGTCTTCCTAAAGGGAGGGTAG
This sequence comes from SAR86 cluster bacterium AG-349-I13, assembly GCA_003278815.1. Lineage (GTDB taxonomy): Bacteria > Pseudomonadota > Gammaproteobacteria > Magnimaribacterales > TMED112 > TMED112. The sequence goes on along the minus strand of QCDB01000003.1, from coordinate 11,963 downwards.
TTGAAATATATGGTCCTGAATCTTCAGGTAAAACAACACTAACGCTTCAAATTATCGCAGAGTGTCAAAAAGCAGGTGGAAGTGCTGCCTTTATTGATGCAGAACATGCACTTGATCCAGAATATGCAAAAGCTCTTGGAGTAGATATTGATGAACTCCTTTTATCTCAACCTGATACAGGAGAACAAGCACTTGAGGTAACTGATATGTTAGTCAAAAGCGGTAGTTTAGACGTGATTGTAGTAGATAGTGTAGCTGCATTAGTTCCTAGAGCAGAGTTAGAGGGTGACATGGGGGATTCACATGTTGGTCTCCAAGCAAGATTGATGTCTCAAGCGCTTAGAAAGATTACAGGCAGTATCCAAAAATCGAATACTTTAGTTATTTTTATTAATCAGATAAGAATGAAAATTGGTGTAATGTTTGGAAGCCCAGAAACCACTACGGGCGGTAATGCTCTCAAATTTTACTCTAGTGTAAGACTGGACATAAGACGAATCGGAGCAATAAAAGATGGAGACGAAGTAGTAGGGAATGAAACAAGAGTAAAAGTTGTGAAAAACAAGATGGCACCTCCATTCAAAGTTGTAGAATTTCAGATTCTTTATGGTAAAGGTATTAACAAGAATGCTGAGATAATCGAGTTTGCTGTGAAAAAAGGAATTATAGAAAAAGCAGGAGCTTGGTACAGCTATAAAGGGGATAAAATTGGTCAAGGTATTGCTAAAACTTCTGAGTTTTTGAAAGATAATCCAAAAATTCTTGAAGAAATAGAAGCTTCTGTTCTTGCGGATTAACTATTTTCTTTGATGTACTGATCGACTAAAGCCTCTAATACTGTTAGAGGCAAGATTCCATTCATTAAAACTACTGAATGAAAATCTTTTATGTTGAATCTATTCCCAAGTTCTGCTTTTGCTCTTTCTCTTAATTCCATAATCTTAATCCTGCCAATCATGTAAGAGGTAGCTTGAGCAGGCCAGACAATATATCTTTCAATCTCTGATTCAGATTCACTTCTAACTTCACCGGCATTATCCATCATGTAAATAATAGCCTCTTCTCTTGTCCATTCTTTTGAATGAAGGCCTGTATCAACAACTAATCTTGCTGCTCTAAAAAGTTCTGATTGTAGCGAACCAATCATTTCATATGGATCTTTTATTAAACCAGCCTCAACTGCTAATCTCTCAGCATACAATGCCCATCCCTCTGAAAAAGCTGAAGTTCTATATCCAAATTTGTTCCAAAGAGTCTGATTTTGATTCTCTTGATTTAAAGCTATCTGCAAGTGATGGCCAGGGACAGCTTCATGAAAAGAGAGTGCAGGCATTTTGAAAGTCTGTGTTGCATTAATATCATATAAATTGGCATACCATGCAGCTGGTCTGGAACCATCTAATGAAGATCCTTGATAATACCCTCCTGCAGCACTTTTTTCAGAAAAAATTGGAACTCTTTTAACTATGACTTTTGCTTCAGGTAATTCATTAAAATAATCTGGGAGCATTGCATAAGTTTCTTCATTTATTCTTCTATACTCTTCGAGAATTGCTTCTCTGCCTTTGTCTGAGTCCTCAAATAAGAATCTAGGATCATTATTTAATTCAACAAAAAGATCAGCTAATGGTCGGTTTGTATCATAACCTTCATCTGATAATATCCTTCTAATTTCTGATTGAATTTCCTCAACCATTTGTAAACCTAAATTATGAATTTCATCAGCTGTTAGATCTGTTGTGGTGAAGATTTGTAAGCGATGTTTATAGTAATCATCACCGTTAGGCAAGCTCCATACCCCATCAAACTGTCTAGCATTTTTAGAATTTTCTTCTACAAGAATTTTTAATTTTGCGTATGAAGATTTAAATTTTTCAATATTATCTTTGAGACTTAGGAACATATATTCTTTTTTATCGTTATCTAGATTCATTGATTCTGATGCATCTTTAAAGCTAATAAATAACGGATGTTGGTCAGTTGGAGTTTCAATTAGAGAAGTGAGCTGTAATAAGGTTTTTTCATATACAAACTTTGGAGAATAAATTCCAGCTTCAGCTCTTCTTTTTTCAAATATCATTAGCTGTTCAATCGCTCTTGGTATATGGGATATACGTTTAATGTAATCTTCAGCATCTTTTTCAGTAACCAATTTATGGGTATCTGTCATAAAATTTACGAAACTTAGATGTGTTCCGTAAAATTGGATAAAAGGGCCCATGTAATATCTGAAATTTTCAAAGCCCCGTTTTTCAATATTCGCTGCAAATTTTGCAACCTGCAAATTAAGTTTTGCAGAGTTAGGTAACTTTGTTTCATCAAAATTATTTAACTTTTCATAATAGACAAGAAATTTTTCGTGATCTGTTTCTGATTTTTCGACTGAATAGTCATCTAATTTTTCATTATGATTGGTAAGAAAGTCAAGTTGATGGAGCCCCAAGCTAGTTAAAGTTTGTGGACTATCGAGAATAGGCGTTAAGACCGACTCATCAAGAAACTTATCAAGACTATTGTCAGCTGGTTGAGCAATGCTTTTTGCAAAATCTTTTAGCATTGCTTTCGCAAAAAAATTTGGATTGAATGAAATTGTCAGTAAAAATGCAAATATTAGTGCTCCCAATAAAAAACCGCCAATTGATGTAAAAAATCTAATCATTTTTCTTCCTCCATTTTTTGTTTTATTTCATCAATACTTAAATCTAATTTTTCATTTGTATTTCTAATTACAAATTCAAAATTATTATTTGAAAAATTCTTTGGGCCAATGACGATAGAATATGGGATTCCTAATATTTCATTATCGGTAAATTTTTGACCAGCACGCATGTCTCTATCGTCTAAAATAACATCATGGCCTGCGTCTTTAAGTATTTGATAAACGCTTTCACACTCCTTTAAAACCTCATCTTTTTTGGGATCAAGACAGATTATATTTACGTGAAAAGGAGCAATCGCATATGGCCATATTATTCCTTTATCATCGTGGTTTTGCTCAATAGCTGCGGCAACAATTCTTGATACACCGATCCCATAGCAACCCATGAAAACATCTATACTTTGTCCAGATGAATCCTTAATTGATACAGACATCTTTTCACTATATTTTTGTCCGAGTTGAAAAATATGCCCGACTTCAATACCTCTTTTAATGATTAATTTTCCTTTACCGTCCGGTGAGGGTTCTCCATCTAATTCACTTGGGTCTTTCTCGTACTCTAAAACTTCAACATTTGCAGCAAAATCACTTGAATCACTTATTGCCAATAAGTCTTCTCCAGAATCAGCAATGATGTGAAATTCCTCACTGACATCGCCGCCAATATTACCAGCATCTGCTTTCACAATCCTATAATCTAAGCCAATATCGTCAAAGGTGCTTACATAAGCCTCTTTCATATTTTTATAACTCATCTCCATACCTTTTTCGTCGATATCAAAGCTATATGCATCTTTCATTAGAAACTCTCTACATCTCATGACACCGAATCTCGGGCGTATTTCATCTCTAAATTTTGTTTGAATTTGATATAAATTAATTGGCAGATCCTTATAACTTATTGGATAGCTTCTAAAGATCTCACAGATTATTTCCTCATGTGTTGGCCCTAAAACAAAATCTCTTTCTGACCTATCTTTAAACTTTAAAAGTTCTTTACCATACTGATCAAACCTAAGCGATTCTTTCCATAATTCCGCTGGTTGAACCATGGGCATTAATATTTCTTGCCCTCCAAAACCATCAAGATTTTTTCTAACTATATTCTCGACTTTTTTCAGTACTTTATATCCAAGTGGTAACCAATTATAAATTCCAGCAGCAGTTTTTTTAATCATACCGCTTCTAACCATTAGTTTATGGCTAATTAATTCAGCATCTGATGGATCTTGCCTTGTGGTGGGGACGAATAATTTCGAGAAATACACTATAATCTCCTCAATTAATTATATGGTAATTTAATAAGGAATATGCCCATTTAAGAGTATTATTGCGAGGTATGTAATTCAAATTTTGAAGTTTTTCTAAAAATAAGTGAAATACCTCTTCAAAGAATGCGTTAAATGTAACAAATCCACTAAAGTGTTAAAATTACAGTCTGCTTCAAAATTTGAATTAGAAGGCAGTGGTTGGAATTAGATACGTTTTTGAGTTAAAGGTAGAAAAACCCTCAATCCAGCAATAATGAGAGAAAAATAATTAGAAAAGGATCTTAAAAAAATGAGAAGTCATCATTGTGGTAATTTAAATATTAAGAATCTCAACGAAGAAGTAACTATTTGTGGATGGATCCATAGAAGAAGAGATCATGGTGGTGTGATTTTTCTTGACGTTAGAGATGCTACTGGGATCGTTCAAGTTGTGGTAAATCCAGAAAATAAAGAAGCTTTCAAGATAGCAGAAGACATTAGGTCTGAATATGTTATCAAGGCATTTGGTCAAGTTGAAGGGAGGCCAGAAGATTCTCAAAATGATCAATTAACAACGGGTGATATTGAAATTAAATGCAGTTCAATTGAATTACTGAATGAAGCAGATACACCTGCATTTCCACTAGATCAATCTTCAGAAGTTGGTGAGGACGTAAGGTTAAAAAATAGAACTTTAGATCTCAGAAGACCTGAAATGCAAAATAATTTAAGACTAAAATCCAGCCTGACAAAATCTATTAGAGATTATTTAGAGAATAATAATTTTGTGGATATAGAAACTCCAATACTAACAAAAGCTACTCCAGAAGGCGCAAGAGATTATCTAGTTCCAAGTAGAACAAGTGTGGGCAATTTTTTTGCTCTTCCTCAATCACCACAGTTATTCAAACAAATGTTAATGATTTCTGGTTTTGATAAGTATTACCAGATTGCTAGATGTTTTAGAGATGAGGACCTTAGAGCAGATAGACAGCCAGAGTTTTCACAGATTGATATTGAAGCATCATTTGTAGAGGAACAAGACGTAATGAATTTTGCGGAGGAAATGATAATTGAATCATTTGAGAAAATTCTCAATAAAAAACTTTCCAAGTTACCAAAATTAAAATGGCATGATGCTATGGAAAGATATGGGTGTGATAAACCTGACCTAAGAAACCCTCTGCAACTTATTGAATTATCTGAGATCTTTAAAAAAGAGGATTTCAAAGTTTTCTCAGATCCGGCAAATGACAACAACTCAAGAATTGCAGCACTAATAGTACCTGAGGGCCAAAAGATTGGTAGAGGTCAAATCGATAGATATACAGATTTTGTTAAAGAATTTGGAGCTAAAGGTTTAGCTTATATTAAAGTTGAAGGCGATAAAATTTCAGACCTTGCGTCACCTATTCTTAAGTATCTTTCTGAAGAATGCTTAACAAATATTATGACTACCTTAGAAGTTAAAAAAGGGGACTTAATATTTTTTGGAGCTGGCAGAGAAAAAACCGTGAATGACTATATGAGTCGACTTATAACTAAGATTGGTGAAGACCTAGATCTTTTGAAAGGTGATTTTGCAGCTTGTTGGATTACTGAATTTCCAATGTTCGAGGAAGCATCAGATGGATCTTTAACTTCTTTGCATCATCCATTCACATGTCCGGTTGAAACAGATCTTGAAAAGCTTAGCAAATTGAATCCTTTAGAAATTAATTCGAAAGCTTATGACATGGTCATTAATGGGATAGAAATTGGTGGAGGATCTATTCGTATTCATAAAAAACCTCTTCAGGAAAAAGTTTTTCAGTTACTTGGGTTATCTGAAGAAGAAGCACAGACAAAATTTGGCTTCTTTTTGAAAACTTTAACCACTGGTTGTCCACCACATGGTGGGATAGCATTTGGCCTTGATAGGCTTGCCATGCTAATGGTAGGAGCCGAATCTATAAGAGACGTTATAGCCTTTCCCAAAACTCAATCAGCATTATGTTTGCTAACAGATGCACCTGGATCTGTTACAGATGAAAGCCTTGAAGAACTTCATATTTCAAGAAAGGAAGATTAATGGCAGGACATTCCAAATGGGCAAATATTAAACACAGAAAGGCAAGACAGGATGCAAAAAGAGGTGCGGTCTTTACAAAGATAATCAGAGAACTCACTGTTGCAGCAAAAGACGGTGGTCCGATTGTCGAAGATAATCCGAGATTAAGGCTTGCTTATGATAAAGCTCTCTCAGCTAATATGACAAAAGATACAATCAATAGAGCAATTCAAAGAGGGGCAGGAGGTCAAGAGGGCCAAAACTTAGAGGAAGTAATTTATGAAGGATATGCTCCAGGTGGTGTAGCGGTCTTCATCAAAACTTTAACAGATAATAAAAATAGAACTGTTTCAGAAATAAGACATGCATTTACAAAATATGGCGGAAATCTTGGTACATCAGGTAGTGTTGCATATCTATTTGAAGCGAAAGGAAAATTATTAGTAGATTCGGATTTATCTGATGAAAAGCTGTATGAAATAGCAGCTGAAAACGGAGCTAATGATATAAATGAATTTGATGGCAGTAAAACTGAAATTGTTTGTGAACCAAAAGATTTATCAAGCTTGAAAGAAAAGTTAGAGTCAGATAATTTTATAGTTGAAGCTTCTGAAATAATAATGGAAACAGAGACAAATATTCCTTTGGATTTTGAACAATCTGAAAAAAATATGAAATTGACTGACGCGATTGAAGACCTTGACGATGTTCAGGAAGTTTTCACCAATGCTGATTTAGACGAATCGGTTTTTAAATCATGACAATTAATCAAAGAAAAAAAGGACATGATTTCGAAAGAAAAATTGCTAAGAAGTTGCAAGAAGATCTAAATCTTCTCAAACCAGTCAGAAGAATACTGAATCAGTACCAAGAAAAAAATCACCCAGACTTAAAAATAGGTAGGTGGAATATAGAATGTAAAGCTTACAAAAAAGGTTTTGAGCCAGCGGCTGCTTGGTGGGATCAAGTTCTTGGTGTTAACGGTGATGGAGAATTTCCGGCCTTAGTTTATAAATTCGATAATAAACCTATTAGAGTGAGAGTAATGGTTAAAAACTTGAATGAAAATTTATCTGATACAAGTAAACTTGTTGATTTGAATTGGGAAAGCTTTATTTACTTATTAAATGAGAAATATCAAATTGACTTGGAGAATCATAAATAATGGATTTTGATGCACTTGAACTTCTGTTGCAGGCTTCACTACCAGTGCAATTAATTTTGGCTATTCTCATAATTGCTTCTATTACTTCATGGGTTCTAATATTTGAAAAATATTTTACTCTTACCAGATCAACAGATGCCTCACATGAAATAGAAGATAAGTTTTGGGAAGGTGAGAAGATCGAAGATTTATATCTTGCACTTAAAGAGAAAGATCTTGGTGACTTGGAGCCATCTGAGTTGATACTTGTTTCAGTTTACGACAGTTTGATGAATAAGAATAATTCTATAAATGAAGTTGAATCTACTGAGAGGCTCGTAAGAGTCATTGTTAATAGAGAGGAGGAAAGGCTCTCAAAAAATCTATCGTTACTCGCCACAATAAGTTCGAGTGCACCTTACATTGGCTTATTAGGAACAGTTATTGGGATAATTAATGCATTTCAAGGCTTATCAACAACAGCACAATTAACTTTGAGTTCAGTAGCACCAGGAATATCTGAGGCTTTAGTTGCTACAGCAGTTGGTTTATTAGCTGCAATACCAGCACTCATTGCTTATAACCAATTCTCAAAAAAACTAGATAATTTAATAAATGGATCTTTAGCTTTTGCAGAACAACTAATAATTCAAATAAATAAAAAATAAAAATATGCTCCTAGAAAAAAGAAGCAAATCAACCAAAGCAATAAATGAAATAAACGTAGTTCCATACGTAGATATAATGTTAGTCTTGCTCGTTATTTTCATGGTTGTGGCACCACTAGCAGTTCAAGGATTAGATATTAATTTACCAAGTGTTCCAGCAGATGAAATTGAGATTGACAACTCTGAGCCATTTGTCATTGATGTAAATGAAAATGGAGAATACTTCATTGAGGAAGACGGCAGCAATGTTCAAGTTTCCTTAGGATTTATTGAAGACCGATTTTCTAGGGTTATACAAACAAATCCTGACATTGAAATTATTGTAAGAGGTGATCAAAATACCTCTTATCAATCAATAGCTGAATTATTAAGCGTTTTACAATCAAACGGTGCTAATAATTTTTCACTAGCAACACAACCATGATGAAATGGTTAACAGCATTATTTTTTTCAATAATTGTGCATATTTTAATCTTTTTAAGTTATGTTCTATTCGCAACTGAAAGTGTTGAAAAAACTACTAGGAAGATTACAAATGTAAATTTTCTTGATGATGAGTTACAAGTAAAAGAAGAGGTTCGAGAGAGAATTAAATCTCAAGAAAAAAGTGTTAAGAAAGAAGATCCTGAGGATCTTAAAGAAACCAAAAATAAAGAAATAGAAAATCTTCAAGAGTATCTAAAAGAAGAAGAAATGCAAAAAAGAGTTTCAGATAATGCTGATGTTATTGAACAAATAAGTTACAAGGTGATCAAAGATATAGAAGCATTATGGATCAGGCCAAACAGTGCAAAAGCAGGAATGTTTGCGGATTTTAATTTAAGCATAAATAGATTAGGGATCATTGAAAATGTAGAAATGAAAAAAACAAGTGGAGATAGAGCATTTGATCGAGCCGCACTGAATGCCATAAGAAAGTATAGGCAAATTAAATATGTCAGAAATCTGGATGATCAAACTTTTCAGGCATATTTCTCAAATTTTACATTAAGGTTTAGACCCGAATGAAACGAATAATTTTTTTATTATTTTTAGCTTATGAATTCAAGGCTGATCTTGTTCTTGAAATAACTGAAAGTGCAAGTAAGCCAGTAAAAATAGCTATCTTAGAAAAAAACAGTAACTCTCTTTCAGGCCAAGAAATTATCAATGTAATCTCAAATGATCTAAAGAGAACGGGTGAGTTTAAAGTCTTAGGTATGGACGAATTATTAAGTATTCCCATGAATGAGAGTGAAGTTATCCAAAGAGACTGGTTGCTACTCGATGTTGATTCAATAATTTTTGTAGAAGTCCAAAATGAAGATAATAATTTAGATATTGCTTACTCAATTTTTGATATCAGTTATAACGAAACTGAAGACAAAAGAAGAGTTTTAGGGTTGCCAGATAGTTTAAGGCAGTCAAGCCATTATGTTTCTGATGGAATATATAAATATTTTTACGGTATTGAAGGCATTTCATCAACAAAACTCATGTATGTCACAAGAAACTCAGATACTCACAAACTAATTATCAGTGATGCAGATGGATTTAATGAACAAGTTCTTTTAAAGTCAAACAATTCAATAATATCGCCAGCTTGGTCAACAGACGCAAAGGAAATTGCATATGTTTCATTCGAAAATAATCGAGCTCAAGTTTTTACTCAAAATCTAGCAACTGGGAAAAGAAATCTTGTCTTAAGCTCTAAATCTTCAGTCAGCTCACCAGCATGGTCACCCGATAACAAAGATTTGGCATTTACTAGTACAAAAGACGGTAATTCAGAGATTTATACGATTAATTTGAAGTCAAAAAAAATCACTCGATTAACTGAAAATCTTGCTATTGATACTGAACCAGCTTGGTCCCCTGATGGAAAAAATATAATTTTTACCTCAGACAGATCTGGTAGCCCTCAAATTTATGAAATTAATGTCAGATCAAAACTCAAAAGAAGACTTACAACTGAGGGAAATTATAATGCAAGGGCCTCATATCTTGGTAAGAATGAAATTATTTTTGTTCATAGGTCAAATATTAACTTTAATATTGCAAAACTAGATTTAGGTTCTAGGACTTTGGAAGTCCTTACATCAACTAAAAATGATGAAAGTCCATGCATAGCACCTAATGGCAATGTTATAATTTACTCCACAAAAGACGGAAATTTATCATATCTTGCTGGAATTAATATCAGTAGTAAGGTAAGTTTTAAACTTCCAGCTTTATATGGAGAATTAAAAGAACCAGCTTGGTCACCATTTTTAAGGTAATTATGAAAAATATATTAATTTCACTTTTTTCGATTTTTATAATTTTTGCTTGTTCATCAACACCTGTAGAAAAAGTTGACGTTCAAGAAACTAAAACAGTTGATTTAACTGAAAATAGTCAAGAAGAAACAGATGACAATGTAGTAATGAGTGATGTAGATCTCGGCGAGGCTTACGTCACAGTTTTATTCGATTACGACGATGACACATTAAAAGAGGAGTCTTTGGAAGAATTATTCGCAGTTTCAAGATTAATGAAATCAAATGCTAAATATACTCTTTTAGTAGAAGGTCACGCAGATGAGCGAGGCACAAGAGAGTATAACCTCGCTTTAAGTGAAAGAAGAGCGAAAGCAGTTGAGGATTTCTTAACTGCCACAGGTGTGTCTTCATTTAATATTGAAGTAGTTGGCTATGGCGAAGAGATGCCAGTAGATAACGGCTCTAACGAAACTGCTTGGTCAAAAAATAGACGAGCAGAACTATTCTTTATTAGATAGTGCTACGTTTTTTTCTAATAATATTTCTGAGCTTGTTTGCTCAAGCGCAGGAAAATCCTGATAAAGAGTTTATTGAGTTATACCTCAAAATCCAAAATCTTGAAAATGAGATTGCTACCTTGAGGAATGAAATTGAAGTGATGCAGACTCAACTTGATTTTTATCAAGCGAAAAATATCGAAAAAATAAGTGAAATTGATGCAAAGCTAACTTCACTAATGTCTATTGAAGACCTGCAGCAGTCAGAAGTAATAGTTGAAAGAAACAATCAATTATTAAATTCTTATGATCAAGCAATTTTGCTCATCAGAAAAGGGCAGTTGAATGAAGCTCTGAGTGCATTGAATGCTTTTGTTCAAACTAGTGATGATTCTGATGATACGCCCTTGGCTTATTTTTGGATGGGTGAAATTAACTTAACAAATGGCAATTTGGCGGTTGCAACTCAGAATTACAATACTTTAGTAGGCCTATACCCAACACATTGGAAAGTCCCACTAGCAAAATTTAAGCTTGGTACTATATATCTAGAGCAAGGCAGCAAAGAACGTGCGGTTGCGATTTTGGAAACTGTTATCAGAGAATACCCTGATAGTTCAGCAGCAAAAGCTTCCGCTGAGACATTAACTAGTCTAAAATAGCGCATTGAAATTGTTGGGTCGTTAGCTCAGCTGGTAGAGCACCGGGCTTTTAACCCGTTGGTCATAGGTTCGAATCCTATACGACCCACCACTAAATTGTATAAAGAATATTACATAGGTGTTACAATCTCATTTCGATGACTAATTTAAAGTTATTGAGTTGATTTTTGTAAATGAATTAATACAGAAAAGAGATGATAGTCAAAAGGAAGTTAAGTTTAATAGTGTCTGTATTATCTACAGCATTATTAGTAGCTTGCGGTGGCGGGGGTAGTTCAACACCAAGTCCTTACCCAACACCAGCTCCTACACCAGCCCCTACACCGGCACCAACACCAGCTCCTACACCAGCACCAACACCAGCCCCTACACCAGCTCCACTTACAGCTTCACTATTATCCGTAACTCTTGATGGAAGTGCAGTTGATGTAATTCAAATGTCAGGGGTGAATGCAAGTGCTACGCCAGGTGGAAACGCAGTTGCGGATTTAAGGACAGTATACGCATATGCTCCGGATGGAGTGAATGATGGTCTTGGTACGTACCAAGGCTCAGCATGGCCTTACGCAACAACAGATAGAGATATTTCTGAACTAGTAGTTTCAGAGTCTAACTTAACAGCAACATTTACTAAAAACTCTGAAAATCAAATCTTAATAAACAATCAGCCTGCGTATCAATATACAGGCGATTCTACAGACACAGACGCAAATGGAAATGCAGTGGGAGGTGTTTGGTATTTATTTACATCGGATGGAACAACAACTGAACCAACACCAGAACCAACACCAGA
>QCDB01000002.1 GCA_003278815.1 SAR86 cluster bacterium AG-349-I13 | reverse complement strand
TTGGGTAAGGGCTTGATGAAGAATCCCCTCCACCTCCTCCGCCACCACAGGCAGCTACAAATATAATTGTAAAGAGAGTCGTTGCAAGTGTTTTAAAGTTCATAGATTTTAAAATTTTAAATTAATCGATTAATGATATTTTACTAATAATTTGTAAATATATCGGCTTTTTTTTATATAAACACTAATAAAACATTTACAATACACGAATGGACGGAGCATACGTTTTTCTTATAAGTTTAGTTTTCTTTACGGTCTATATTTTCCTGGAAGCAAGACCTAAAGGCTTTAGTATTAAAAATTTATTCAAGAAAAATAAAGACTAACCTTGGCTAAATTACATTTTTATTATTCAACTATGAATGCAGGTAAATCTACTTCGCTGCTTCAATCAAACCACAACTATAAAATGAGAAACCTGACAACCTTTATATTTACACCTAAAGTAGATGCCCAACATCATCATGGCAAAATTCACTCTCGATTAGGTGTGCAACAAAAAGCAAATGTCTTCGATGAGAGTTTTGACTTTTTCACATTTTTTAAGGATAAAAAAGATCTAAAAATATCATGTATTTTGGTTGATGAAGCTCAATTTTTAACAGAATTACAAGTAAAAGAATTATGTAAAGTCTGCGATAAATACAATATTCCCGTAATGTGTTACGGAATAAGAACAGATTTCAGAGGGGAGCTTTTTTCTGGCAGTATGCACTTGTTAGCTTATGCAGACAATTTGGTTGAATTAAAAACAATTTGTGAATACGAAAATTGTACGCGTAAAGCAACTATGGTTGCCCGTTTTGTAGACGGAAAATTAGTTACAGAGGGTGAAAAAGTTTTTATTGGTGGAGATAACTACAAAGTTTATTGTCGAAAACATTACAGAAAAATTACAGGATTAATTTAAACGAATAATCCAGCTACTAATCCTGTTAAACAAGACGCCAAAGTAGCACCAACTAAAGCTTTTAGTGAGACATCAATTAGATCACCAGTTCTTTCTGGCGCCATTGCACCTATTCCCGAGATTAAAATTCCAACACTTGAGAAGTTGGCAAAACCACAAAGCGCATAAAGCAAAATAACCTTTGTCCTATCACTAAAGTATTCAGGTTCTAATCCACCTAGTTGTATATATGCCACAAATTCATTCGTGGCTAACTTAAGTCCCAATAATTCTGCTGCTGCTGGTGCTTCTGCCCAAGGAACTCCTAAAAGCCAACAAATTGGTGCAAAGACATAACCGAGTATTTTTTGTAGGGACATACCAGAAATCAAAAGATCTAATGCACCATCAACTATAGATACTAGTGCCAGTATTGAAATTAAAATAGCTGCAACATTAACAGCAATATTGAGCCCATCCTTGGTTCCTTTTGTAATTGCATCCATTGATCCTGCATAAATTTTCTCTTCTTTTGCATCTTCAATATGGTGGGTAATTTCATTTGATGGATACATTATTTCAGCGTACATAATTGCACCAGGGATTGATAAAATCGAAGCAGTAAGAAAATGCTGAACAATGTTAATTCCAACAAATTGATTTTCAAGAACTCCTGCTAAAGCAATCATTACTGAACCAGACACTGTAGCCATTCCTGCCGTCATAAGAATTAATAATTCTTTTTTACTCATTTTAGAGAGGTACGGTTTTACAAATAACGGTGCTTCAACTTGACCAACAAAGACATTAGCAGCTGCTCCGAACGAAATTGGGCCACCTAGATTAAATAGTTTCTCACACACATATGAAAGACCTTTTATAACAGTCGGTAGTATTCTCCAGTGCCATAACAAAGCACTCAATGTAGACATAACAATTATTAAAGGTAAAACGTTTAAGGCGAAAGCATAGGGATGTTGTTCAAAAAGTGATCCAAATACAAATGCAGTACCATCTGCTGTTGCAGATGAGAGTTTAGCTACACCTGCACTAATAATTTCAAAAAAACCGGCTACATAATCATTTAGTAGGATAAAACCAAATAAAACCATCACAACTATCGCTGCTACAATATTTTTAATACTGATGGCTTTCATATTGGTAGACATTGGCACAACAACGCCTATTAAGATAAATAAACCCAATAGTATTTGAAGATAATATTCCATAATTAGTTAAGCTTAATATCTTGGAGTCGTTTAGTTAAAAATTGATCAGCAGTTAATGTTTTCTTCGTGTCCAACATTACTTCTGGCCTAGGATGTAAGAAAAATGGGATACTATATCTAGACTTCCCTTCATTGCCTTTTGATACAACTCTGTGAGGAGTGCTATTTAATTTTTCATTCGAAATAATTTCAAGCATATCTCCAATGTTGCAGATTATTTCATTTTCATTGCAATTGCATTCAACCCAATTACCCTTTTTATCTTGTGCTTCAAGTCCTGCTTCATTACCTCCAATTAACAATGTAATAAGATTGACATCATTATGTGCCCTAGCTCTATGTTCATTAGTTCCATCTGTTGGAGGGTAATGTATCAACCTAAGAATAGAGTTTCCATTTTCTGCAGCATCTGCGATATCTGAATTGTAATCTAAACTAAAATGTGTAAATGCTTTTAAGATCTCAACTCCCATACTTTCAAACTCCTTATAGAGTACGTCTAGATCATTAAAATTTTTTACTTCGTCTATATAAATATTTGGCATTAATTCATTATTAGTTGTTGATCCTTGATGCCAGAATTCTTTTTGATCTGCTACTTTTTCATTTAATGCCGTTTCTATTCCGTAGGGAGTATATCCTCGAGCACCATTTGTTCCAGGAACATGGTATTTATTTTTTGTTTCATAAGGCAGACTAAACATCTCTTCAGCAATATCGAAAGTTCTGTTTATAAGTTGAAGGTCTATTGGATGGTCATTTATTACGAAAAAACCATTATTCTCCAGAGATGACGTGAGAAAATCCAAAACATCCTTATTAGTATTAACTAGATCATTAAAAGAAATCGTAGGAATTTTGTGCATGATACATTATACCGGTTTCTAGTTATAAAAAAAAAGGGCAGCCTAAACTGCCCTTAAATAGTATCGAAGATCTATTAGAAGCTTAACTTGAAGCCAACCATAGCTTTCCAAACTGAGACAAATCTTGAACCATTTCTGTAACGAAGGTGTCCATCATCAAAGTTTGAATATGTATAAGTGTTATCAGCATTGACAACTACATCTAAGCTCTTGGTAACGCCAAGATAGCCAGCATCATATATCTGACCATTTTCATCATCTAATAAATTACCGAAGTTATAAATATCAAGGAATAGTTCTGCCTTTGCATCACCTACATAAGGTGTGTCAGGAAGAGCAATTTCTTGAGTAATCTTCAGATCCATTCTTGTTTTCCAAGGAGATCGGAACGCATTAGCTGGAGCAACTTGCCCTTTATAATCGCTTAAGTATTTATCAACGAAAGCGTAAAAAGCATCTCCAGTACCATCACTAAATGATACTAATGGGTCGCCAGGTCCTGTTGGAACGTACCACAGATCTCTTTCATCTCTGTAGCCATCTCCTATGATGTTTGAATCATAGGTATAACTGAATGGTCTACCTGATTCTCTTAACCAGTAGAGGTAAAATCTTGTAGGATTATCAGCTCCGAAGAAATCCGCAGTGTAATCAAGAGTTCCAACATATCTTTCACTAGCACCCCATAATGAAGGTTTAGTACATAGATTTGGATAGAACTGGTTATTACAAGTTGCATATTTTCCATAGTTTGATCCTTGAGTTGAAGAACCTGCAGCAAAGACGTCCTCTGCTTCGGTATCTGACATTGCTAAGTAAAGTTTTAGCTTATTATCAAACCAAGATTTTGTGAATTTATAAGACCATGATGTTGTCTGACCTAGATCTGTAAATGTAGTATGGAGATCTCCCTCACTATTATTATAGTAAGTTCTACCATCTGGTAATGTACCAGCTACATTTCCTTCTAAAGCAGGGTCAATGTAGGCAAACGCTCTATCAACACTGTCTTTATTGTATTCAACGCCAAAGAACATATTGTCCGTTAAATCGAAATCAAAAGACAAAGCAAGTCTATCAGATATAGGTAAACCAAAATCTGGATCAAGAGAGTTCACATCTCCACCAGCAGAAGTAGTTAATCTATCCGCTCTGCTTTGATCATTAGCATTTGGATCAAAGATTACACCTTCAATTGGTGTGCCGTTGAATGTAAAAGCCTCAAATTCAGCTTTATTAATTCCACCATCATTACTGAATGAGTTTGAAATCCATACATTAGGCAATCTACCAACAAATTTACCGTAACCACCTCTCACAGTAACAGCTTCAACTGGAAGCCAGTCGTATGTTCTGCCACCTAAGAAATAATCAAAGAATGCGTCAGTTGCATCGTAATCAAAGCCAAATCTACCTGCTGTGACTGTATCATCTATAGCAACATCAGTTCTGTAACCTGTTGCAGCAAGATAATCAGCGTTAGCATTTGGTGCAGTATTTGTTTCTGTATTATCAATTCTGTAACCAATTAATACATTTAATTTATCATTAACACTCCACTCGTCTTGAATGTACATTGAAGATTTATCTAGTCTCCATTCAGCTGCATCACCATTGATGACACCACCTACACCACCTTCAAGCAAGTAGTAAATTGGTGTTCCAGCTTCAAAAGCATCTATGCCTGAGAAACCATAACAACCACCACCACAAACTCTAAACGAGTTATAGATATCTTCTGAACTTGATTCATATCCAAATGTGACATTATGATCAGCTGCTGCCGCATAAAATCCTTTGAATGAGAATTGAGTTGAGTCAATAATAATTTCATTGTTGTATCTAAACTGATCTTGACCAAATCTTAAAGTTTCATATTGTCCACTTCTAGCTGAACCCCAAATAGTTCTAAATGGGTTTGTACAGTTTGAGCTACCAACACATGAACCATCGCCATTATTTATAACGATAGATACAGATGGCATATCATCACCTCTTACAGGATCTTGATTGTCTGTTTGTGTTCTTGTTGAATAAGTAAACTGTGTTGAAAGCTTATCACTCCAATCACTAAATAATTTAGTGGTTAGAACTTCAACAGCTTGTTTATCATCGTACCATTGTGAATCTAAAGCAAAACCAAAAGGTGGGTTACCTCTAACTTTTACAAGATTAGAAGTAGTGTCTATATAAGACATTTCTGCTTCATGATTATCGTTAATCAGATAATTTAATTTAAGGAATGTATTTTCAGATTGATTGTTTTGTTCTGAATTATAATTACCTATGTCTAGGCCATATAGGCTTTGCGCTGAGGCAATTACTCTGTCAACTAAAGCTTGTGTAACAAAATATGCTTCATTAGTCGCGCCACTTCCGACGGGACCATAAAATGATGGGTAAGTTTGTTCAAAAGCTTCATGGTTGAAATAAAAGAACAACTTATCTTTTATTATTGGACCACCAGCACTGAAACCAACTGTATCTTCATTAAATACATCTGGATCATTACCAAAGGCATCTGTTCCAACCATTCCTTCATCTCTGTTATAAACATAGAAGTCACCCTCTAATTCATTTGTTCCGGATTTAGTAACAGCGTTAACACTACCTGTTGTGAAACCACCTCTTGAAGCATCAAAAGGAACAACGTCAACTGAAAGCTGTTTCACAGTTTCAATTGAGAATGAGTTTCTCAATGTAGGTTGACCACTATCGTTAAGACCAAACGCATCGTTAACTGAAACACCATCAATTGTGATGTCGTTTGTTCTTGGGTTACTACCCATAACAGAAAGCGAGAAGAAGTCTTCAGATTGACCAACTGCTACTCTAGGATCTAGAGAAGCAATGTCTTGAATACCCCTATCAGTAGATGGCAAACCATCAATTACATCCTCACCAAAGACAGACCCATTACCAAATCTTATTGTGCTTTCAAGAGCTTGTGCACTAACTACAACCTCTTCAAATTCAGCTGCCATAAATACATCAACATTTGACGTTTCACTAAATTTTGTGAATACGTCAGATGCTTTTGCATCAGCATAGCCGGGCTTTGTAACAGAAACTGTATAAGGCCCACCAGGCGCTAAGTTGTTAACAACGAAAGCACCATCTGCATTTGTTAAAGCACGATCTGTAGAACCCGTTGGTGTATAAACCACGACAACTTCAGCACCACTTACAGGCCCTGAGCTATCGGTTACATTACCCTTAATTGACGCCCTAACGTCAACCTGTGATACTGCAAACAACGATACTACCGCTAAACTAAGCGATAAAAGAATTTTTTTCATAAAATACCTCTCAACATCGATACTAATTCTATTTTATAACTAAAGAAGAAGAAGAGTTAACAGTTATGTGAAATTCTTGTAACTATTTTTTAGTTTCAATTAAGTTAAAGGTTAGATAAGGACCTAAAACCTTTGGTATACGTACACCTACGCCTTTTTCGTAATTATTCTCCAAAATAGCTAAAAGTGTTCTTCCAACAGCTAGAGCTGAACCATTTAAGGTATGTGGATATGATTTTACCGAACCATCTCTGAATTTCGTGTTCATCCTTCTTGTTTGAAAGTCTCTAAAATTACTGCAAGATGAGATCTCTCTAAAACAATTTTGCGATGGTAACCATACTTCTAAATCAATTGTTTTTGCAGCAGAAAAACCCAGATCACCCGTACACAAAACAACCTTCCTGTATGAAAGCTGCAATTTATCTAATATGTTCGAAGCGTGACCAACTAATTCATCTAAAGCTTTATCTGATTCACTTGGATTTACAAATTTAACTAATTCAACTTTTTCAAATTGATGCTGGCGAATCATCCCTCTAGTATCTTTACCATAACTACCAGCTTCAGCCCTAAAACAAGGTGTATGAGAAGTCATCTTAATTGGAAGATTATCTGCCTCGATCAATTCATTGCGATATAAATTTGTTAGAGGCACTTCTGCTGTTGGTATTAAATATTTACCCTCACCCACACTAAATTGATCTTCCTCAAATTTTGGAAGTTGGCCAGTACCTATCAAGCTTTCTGAATTAACTATGTAAGGAACATAGTATTCGGTGTAACCATTGGATTCTGCTTCATCCAGCATGAATCTTAATAAAGCTCTCTGTAGTTGAGCTAATTTACCTTTTAAGACAACAAATCTTGAGCCACTTAATTTATTTGCCGTTTCAAAATCTAACAAGTCCATCTGTTCACCAATCTCTACGTGGTCTGGTCCCTTTTCTAATTGTTCATAAATCATTTGTTCAAGCTCGAGGTTAAATGATTCATCTTTTCCCTCAGGAACGTCATCATCAGGAAGATTGGGTATAGAGAGCATTTCTTCTTCAAGTTCATTTTTCAAGACATCAAAATCCTTTTGTAGTATTTCTATTTCATTTGATAGGGAATCTGACTGTTTTTTTTGTGTATCTATTGATGCACCTTTCTGAGCTAATACGCCAATTTCTTTTGATAAAATATTTTTTTTATTTTTAATCTCATCAAGTTTTACTTGGATGTTATTTTTAGCTTCATTTTTAGATAAGATTTCATCAAGATTTCCTACATAACCTTTAGATTTCAACTTTTTCTTGTATTGATCTAAATTATCTTTTAAGTGTGCTATATCAATCATTGCTAATAATTTCGTAATTTTGTGGAACTACATAAGTAATATTAGATGATTCAAACTTAAAATTCTCAAATTTAATAAAAATTCTTTGATCCTTAATATCAATTAGCCTTATCCAATCTATGATGCTTCCGTTCATGGATACCAGTGCTTCTTGGAAAGTACTTCCATCCTGTGGATTTAATTTAAAGCAGTTATTTGGACAGGGGAAACTTTCTGTTTCGTATTTATTATTAAATAAGTCTTGAAGAAAAAAAGTCTTAGTGTCGTTATAAATTATGACTTGTTGGAAGTCATCATCTTGAACGTATAGCTTCCCATTTTTGCTTGCAATTGTTTGGTTATATGGGCTTACTAAATTATAAATGAAAGCTTCTTCTCTAAAGGACATTGTGCCTTTAGAAATGAAATTTCCTTCACTATTAATATGTATTTCTGCATCAAAATTTAAGGGTTCTTTAAAATAAATAGTGGGATTTGATTGTATGAGAAAGCTTATAAAACCAACAATCAATATACGCATTAGATGACTTCTCTAGAGCCATTTGAATTCATAGGTGTAACAATTCCATTTTCTTCCATTGTTTCGATCAATCGAGCAGCCCTATTGTAGCCAATTCTAAATTTTCTTTGGATGGATGAAATAGATGCCCTTCTTGTCTCTACTACGAATTCAACTGCTTCATTGTATAAATCATCATCAGTATCTGTTTCATTATTTAACTCTTGAACTTCAATTGATTTCGTAACTTCCTCAACGTATTCTGGTTTACCAGTTTCTCTAAGATATTTTGTAATTTTTTGAACCTCATCATCTTTTACAAAAGCTCCATGAATCCTTTTTGGGATCGATGTTCCCGGTTCGATAAATAACATATCACCTTTACCAAGCAACTGTTCTGCACCGCCTTGATCAAGGACAGTTCTTGAATCAACTTTTGAGGATACTAAAAAGGACATTCTTGAAGGAATATTTGCTTTTATAAGGCCAGTTATAACATCTACTGATGGCCTTTGCGTTGCAATAGCTAAATGAATTCCAGACGCTCTTGCTTTTTGAGCGAGTCTTGCAATAAGTTGTTCTACTTTTTTTCCTGTTACCATCATGAGATCTGCTAGTTCATCAATCACCACAACTATGTATGGAAGCGATGTAATATCTCCATCTAACTCTTCGAGCAATAATTCTTTTTGTTCTTGAGGAATTGAAGAAGGTTTTAGGGCTTTCTGGTTGTAGCCTTCTAGATTTCTAACCCCTAGAATTGACATAAGTTTGTATCTCTTATCCATTTCTTTTACACACCAGTTCAAACCGTTTGCAGCTTTTTGCATATCTGTAATTACAGGTGTAATTAGATGTGGAATATCGTCATAAACTGATAGCTCGAGCATTTTAGGATCGATTAACAATAATTTTAAATTTGTTGGGCTATTATTTCTCAATAGGTTTAGAAGTATGGTGTTAACCCCAACTGATTTTCCTGAACCAGTTGTACCAGCAATTAATAAGTGAGGTAGCTGTTGTAAATCAATTTTTGCACTTTCACCAGCTATATCCTTACCAATACAAAATTCCAAGGGCTTTAATGTTTCTTTTGGATGTTCTTGAATACTGGAATATAAAGTTACTTCCTTTCTTTTTGGATTTGGTATTTCAATACCGATAGATGATTTACCCTCAATAACTTCAACTACTCTTACACTTTTTACCGCTAGTGACCTCGCTAAATCATTTGCAATATTAGTAACTTGGCTTGCTTTTGTTCCTGGTGCAAGGCTTATTTCAAACCGCGTAATAACTGGACCAGGCAATGAATCTTCTACTCTTCCTTCTATACCAAATTCTTCTAGCTTATTAACTAAATTCTCCGCTAAATTTTCAAGATAATCCTTAGTTACTTCACTTGAATCATCAATTTTCTTATCCAGTAAATCTATAAAATCTTCTTGTTCAATTTTTACAGTTTCTTGTTTTGGCTTATCAATGATTGTTGCTTCTTTTGGCTCTACTGGTTTAGGTTTTTTAACTTCCTTAACAATGTTCTGTGATTTTGTTTGTTTTTTTGTTGAAGTTTTATCGCTTTTGAAAAATGAATTAACAAAGTTTAAAAGATCGTAAAAAATAAAATATTGCAGTGTCAAAAATACGATTCCTGATAGTGCCCCAATGACTAAACTATTAGCATATGTGCTAAGAATTATTGACAAATTATCGCCTGCTAACCCACCTGTATTGATAGAGAGCATACTCAGTTCTGTATTGGTTGAATTTACGAAGCTTACAAAAAATAACGTCAAAGGAAATATGGAGATGAAGCTATAAAGAACATTATTTATAAAATTTAATCGTTCTGAAAAATCTTTTGAAGAGGATGAAAAAAATAAAATCATCCCAAAATAAAAACAAATTAAAGCAAAATAATAAGCAGCAAAACCGATATAAGAAAAAACAGTTGAAGAGAACAGTGCGCCTAAATAACCAAAGTTATTTAAATAGTTTTTTGTATCGGTGAGAAGGTTATCAACATTATCTTGAGCAGAAAAAGTTACTAAACTTACAAAGAGAAAAAGAGAGATAATTATTAAACTAAAGCCAAAAAACTCTCTATATATTCTATCTATTGACATGCTAAGATATTGTAACTAAAAAACCGCAAGTACTCTTGTTTTAGATAAAAAATTATGGAACAAAAATTAATTATTTTAGGATCAGGCCCAGCAGGCTATACAGCATCGATTTACGCTGCAAGAGCAAATCTTGAACCAACATTAATAACAGGTCTTGAGGTTGGTGGGCAACTCACAACTACAACTGAAGTTGAAAATTGGCCTGGTGATTCTGAAGATCTCCAGGGTCCTGACTTAATGGTCAGAATGAAAAAACATGCAGAAAAATATAATGTAAAAATAATTCATGATCACGTTAAACAAGTAGATTTCACACAATCACCTCTCAAATTAGAAGGTGGAAAAGATTCATATTCTGCAAAAACTCTAATAATAGCAACTGGTGCTTCAGCAAAATATTTAGGATTACAAAGTGAAAAAAGTTTTTTAGGTAAAGGGGTAAGTGCATGTGCTACTTGCGATGGGTTTTTCTATAAAGATCAAGAAGTCGCTGTTATTGGTGGCGGTAATACTGCTGTGGAGGAAGCTCTCTATTTAAGTAATATATGTTCGAAGGTGTACCTAGTTCATAGGCGTGATGAGTTTAGAGCAGAAAAAATTCTCCAAGACAGGATGTTCAAGAAAGTAAAAGAAGGGAAGATATCTTTAGTTTTAAATTCAAATCTAAAAGAAGTGCTGGGTGATCAAGTTGTAAATAGCATTAAAATAGCAAATACTTCTGGAGAAGAATCAATCATAAAAGTTGAAGGTGTGTTTATTGCTATTGGTCATAAGCCCAACACTGATATTTTTAAAGACCAGTTAGAAATGAAAGATGGATATATCATTACTAAATCTGGCTTTGATCATGGGGCAACTTCAACTTCTGTCCCAGGCGTATTCGCAGCAGGAGATGTTGCGGATTATACTTACAGACAAGCTATAACAAGCGCTGGATTTGGTTGTATGGCAGCTTTGGATGCAGAAAAATATTTATCAGCCTAAAGTAACTTAGCTAACCCACCATCACATGTAATTGTTTCACCAATGGTGTAGGCACCCGCTCTGGAACAAAGATACATGCACAATCCAGCAATGTCCTCAGGTGATCCAATTCTTTTTCTTGGCACAGATTCTGCTATGAACGAATAATCAAAATTTACCGCTTTACCTAACATATGACTATCAAATGGTCCCGGAGCTATGGCATTAACTATAATGTTTCTATTTACTAATGTTTTAGCTAGGTGTTTAGTTAAATGAATAATTCCTGATTTTGAAGCAGTATAAGAATAGGTTTCCATCATTGGAACATGTAAACCATCAATCGAAGCTATATTTACCACTCTTGAAGGATCTTCTGAAGTGCCCTTCTTCTCTAAAGATGGAGTTAACTTTTGTGTCAGAAAAAATGGTGTCTTCAAATTTAAATCAATGACTTTGTCCCACCCACTTTCAGGAAAGTCATCATAGTTTGCACCCCATGCTGCACCAGCATTATTGATTAGAAAATCAATCCCATCTGGTTCTGCATCATTTAAAAAATTTACTAAAGAATCAATACCTTCACTGTTGGAAATATCCCCACATACAGGAATACAACTACAATTATATTTTTTTGATAACTCTTCAGCTTTATTTACTAAAGCTTCCTCTTTTCTCGCGGTAACATAAACTTTAGACCCATTTGCCAAAAAACCAGAGGTAATCATTTCGCCTATTCCTCTTGATCCACCGGTAACTACAACAACTTTATTGCTTACATTAAATAAGTCTTGTGTTTTTAAGCTCATAGAGAAGAAACGTAAATAGTTGCGCCTATCACACCACAAATTATTATCACTAAAGCTACATTTGCATCAGATGAAGAGTTTTCCTTTTCTTCCTCTGAATCATAAAATTGATCATCACTCATTATTAATTTCCTTTTTTGCCATAATTGGATTGGCGTATTGGCACATTATATATTTTAAGTCCTCGTTAGTCATGGAGGCTCTCAAATCATTAAAGTATTTGCTCGCTCTTGGAAAATTAGCATCTTCTGCTTCACCATTTAAAAATTTATATGCATATGTATTTGTTTCCCAATGTTCATAATTATTTAGAATTTCTTTATCTATTTCATGAGCAAGTGACTCAGGAGTATAAGTACCCTGTATACAATCAGCAAAACATAGTTTAACTTTCCCCTTTTCTAACATTACGCCTTTAAAAATGTGTGAGATATCTTCATTTAAATCCTTTGATTCAGGATTGTGTAACTGTTTTGATTTCTCAACAGCTAGAGGATCAATTTCATATGAAATTGAACAAGGCACAATATTATAATATTTTGTAATTTCCTGAAATTCACAGGTTTTTCTAAGAGCAATATGGAGCATTTTTAAAACAGCTGGATCTGTCTTATCGATACCATCTTTTGATCTTCCTTGTTTTTGAGCAATCCAGACATGGTTACCATCATCCAATTTATCTTTAATAAATTGAGAGGCTTTGTATAAATTTGAATAAATTTCTTTTTTTGTGGAACCAGATCGAGAAATAACAAAACTTTTATTAAGTCTTAACAAATCTCCCATCCAATCTACACTAACTAAATTATCTCCAATAGCATTAAAAGTTGTGTCTAGGCCGATGCTGTCTAATGCAAAGTTACAAAGTGCAGAATCAAGTGTTATATCTCTATGATTGCCTATAAATAAATAGGGTCTATCGGATTTAAGATTTTCTAATCCTTCTATCTGAAAGTCCTCAATAGTTTGATCTACAACACTCTTTAATACTAATTTAACTTGGTCTTGAAATTCTTTTATGGAACTTATCTTTTTAATTTTTGATTTAAATAACTGCATGACTAATAAAGAGGAACCAGGTATGGATAAAAATTTTGATGTAGATTTATTTAAATTTGATTTTATAAATTTCATGAACTCTTCATTTTTCATGAGATTTGTCAAAACAGATTTGACCTCTTTATCGTTGTAAGGCTCTATACGAATCATTTTATTATCTATAAAATTTCAGTATGGAAGATGATAAAACAGTTATGAAAAATATAGTAATATTTTTTATATTGATTGGTATCATTGTAGCAATTCTTCTTATCGGAGCCTCTTTCGTTTAGCCTGGAGGCCATTCAAGGCTTCTACCACCCATTAAATGCACATGAATATGAAAAACACTTTGGCCAGCGCCTGCCCCATTGTTAATAATTAATCTGTAGTTATCATTTAGATCATATCTATCTGCAATTTTTTTCGAAACATAAAGTAAGTGGCCTAGCAAATCTTTATCTTCTGATGATGTATCTGATACTTTGGTTATTTCTTTATGCGGAATGATAAGAATATGAACTGGAGCCTGAGGATTGATATCTTCTATAGCAAAGCATTGATCATCTTCATAAACAATATTCCCTGGTATTTCTTTGTTTTTAATTTTAGTAAAGATAGAATCAGACACTTTAGAGCACAAACCTTATTAGCCGTATGAATAAATATACACATATAACGGTGAGTACAATACCAGCAAATTTAAGTAAAAAGTTTTTGATCAATCCAGAAGTTTTTTGAGTAAAAAAATAGTGAAGCAGTAATAAAACAAGAATTACCAATAGAACTATGCTCAAAAGACCTAACATATTAAAAAAAACTAGCTATATATTCCCATAAAACTACTAAAAGCACCAAACCTGAAGCCCAAACACTGCACGCAATCAGGTCAAAAATTAAAAATCTTTGATAATTTAACCTGAAGACACCAACAAAAAAAGGTGAAAATGGGCGCAAACTAGGCGTCATTCTGCCAATAAGTATTGCTGTAAATTCATATTTATCGAATGTCTGTTTGACTTTATCTACTTGTTTTTTCCTGCTTTTGATAAAATTCCAATTTAAGGCTTTTGTGCCATAAATTCTACCCATCAAATAGCTTGATTGATCACCTACAAATGATCCTATATACCCACATAAGGTAATAAAAAATAAACCAGATATACCCTCTAAAAAAAGGAATACAGCCATTAAATAAAGCAACAAACTCGGGAAAAAGAAACCACTAATAACAAAAGATTCTAAAAATCCTAAAAGTGTGATTATAAGTGGTGCTAAAAGCGGATTATTAACACTAAATTCTTTTAATTGCTCAAGCCAGGAGCGCTCAGTTTTTTTTTGAGCACTTCTTCCATACTCACTAATTTAAAATTTTGATTACTAGGCAAGTTTCTACCGTCTTGTACTACTAAGAACCCTTTTGGAAATATACCCTCAACGGCTTCATTAGTGACATCTAAACCATCAGTATCTTCAACGGAATTGATCTTAAACTTACTAACAAAATCTAAACTTTTTCGGTCGTACAGGTTAAATTCATTACCACCTTGTGAGGAGAGTATGATGTATCCTTCCATATCAGAAGTTTTATAAATTGCTACACCTTCCGGATCACCAATAATATTCCCATCTCTTGAATCAACAACTTCTATCATTTGTAGTGAATCTGACTCATAAGCTTTCAAATAACCTTTAGAACCTTCTCTGGAGATTAATAAACGGCTATTTTCATCATCAAAGACACAACCCTCAGCTTCATTACCTGATTTAGGTGCGTCTTCTTCATCAACGATAATATTAATTTCTCCAACTACTTCTTTAGAAATAAGGTTCCATATCTGAACAGTTGGGCCCTCTTCTTCAGTCAATGCCGCAAACGGTAGACCATTTACAAATCCCATGCATACGCCATAAACATTCATATTTGCTTCAAGGTGATAATGAGTAATATCTTCTGTAAATGCATCTGTCGGATGATCTGAAAAATACTTAAACAAGTTAGATTCAGGGAATATCCAATAGCCAAGCGTGCTTGAAGATCTATTTGAAATGACCAAATGAACGTTCTTATCAATAACCCTTAGATCAATGTTATTTGTGGCACCTAGTTCAGAGAAACTCAATTCTTTACCGTATATGTCGTAGACATGAATACCTTTTCGTTTATCTGTTCCAAAAATTAACGACTTAGTAGGATTTGCTTGATTAAACCATATAGCTGGATCATCAGCCGCATCTCCTATCGAGGAAACTGATTCAGTCTCAAAAACGTAATCTACTTTGTCTGCAAACAATGATGCAGATTGAAAAATAAGAGCAAGTAAAAAAATTGCTTTTAGTAGATGTGATTTAAATTTAGTAGCTATATCTGACACCAAAAGATAATGTGTAACCATACTCGTCATATTGTGACAGCCTATCTGAAGTATTCCAATAGTAATATTCAGGTCTATTACCTAAATTTTTACCTTCTAACTTAAACGAAATATTATCTGAATATTGATACTTAGCGGTTAAATCGTAAGAAAGATAGTCGTCAGTAAATCTAATGAAACCATAGTTAAAACCACTATCAAGTAAGTCTTCACCCTCATCACCAAGGTAATCAAGATAACTTGAACGATAGTTCACGGCTAATCTTGCGTCAATTTTACCTTTGTCATACCCCAATGAAAGGTTGGCATTTTCTTCAGATAATTTTCTAAATGGAATTGTAAATGTGCCTAAACCTGTATCAAAATCGCTTTCTCCGTCACTTAAAGTTGTATTAAATGCTGCAAAAAAACCATTAATGGGTAAGTAATTATCTAGTTCAGCGAATAGATTTAATTCAATGCCTAATATTGAAGAAGACCCTGCATTAGCGTAGGTCTCAAGCTCTGTAAAAAATATACCACCTATAGTTTGATTAGCTAAAATTTTTGGATAAATAGTATTTTCAATATCTTTATAAAACACTCCAGCAGTGAATACTAAACCATCATCGTAATATTCATATGAAAAATCTAAGTTATCTGCTTCGTATGGTTCTAAATCTGGATTACCCATAGAGCCTCTAAATTGGTTACTTCCTTCATTTTCACTTATATCAGCTATTGGCGCTGTTTCTCCAAAGCCTGGTCTAGATAATGAACGATAAAAAGAACCTCTTAATTGTGTGTTATCGTCTAAGAAATATTTAATGTTTATGCTTGGAGCAGTAATTCCATATTCTTGATTAAAACTTAGGACATCATTAATGTTGCCATCGTTATATCCAAAAGTTTTAAATGAAGTGCTCTCATGTCTCACTCCTGCCACAACCACTGCATTGGCATAATCGAATGTAGACATCAAATAGAAAGCATTAATTTCTTCTTGGGTTTCCCAGAATTTAGATAGATCACGATCCAATGGTCTAAATTGTGATTGTGCATCAAATAATAAATCTGGATCAGCAAAGAACCCTAAATTTTGAGGAAAATACCACTTATCAGGTGTATAGGGACTATAAGAAATCATACCTAATGGAGACATGGCATCACTACCATCCAAATTGCCTTTGTTGTTAGATTTTGTTCTAGTGCTAAATTTATAACCAAACTGCAGAATCATAGGAGTATCAAATAACTCAAAATTCTCATTTTCAAAATCTAGTTTTAGTGCTTTCTCACGGTCTTGTATAAGACCATAATCTATCTCAAATTCATCCCATTCATAAGTACTTGGATCTAGTAAATCTGATGCAGCAGGTGCTAATACAATATTTATAAATTGTGGATTTGCCCAGCTATATATACCACAAATATCGTCTCCTTCTCTAATACGACATTCACTTCTAAATTTAGCATCTATGTTGTTATCATCTGCTTCTTCAGCAAAAGAGTTGCTTACTTGAAATTTAAAAAATAAATCTCCAAAACTAGTTTCACCACCAATAATTTGTGTCTCTATTTGTCTTGTTTCTATACGTTTTTTTGATTCTTTATCAGCAGTTATTCTTTGATATGCAGCTGAAGTTGATGTAATAGATGATTCAACTACGTCTCTTGCTCTGTACTCATCTTTGTGTCTTACTTCATCATCAACATATTCATTGAAAAGATAATTCATAAAAAAAGATGTATTGGGAGAATATTCAAAATCCATATCAAGAGTCATACCCTCTCTTTGTCTAGTTAGATCATAGAACCTCATTTCCCAATCACGACCTAAGTACTTGTTGCCATTGCTATCTATATCCCAGGGTTCATACCCAACCTCATTGTTATTTGAAATGATATGTTTGCTTTGAAACGTATATCCAAATATTGCACCAAAACTTTCGGTGAACTTATCTCCATATGTAAATGAATATTTTGGATTATTTGTACTTTTTGAAAATTCGTTATATTGGGTATCGTATCTAAATTTTATTACTGCTTCATTTAGTTCTGTAGCCTTTTTAGTTTTAAATTCAATCCTTCCGCCTATCCCTTCTAAATCTTGATTAGGTGTTAATGTTTTATACACTTCAATTGAATCTAAAAGTTCGGTTGGTAGACCATCAAGCAGAACTTTTCTGCCTCCTTCAGGAGATGGTACTAATGCGCCATTCATGGCAACAGCATTTAAACCACCCGCCATACCTCTAAGAGTAACGTAACGGCCTTCACCTTGATCGTTCTCAACTGAAACACCTGAAAGTCTCCTAACAGCTTCAGCAGCTGTTTCGTCTGGAAAATCACCTATTGCATCGGAATCAACAATTGCAACAAATTGATTAGATTCTTTTTGCTTATCGAGACCTGACTTTAAGCTAGCTCTAGTTCCAACTGCTACAACCTCTTCAATTGAATCAACTACATCATCGGTTGTTGATTCTTGAGCATAGAAGGTGAAAGAAAGAAAATTTACTATTACAAGGAGAATGATTTTTTTCATTAAAACGTTCATATTTGAATTAAAAAATAATCTTATTGTGTGGCAAAATTGTGACAGATTAGTAGCAATTTAATTAATAGGTGAAAAGATTAGTGAATATCTCTAAAAATGCTATTGATAAGAGAGCACCAGCAGGTAATGTTACCACCCAAGATAAAACAATAGTTTTCACCGAATTAAAATTTATTGTACTTGCTCCTTCAACAAGCCCAATTCCAATAACCGCGCCTACTAAGGTGTGAGTCGTTGATACAGGCATATCTAATTGACTTGCAAGCACTACTGTTAAGGCGGCAGCAAGTTGAGCAGAAAAGCCTTTACTAGGTGTGAGTTTAACAATCTTTTCACCAATAGTTCTCATAACTCTATAACCGAGTGTAGCCAAACCTAAAACAATCCCGGCAGCTCCGAGGAAAAGTATCCATAGAGGAGTTTCAAGAGAGTATGGTTGATTTAATAGTTGGCTAGTTGCTTGATTGATTGCAGCTAATGGTCCTATAGCATTAGCAACATCATTAGATCCATGTGCAAAGGCTACTGCACATGAAGTAAAGATCATTAGGTAAGCAAACTGTGATTCAGAGTTTACAGATTTTTTTAATTTAGCCTTAGAAAAATAGTAGAAAATAAAAGTAAATACAATTGCAGCTAAGGCAGAAATTAAAACGCTTTGTTGAAAACTAACAAACAATTCTTGTTGTTTAAATATATTTTTTAATCCCTTAGTAACAGTAATAAGTGCTATAGCAAACCCTGCAAGGAATATATAAATTCTTATGATCAAGCCTTTAAATCTTGATTCATTATCTATGATGTAAGTTTTACAGATGTAATAAAATAAGCCAGCTACTAGGGCTGAGGATAAGGGCGAAGTGATCCATGAAAGGCCAATATTTCCAACCACAGCCCAGTTAATCTCATTAATGCCTAGTGTATATATACCAAAGCCAACGATTGCTCCGACAATAGTATGCGTAGTTGAAACAGGCCAACCTCTGAGGCTGGCAACTAACAGCCAAGTGCCTGCTGCAAATAAGGCTGATATCATTCCATATATTAAGACTTCTAAATTTCCTTCAAATAATGCAGGATCTATGACACCTTTTCTTATGGTTTGTGTTACGCCACCCCCTGCTAAAAAAGCACCCAAAAATTCAAAAATAGCGGCTACTAAGATTGCTTGTTTAATGGTTAAAACTTTACTGCCAACAGATGTACCCATAGCATTAGCAACATCATTTGCTCCTACACCATAAGCTGTAAAAAAACCTAACATGGCGGACGAAATAAGTATTAAAGGGATCCCGAAGAGCGATAATTCAACTAGAGTCATAACATGAAAGTTAATATTTGTTTATACTATATCCTCTTTTCTAAGAATATACATGAGTGTCATCGAATATAAATTTGAACAATATAAGACTCTAGGTCCAATAATTTATAAAAAAGAAAAATACAAATTACAAGTTGAACTTCTGAAGCTTCAGGAAGATGTTATTAAAAATAAAAGAAGAATAGCTTTGTGTTTTGAAGGGCGAGATACAGCAGGTAAATCTTCAACTATCAATTTTTTTTCTGAGCATCTGCGTCCATCAAATTTTAGATATATTCATTTAGGCATACCAACCAAGCAGGAAAAAGATAATTGGTTTAAAAGATGGGAAAAGCATTTGCCAGAGGAAGGAAAAATTGCTCTTTTTGATCGCTCTTGGTATACCAGAGCATTAACAGAACCAACTTTGGGCTATTGCTCAAAGAAACACTATGAAGATTTCATGACTAATGTGAATAAGTGGGAAGATAAATTAATTTCAAATGGTATTGAAGTTGTAAAGTTCTATTTTTCTATCGATAAAGATCAACAACAAAGACGTTTATCAGCAAGAAAGAATAGTAGATTAAAATATTGGAAATTATCTGCTTCAGACAAATTAATGGTTAACAAATGGGATGTATTTACTCTCTATAAAAACCAAATGTTTGACTTAACTGCTAGATCAAACTCTCCTTGGATTATTATTAACGCAAATAATAAAATGATTGCGAGGCTGAGTGCTCTCAGATACATCCTAAATACATTAGATTACGAAGGAAAGGAAACCCTTGAACCACCAAAATGGGGTGAAGATCTTGGACAATATTCTTGTTATATCGAAGGTGTATTGTTTGATAATTTAAATTACGAACAATATAAAATTCTTGCGCCCTTCTCAGATTGAATTATGAAGTACGCCATTGTTGATATTGGATCAAATGCAATTAAATATAAAATCTTTAATGGAAGTCTGGAGCTTGTTGAATATTACAGACATCCTTTAAGGCTTGGACGAGATGTATTTTCAAAGGGCTATTTAGAAGATAAAACGATTCAAGATTTACTTAACTTACTGCTTGATTATAAAAAAAACTTTAAAAGCAAAAACATTTTAAATGTTAACTATATTGCGACCTCTGCTTTAAGAGACACTCAAAATGCAAAAGAGATAATAGAACTGCTGAAACAACATGATATTCATGTAAAGATTATTTCAGGTGATGTTGAAGCATTTTTACTGGCAGAATTTAATAAATCAAAAATAAATTCCGCTGTTATAGATATTGGTGGCGGCAGTTTGGAAATTTGCATTAATAATAATAACGATATTCACGCCAAATCTTTTCAATTAGGGGCTGTTAGATTATTAAACTTTAGTGAAACCCAAAAGTCTGAAGCATTGCAAGAATTAAGCTTATGGCTTCGTCAATTTAAATCCATTGATCATTTATATGGTTTAGGTGGAAATTTACGTGCTTTGATGCAAGCAAATGAAATTAAAGGGCCCATAAAGGCCTCTGACTTTAATAATTATATAAATAATTATTTGTCCATTGATGATACTGTTTTAATAGAAAAGTATGAAATTCCAAAAGATCGAATTGATATTATCCCCGAAGCTTTAAATTTATATAGTCTTATAATTCAGGAACTGAACTCTCATGTTATAGAAAATACTTTCTGGAGCATATCCGATGGATTAGTCAGAAAGGTTCTTAAAGATCAATTGTAAAAGTAATATAGTCCATTAATAATTGCACTCTTCTATCTGGTATTGTTTTTGTTGATATCCTTACTTGTACTTGCGAATTTGAATAAGTTATATTTCCCAATTCTTTCATTTTTTTATTGAATAATTCTGCTGAGATTGTGTGGCCTTCAAAACAAGCTAATTTACCAATTAGTTCTTCATTTATTTCCTGAGATGAGATTTTTAAATTCCCAATAATATTCACACACTCAAAATTTACTATATCTAGTTTCTCGATATTAAGAAGTATATTTACATATTCAATTAAATCAGTTGAAACTATGCTTGATGCAGAAAAATCCTTGACTGTTATAGTTCCAACGTCAGTAATAGTCCGTAATTCTTTTACAACTTTACCTTCAATATCTCTTTCATCAATTGAGTTAAAATGTAGAGAGATATCATTTAATGTAAATTCATTTTTATAATTAAAATCGCCAATAAAATTGTTGTCATAATATAAATCTAAAATTTTTCCTGAATAAATATTCCCTTCTAGATATGAATACTGAATATCAACATCTGAATTTTTTATTAGGCTGGAAACAAAAAAATTTATGGGAATAAAAAAAAGTGATCCAATCAACAACAAAGATGTTATGAGTAAGGTTAGTAAAAATTTACCCATTAAATTCGATAGTTAGAATTATGTTAGTAGATTCTCCAACACTAAATTTAAACGCGTTGATATCAACATTACTTTCTTCTATGTTTGTCATTATTTCTAAAGCATCTAAATTCGATAACCCTGGTATAATAATCTCATCACCTTTGAGTTCATACGTAATATTATTTTTTGTAAGATCTAAAAGAAAATCATCTTTAGATAATTCTAAATTTTTATTGTTCTCTAGAGCTTGAATTTGAGCGAGTAATTGTTTCTTTTCATTGAATTTGTCTACTTCATAGAAAATTAAGTTTTTTGATTTATTTATTTCATTTGCAACAAAGGATGTTCCATAAAAAAAGACTAATATGAAAGCTATTACTGCTAATATCTTAATTAATAAAAGTTCTCTTGCTGAAAATTTATAGTTCATAACTAACTGTCGTAATTTTTCCTATTTGCGTAACTTTACTATCAACAATTTTAAAATCGTAATTTAGTCTATTTTGTTGATTCATAAAAATACTTTCTTCAGCATCATTTTTGAAGAGAAATTTTATTTGTAAGTCATTCTGTGAAAAGTCGGCTTCCATTACATTTGTTGTTTCCGATAAGTTTTTAAGCAGAGTAATAGTTGTTGACAAAGCAGTAGCCTCCTCATTGTTCAAACTGTTTAACTTCACATCAATTTGTTGATAGATGTCAAATATTTTTTCTGTGGGATAAATAGCGTTATAAATTGTTTCAAGCGTTGTGTTCATTTTATTAATTTGTGAGTAATTAGAATTAATGTTTAATAAGGCAATAACATAAAAAGAAAACACGACAAATAAGACTATTAGGGAGGGTTTTATAGAATTTTTCAAATTAAAAATTGAAGAAAAATTAAATGTATTTAAATGATAAATTGTGTAATTTATATTTTTTATTTTTTTGAGGTCAAAATCAGATATTGGTTTAATATTCAAAGCATCATCTAGTAAATTAAATGATTTCATAGATAGTTTTACAGCCTCTTCAGACTCAATTAAATATACATTGTTTTGGTAACTACAGTTTTGCTTCATAACTTCTTTAAAGAATAGTAAATCAGAGGTAATTGAAATTGTTGTATTAAAGTGACTAAACAATTTTTTTAATTTTTCTTGATTGCTTTTATTTGATATGAAGAAATTATATTTATTTGATGTATTTAATACCGTTAAGTCTTCAGCAGCATTATTCAATGTGCTTAGATTATTGAGTATAGAAGCATGAATGTTTTGATTATTTTTTAAATCATGTTCAAATTCGACAAACTGAAAAAGTTCATTCGGTACTACAAATAATGTCTTTTCTGAAGTACTAAGTTTGCTAATATTAATTTTTTTTAATGATTTGCCATTAATAAAAATTCCGTCATCTAAGTTTAAATTATTAAATATAAAAACATTCATCTTGATAAAGACCTGTAAACAACAAAGTTTCCTCTTTTAAGTGATAATAAACTAACAAAGTTAAAAATTTGTCCTTCTAAATTCATTAAATAATTAATCTTAATAAAATTAGGTTTGAAGATTATAAAAGATTTATCTAATTTTGATGAATCTATTCCTGTTAAATCGATTAAATTCTTATATGTTATATAACCATTGAGCGGCCTATTAAGTATAATTTTTTCGATATCATTTAGATTTATATCTGGAAATAATGCAAGAAATACCTTCGTATTTGATCCCTGTAAGCTATTTACATTAAATTCAATGTCTTTTGTAGGTACAGCGCACAAATCACTATAAATTCTACTTAAAGATTCTCCATCAAGCATTCCTACATTTTTTATTTGGCTTTTATGAAAGTAGAGCTGATCTGGATTTAATGAAAGGTTACCATTCGATATATAGTAGAGGTCTTCTGCACCAAAAGTTTCAGGCAAAGAATCATCATCTAGTGAATCATATATTCTATCTAATAATTCATTATGTAGATTTTTATCAATTTCAGACAGAGTTAATAAATTAGTAAATAATTTTCCATGTTCTTCATTTTTAACGTTTATATTTTGAAAAGGTTTAACTAAGGAATTTAAGTTAAAACACGTGGAATAATCTTCCAAAGCTATTGAAAGATCCGGAAATTTTGATTGAATAGTAAAATTTAATTCACTTTCAGCCAATAATAAGTTTCTATTTAACAAAGAATTATCTATCAAAGTATCAACTAAAAAAGATTCGTAATTAATAATCTCAATTCTTTTTTCTAAAGATGTAGCAAATAGAGTTGTTCTTAATGTATCTGTATAAATGGTTCTACTTAATATGAGAATAATGAAACTAAGTATTACAATTAAGGCAAGTGTAGAGATTAAGACAAACCCTCTTTTCATCTAAAGAACCCCATAATTTGATTGTATTTTTTATCATTTATCCTGTAATTCAAGATTACAAATTCTGGAAAAATATTATTTTCTACAATATTGAGACCTGGATATATTTCGACGAGATCATCAAGACTGTCACCAAAATAAATCTCTAAATTTTCAATTTCAGATAGTAAAATTTCCTCTGAGAGAACGACATTTTCGTTATTAGCTAAAGTTGTTGTACGTATAAGGTTATTATTATTATATCTATAGATGATTCTTCTCAGTTTTGAGCTAAGAATCCCAGTATCTGATGTTGTCAATGCAACAAACGTTAGAATTCTTTCATTATTCGAACCAATGAATACATTATTCAAGTTATTGAAATTTTGATCTTTTAATTTAAATGGTACTGCTTGCATCATATCTAAACGCATAAGATGGATGGCTTTAGAATGTTTAGAATCCTCAGATATAGAATTATCAATTCGATCTTTAAGAAAAACAGTATTAGATAAAAAATCAAAAGACATTATGGATATTAGCGCAGCAGCTAATAGAGCAATTAAAACTTCAAGTAAGGTAAATCCATTCTTCATCATCTAATTATCGTAATGTAAAGAATGTCGTCTTTGGTTTTAAAATCTATTTTAATTTCATCGAAGTTTCGATACGACGAAATTTTTGTTTCTGATATTTCATTTATATCTAAAATTTGTCTCACTTCGTATTGTTCTATATCTGGATCAGAAACATAAATTGTTAGAAGATTTAATTTTTTATCTGATTCATCAATGAAAATTTGTTTTAATTCTTGTGATTTAAGATTTTGTTCAATAAGTTGATTGTAAGCTAAAAAAGTTATCGAAATAATTAATAAAGCAATAACCACTTCCAACAAACTAAACCCTTTATAAGCCTTAAAGTTCAACAGTTTTACCCCCCAACAATGTTATGGATTTAACACTTATCTCATTACCAGGAGCTATTACTAGGAAAATATCGTCTTCTTCTATAATCGTAGTTTTATTTAAATTATTGGTAACTGAATAAATACCACTAAAGTCTGCGACTTCAAGCTCTTCCCAAATATCATTATTTAAAATTTTTATTGATTCCTTTGTGAAAGCATAAGAATTTCCACTATAAATGCTTAAAGTTTTAAATTCATTGAAGGTTTGTTCATAAGTATCAAAACTCTTAGGCTGATTTAGAATCAAATAAAAGGAAGTGCCAGAAATTGCAATAATCGCTAAAACGATCAGTATTTCTAATATGGTAAAGCCTTTAGTTAGTCCAGTTACCAATGTCCGCATTTTCCCCTTCTCCACCAGGTTGGCCATCAGCACCTAATGAAACAATATCATATTCACCGTATTGACCTGGAAAAATATAAACATATGCATTTCCCCATGGATCTACAGGTAGTTTATTTATATATCCACCATTTGGATATTTAGCGGGATTTTTAAGGTTACCAGGATTTGTTTTTAAGCTTTCAAGACCTTGATTCGAAGAAGGATAAGAACCTTCATTAATTTTAAACATAACGAGTGCTTGTTGAAGCCTTGAAATGTCTTGTCTAGCCACTTCAGTATACGCATTACTCAAGGTTGGTAAAAAATTTACTGATACTAAGGAAACAAGTAGACCTAATATCA
Source organism: SAR86 cluster bacterium AG-349-I13 (assembly GCA_003278815.1). Classification (GTDB taxonomy): domain Bacteria; phylum Pseudomonadota; class Gammaproteobacteria; order Magnimaribacterales; family TMED112; genus TMED112. The sequence continues at coordinate 83,098 of QCDB01000002.1, read as the reverse complement.
CAATTACAATTAATAGTTCTAAAAGTGTAAAACCTTTTTTTATTAACTTTTTCATATACTGAATATTAAATTATTCATTTGCAATAAAGGCAACATTATTGATAAAACAATTAACATTACAAAAACACCCATTGTAAGGATAACTATCGGTTGCAGTAAAGTTAGAAGTAGATTTCTACGTGTATCAACTTCTTGGTCTAAAAATTCTTTTGTCTTTTCGAACATTTCACTAACTTGACTACCCATATCACCTGAACTTAGAAGTTGTTGGAATACATCAGGAAAAATATGTGCTTGAGAAAATGCCTTACTAATTGATGTACCAGCAACGACTTTATTTACTACTTTTTCAACCTGGGCTCTTAAATACTTATTTTTAAAGGTATTTTGTGCTATCTGAAGACTATCAATGGTATTTAAGCCAGCTTTTGTCATTAACCTCATAGATGAACAGAATCGTGCAGTTTGATCATATAAAATAATTGGTCCTATTAATGGAATAAAAAGAAAATATTTGGATATAAGTAATTGATATTTTTGTGAGATGATATTCGTTATTTGTACAACGTATATCGAAATTAGTATCACTAACAAAGACCCTATTATAATTGGAAAAACATCAGAAAAAGCTAGCAAAGTTTGAGTTAACAAAGGTAAATCAACATTTGAACTAACAAACTGTTCGACTACTTGCGGTAAAACGAAGCTTAAAAGTGAATAAATTACAGCTATTGACACTACAAATAAAACTGCTGGGTAGATTAAAGCTCCTACAACTTGTGATCTTATTTTTGCTTCTTTATCTAAATAAATAGACAAGTCACGGAATACCTCTGAGAGAGATGCAGAAGTTTCTCCAGCATATATTGTAGATGTATATATATCGTCGAATATTGATGGATATTTTTTCATTGCTGAGCTAAGACTGTTACCTTCAGTTATGTCTTCATTAATACTAAGCAAGATTTGTGAAAATTTACTATTAGAGGACTGTTTACTTAGTAATAATAGACATTTCTCTATTGGAGTGCCTGCACTCAACAGTGCTGACATTTGTTTGGTGAATATTGACAGGTTATTATTTGAGATTCTAACTGAGGCTCTTCTTTGTATACTTTTTTCAATAGTGAGTGGATTAAGGCCTCTATTCTTCAATATCAGCTTAGCTTCATCTAAATCAGATGCATTTACAAACCCTTTTAGATTCTTCTCATTTACATCAAATGCGTTGTATTTATAAGTTGCCATTAATCTTCGATAACACGCATTAATTCTGATAGTGATGTATCACCATCTGCTACAACTTGAAGCCCATTTTCGTATATTTTTTTATTATTCGCGTAAACATAATCAGAAATTTCATTTTCAGAAGCAGAGTTATGTATTAATTCACTTATTTTTTCATCTATTGATACAAATTCCCCAATACTTAGTCGACCTTTATAACCGGTGCTGTCGCATTTATCGCAACCAACAGACTTATATATCTCTCCTTTAATTTTGTATTTATCAAGTAAATTTCTATTGTCATCATCAATAGTCTTGCAATGGGGACATAACTTCCTTACAAGTCTCTGAGACAGAACAAACACTAGACTTGAGGACAGCAAATACGGTTCAATACCCATATCTCTTAAACGAGTAATAGCATTTACAGCACTATTAGTATGAACTGTAGACAATACTAGATGACCAGTTAAACTTGCTTGTATAGCTATTTCTGCTGTTTCTTTATCTCTAATTTCTCCAACCATGACAATATCTGGATCCTGTCTAAGAATAGCCCTTAATCCCTTAGCAAATGTAAGGCCTGTCTTGGTATTTACTTGAGTCTGCCCAATACCTTCAAGTGCGTATTCAACCGGATCTTCTATGGTTAAAATATTTTGAGATCTATCAGAAATCTCTCTAAGGCCAGAATAAAGCGATGTAGTTTTACCAGAACCGGTTGGTCCTGTGACGAGAATAATACCTTCATTTTTTCCGAGGTTTTTACGGAATTTTTTTAATATTTCGTCGGAAAAACCTAATTGATCAAGTTGAATATGTGTTTTATCTTTTTCTAGAATCCTCAATACAACTCTTTCACCAAAAGATGAAGGTAGTGTAGATACCCTTAAATCTATGTCCCTTTTACCTACAGAAATTGAAATTCTTCCATCTTGTGGCAATCGTCTTTCGGATATATCAAGTTTAGACATTATTTTTATTCTTGAGATAATCATCTGCGTAATATTCTTTTGATATTGGAGTACTTCTCTAAGAACACCGTCTACTCTAAATCTTATACTTAATTTATTTTCAAATGGTTCTAAGTGAATGTCAGACGCTCTGGCTTTTACGGCTTTTGTTATTGTGGCATTAATTAACTTAATTATTGGGCCCTTATTTTTATCATCAAGAAGATCATCAGACGGAGATATTGCATTAGCGATGTCAATAAGATCTAGATCTTCGATATTTGAAAAATCATATTCATCAGATTGATCTGTATAGAGTTCGGTAAGCAGACTTTCAAATTCATCATCTGAATGACTTTTCTTTTCAACATCATCCAAAAGAAAATCTTGTATAGAGGAAAGAACTGATGGTTTTAACGAGCCACAAGTATGAATGATAGACTTATTTGCCTCATTTATTAGGGTAATTTTATTAATTTTACAGTAGCTGTAAGTTAAAGGTAAATTCATATTTAGTTACTTGTTTCTTCTTCTTGAAGTAACTGTTTTGCTCGAATCAAATTAAATTTTTCTTCTGACAAATCTTTTGTTGTTATTGAATCTCTTAAAATTGTAGGTCTTAAAAAAATCATTAAGTTTCTTTCTTGTATCGACTTAGCAGACGATCTGAATAAAGCACCTAATATTGGTAAATCACCAAGTAATGGAACTTTGTTTACAGATTCTTGGATATCTTCACTTATTAGCCCGCCTAGAACGAGTATTTCGCCGTTATCAGCAAGTACAGTAGTTTCAATTTCTCTTTTATTTGTAATTAAATCTGATGTATTGGGTAGTTGTGATCCGGCAATACTTGAAACCTCTTGCCTTATAAATAATGCCACTGAATCTGCTTCATTAATTTGAGGTTTGACTTCTAATTTAATGCCAATTTCTTCTCTCGCTGTAGTTCTAAATGGTGTTAAATTATTGGTACCTAACGATTCTCCAGTTGTAATTGGTATTTCTTGCCCTACTAGTAGAGATGCTTCCTCATTATCCATAACAACTGCTGAGGGTGTTGATAATATATTTGAATTGGCATCTTCTTTTAGAACAGAGAGCAACATTGCAAAATTATCTTCTCCATCAATTATATTGCCTACACCAGCAACAAGACCCCTTGTGGCTAATAGAGATGATGCAGCACTAGTGTTAGCACCCAAATTAGAATCATCATCTGCACTAATAGCTAAAGATAATAGATCTGGGCTATTTGATGAAGGAAATCTTGATAATGCTATTGGGGTGTTATTTGTAGCATCACCTGAATAAATTGTATCTACACCTAGAGCTTTAGCTGATTCATCTGAAATTTCAACAATTATAGCTTCAACGAAAACTTGAGGTCTTCTTATATCTAATTGTTCCACAATTGAAGTTAATGTTTTAATTGTTTGTGGATTGGATCTAATTACAATTGAATTAGTTTCCTCATGTGATGTTATTACAGTTTTATAATCTATGTTTTGTTCTTGGTTGAATGAAGCCGAAACATCTTTCAGAATTTTTAAAATATCCTCAGCTTGTGAATAGTTAAGATAAATTACTTTTGTATTTTCATTCAAGCTATTATCTAAGTCTAACTGGGATATCAATCTTTTTGCTCTTGTAACAATTTCCAAGGGACCACTGAAGATTAGTTTATTAGAGCCTTGAAATGTAGCTACTGCTAACTTATCAAAACGAGTATTTGGGTCTGATTTCAGAGAATTAATTAATCGTAGTGCTTCAATAGCTGACAAATTCTTTAATTTAAAATCAGAAATACTTGTATCTAATTCTGAATCAAGATTTCTTATGATATCTCTTACTCTCTTAATATTGTCTGCATCGTCAGCTATAAGAACTTCTCTGTCATTTTGTAAAGCAACTATGTATGACCTTACGCCAACTATGGGTTTAACAGCATTGACGATATCTTTTGCACTTGAAAATCTTAATTTAATTACTTCTGATCCAATAGAACCAGCTAATGGTCCATCTTCAGAAAAGTTTTTTACACCTTCTTGAGACGGAATGACTCTATATATATTTCCATCTTTGAGTACGTTATATCCTTGGACTTCCATTGTTGAAATAAATACTTCCCAAATTGAATCAGAATCTAAGGGTGCATCAGAATAGATAGAAATTACACCTTTTACTCTTGGATCTAAAATAATTGTTTTATCTGTCAAGAGAGCTATATCTTGTGCAAAAGTTTTTATGTCAGCATCTTTATAGAAAATATTTTGGTCCTGTGCTGCTAATGACAGAGACAATAATGCTGTGAAAATTAATTTTTTCATATTCTTAATCCTTAATGAGATCTATTCTGTCTTGATTGAAAGATTTCTCAGCACCTATGATATCAAGAAAACTATAGTCTTTACCATCAAAAAAATAAGCTCTGGAACCCTCGACGTGAGAAAAACTTATTTGATTAGTAATATTTTCACCTTGTTCAATAAGTTTATATTTATCTTTGTCTAATATGATAATTGTGCTTTGCGGATTATTCCCTCTTATTCCAACAAGCTCAAAACCTAGTGATAATTTCTTTGCACTCTCAATAGATCCTATATTTTGTGTCGTTTGTATTGATTCTTTTGTAGCTTTTAGTGGCTTAGGTAACTGATCATTGATATTAACTTTTGTGAAAGATAGAAAACCCAAATTGTAATAGAAAATTAATACAAACAATAAAAGCAATGAAAATATAGAAAGCCTTATTATATCTTGTTTATTCATAATCGAAATTTTACTACTTGTATTGAAATGAAACAAAAAATTCTGTGCCAACATTAATTTTTGACTCTACTGAAACATTTGCACCTATTCTTGTTGATAATTGTTTTACTAGGGCTAAACCTAACCCAGTTCCTTTAGTATGCGCTCTAGCTTTTGCAGACCTGTAAAATCGTTCAAATACTCTTTTTAAGCTATTTTTTTCTATTCCATAACCATTATCTTTGATCGAAATTACTACTTTACCTTTTTTCATAACACAATTAAAAATGATCTTTGAATCCTTTGGTGAATATTTAATTGCATTATTCAATAAATTAGAAAAGATTGATCTGAATGATTCTTTGTCTGTTCTTATTGATAAATCGTCTGGTATGTTATTTTCTACATTAAGTTTCTTTTCGACAATAAGAGCGTCTATGGTGCCTAGAATCTTGTTAATTTCTTTATGAGGGTTAAATTTTTCTTTTTTAATAACCAAACCACCGAACTCAATTTTTTCGAGTTCTAAGAGATCATCAATCATTTCACTTAATCTTTCTGAATTATCCAAGATTGATTTGGTAAATTTTGAAGTAAGTTTTGGATCCGTTATATTCCCAGAATATAGAGTTTCGGAACCCGCTCTAATTACAGAAACAGGAGTTTTAATTTCGTGCGACATATCAGAAATTAGATTTTTTCTTAAATTTTCAAGCTTTCTTAAAGATGATATATCGCTGATAACAACAATATATTCATTGGTAGATTCCATTCTTGAACCTGAAATTAAAAAATGTTTATCTTCATCCTTAACTTTAATTGACATCTCAATTTCTTGAGAAGATATTTTTCTTAATTTTTTTAACAGTTTATTTATTGGTTGAAGTTTTTTTACCTCAATTTTTTCTTTAAGAAAGAATTGATGTTTACCAAACATCTCAAGCGCTATATCGTTAGAAAATCTAACCTTATAATTTTTATTAAATATTATTACGCCTTGATTCATACTATCTAAAACAGTGCCAAATTCTGTTCTTTGTTCAATAGCTTGTTCAACTTCTATATTTAATCTTTGCGCGATCTGCCTAACTGCATCTGATAGCGTACTTAACTGCTCATCTCCACTACTTAATTCTGATATATTTTTTCCCTTAATTGCTTTTCGAGTACTTTTTAGTAATGAATCTAAATCCCTTCTTAATTTATATTCGACATTTAAACTTAGAAAACTTGAAGAGGCTATCACAAGTAGAAATAAAACTAGGAATGGATAGATAAAAAAATTAAAGAATGAACCCCATATATCAAATGGCATAGCTACTCTCACTAACCCATTTTCTATGTTATTCGGATCTCTTAGAATCGCAACATATATCAAGTCTAAACCAGTAGATTCACTTGTTCTACTGGTTGTACCATAAGTATTATTTAGTGCATCTTCTATCTCTATTCTTGTAGTTGGCGAATGTTTTTCCAATAAATATAAATCCTCTTTATTAACTAATGAGTCGCCTATCACATTCCAATTTTTATCTATAATTGTTACTCGTAATTCATTAAATTCAGAGTCTTGAATAGCCAATCTATCAGCATAATCATCAAAATTGATTTCCTGATTGTAATCCGGCATTAACTTATTGATAGATTGAGCTTGTATATAGAGTGATTCAACTAGCTGTAATCTAGAATTGTTGTAAATAAATGTTGAAAAAACCGTAACTACTATGAAAATAATGAAAGTAAGAAATAAAAGCGATAATAGAAATATTCTAGAAACCTTAATTGATGCAAAAAAATTAAACATTAAGACTAATTGTTAAATCTGTAACCAACACCTCTTATTGTTTGTATTAAATCTCCAGGTTTTCCAAGTTTTTCTCTAAGCCTTTTAATGTGTGTATCAACAGTTCTTGTGGTCACTTCTGAACTATAACCCCAAACATCTCCTAATAATTGATCTCTAGTCTGTACCCTACCTTTTCTTTTAAGTAAATGTTTTAAAAGTTTAAACTCCAGTGCTGTTAAAATGATATTCTTTCCATCTACAGATACATCATGAGCATCAAGGTTCATTAAAATTGGACCAAATTCAAGTATTTGATTATCTGAAAAACTTTCTGATCTCTTTTTAAGAAGCACTTTTACTCTTAAGATAAGTTCTCTAACACTGAAAGGTTTTGTTACATAATCATCGGCACCTAATTCAAAACCTACAATCCTATCAATTTCTTCACTTTTAGCCGTGAGCATGACTATAGAAATATCATCATATTTTTCATTTGATCTTATTTCTCTACATACATCTAGACCTGATAGCCCCGGCAACATTAAATCAAGGATGACTAAATTAGGTTGATTTTTTTGTATGGAATCTACAAAAGATTCACCATTAGAAAATGCTTCAACAGAAAAGCCCTCATTCTCAAAATTATATTTCAGCGTATCTCTAAGATCAGGTTCATCTTCAACTATGAATATTTTATTTGTCATTTCTTAATCAACTTTTAATTAATATTATTAAGATAATAATTTCTTAACTGTAACTCTATCTATTTTTTCTGAAGCAATTCTTGGTAATGCATCATCTGTAAATAACACAACTTCAGGAATTTTATAGTTGGCTAATTTATCTTTTAGAAATAGTATTAAATCTTCTTTATCTATAGGATTTTTTGCATACACATATGCACCAACAATTTCCCCAAATTTTTCGTCTTCTATTCCTGAAACACATGACTCAATTATATCTGGATGTTTATCTAGTGCATTTTCAACTTCTAAACATGAAATATTCTCGCCACCTCGAATTATTAATGCTTTTTTTCTATCAAGAATGAATAAATAACCATCATCATCAAGATAACCAAGATCACCAGTTTTGAGCCAACCATTTATGATTGTTTTTTTGGTTTCCTCTTCATTTTTTAAATAACCAATTGTATTAGATGGCGATTTAAAAACGATCTCTCCGACAGAATTGTTCTCTAAGAAATTATTGTCATCGTCCATAATACCAATCTCAGTAATATCAGGAACAATTAATCCTGCACTATTTGGTCTTTTAAGGTAATCATGACCTCTTAAGATAGTCCCTAATGCTGAAGTTTCTGTCATGCCCCATGCGAATGTCATTGGTATATTGAACTTTTCATGTAAATTATAGACTTGATCCTCTGGTCTAGCCGCTCCACCTGCACCAATGTCTATTAATGAAGAGAGATCATATTTATCAACATTTGGATGATTCATCAAATCCCAACTTTGTGTAGGCACACCACTTAAATTTGTTACTTTATGCTGCTGTATAAGGTCTAATGCATAAGTTGCATCCCACTTATGCATGATAATTATTTTTCTTTTTGCCAACATTGAAAGCAAGAATTGTGTAATTAATCCTGTTACATGAAATAGGGGTACGTTTATGAGAACTGATGCATTATCAACGTCAAGAAGTAGTTCTTGATGAACAATTTTACGTAATTCACCTAATGTATAGAAACTAAATAATCCATTAATAATTGCAAGGTGAGTTAACATAACACCTTTAGGTAACCCTGTAGAACCTGACGTGTACAGCAATACAGTGAGATCTTCATCAGATGCATTACTTTCTGGCCAATTCTCTACCTCATCATTAGATATTTCTTGATAGGTTACACAGTCATCTGTAGGTTCAGTAACAACTTTTTTTATTTTATGGTTTTTCAATAATTCGTATCTTTTTGGATCAACAAATATTAATTTAACTTCACTATGTTCAATACCATAATCAAGCTCTTCCGTTTTCCACCAAGAATTAAAAGGTACTGCAGTTGCACCATAACCAGCTAGCGCTAAGTATATGACAGCCCATTCAGTACAATTCTGCATACATATCCCTACTCTATCGTTTGTTTTTATTCCTTCATCTTGTAAGAATTTACATATACTTTTTGCTTTAGCGATAGACTCAAAAAAAGACAATTCCTTATCGTCTTCACTTATGAACGGAAAATCTCCTTGAATCAGTTCTATAATTGCAAAAAGGTCCCTCATGGTTTTCGGTGCATTTTGAAAAACCTTAAAACTCACACCATTAATATCTCGATCAGTTAATTCCAAGAGTGGATTCAATTTTCTAAGCTCAGAGAAAGCTTCTGATAAATTTTGTTTTGTAGAAATTTTTGGTTCAGACATATAATAAAAAAAATATGTTTAATAAAGATTAGATTATGTCAGAAGAAAATTTTTTTGTGAATAAATTCTTATACTTCCAAGAAAAAAATCCAAACGATTATTTCTATAATTCTTTAATTTATATCTTTGAACATAATAAACAAGGAGCATTAGGTATAGTGATGAATAAAGTTATACCTATAAGTGAAAATATAATTTTTAAATCATTAAAAATTAATGCTGATATTGAGAGGAAAAATTTATTAAATGGTGGTCCAGTCGATATGAATAAATTATTCGTTATTCATAATAAAACAGACCATAAAGAATCTTTAGTTGTAGAAAATGGCATGTGTTTAACATCAAGTATTGAGGTAATTGAATCAATTGGAAATTCTGCATTTAATAGTTCTTATAGACTAGCTTTAGGTTATTGCGGTTGGGCTGCTGGCCAACTTGATTATGAGGTTTTAAAAAATAGTTGGTTAATTTTAGATACATCGAGCGATATAGTTTTTAATAAAGAGCCAGAACACTTAGTTAAATCAATTTCTAGAGAAGTTGGATATGATATTGATAAAATACAAAACAGTGAGATCATAACAAAACATTAATGAAAATATTTATATCGATAGCTTCTTACCAAGATTTACTATTGCCAATAACCATCAATAGTGCTTTTACAAATGCAAAGTTTAAAGAAAATTTGAGATTTGGAATTATTGATCAATGTAAAGTTAAATTAGATTTCTCTAAAGCTAAGCTTAAAGATCAGATCTCCTATGTGCATATTGATCCAAAAGATGCTCGTGGCCCATGTTGGGCCAGAGCTAATGCTCAAACATTGATGCAAGATGAAGAATATTTTTTGCAAGTTGATTCACATACAGTATTTGAAAAAGACTGGGATGAATATTTAATTCAATATATTCAAATGATAAAGAAGTATGCAAAAAATCCTGTAATATCCGCTTATCCAAGAGGATTCGAAATTGTAGATTTCGAAAAAAAAGTATTTAGAAAATTACAAGAAGATGACCATTCTACTCATGTTATGACCGTTGATAGCGAAAAAGCATTCAAAGATGATTATTTTTCAATGCAAAAAGGACTTCCATCACAATCAAAAGAAATATACAAAGGATTTTTAATATCAGCTGGTTTCCTATTTTCCGAAAGCAAAATGATTGAAGATGTTCCCTATGATCCATATTTATATTTTGAAGGTGAGGAAACTACCATGTCATTGCGCTTATTTACAAATGGTTATGATGTATTTCATATACCTAAAATACCGGTTTTTCATTGTTATGTAGATTATTCAAATTTAGCTAAAAGACCAATGCATTGGAATGAAGACGAAGATAAGGATAGATCTGTAAAATGGACAGATTTACAAGCAAAAAGCAAAAAAAGAATAGAAAGAATTATTAAAAATGATCTCACAAATATTTATGGTTTAGGATCGATAAGAACCCTTTCTGAATATAAAGATTTTACTGGTATTGATATAAAAAATAAAAAAATTATAGATGGAGAAAAGGCATTCACATTTAAAAAACTTTTCGCATTAGATTGGAAACAGCCTGCAAAGAAAAATTTTATATGGTGAACAAAATTTTAATCGCTTCAAATTTAATATTTCTATCTTTTATTGGTTTTAGTGAAGTTGAAATAGTTAAAGGTAAGACAATTACCTCAAATCATTCAATGGTGGTAACGCGTCATTACATAGCATCAGAGGTTGGGAATCAAATATTATTAGAAGGCGGTAATGCAGTTGATGCTTCTGTGGCAGTCTCTTTTGCACTTAGTGTAGTCTTACCTCAAGCAAGTCCAATTGGTGGTGGTGGTTTCATGATGATACATGACGCGAATACTAATACTAATCACGCGTTAGATTACAGAGAAATGGCCCCTAGAAAAGCATCCGAAGATATGTTTATCGTGGATGGTGAAGTCGACAGAGAATTAGCACTCTATTCATATTTAAGTTCTGGTGTACCTGGGACTATATATGGTCTTTACCTTGCTCACCAAAAATTTGGTCAGTTGCCATGGAAGCAATTGATTGAACCAGCTATTGTGTTAGCAAATGATGGTTTTATTATTTCAGATACTTTAGGTAAAACTTTAGAATCGTACAAAGATAAATTAGGCAGAACTTTCGATGGAAAAAAAATATTTTTCAAAGACGATGTAATACTTAAAACTGGAGATTTATTAGTTCAGAAAGATCTTGCTAACACGTTGAAACTTGTTGCTCAAAAAGGTCCTGCAGGTTTTTATAAAGGACCAACTGCACGAAAAATTCACCTGGATATGAGAAAAAATGGAGGATTAATTACATCTTCAGATCTACGAAACTACAAAGCAAAATTTAGATCACCAATAGAATTTAATTATAAAGATTTATCCATTGTCACGATGCCATTACCTTCTTCTGGAGGACTAATACTAGCATTAATGTTAAATATGATTGAACAATTAGAACTTAATCTTTCTGATCCTCACACTGCAGAAAATGTACAAAAAATAAGCGAAATAATGCAGATTGCTTATTCTTTAAGGTCAATTTATATGGCAGATTCAGATTTTTATAAAGTTCCTGAAAAAGAATTTCTTAGTAAAGAAAGGGCAAAACAATTGTTGAAAAATATAAATCTAACAAGAATGAGTAAAGCAGAAGATTATGATCCAATAAAATTTAAATTTAAGGAAAATACAACACATTATTCAATAGTTGACGGTTTTGGAAATATTGTAAGCACCACCACTACTTTAAATACTGCTTTTGGGTCAGGAATAATTATTAAAGATACAGGAATTCTAATGAATAATGAAATGGATGATTTCTCCGCTTCTCCCAATCAACCAAATTATTTTGGACTTTTAGGTACACATGCAAATCGTATTGAGCCTTTTAAAAGACCTTTAAGCTCAATGACACCAACAATCGTATTTAATGAAGATAAACCTTATTTAGTTACTGGTGCTCAAGGCGGATCCCGAATAATTACCGCAGTTTTGCAGGTAATTCTAAACTACTATGAATTTGGTCTTAGTCCAGAAGATGCAGTTTATAAATCCAGATATCATCACCAGTGGCTACCCGAACATCTTATGTATGAGTATTTTGATGATGAATTAAAAGAAAAATTAATCGAAATTGGCTTCATTTTATATCAAAGACCAGCAACATATGACTTTAGTAACGGTATAACGTCATCTATAATGTTCGAAGACGATAACTTAGTAGGTGTAAGTGATTTTAGATCAGATGATTTTTTAAGTATTGGAATTAACAAAAATGAATGAATGGACGGAAAATCTAATGAATATCGGTATAGAACTTGGTCCAATAGTTTTATTAACATTGATTGCTATAATTTTTAGTCGAACAGTCATTTATAAATCTTTACTTGTATATGCAAGTGCGAGTGATACAAAACATGACGATGCTTTTGTAAACAGCTTAAAAAAACCATTAACCCTTATACCTTTCGGTATTGGTGCATATGCTTTAATTGATGCTTTACCGTTACCAGATACATACTCAGATTATGCATCTTTAATCGTTCAGACTTATTTTTATTTAGCTATATTCTGGTCATTAGCTGGCAGTATTGACCCTCTCAGAGATTTTGTAGGCGAAAAATACGATTTTCTATCACCTACTTTAAGAGCATGGATCTTTAGAGCTATAAAGTTTGTATTGTATTTAATAGGCATTGTCAGTGTATTGGAACTATGGGGTATTGATGCTGCATCAATCATTGCCGGTTTAGGTTTATTCTCAGTGGCATTGGCTTTGGGTGCACAAAATTTCTTTAAGAATTTAATTGGTGGATTATTAATAATTGGTGAAAAAAGGTTTAAACAAGGTGATTGGATTAATGTTGAAGGTGTTGCTGAAGGTTCAGTTGAAAAAATTGACTTTAGATCAACTCTAATAAGGAGGTTTGATCAAGCTCCTGTCTTTGTTCCAAATTCAGTTTTAAGTGACTCAGAAATAATAAATTTTTCTGAAATGCCTTTTAGAAGAATCATGTTTAATGTAGGGCTCATTTATCAAACAACTCCTGAAACAATCTTAGCCATTAGAAAAGATATTGAATCATACATAGCCGCTGATGATGATTTAGCTAATGCTGATGAAGCAACAACTACCATAAGGGTTACTCAATTTAATGATTCAAGTATTGATATGCTGGTTTATTGCTTTACCCGATCTACGAAATGGCATGATTTCTGTAAAGCAAGAGAAAAACTGATACTGGAAATAATGAAAATTGTTAAAAAAAATGGATCAGATTTTGCTTATCCGACAAGCACAATACATTTAGAAAAAGAATAATTTTTTTTAAAGAGATTTTGAGTTAAACCTATTTATAGGAATATATTTTAATGGCAGCAGTTCAATATTGTATTCTTCCCTAAGATCACAAAGCTTTGCACTAAGCATTTCATCAGAAATGTCGTGGTAATTCCATTTCTTTTTCATTTTCATGCAACGTAAAAATACTCGTAATTTTATGGGCATAAGTGACATGTATATCTTAAAAATTCCCCAGTAGCCACCATGTTTTTGAACAATATCGCCAATAACTTCTTTATATTCAGGGTCTTTATAGAAATTTATAATTTTTCCCCAGTTAAATTTCATGCCCCAAATAACATAAGTATCAAGAATAGATTCTTCTTCTATAGAAGTTCCTAGTCCAAATAAAACATGTGTGTAATCATGTTCTTTAAAAATATGTGCATTCGGACTGTTTTTTTCGACTAAAGCTTTAAATTGTGTGTTGATAGAATAAAACTCATCCAAACCTTCTCTGAGAGTTTGTTTAGAATTTTGTTGTTGAAAATTGTACATGCATTGATTGTAACAAAAAGGTGGAGCGACTGACGAGATTCGAACTCGTACCAAAAGCTTGGAAGGCTTTTGTGCTAGCCATTAACACCACAGTCGCGAGGCTATATATTATAAAACTAAACTTCAATTATAGAAATAAATAAGTCGAAGGATTTTCACAAACAGCACTAGACATTAATGTTTTCGCAATTTTGCCTGAATTATTTGAATTAACCCATTCTAATAGAAATTTTTCTCGATATTCTTCTGATTCCCAAATATTAATCCAAAGAAAATAATCTTTTTCTAGGCTGGAGATTCCAGTCCATACTTGCACATCATTTTCTTTTAGATAATTTAAATAAGGTTTTAAAGCATCTATGAGAATATCCTCTTCAACTCTAGAATTACAATTTGAAACTTCCATATAAATGTCTCCTGTAAGTAATTGTTCCTTAAGTGGCGTTAATTCATTGATCTGGGCATAAATTAGAACGCAGTTATCTACTTCTTCATCCTTTTCAATTAATTCTGAAAATTTATAAAAATTACTTAAGTCAGGCGTTTTTTTATACGTAGAATTAAAATTTTGATTTGGTGAATTACATTTATATAGATTCATGTTAAATGTATTTTTTTGAAAAAAATAAGAATCAGTTATGACTTCAGTTCTTTGAATTTCACTATTCTCATTGCAACTAATCAGAAAAAAAATAGAGAAAAGCTTTAAAAAAAATCTTGTCATGGTTTAATTATGACATCGTACATAAACAATAAGAAATTGAAAAGATTAGCTTTAGTACTTGGAAATCAACTCTTTCCAATTGAACAACAAAAAATTGATAAAGATGCCACAATTTTTATGTGTGAGGACTATGGTTTGTGTACCTATGAGAAGCATCATAAGTCAAAAATAGCTCTCTTTTATATGGCTATGCGATCTTATAGAGATCAATTAGAGAAAATGGGCTATAAAGTTGAATATGTTGATTGCTATCAAGAATTTAAAACTAGCTATGTTAAGAAACTTGAAAATTCGATAAAAAATGGTTGTTATACCGAAATTATATTTTATGAAATAGAGGACAAAAACTTTGAACAAGAAATATTTCATCTAATTCAAAGATTGAATATTTCCTTCAAAGTAATGAATTCTCAAATGTTTCTTGACGATAGAGAATCTTTCAAAGAATTTTGTGGCGATAAAAAATTCCTTCTTCAAGCAAATTACTATAAAAAAAATAGAAAACGTTTCGATTTATTAATAGAAAACGATAAACCTATTGGAGGTAAATGGTCATTTGATGAAATGAATAGACTTAAAGTTCCAAAAGATTACGAAATTCCCGAATTACCATCTCTTGCTGAACATCAAGACAAAGAAGAAATATATAAATTTATAGAAGAAAATTTCAGTGGTCATCCAGGAAAATTAAATGTCTTTACTCCTTATACCACGACACAAGCTCTGAGTTGGCTAGAAATTTTCTTTAAAGAAAGATTTAATGATTTTGGACCCTATGAAGATGCAGTTGTTGAAGATCAACATTTTCTTTTACATTCTGTATTGAGCAGTTCGCTAAACATAGGATTATTAACACCAGAGCTCGTTTTAAGTAAGGCTAATGATTTTGCAAATAAAAACAATATTCCTATAAATAGTTTAGAAGGTTTTATTAGACAAATACTGGGTTGGAGAGAGTTTATTAGAGGTGTATATCAAAATTATTCCGAGAAGATGGAAAGTGTAAATTATTGGGGACACAAGAGAAAAATGACAGAAGCTTGGTATAGTGGCACAACAGGGATTCCACCCTTAGATAATGCAATTAATGGGGCTGTTGAATATGGATATACCCATCACATTAACCGATTAATGATTCTTTCTAATGTAATGAATATGTGTGGTGTAGATCCTGATGAGATTTATAAATGGTTTATGGAAATGTTTATCGATTCTTCTGAATGGGTAATGGTTCCAAATGTTTATGGCATGGGTACGTTTGCTGATGGTGGTACGTTTGCAACAAAACCCTATATTTGTGGATCAAGTTATATGTTAAGAATGTCCAATTTTCAAAAGGGGGATTGGTGTGACATAGTAGATGGTTTATATTGGAATTTTATCGAGAACAACAGAGAATTTTTTATTTCTAATCCCCGATTAGGCTTAATGGTTAGATCTTTGGATAAAATGAATCCTGATAGAAAAAAATTAATTTATGCAGCAGCAAATAAATTTATAGAAACTTATACGTATGTTTAGACCAGAAGATAAAACAATGCAAATAACCTATTCTGTAGGCATGCTCATAGTTATATTTTTAAGCATCATCGGCTTTTTATTTTTAATTTATTTAGTCTTTAGCTAGCTTTAAGTATTTAGAAAAATCGTGCTTGTCTACGTTACCGCCTGAAATTGTAATTAAAACATGTTTACCTTTAACGTTAATTTTATTCGATAGTACTGCTGCTAGACTGACACATCCGCTTGGTTCAGCTTTAACTTGAAATTCATCGTATAAATACTTCATTGCTTTACAGACTTCTTCATCTGTAACACTAATGCCTGCTGTACAATTTTCTAGATTAATTGGAAAAGTGATTTCTCCAGGTATTTCAACTTCTAGCGCATCACAAATGGTGTTTTGATGTGTTTTTAATCTTGTTCTTGTTTTATTTTTTAGGGATATCTCTGTATCATTGCAGGTTAACGGCTCTACAGGATATATCTGAACATCAGGAAAGTAATGTTTGAAAGCTATACTTGTTCCAGCAACAAGACCTCCACCAGAAGTACACGAAAGCACAATGTCAGGAAATATATTGTTTTGAATAAAATATTCACATGCTTCCAAGCCAAAACTACCCTGCCCCGCAATAATATCTACATTATCAAAGGGCTTTACAAGTGGATATTGTTTATCATCAGCTATTTTTTTTGCAATTTCTTCACGACTCTCTATGTGTCTTTTATAAAGAACAACTTCAGCTCCGTTGGCAATAGTTTTATCAATTTTATTTTGTGGTGCGTCCTCTGGCATTACTATAATGGCATGCATATCAAAAATTTGAGCAGCTTTAGAAACACCTTGGGCATGATTTCCAGATGAATATGCAACTACTCCACAAACATTTTTATCTTTAAGGTTACTAAGAGCTGATAATGCTCCTCTTATTTTGAATGAACCTGTTACTTGATCAACTTCATTTTTAAGGTAAAAGAACCCACCAAATTCATTATTCATACGATCTGAAGTAAGAATGGGTGTGTTATTAATAAATTTTTTTATTCTGAAATAACTATCTTGTAATTTAGAAATATTTACCATTAGTTATATTTTCTTATAATAAACCCATGAATTCAAAGCAAGCTTTACAAACTTTTGGTAGATCTGGAAATCCTATGTTTTCTGATAAAACATTTTCGGAGACCGTTATCGATGCAAGCATTCAAAGAATGACATTGCAAGGCACTGTTAACAAAGTTGGCTTAAGTCTCTTATTAGTTCTTATGTCAGCTTCTTACACTTGGTCAGAATATTTTTCCAGTGGTCCAAGTGCAGTTGGACCTTATATGATAGGAGGCTCTGTAGTAGGGTTAATTTTTGCACTCATAACAATCTTTAAAAGAACTTGGGCTCCGGTTACTGCTCCTCTTTATGCACTAGCAAAAGGCTTTGCTTTAGGCGGTATATCCGCAATGTATGAATCGCAGTTTGGTGGCATTACTATGCAGGCTGTAACACTTACATTTGCTACTATGTTTGGACTACTGTTTGCCTACAAGACAGGTATTATAAAACCTGATAAAAATTTCATGCTTATGGTTTTTGCTGGTACATTTGCGATATTTGCACTCTATTTAGTAAATTTTATTATGATGTTCTTCGGTGCCTCAATCGGCTTTATTCATGATAACGGACTTTTTGGTATTGGGTTTTCTTTACTAGTTGTATCCATAGCTGCATTAAATCTTGTCCTAGACTTTGACTATATTGAACAAGGTGCTGAACAAGGAGCGCCTAAATATTTAGAATGGTATGGAGCTTTTTCTCTAATGGTTACCCTAATTTGGTTGTACTTAGAGATACTTAGATTGCTAGCTAAACTTAGAAGTAGATAATGGACGCTGTTCTTTTAGTAATACTGATCTGCCTATTGGGTGGAAGTTATTTGCTCTTCAATGTCAGAGCAAATAAAAAACAAACCAATAGGAAAGACCGTATTAAATGGAGACATAAATAAAAAGTCTAATTATCAATTCTTAAAATCAGATATTCTTGCACATTTCTCGTAAGAACAACTCATTTTTTCCCATCTATGAGTGTATTCAACATCATCCCAAACAAATGTGGTGATGTATGATTTCTTATCGCCCATAAAGTTTGGCTTATGCGAAAACTTTGCTCCGATGTATTGATCTAATGAGTGATTTAAGATCTCAACATTAACCATGCCTGAATCAACTTCATAGCTTGAGTAATTAAAATATTTATTTCCATCTGCGCCTGTCCAATTGACTGACATGTAACCTTCAGAGGCTACCATTAGTCCATCAACAACTTCTTGAGCTTCACCATTTATGAAAGCTTCAATTGCTCTCCATGAACCATCCATATCTCCATCTTTCACAGAATGTGAATATGAATTGAGTGCTATAAACAAAATGAGTGTAAGTAATTTTCTTAACATAATTAACTCCAAAATTAGATTTAAACATATTTTTTTAAATGGAGCGACCATCGAGAATCGAACTCGAATCTAAGCCTTGGCAAGGCCTCGTAATAGCCGTTATACTATGGTCGCAAACGGACTTGATAATATACTACCTTTTAGTTTTCTTGTCTAAGAATATCAGCCACATCAGTGTTAAAATTAATTATGAGATTAATATTCATAACTCTATTTGCCAGTTTTAGCTATGCTGAAAATTTTTACAAGCTAGGTATAGGATCATGCGTTGATTATGACTACCCTATTCCGGCATGGGATTCGTTAGAACAAGAGTCTCTAAATTCATTTTTTTTCCTGGGTGATAATATATACGGTGATGTACCGAGTGGAAAATTAGATAGTATAAAAATATCTTATGAAAATATGAATGAGAGAATGCCTGAATGGTTACAAGAGACGGAGAAATTAGTAATTTGGGATGATCATGATTATGGCTTAAATGATGCTGGTGAAAATTATCTCTATAAAGCTGAATCTCAAAAGATCTACAATAATGCTTGGAAAATTAACCAAAACGATCCTAGAAGAACTCGCGAAGGGATATATTTTAGTGAATTAAAGATAATAAATGAGAAAAAGGTACTTTTTGTTGGATTGGATACAAGGTACTTTCGAAGCAATCTTATAAAAATTGGTGATACCTATAAGCCACATAAAAATCTTAATACAACTGTCCTTGGCCCTATTCAGTGGGACTGGTTAAAAAAACAAGTAAATAAGGAACATGATATTTTAGTTCTTGCATCTTCAATACAAGTCTTGGCAACAGATCACAGATTCGAAAAATGGGCAAATTTTCCTCATGAAAGAGATACTCTATTGGATTTACTTTACAACCTTGATTCAAATATTTTGATAATTAGTGGTGATAGACATAGAGCAGGTTTTTATAGGAAAGACAATATATATGAATTTACATCCTCTTCGTTAAACAAAGGAATATTCCCATATTATGAAACAGACGCTCTCCTAATTGGAGATACATATACCCAAAATAATTATGGAATCATTGAATTTCATGGAGATTCACTACAACTTTTTATCAAAGATGAAAATATGAATGTACTTGAATCACTTGAAATACCCCTTAAATAGTTAGTGATTGAGCGGCGTTGTCGTTATAATAGAGACCTTATGAGCAAACCAACTAGAGACCAGGCAGAAAAAGCAGTTAAAACCCTCATTGAATGGGCTGGAGACAATCCTGAAAGAGAGGGATTAGTTGAGACGCCTAAAAGGGTTGTGAAAGCTTATGAACAGTTTTTTGAGGGCTATGATCAGGATCCTGAAGAGATCTTAACCAAAACTTTTGAAGAAGTTGAGGGGTACGATGAGATGGTAATAGTTAAAGATATTAGACTTGAATCTCATTGTGAACATCACATTGTCCCCATTCTAGGTAAAGCCCATATTGGTTATATACCTAATAATAGAGTTGTTGGTATAAGCAAACTTGCTAGAATCGTTGACGTTTTTGGTAAAAGATTGCAAACCCAGGAAACAATGACATCTCAAATTGCAAATGTAATACAAAAAGTATTAGATCCAAAAGGTGTTGCTGTTGTCATTGATGCAAGCCATCAATGTATGACAACTAGAGGTGTACACAAACCTGAATCATCGACCGTTACAAGCGCCATGAAAGGTGTCTTTAAAGAAAACGCTGTCACACGAAATGAATTCTTATCATTTGTGACTTTACCAAAGAAGTAATTGTTCTCTCATAAGCTAATTTTGGCTTCATCTTCTAATATAAGGAAGAACATAATAAATCAATATGACGTTGCATTTAAAGCTGTTGATCATATGTTCGATGAAACTGAAGCTAAACAAGAATTAAACCTTCCACCGATAGAATTAAGTCTATATTTAGCCCGTCAAAAATCGTTAAGTCTCAATAAAAAATTTAAGGATCATATAATATTAGGTTGCGATCAAATATGTAATTTAAGCGGGAAAATTTTCAGTAAACCAATCACCGTAGAGCAAGCTAAATTAAATTTGTCTGAACTGTCAGGAAAAACACATCAACTCATTGGTTCTTACTCCTTTACAAAGAATAATGAAATTTTATTTGAAGATACTTTAATAACAAATATGACTATGAAAAATTTATCAAAAGGTGAAATCAATAATTACGTAGCTACTGATCTACCCTTAACATCATGTGGTTCATATATGTTCGAAAAAAATGGTTATAATTTATTTTCTGAAGTGGAAGGAAGTCTTGAAGCAATAAATGGGCTACCTTTTGGTTATTTACTTAATAAACTAAATAAATATGTATAGAGTAACTAAAACGTATGGTCCTGAGAGAGGTTTTTCTTGTGCTTTTCGTCAATGGTCAGCCAAGTCTAATTGTAAGTATTTACACGGTTACAGTCTTGGTTTTAAGATCGTTCTAGAATCAGCATCACTCAATATCAATAATTGGGTTTATGACTTTGGTAAATTTACTTTTCTAGAGGAGTGGTTGAAAGATAATTTTGATCATACATTATTAGTTGCGAAAGATGACCCTGAAATAGAATTAATTAAATCAATGCATTTAAAGACTGCAAAAATTGTAGAGTTAGATAAAATTAGCTGTGAATATTTTGCAGAACTGACTTTTAATTTTATTGAGAAAAGTCTAAGTGATTTAGATATTAAAGTTATGTCAGTAGAAGTTTCAGAACACGAAAGTAACTCTGCAGGTTTTTATAGGAATTAAATGCTCTCAATATATAACAGTCTCTCTAAACAGAAAGAGGAATTTATTCCGCTTAACCCAGATCATGTTAAATTTTATTCTTGTGGCCCTACTGTGTACAACAAAATCCATATTGGTAATGCTAGAGCCTTTATATCAGCAGACTTATTATCAAAAGTCTTAAAAGGCATATATCCAAAAGTTACATACGTTTCAAATATTACTGATATAGACGACAAAATAATAAAAGCTGCAAAAGAAGAAAATCTGACAATCAAAGAACTTACTAAAAAATATTTTGATTTATATATGCAAGATATAGGATTGATAGGCATTAATCCGCCCGATATTCAGCCCTTTGCAACAAACTTTATTACAGAAATGATCGAGTATATTGAAAGATTAATTTCACTTGAAAAAGCATATGAAATTGATGGAAATGTTTTATTTCGAGTAAATGCATTCAAAAATTATGGTTGCTTATCTGGTAGAAAAATTGATGAACAAGAACATGGAAAAAGAGTAGAAATTGAATCTTACAAAGAAAATGAGAATGATTTTACACTATGGAAGCCCTCGCAAAAGGATGAGCCAGGATGGGATTCACCTTGGGGCTATGGTAGACCAGGATGGCATCTTGAATGCTCTGTTATGTCGGAAATAACATTAGATATACCATTTGATATACATGGAGGAGGCAATGATCTTAAATTCCCACATCATGAAAATGAAATTGCACAATCATGTGCTTGTAATGGTTTAGATAATGCGAGAGATTTTGCTAAATATTGGGTTCATAATGGATTCTTAAATTTAGAAAGCGAAAAGATGTCTAAATCCTTAGGAAACGTTATATACATAGAAGACTTAATCAAGGAATATAAGGGAAACCATATTCGACTAGCACTTCTCTCAACTCAATATAGACAACCTATTCCTTGGAGCAAAACACTACTTGATCAAGCAAAAACCATATCTAATAAAATTTCAGATTTTATAGACAAGAACGAATTTGTTGAGCCAAAATTTATCGCTTCTACTAATATTGCAGCAGCACTATTTGACGATCTTAATACACCAAAAGCTATAAGAATAATGCAAGATTTTGTTCAAGATTCTAAATTTATAAAAGATGAAGTTGCCACTTTTAAATATATCTTTGAGGGGTCAACTCAAGACACAACAATCGATAAAAATACTATTCAAGAGATAGAAAAATTAATCAATGAAAGAAATCAAGCTAGAATTGATGGAGATTATGTATTAGCAGATAAAATCAGAGATAAATTGAGTAAAATGAATGTTTCAATAAAAGATGTAGACGGAAAAACTGAATGGAAAATATAAAAGTAATATTGCCTGATGGATCTTCTAAACAATTACCAAAAGGTAGCACTGGAGCAGATTTAGCGTTAGCCATCGGATCTGGATTAGCAAAAGATGCTGTTGCAATAGAGATAAATAACGAACAAAAAGACCTATCAGACCTATTGGAGGATAATGATAGTGTTTCCATAATCACAATCAAATCCGATGATGGGCTTGAAATTATGCGTCACACATTAGCTGCACAAGTGCTTGCCAGTGCAATAAAAAACCTTTATCCAGATGCAAAACTTGCTATTGGACCTACAATAGAACAAGGATTTTATTATGATTTTCTACCTACTAAACCTGTATCTATCGATGATTTAGCAAAAATTGAAAAAGAGATGAAGAAAATTCTGTCAACTCAATCTCCAATCAAAAAAACTTACCATTCAAAAAGTGATGCAATTTCATTGTTTGATAAGCAAGATGAAACTTTTAAAGCTGAAATTATTTCAGATTCTGATCAAGCAGAAAATTTTCAAATTTACACACAAGAAAAGTCAGGGTTTGTAGATTTATGTAGAGGACCACATCTGCCAAATTTTAATTTAATTGGTGAATTTAAATTAACAAAAGTATCAGGTGCATATTGGCGCGGTGATTCTACCAAACCAATGCTCACAAGAATTTATGGCACAGCCTGGAGAACCAAAAAAGAATTACAAAGCTATTTAGAAAAATTAGAAAAAGCTGAACAAGTAGACCATAGAAAACTGGGAAAAGAGATGGATCTATTTCATTTTCAGGAGGAAGCACCAGGTATGGTTTTTTGGCATCCTAAAGGATGGACAATCTATACTCAATTGCAAAGTTATGTAAGAGAAATGCAAAAAAGAGCAGGTTACAGCGAAGTTAATACACCTGAGGTTGTTGATAGGAAATTATGGGAAACATCAGGCCATTGGGATAAATATAGAGAAAATATGTTCATAACTGAAATTGATGAAGAGCATGCCAATGAAAAACGAACGAATGCACTTAAACCAATGAATTGTCCGAATCACGTTCAAATTTATAACCAAGGAATTAAATCCTATCGAGATCTTCCATTTAGACTTTCTGAATTTGGAAAATGTCATAGATATGAACCGTCTGGAACAATGCATGGATTAATGAGAGTAAGGGGTTTTGCCCAAGATGATGGACATATCTTTTGCACTGAAGATCAAATTGAGAGTGAAACAAAAGGCTTTATCGACCTGCTCTCCGCTATGTATAAAGACTTAGGTTTTACGGAGTTTAAAATTAAATTATCTACAAGGCCTGAACAAAGAATTGGGAGTGATGCAAGTTGGGATAAAGCTGAAAAGGCTTTAGAGGATGCAATAGAGAAGCTAGAACTAGAATATTTTATAGATGAAGGAGACGGAGCTTTTTATGGCCCTAAATTAGATTTTGTATTAACTGATGCAATTGGTCGAAAATGGCAATGCGGGACCCTTCAGGTAGATTTTAATTTACCTGGAAGGTTTGATTCTACTTTTGTGGGAGAGGATGGCGCGAAATATACCCCAGTATTATTGCACAGAGCTGCTCTAGGATCATTTGAAAGGTTCATTGGTATATTATTAGAAAATTACGAGGGAAAATTGCCTTTTTGGCTAGCCCCAACACAGGTAGTTCTTGCAGCAATAACTGATGATGCGAATGAATATGCAGTAAATCTGAATAACACATTAGTTAATGAAGGCATAAGATCAGAACTTGATATTAGAAACGAACAAATAAGTTATAAAGTACGTGAACATAGCCTGCAAAAAATTCCTTATATCGTTGCTATAGGAAAAAAAGAAATTAATGATAATACTGTTTCTGTAAGAACACTTGGGTCAGATAAAAATATTGTAATGGCTACAGACGAATTCCTTGAAAAACTTTTATTAGAATTAAAAAATCCTATACAAAATTAATGAAAAGAATTTTTAGCCTTCTATTAATAATTCCAATAAAAATTTATCAAACTATAATTTCTCCGTTGTTAGGACCAAGCTGTCGCTTTTCACCAACATGCTCACAGTACGCTGTAGAAGCTATACAAAAATATGGGCCATTCAAAGGAAGTTGGTTAAGTTTTAAAAGAATTTTAAAGTGTCATCCATGGGGTGAAAGTGGCTATGATCCTGTGCCTTAAATATCAAATTCTATTGGTTTAGCAGTAATCTTGCTTAATAACTCCCCTTCTCTCATAACTATATGTCCTCGGATAACTGTCATAATAGGCATACCTTTAATTTTTTTTCCGTCATAAGGCGTCCATGCTGATTTTGAGGCTTGTTCAGAATTAGTAATTATATGGTCAGTGTTAGGGTCAACAATAGTAAAATCAGCGTCATAACCCTTAGAAATTAAACACTTATTTTTTATTTTGTGAACTTTAATAGGCCCATATGCCATCAAATCTACAATTTTTTCATAGGATAATTTTTTGTTCGCTGCGTGATTTAACATAATTGGTAATAGAGTCTGGACACCTGGTGTTCCACTTGGCGTATTAGGATAAGTACCAGATTTTTCCTCAAGTGTATGAGGTGCGTGATCGGATGCAACGATATCAACTGTTCCATCATTGACTGCTTGCCATAATGCTTCTTGATGATGTTTTTCCCTTATTGGTGGATTTTGTTGTGCCAATGTGCCTAATTCTTCGTAACAATCTGGCGCATGAAGTGTTAAATGATTGGGCAACACTTCAACTGTCGCAGTATCTTTATTGTTTCTTAAAAATTCCATTTCATCTGCTGTCGTGATATGTAAAACATGAACATGTCTATTATGTTTCTTTGCTAGACCAACTACACGTTTAGTAGCGTTTAGAGAACTATTCACATCACGCCACTTACAATGCATAGCAACGTCATTACTGTCTTTAAGAATGGTTTTTTTGTTGTCATTCATTATATATTCATCTTCTGCGTGTACAGCAATAACTCTATTACCATTTGCTACAACAGCTTCAACTTCTTTATCTGATGCAGAAAGAAGGTTTCCAGTGCTTGCACCCATAAATATTTTGATTCCACAAACACCATCTAACTTTTCCCAAGCAGTTAAGTTATTGGAATTTTCATATGTACCACCAAAATAATATGCAAAATCAGTATAAGCAGTATCGGTACCTCTTTTTATCTTATGTTCTAATGCTTCTGGTGTAGTTGTTAAAGGATTAGTATTGGGCATTTCAAAAATTCCTACAATTCCCCCGAGTGCAGCAGACATAGTTCCAGTTTGAATGGTTTCTTTATGTTCTCCACCAGGCTCTCTAAAATGGCATTGTGTATCAATTAGTCCAGGAAAAATGAATAGATTTGAGCAATCAATAGTCTCTTCAGCAGTTGTGCATGAACCTATTTTTGTTATTTTCCCATCATTGACACCAATATCAGTTATTGTTCTGCCTTCCGGTAGGAAAACCGTACCTCCTTTAAGGATAAGATCATGATGAGACATAGATTTTTATTATAACTTTCTTTTATTTATTTCTTTTTGATCTGAAGAACTTTTTAAGTAAATTGCTGGTAACTTTCTCTTCTATATGAGAAATGACTTCAACATTCTTTAAATTTTCATTCATGAAAATTCTTGGACCATTCAGTATAGCTCCACCCTTTTCATCCTCTGCTCCAAAATATATTCTTCTCAAGTGACATTTACTTATAGCAGTTGCGCACATTAAACATGGCTCTATAGTTACATAGATATCACAATCATCTAAACGATTTGATTGTTTAATGTTAAGTGCTTCTCTAATTACTTCTAATTCTGCATGCCCAATAGGAGAATCGGTATTCACAGCTTTAGCAACTATTTGTTGTTTTTTATAATCAAAGATAATTGCTGCAATAGGCACTTTGTTATCAGATAAATTTCGTTTAGATAATTCAATAACTTCTTTAAATATTTTTTGTGATACAGAATTAAGCATTTAAAAAAGGGTTCGTCTCACGTTCATGCCCAATAGACGTATCTGGGCCATGACCACAATGTACTAGGTATGAATTATCTAAAACTAATAGATGATTATGTATAGAATCGATTAGATCTTGATAATTACCTTGTGGTAAATCTGTTCTTCCTATACTTCCATTAAATAAAACATCTCCAGCAATAATTTTTTTTGCTTTATGATTTATACCAATAACATGTCCAGGTGCATGTCCTGGACAATGTTTAATATCCAATATTTGATTACCAAATGTGACAGTATCTCCATGATTTAGCCATTTATCTGGAGTAAAATTTTGAGCTTTCATACCATACATCTGACCTTGAATCTCAAGTGCTTGAAGTAAGAAATTATCATCAATATGTGGTCCGATAATATCTAGATTAAGCTTATCTGCTAGTTCCTTTGCGGCCCCAGCATGATCTATGTGTCCATGAGTTATAAAAATATATTCTGGAATTAAACTTAAATTTTGTTGAACTTGAATTAACTTATCAATTTCATCTCCTGGGTCAATAAAGATACATTTTTGAGTTTCCTCACAATATGCTATTGGTGCATTTTGTGCGTAAGGAGATATAGGAGTATTTATTACTTGCATTAACTTCTAAATATTACATTTTCATCGTCAAACATGATGTATGTAATATAAATAGCTACACAACAATAAATAATTGTTGAAATAAGGGCTATAGAATAAAGGAACCAGTCTACCGTACCTGCTATTAAATTATTGGTTATTAGAGCTAAGTTATAACAAGGTATTAGTGCTCCAACAAAATCTAACTCTAGTCCGGGATTTATCAATGGAATGTAGCAAGGAATGATAAAAACAATTAGTACATTGCCCAACAATAAGCCTGCCTCTTTGGGAGTTTTAGCGTAAACAGATATAGCAAGTAAAAATGCGCCCATGAATACACTTAATGGGACTATGAGTACAAATACTCCTAATAAAGCAACGGGATTTACAATTGCGCTTAGTAATCCGAATAAATATTCATTTATGGAATCAGAATAAAACATAAATATTACGATTAATGGTATTGCAAAACCTAACATTGAAAATGTCGCAGTAAGTATTGCGGAAGATGTTACTGATAGCATTTTTCCAATAATGATGTCTACTGATGAGATATTAGTGGATATTAGAGTTTCCATAGTCCCTCTTTCCTTTTCTCCTGCACCTAAATCAATTGCTGGATACATAGATCCACTGATCACATACATTACAAAGAATAAGGCTAATATCGCTCCAAATATTGAGCCTGCAGACTCTTCCTCAGTTGTTAAATCTTCTTCATCTATAGTTATTGGATTAACGTAGTTTTCATCGAGATCTAATAATTCTAAACGGCTAGTTCTGATGTTCTCCTCATAATTATCAACTATATTTAAAACTAAAGATTGTGCCTGAGAGAAAGTATCAATATCTTTGGAATAGATAGTTAACTTTGCACTGGTATTAAATTTTAAATCTTCCTCAAAATCTTCATCAAAGACTAATCCAATTTCACTATTATCTTGAGTTACAGCATCAATAACAGAAACAACAGAATCTTCTTGTGACACAATTAATCTGTCTGATTTATTTAATTCATCAATTAAAACTGAGTTAGAGGAAGAATATACACTAACCTCATACGTTTTTTTTGTTTCTTCTGTAGCTATAGAACCAACATACCAGAATATACCTCCAATCAACAAAGGTGTTATAAAAGTTGGAACAACAACAGTTTGAACTATAGTTTTTGTATCTCTAAAAAGATGCTTTATTTCTTTTACTAGTAGTACTTGCCATTTATTCATTGACTAACTCCATAAATATTTCAGTAAAATTCTTGTTTCTATCAAGTTTTTGAAATTCATTATTATTTCCGTCAAAAATCTTCTCTCCTGATTTCATTACAACTATTTGATCAGCTATATCCCTGACTTCATTAAGTTGATGAGTAGAGAAAATTAAAGTTTTACCAGAATCCTTAATAGATTTAATAAGATCAACAATAACTGATTGTCCAGTAACATCGACACCAGTAGTAGGCTCATCTAAAACAATCAAATCAGGATCGTGTATAAGAGTCCTAACAATTGATGTTTTTTGTTTCATGCCTGTGCTTAAGTCAGCAATACGTTTATTTAAATATTTTCGCATATCAAGTTGATCAAAAAGTTTTTCAGCACGGGGCATATATACGTCTGACGGAATTTGATTAAGTTCTGCAAAGAATTTTACTGTCTCAATTACGCTTAATCGATCGTACAAAGAAGTATTGTTTGTCATATATCCAATCTTCGATTTTACCGTTTGTTTATCCTTTCTCACGTCAACTGAGTCCACAAAAACTGTGCCTCTTGAAGGAGTTAACATACCAGCAATCATCCTTAATGTTGTAGTCTTCCCACATCCATTAGGACCTAATATACTTGCAACAGACCCTTTTGTAATTTCAAAATTCAAATCTTTTACAGCCCAAAAGGGTTTTTTCTTTGGACCAAATAAACCCTTTTCTTCTGTGGGAGCTTTAAATTGTTTAGATAAATTTTTTACTTGTATCATTTTTGAAAATTTTTAAACATTGGGTAAAACAATACCAGCATAACTAACATAATTGTTGCGCCGACAACATCACCAACCATAAATCTTACAGATATTAATGCATCTGTTTCATCAAATATTGAAGCATACCATGCCCCATTACCCAAACCATTTAATAGTGAAGCTACGAAAATAAATAGGAAAACGTGCTTCCAATTCGTGTTTTTTAAGACATCGGATTGATTTAAATCTAATCCCAGAAGAAAGAAAATAAACCATGTTGATAAAACTGCAAGCGTTGAAATAGTGGTTGCAATAGTGCCTCTATAAAAGTCACCTCCTGACCATAAGAATTCCCATTCAAGAAATTCTGCCACTAGGACTGCTGGTATAGCTTGCCACCCAAAAAATATAACTGGTAGAACTCTACCTGCATGTGGCAGATAGACTAAGCTGCCCAATTCCTCAATATTAGTAGGCCCTTCTGCAGGGACTATAAGAACTAACCAAAGAACATAACAAAGAATATGAAAAATGAATGTATAAATTGAAATTTCAATGAATTTATTCATTGTTTTAGTTAAATTATATTAGTGGTTTAAGTAAAAACGATCTTTTATCTGAAGATGAATTTTCAATAGAGAGAACACCTATGTTAACTAATTTTCTTATAGTTTTATAAACTGTAGATCGGGATTTATCTGCAACCTCAACTGCTTTGAGCATGCTGCATGTGCTGTTGGTTTCAATTTCATCGATTATTTTAAGAAATATATATTGTTCCGTAGGATTTAGACCCGACAAACCTAAATCATTATGCATATTTGATAACATTTTATTTAGATTTGATAATTCTTTAGTAACCTTTGACATAAGTTTTTACCCTTTGTGTATTTTAATCAAACATTCAAATTTAATCAAAATTGAACAAGTATTGCAGTTTCATATATATTTGGCTGCCCTCTACTTCCCAGGTCCCTTCAATATCCTCCTGATTTACAGTGCCTCCAAAGTAAAAGATTGTGGCTGAATCTGGTTGCCATTGGAATAGTGCTTGAGTATAAGAATCCTCATTAAAGTTATTGTATTCATGCACTAATTTAAAAAATGAATTCTTATCGAATTGGTAGGTGCCTCTTAAAGAAGTTATATATCCAGAGAAATAATCTTCGTTAGTAAGTTTGTTGGTAAGTTGGTTTTTTCTGTATCTGTAAGACAATCTAAATTGATCGGTTAATTGGAAACTTGAATTAAACGAATAATCTCTCCTATCTCCTATTTCAGGGGAATCAATATTTCTAGCTATTCTCTCACCCCAGTCATATCCGAATCTCATCCAAAATTTTGAAGAAGGACTATAACTAATTCCTATATTGTAATCTTTGATGTTTTTGAAAGAAATTCCTTCAAATGAAGCTTTGTGGGAATTGTCCCAAGAAGCATCAAAGTTTAATTGATTTTCTAATTCTGCTCTAAATGATAAAACTGTTTCTTGGTCAATTATTATTCCATCATAATCAGTCATAAGATCCTTTCTAATCTCAATATTTCCTGATCTTATTACTCCATCTGAACGATATTTATATTTATGCGAAAGGGAGTGTTTTTTCCAGTCATTCTCTGTTGTAAAACCTAAATCACTCCTATAGTTCGGAGATTTTGTGGCAAAATAATATCTTGAAGACCAATTTTCAGTCTCTCTAGAAATACCATAAGCGCCCCCATAACCACTAAATGACTCTCCATCTAAATTGTAAGTATGTTCCTTTGATACATTTGAAGTGTTGATTACATCACTAATTGGCTCATCCATGTCTGTTGATACAACCTCAAATTGTGCTCTGTAAACTTCATTGAACAAAAAATTTCCTTTTAAGCTATAAAGGGCACTATTACCACCTTCCTCGAAATCTCTGTTAGTGGCAAGGAATCCAATATTTTGGCCTCTTTCAATGTTGTAGTTATAGCTAAAAATATTGGCACGACTTTTACCGAGTAAGCCACTGTATGATCTTTGATATCCTGGGACAATTATGGGTGTATTTGCATCCTCAGCATCCAAAAAATAATAACTATGCTTTTCACCTCTGTTGTACAACTTAATTGCATATTCAGGGTCATTAATTGATCTTGTATAAACTGTTCCTAGATCTGAAGATAAAAAGTCTTTCCCTTCATTAAAAAATATCCTCTTCTCATCAAATCTTAAAGCTGTAGTTGAGTTTACATCGATTTTACTTTGATCAGCCTCAACTTGAGAAAAATCTGGGTTTAATGAAAATTCAAAATTATTACCATCAAACTCATATACACCACCAAGTGTAAGTTCTGATTCAATTGGTTCTTCATTCATATTACCTTCTTCATTTCTTTCTCTGATGGAGTTTGCAGTGAATGAAGGAATTAATCTTTTTTTATTTTTCTTAACAATATTATCTATTGCATAAAATTCGTTTGACTGACAAATAATACATCCAGCGCCATCAATCTTTTTATAATTCATATACCTAGCTTCAGTACCTTTGTTGTACAACTTTCTTGACAACATAAGGGTCCATTTTTGGTTTTGAGTATCTGGAAAATTTAACGAAGAAAAAGGAATTACAAACTCCACCTCATAACCCTCATCTGTTATCTGAGCTTTAGCGTCAAACTCCACATTGTAGGATCCGTCGAAGTCGTCTTTGTTATCAACTTTATTATCTCCAATACTACCGAGAGGGTTTGCACTAAACCTTATGTAATACCTTCCATCACCAAATGTATCTATGCCAACAGCAACTTGATCATCGAGCCAATTAATGCCATCACGAGCTCTTACCCCTGCTCTAATAAAATTTTTGTTACCAAGTGCTTTAAACGCAACATATAGATTGGAGGCATCATTTTTAATATATACAAAAGTTTCGTGTTCAGCATCAGTATTGTATGAAGGAGAAATTTCAAATGGTAAATCGTAAACTTCAGCATCAGACCACTCAGAGTCATCAACCAATCCATCGAATTTTATTTCAGCGAATGAAAAAAATGAAACTAATAATATCAGAACTGACCTATTCAATTTAACCCCTAAAAATCATGCTTAAGTATATATAAAAAAATACACTTATTAATCATTTATATGGTTATAGACTCTTTTTAATAGAATTAATTGCAAGATTTATTAATTCTTTATCATGCTTATTGTTTGCCTCCAGCAATAAACTTTTACCTTCCTCTAAATTCTGCAGAGAATTTGGCCAAGGACCATCGTCGTTAAACCTTGATCGAATTAATTCTTTCAAAGAAAGTAAAAGATTTTTATCCACTTCTTCGCTATGTTGCTGGGCACAGATTCGGAGAGCAAATTCCTTATGTCTACTATCCTCAAAAGAATTTATGATGTTCATTCTTTGTTGATAGGTTTGAGCATTATGAAATTGAGTAAATCTGTCTTTTTCAATAGAAGAAGGAAAGCCCTCTGAATAAATTTGTTCTTCAATATTTAATTTTTGAGTATTATGAAATTCAAAATTGTTGTATATATCTATAACTTTTTCACAAAAATTTTCATTAGCTTTAATTTTATTTGCCTTTTCTATTAGTAGATCATTGTCCTCTACATTTAAGTTATCTTGAATTAATGTAGATAAACTAATCGTTGGTTGTGTTTTATTTATTGCAAGTCTTTTAAAGGGGCTATTCTTTTTTTTATCAATTAGTTGCTCTAATTCTGTATAACTCAAATCAAAATAGTCTTCAGGATCATTTGATAAATCAAAGATAGGTATATATTTATTTTGACTATACTGAGTTACAAGCGGAGTGAAAGGATAAGCTTTGGTGGATTTAGTTCTAGGTATGAAATAACAATTAAAGTGAACTGGATTAGATTGTAGATTTTTTAGATAACCATCTTTTGAAACTGTGCTTAAAATTTCTTTATAGAAATTTGGAAGCTTATCAGCAATAAGCTTGATTAATTCAATTAGAAACACGCAATCTGCTAATGCATCATGAGCATTTTCAGTATCAATAGAAAAATTGGATACAATATCCTCCAATTTCAAAGATATTTGATTATTTACTTCAGGAATTGAAAAGGTTTGATTGTAAAAATGCGCAATTACCTGCATTTTCAAATATAGATCTAATCTTGTGTTGCCATTTGTATTAGTAAAATAAGGGTCAAATAAATTCCAATAAAACTGTCTTCTCATAACTTCCTCATCGAATCTCATCCCGTTATATGTCACAAAAATTGCTGGAAACTGATTTGTCCACTGTATCCAGGTAGTGTGAATTTGTTTAATTAATTCATAGTGAGTTTTATCTGTTTGGAATATTTCACTTTTCTTATTTACTAATAACGCTTTAGGAGAGACCAAAGTCCATGGAAGCGGACTACACAGTTCGTTAAATGTATTAATATTTTCAAAATTATCGTTTACTTGAATTGCTGCAAATTGAATTACTTGGATGAAATCTAATTCTTTTACACCAGAAGTTTCTGTGTCATAAAAAATAAAGTTATTCATGTTTAAGTGAGTCAATTAAATCGGAGTAACCACCAATTAATTGATTATTCTTAAAAATAACTGGCATAGTCCTCATTGAGGGTGCTTTTTCCCGCATTTCTGTAAAATGCGTAATATCTTCATCAATTTTTTTTACGACTACTTGAAGATTAAGGTCCTCCAAAAGTACTACTGCTCTGTCACAAAAGGAACAATTTTTTTTGGAGTAAACTGTATAAATTAATGAGCTATTCTGTTTCTTCGTCACTTTCTTCCGTCTCTTCAATTTCCACATCAGGTTTTTTGTCTTTTATCCTGGTAGGTGATTTGTAGCAAATATAGATATCTTCGGGAAAACTATTCTCGATGGTTGCAAAGTCACATTCCTCATTCAAAGAATCTAATTTCTTTTTTCTCTCTTCAAGAATTTCTGCTTTCTCTGTAGAAGAACAACCTAAGAATATAAAAAGTGAGAATAAAAAGGTTAGAATATTTTTTAGTTTCATATGAGTAAAATTTTAACAATTGACCAAGGTACTACAAGTTCAAGAAGCATAATTTTCGATATTAATGGAGATATTGAACAAATTGCTCAAGAAGAATACCCATTAATTTTTCCGAATGATGGTTGGGTTGAAATTGATCCAGAAGATTTATACAAATCTGTAACAAACACATTAAATCAACTTGATTTAACCAATGTCGAATTTGGTGGCATAACAAACCAAAGAGAAACAACTATTATCTGGGATAAGAACACTCTAAAGCCTGTATATAACGCTATTGTTTGGCAAGATAGAAGGACTTCAGCTTATTGTAATGAAATTGCTACAAAAACTAATCAATCTTTAATTAAACAAAAAACAGGGCTCTTGATTGATTCTTATTTTTCTGCAACGAAAATTAAATGGATTCTTGATAACGTTAATGGTGTACGAAATAGAGCTGAAGCAGGAGAATTATGTTTTGGCACTGTAGATACTTATCTCATGTACAGATTATCCGAGGGAAAAATCTTCAAAACCGATATTACTAATGCATCGCGAACTATGCTTTTTAATATCAACTCCCTAAGTTGGGATAAGGATTTACTTAAATTATTTGATATTCCAAGTTCTCTGTTACCAGAAGTGGTACATTCAGATTCAAATTTTGGCACAATTGAAAAGTTTGAAAATATATCTATTCATGCAGTTTTAGGTGATCAACAAGCTGCACTTTTTGGTCAAGGATGTCTCGAAAAAGGTCAATTAAAAAGTACTTATGGTACAGGCTGCTTTGTAATGGTTAATGTGGGTGAGGAACCTGTAATTTCTGATGATGGGTTGTTAAGTACTATTGGATTCTCATTGAATGGAGCAATTTACTACGCAATAGAAGGAAGTATTTACGCTTCTGGTACAACAGTTCAATGGTTAAGAGATAATCTACAATTTTTTGAAACTAGTGATCAGTCTGAACCTTATTTAAATGAGAATGGCAACGCAAATAATGTTTTGTTTGTGCCGGCTTTTACAGGCTTAGGTGCACCTTATTGGGATTCAGATATAAGAGCAAGCTTTCACGGCATTACAAGAGATACATCTAGACCTGACTTAATTAATGCAGCCTTTAATTCTATTACATATCAAACTAAAGATATTATTGATTGTTTAACACGCTCAGGCATTGAAGTTAAATCATTAAATGTTGACGGTGGTATGACAGCGAATAAGACATTCGTTAAACAAGTAGCAAATTTACTTAACATTGAAGTTTCAGTACCAGAAAATACTGAGTCGACAGCAAGAGGAGTAGCTATTCTCGCCGGAATAGCAAGCAAGACATTCAATTTAAATCTTATATCTGAGCAAAAAAGAGTTTCTGTTTATCCTGATGCGGATGCACATTCGTTAATGTCAAAAGATTATAAAAAATGGAAAGAAATTATACTTAAACTACTTTCACCATAACCATCTTTTTGTTGAAGATATGTATTCTTCCCATTCATCTGGGAACTTCTCTTTGAGCTTTTCCTCTTCATACGGAATCCATGTATTTTCTATTATGGATAAAAAAAGAATAGGTATTAACATGGCTGAAATAGACTGCATTAAAAATGACGAAGCAATCAATATGCCAAACATTCCTAGATAAATTGGGTTCCTCGTTAATTTAAATGGTCCGGTTTTAACAAGCTTTTCTGGTTCACCATCAGGTATATAAGTTGTTTGATAATTTTGTAACTCTTTAAAAGCCATAACAATCAATGCCATTGAACCAATGAGTAAAATTAAACCTAATAGCAAACTTAAATTTACTTCTAAAGGCAACATCATATACAAAATGAACTGCATACCAAGACAAGCTAAAGTAATAACCGGAGGAAAAGATAGTTTCATATCTTCAGTCTAATATTTTTTGGCATAAAAAAAACCCCTTATTTCTAAGGGGTTAATCGATGACTAACTTTCTATAGAAAGGTAAAAATATGAACAGAAAGTTATCATCTAAAAGTGATATTGATCTAGGCTATTGTGTTTATAAACACCGTTCAATATCACTTAAAAAATTAGTGCAGGCAAGATTAAAGAATTTTCAATCATCATAAGTTGCAAGGGTGGATATGATAATTTTGTTCCACATACTATCCTTGCCTTACACTAAACCTTCTTATCATCTAGATGTGTGCTTCACCTTGGTAGATTGCAACACACATCAAGTATGATCATTTAAACCCTCCTAGTAAGTCCACCTCAGTGAAACTCTAGTGTTAACACTCTCACCAACACTAGCTTGGTGAGTGCTGTGTGAATGTGGAAAATATAATTCATCCATTAAGTTTTCAACATTCATTTGTAAACTTAGATTAGGAGCCATTTGGTAATAAGCTGAAAGATCAACTCTTGTATATTCCGGTAACACTAAGCCAGGCGTATTATCTTTAATTTTAGATTCACCCTGTTGAGTTAATCCTAATGCTACAGAAAGCTTCTCGTTTACATCCCAAGAAGCAAATGCTGATAGTGTATGTTCAGGAATTTCTCTTGGAATTCCACCCGAACTTGTCTCTCCACTCAAGTCACTATAAGCAATTGCTAAATTAAGACCGTCGTTGACTCTGCCTTTAAGTTCTATTTCAAAACCATCAACAGTTAAGCCTCTGATTTCTGAAGTCTCACCAGTATCATTATCACGTGCTGCTCTAACTTGTTCACTGTCAAAATAAGCAGCTGTTAGAGACATATCGTTAGGTAAAGCAACTTTCATGCCGACTTCTGTGCTTTCAAATACATCTGGATCTAATCTTGCAGACGTAGCACTTAGCGATTTGAACTGTTCGCCAGATCTAGGCAAGAAACTTTCGCTGTAGCTTAAATAGAGTGATACATTCTCTTGTGGTTTATAAATAATTCCTGCCCTCGGCGAGAATGTATTATCATTTCTTGATTCAGACGTACCATTTTTAATATCATCAACAGTTATATCAAAATCATCTAATCTTCCACCAAGCATCAACTTCCAGTTATCACTCAAATCAATTTGATCTTGAATAAATATTGAAGTTACTGTGATATCAGATGCTGTTTGACGATTAAGTTTGGATACATAATCAAGCGCTGTCGCTACACCACCACTATTGACAGTAAAGTCCATAGGTCTAGTAATGTTGAATATTTCATTATCATCATTGGTTGTTGACCAGTTAGCATCATATCTTAAATTTTCATTGTCGGTTTGGATAAACTCTGCACCTATTAATAAAGTATGAATAACACCACCAAGAGATAATTCATTAACTAAATTAGCTGAAATAATAGTATTATCTCTTTCAGTTGGATCGTAATAACCATCCATAGTTACGAGAGTTCCATCGTATCCAGAAGCATAAATATTTTGATATAACTTTTCAAAACTACTTGATGTGAAACTAAAATTAGCTTTACTGGTTTCTGAGAGTGTATGTTCTACTTGCGCTCTCATGATTGTAGCCTCAAGTGTTTGAACGTTTGCAGCTGAGTTACCAAAAACTATATCTGATAAGGATTCATCTGGGCTACCATTTATAGTTGGTATTCCTCTATCAATA
Organism: SAR86 cluster bacterium AG-349-I13; assembly: GCA_003278815.1. GTDB lineage: Bacteria > Pseudomonadota > Gammaproteobacteria > Magnimaribacterales > TMED112 > TMED112. Next base: position 45,310 of record QCDB01000002.1, on the reverse strand, counting down.
AATCTCTCATGATCAGCGTATTCATAAGATAAATAAGCTGTTGTATCAGGGCTTAGTTTTAATGTCATTGTTGGGTTAAAACCAACTCTATTTCCATCGTAGTGATCTCTGTGATTTGCTAAACTATCGCTGTGTAAATTGATTCTAATAGCAGCACCACTTTCGAGTTGAAAGTTTGTATCTATTGCTATATCCGCAGCGCCAAATGAGTCAACACCTACATCGTGAGCTGTGAAAGTTTCACCTACAACAGCTTTCTTTGTTACTCTGTTGATAATACCACCAGTACCACCTCTACCGAATAAAAGCGCATTTGGACCTCTTAAAATTTCTACTTGTTCAACGTTATATAAAGATCTGTAGTATTGAACATCGTCTCTTACACCATCTTGAAAGAAATCAGCTGTAGACCTAACACCACGGAAGACAACAGAATCTCTATGACCCTCACCTTGTGAAGTGTTAACACCAGGAGTATATCTAACGATATCACCAAGTTCTCTAAAACCTTGCTTACGAATATCAACATCAGTAATAATCGATACGGTCTGAGGCACGTCCAATATTGGGACGGGCGTTTTTAATGCAGTAACTTGATCTGAATATAGAACATTCCCCTTTACAACAACTTCTTCTATATCCTGATTATTTACACCTTCATTTTCAGTAGCCTGTGAATAAACTACGGCAGTAAAAAACACTATTAAACAAATAAATTTTTTCATAATAATCCTTCTTATTGAGAATAATTATCGTAATGATAATGATTCTCATTTACAAAGTATATGTATCGATATTTAAAAAACAAGTAATTTATGTAAATAAATGAGAATAATTCTCATTTAGGAAAATTATTAAATTACTGATGAAAATATTGGATAGTCATATAAAATAAAATGATGCTTTCACATTTACAGCTCGATAAAAAAAATGTTCAAGGTTTCATAGGCTCGAACCAACCTCTGCGCTACTTATCAAATAAAAATGAAGATGAACAAATTTTAGAGGATCTAGCCTGCTCTATTCCAAAACTTTTACTGACTAATAAGATCAGAAAACAAATTGATAATTTACCAAATACATTCTTCTCGCACGATTTATCAAAATACTCAGAAGAAGAATTAAGATTACTTAACGTGCAATTTTCTTTCTTAGCTCATGCTTATGTATGGGGAGATTTGGTACCCTCTAAAATTCTATGTAAGCAACTTGCAGCCCCATGGGCAAAAATATCTAAAACGCTCGGAAGACCACCTGTTCTTAGTTATGCAAGTTACTGTTTGGATAACTGGCACAAAATTAACCAAGAAGAAGGTGTTAACTTAGATAATGTAGCTCTCAATTACAACTTCTTAGGTGGTATTGATGAGGATTGGTTTGTCACAATTCATGTTTGCATAGAATATGCTGCCAATAAAGCTATTCAAAGTGCATTTAAAATAGCTGCAGAATTTGAAAATAAGCAATGCGACCAAGGATTTCTTAAAAATGAACTAACTTCGATAAAAGAATCAATGTTAGAAGTTAACCACATATTTAGAAAGATGCCGGAGAAATGCGATCCTTATATCTACTACCATAGGGTACGTCCATATATATTTGGATGGAAAAATAATCCTGCTTTACCTGATGGTCTTATATATGAATCTAATTTTGAGGAAAAACCACAACTGTATAGAGGAGAAACAGGAGCTCAAAGCTCAATAGTTCCAACACTGGATGCCTTGCTAAACGTAGAACATGAAAAAGATGAACTCAGAGAATATCTAGATGAAATGAAATCTTATATGCCGCCATCACACAGAGAGCTCATTAAATACGTTGAAGATCATAGTAATGTAAAAGATGAGGTTAAAAATAATAAAGAATTAATGACCCTATATGATGAGTGTTGCCAGGAGATCTCAATATTTAGATCGCAACATTTAAGATATGCAGCAGATTATATCCATAATCAAAGTACGAAAAGCACCTTATTTGGTAGTGGTGGTTCTAAAGTAAGAGGTACTGGTGGAACGCCTTTTATGAAATATTTACGTAAACACAGAGATGAGACGGATTCATCAAAACATAAAAAATAAAATCTTAGGTTAATTCTTACAATTTTCTCTTTAAAAACATCAATTTTTATGACATATTTGAGATACAAATATATTTGGGGATAACATAACATGTTTAAAAAACTCACCACTTTTCTTACGTTAGTATTTATTGCTGCGTGTAGTGATGGTCTAGACAGAAGTAATTATACTGAAACTCCTGCAGCACCAGCACCTACACCTATGCCAACGCCAGCGCCAACACCAGCGCCAACACCAGCGCCAACGCCAGCGCCAACGCCTGCGCCAACGCCAGCACCAACGCCTGCGCCAACGCCAGCACCGACGCCAGCACCTACTCCTGCGCCGAGTGTAACTTTTGCAGATGATTATGAAAGTTATGCAGATGCAGCTGATCTTGCTCCGTGGATGTATTCAGTGAATCAGTTTGATGCTGATGGTGCGTACGTGAATAACTACAACGGGACAGCTGTTAAGGATAATATGACAGGTCTGGTTGATGATAATGGTAATACATTACTTAACACATATAGTAATTATAATGATGGTACTCACGGAACAGGTTTTCTTGAAGTAAACATCATCAGAGAATTGGGTGCAAGCCAAGGCTATATCACGTCCGATATGGTTGGGAGTTACAGATACTCACTTACAGCTAAATCCCCTGCTGAAAACAATTGTGGTGGAACTAATGCTGATAACGGTGCTACTGGGGCAACTTGTGCCATGATAGTTAAAGTTGTTCATAGTACTGATTACAGCTTATTGCTAAATGAAATCAAGGATACAACCAGCGCTTCAACTGATGGTGGAACAGTGTTCTACGACTTTGCGCTTACCGAAGCTCATGTTGGTCATATTCTACAAATTGGATTTAAGAACTATTCAGGAAACTATGCCCCAACAGGTATGCTTTACGATAATGTAGATGTAAGTCCAGCACCAGCACCAACACCAGCGCCGACTCCGGCACCAACTCCAGCACCAACTCCAGCACCATCTGGAAATTATGCTGAAGATGATTTTGAAGCATATACAGATGACGATGAAACTTTAAGTGGTTGGAAATATGCTGTTAACGTCTTTGCAAGAAATGAAGACGGTAGCACAGGTGCATACGAATATAACTATTTAGGCGCTGCACCAAATGCTTCTCATCCTAACCAGTCTCAGATTTCATCTGTTGAAAGCTCAGAAACTGGAGCTGATGGAAACGCAACTAAGTATTTAAAAGTTTTTGCTAACTATGGTGATGAAACAATTGGAACTAAGAACCATGAGACAAACGTCTTTAGAGAATACACTGTTGCTGAAGCTGATGTAGGTAAAACTATGACATTTACATGGGCTGGTAAGAAACCTAGTGAAGGTACTGTTTGCGGAGACACAAACGCTGATACTGGCGGTACAGCTATAAATTGCCAAGCGTTTATAAAAGTACTTAACCCTGCAAATGGTTATGCTGCAGAACCAGGTGTTTATGCAGATACATCAGTCTATACAAAAGATGCATGGACTACTGACGGTACATTGTCAGTGGATATTATTGCAGGTATGGTTGGATGGCCAATTCAATTTGGTTTCTCAAACATGGGTGGTGCATATCATCCATCAGCAATGATATACGATAATATGGTTGTTGCTGCAACTGATACGCCAGCACCAACACCAGCACCAACACCGGCACCTGCACCAACTGCAGATGATCTGTTTGTATCAGAGTATGGTGAAGGACCAAGTGGTACATCAAGCTGGGGTAAATACCTTGAAATAGCGAATTTCACTGGAGCAGATGTAAGCCTTAATGGATACATTCTTGGTGGAATAACTAATGGTGGTGATGCGTATGAAAAATACGTGTCATTCACAGCAGATGCAACCGTAGCCAATGGTGATGTATGGGTAATTGGTAGAGCTGAATCAGGTGATGGATCACCAGAAGCTCTATATAGCCAAATTGACCAAGTCAATACAGATGTCACACATAACGGTGATGATGCATGGCATTTGCTAGCTGGTACATCCGATAGCTATACATTAGTAGATGCAGCTATTGGTGATGCTGGTGATGATCCAGGTTCAGGCTTTACCGTTTGTGGAGATGGAACTACAGCAAATGTTACTTTGATTAGAAAAGCCGGAGTTGATGGAGCCGCAGATTGGGCAACATCAGCAGGTACAGATGCTAGTTCATGTCAATGGACTATAGTATCTCAAAGTGCAGATGCTCTTGATTATTCAGATGTTGGTCAACATACTTTTACTGAATAATTAGAGTTTTTTAAATAGAAAAACCCTCACTATGTGAGGGTTTTTTTTATTCAACTGTTATTGATATAACTTTTGAAAACAATGGTTTTTCGTGAGGTATGTGTAAATAATTACCCATTAGTAGCTGCAAAGTATAAGTACCCGGCTCCAACGTGAGATTTGTTTCAGTTTGACCTAATCCAAAGTGCACATAATTTTCATTGGCAGGAATTGGTAAGGTTAAATTCGGCAATTCAGCATTTATGATTAAATGGTGGTGGCCTGTATTAGGAATATTGTATCCTGCTGGTGCAACACCAAAATCTTTCAGTCCAAATTTCACAGCGACTTCTGTTGTATAAGTCTTGCCGTCCTGTGGCTCAATAAAATAAAGTTCTGGGTCTGCCGCAACAAATGATGTTAATAAGAGTAATAGATAATTTTTTTTCATAATTTTTCCTTTAGTATACTTTCTCCAATTAAGAACATTTCTATTCCATTGGATTTGTAGTTTTTTAATTCCATTTTAGATTTGAAACCGGATTCTGCAATAATCTTAAAACTATTAAGTTCATTGTGATATTTATCTCTTATATATAAACAGTGGTTGATGTCCGTCTTCAATGTCCTTAAGTTTCTATTATTTATTCCAATATAATCAAGATCTAGATCTTTTATTTTTTCAATTTCTATTTCATCGTGGAATTCTAATAAAACATCAAGTTTTAAAGTTTTAGCAATCTGAATAAACGAATCTATCTCTTCTTTAGTTAGTATTTCTGAGATTAATAGTATGCAATCTACGCCAATGGTTTTAGCCTGATAAATCTGCCATTCATCAACAATGAAATCTTTCTGCAAGATAGGTAAATCTGAAACTTTTCTAACTTTGGCTATATGAGAAATTGCACCTAGGAAATGATCTTCCTCTGTAAGTATTGAGAGGTTTGTGTACCCTTTAACTTTATACTCTAAGGCTAGATCTTCTGGTTTATAGTCGTTAATAATAACGCCAGCTGATGGAGAAGCTTTTTTCATTTCAGCAATGATTTTATAGTCGTTTAAACAATTATTTAGATGAGAAAAAAACCTGGGTTTATCGATATTTGTATTGCTACTTATGTAGTGATCAGTAAATGAATTCGAGAGTTTTTGAATTCCAATTCTGCGATGCTTAGCTTTAACTATTTTTTCTAGAGTAGTCATGCTTGCTGGGTAAACTTAGCGTATTTATTTAATAAAAGTAACGGTCGACCGGAATGTAATTCTCTTTTAGCTTTTTCTATGCCATCTGCTAACGATTCAGCCTGATTTGATATATATAAAGCTGCTCCAGCATTTAAGGCAACCATATCAAATCCAGGACCCCTCTTTCCATTTAAGATCTCTATTCCATATAAATAAGCTTCTTCTAGAGTCTCAACTTGAATATCCTCAATTGGGCATCTGGCAATGTCATAGTCTTCAGGATTTATCTCATAGGATGAAATTTCATTATGTCTCAATTCATGCACTGAAGCAGTAGAAGTTATTGATAGTTCATCAATACCATCATTTGAAGTTACCACCATTGCTCTTGATAAGCCTTTATTTTTTAGGACATTAATGACAGCTTCATTTATTTGACTATCTGAGGTTCCAATTATTTGATAATCAGGATTAGCAGGATTAACCAATGGACCCACAACATTAAAAACGGTTCTAACACCCAAGGCTTTTCTTTGGACTGCAACATGCTTAAGTCTTTGATGATACGTTGGTGCAAATAAAAAAGTTATTCCAAACTGATTGAATGCACTAACTGCATTGGCTTTATCATTGTTAATATTCACACCAGCTCTAGCCAGGAAGTCAGCACTACCTGATTTAGACGTGATAGATTTATTACCATGTTTGACTACTTTTCCACCGCATGAAGCAACCACAAAGGCTGAGATAGTTGAGCAGTTAAAAATTTTTAAATTAGAACCACCAGTGCCGCAGGTATCAATAAAATCATTATCTGATAGTTCTATGCTATCAACGTAGGAATTCATTACTGAAGCTAACGCATCCATAACAAAGTAATCAATACCATATTCATTCAAAGCAACTAATGCATCAGTTATCTCAGTATCTGTCGCTTCACCACTTAATATATGTTCAAGATAAAATTTAAATTTATCGTTTGACTTGGTTATCTCAGATAGCGCTTCTTTAATACTCATTTTATTAAGGTTAGAAAATTAGAAATTAATTTTGATCCCTGATCAGTAAAAATTGATTCAGTATGAAATTGAATGCCGATTAAATTAAATTTTTTGTGTTTGATGCCCATAATAGAATCTTCGTCTTTATTAGTTATCCATGCATTAATAATAAAATCTTCATCTAAAGTTTCCTTTTCGATCACCAAACTGTGATAACGCATGACATGGTAAGGGTTTTTTACATTACGAAAAATTGAGGCGCCATCGTGGTTAATTTGCGATGTTTTCCCATGTTTGATGACTTCACACTTGATGATATTCGCACCAAATGCTTCGCCAATACATTGGTGTCCTAAACAAACGCCCAATATTGGTTTTATTTGATAAAAATGCTTTATTAAATCTAAACAAATACCAGCGTTTTTAGGGTTTGATGGCCCTGGACCCAGCACGTAAGCATCATAATTATTTTCTTCTAGCTCCTTAATAGAAATTTCATCGTTTCGTATCACATCAACATCAATATCAAAAGCTGCCAATTGATGTTCTAAATTAAATGTGAACGAATCGTAATTATCGATGAGACATATTTTCATTTGTATTTTAACGCTTCCCTAAAAACAGCTAATTTTGATTCTGTTTCTTGCCATTCATTCTTAGGAGTTGAATCAAATACTATACCTCCACCAACGCCTACCTTTACTGATTCTTCTGTATGTATCGCTGTACGAATAACAATCGCAGTATCTAAATTGCCGTTAAAACCAATATATCCAACAGATCCACCGTAGATGCCTCTTACCCTATTTTCATGCTCAGAGAGGATTTCCATAGCTCTGATTTTTGGAGTTCCACTCAATGTACCGGCGGGCAATGCTGCTTTTAAACAATCTATTGGTGTTGCACCATTCTTCTTTTGACCTATTACATTAGAAGTCATATGCATAACGTGTGAGTATTTTTCTATAACCATCATTTCATCAACTTGAACTGTTCCAACTTCAGAAACTTTAGAAAGGTCATTTCTGGCTAAATCCACTAGCATCATGTGTTCTGCTTTTTCTTTCTCATCTTCCAATAAATCAATTTTATTAGACAAATCTTCAGAATCAGTCAGGCCTCTCTTACGAGTTCCAGCTATTGGTCTAATTGTTACTTTATCTTTCTGGTGTTGAACCAATATTTCAGGCGAGGCTCCAATTACGTTAAATTCATCAAAGCTCATATAAAACATGTACGGTGATGGATTTATGAGTCTCAATGCTCTGTAAAGTGTCAAAGGATCATAACTACCTTCAAAGGTTACCTCTTTAGATAAGACTGCTTGCATAATCTCACCTTCGTGTATCAAGTTTTTTATAGAATTAACTTGTTGTTCATAAACTTCGTATGACACATTGGATTTACTGGTAATCTCAATATCTTCTTTAACGATGTTATGTTTAATGGATGGTTGAAGTGAAAATAATAAATTTCTTATTTCTGTGATTCTTTTTTTTGCTAGCTCGAAGCCCTCAAGTGTTTTATTTTGTGTATTAACAATAATAGAAAATGTACCTTTAAAATTATCGAAAACAATTAATTCGTTACACTCACACAGACTAATTAATGGTGTGTCTGAAGGTTTATAATTAAGCTTCGGTTCAACGTATTTAAATGATTCATAACTAAAGTAACCTATTAAACCACCGGTAAAAACTGGCAAATTATCTAAATCAGGTGACGAGAATTTTTTGGTTAATTTATTAATATATTCATAAGGATTTGGAACTCGTTCTTTGGTAATAGCTTTTTTATCTTTTATTTGTAGTTCGTTGTCAAAGAAATCATATCTTAGGGAGGAAGGAAGAGTCATTATTGAATAACGTCCTTTTATTTCATGACTTTTTGCTGATTCAAATAAAAAGCAATTTGATTGATCGTAAAAATTGGAAAATATATATAAAGGACTAATTAAGTCTGCAACAAATTCTTCATATACTGGAATATGTGAATAAGATGAATCACAAAATTCTAAAAATCTTTCTTTGTTCATGATTTAATGGCCTCAACAATTGGCTCTAGATACTCTTTTAAAGCTACTAAAGAAGGATCTATACTAATTTTTTCTACAATTGGACTGCCTATGACAATTCCATCGGTTAAGGTTTTAAGATTTTCAACGTCTTCGACTGTTTTAATACCAAAACCAGTTACTACTGGCTTATTGCTTAATTTTTTTATTGCACCAAGTTTTTCCGAAATTTCTTCAAGGTTTAAATTATTTGAGCCAGTTATGCCTCTTTGAGTAATGTAATAAATAAGAGCAGGATCATTCGCTAAAAAATCTTCTATAAGGGTTAGTTGTGTGGTGGGTGCAATTAATTGCACAAGATTAAGTTGTTTGTCTTTAAATGAATTGATAATAGATTTCTCACTAACTGGCAGATCAACAATTAACACACCATTAAAGCCACTTTCAGAAAGATTAGTAGCAATATGTTCTGAAGATGGATTTATAAATGAATTGGTGTAGCCCATAGCAATTACCGGAGTATCAGATATTTTTCGAAATTCTTTCACAATCTTACAGATATCATCTAAGACAAAATCATGTTTCAAAGCGTGATGATGAGCACTTTCAATAATCTTCCCTTCAGCAATTGGATCAGTAAATGGAATACCAATCTCTATAAGATCTGCTCCGAGTTCATCTAAAAGTTTTAGTGCAGCTGAAAAAACTTCATTCGAAGTGTGGCCTGCAACAAGATACGGTATAAAAGCCGTTTTATTATCTTTAACTGTTATTAAATTAGTGTTTTGCATTTTTCATCACCGAATATAAATCTTTATCACCCCTACCAGACATATTCACAACAACGTTTTTATTTTTATCAAGAGTGCTTATTTTCTTGAGGTAAGCTAATGCATGAGCTGTCTCTAAAGCTGGAATTATGCCTTCAATTTTTGATATTTCATAAAAGGCTTCAAGTGCTTCATCGTCAAAAATTTTGACATATTTAGCTCTCTTTAAATCTGCAAGATAGGCATGTTCTGGCCCAACTCCAGGATAATCTAATCCAGCTGAGATGGAATTTGTTTCAAGGATATTGCCTGATTTTGACTGTAGTATTTTAGTCTTAGCACCGTGCAATACACCTGTTGATCCATCTGTAATTGATGCTCCACCTATATCACTACTATCTTTACCACCTGCTTCTACTCCAATTAATTCCACTGTTTCATCCTCAATGAATGGATAAAATACTCCCATGGCATTGGACCCACCTCCAACACATGCAATTATCATATCTGGTAGTGCTTTAAATTGATTTATCGCTTGCTCTTTTAATTCTCTACCGCTGATAGCATTAAAATCTCGCACTATTGTTGGATAAGGATGTGGTCCTGTGACGCTGCCTATTATGTAATGACTAGAATCAACATTTGTGACCCAATCTCTAATAGCTTCATTAAGAGCATCTTTCAGAGTTGCTGTGCCACTATGTACAGGCACAATAGAAGCACCTAGGGTTTCAATTTTAAATACATTCAATTCTTGTCTTTCAATGTCTTTAGCGCCCATATACACAATACATTCAAGTCCAAGTTTTGCGCATATTGTGGCTGTTGCAACACCATGTTGTCCTGCACCAGTTTCGGCAATAATTCTTTTTTTCCCAAGCATCTTAGCCAATAAAGCTTGGCCTACTGTATTGTTAATTTTATGGGCACCTGTGTGATTTAAATCTTCTCTTTTAAACCATATTTTTGGTCCTTTAAGATGATTAGTCAGGGATTCTGCAAAATATAGAGGTGATGGTCTACCAACATAATCTTTGTAGATGTTTGTTAACTGTGAATTAAAATCTTTATCATCTTTAATATCTGTATAAAGTTTTTCGAGTTCATTAAGCGCATGGGACAATGTTTCAGGTATGAATAATCCCCCATAATCTCCAAAATATCCTTTATTCATTTATATTCCTTAAACTTTCCAATAAATTATGATTTTTTTGGCCTGGTGCATTTTCAAATTTAGAATTAACATCAATACCCCAAACGTTTAAATCTTGTAAAAAATCTATGTCTTCTGCTCCAATACCTCCAGCTATCATTACTTCTGACAAATCAAGCTTGTGTAAATTATTCCAATCAAACTTTTCTCCTGTCCCTCCAAGAGCTCCTTCCATGTTGTCGACCAAGTATCTATGGTTTTCATTTAATCTCAAATGTGATTTTTCTAAATGTTTCAGAAATGTTGCATTAATTGGAATGAAAAGCATATTCGACACATTTGGAATTTCGCGAAAGTTATAAATCTGAAGATTATGAGATGTAACATTCTTTAAACTTTGAAAATCAGGCTCCTCGCAATCAACAAGGAATACCGATTTATCCTTAATTTGGTACTTCTTTGTCATATCTAGAGCCCAATCGACATCTACCTTTCTTTTGCTCTCTTTAAGTAAATTAAACCCAATGAAATCTACATTTAACTCTAGTAGTTTTACAATATCTTCTTCTCGGGTTATCCCGCAGACTTTAATTTTCATATTGGATTAGGCTTGCGGGTCTTTTTCTAGCTCTGGTGATCTGCCTCGCCAACCAGCTTTATCAAAAATTCTTAAATAAACTAACTGATCATGGTCACTTTCATTAGCAACTTTTACATAGTCGCCTTCTTCAGCAAGAATGACATCACCTGCAGATAAGGCATATTCATCTTTGTGCATTATTCCATGTGAGGGATCATGTCCATGCCCATCGGATGTGTTGGCATACTCAACGACTTCCATAATACCTCTACCAGAAACAACAACAAAAATTACTTCACTTTCTAGAAGCCTATGTCCAAAAGTAGATTTGCTAGGTTCAATAACTGTCTTACTAGCAATTAATTTGCTCAACAGATCATTAGTCCAAACAGTGTAGTTGTCTTCCTTTTTTTCAGGAACACCCCCAACTCTGAAATTAACGTATTTTTTTGCCATAGGACACTTATTTTATAGATGTTTTATCTGAAATCAACGCCAAACTGCTGGGTTTGATAAATGTTTAGTCATCTCTTGTTTTACAGCTTCAAGTGCTTTTTCAGTTCTGATCATAACCTTCATTTCTGTCAGCTTGTTATTTTCATTCCATTTAAACATATCAATGCCATTAACAGTTACACCATCCATTGTACATTCGAACTCTAATACTGCTTGTTTTTCATCGACAAGCTCTCTTGTATATCTGAAGTCACTTGTTAGAAAGGATTGACCTGCTGCTAACAGGTAAATATATCCCATATATTTTTCTTTACTTTTGAATACTGCTGGAGAATAAAACTCAAATGAATCATCCAAAATGTCATATAGACCTGATGGGTCGTTCTCTAATACGGTTTTGTGCCAAATATTTAATGGATTAGTTGTTTCTTGCATATTCTTCTACTTCTCTCCAAACTCGAGCAAAATTTCCTCCAAGTATTTTTTGAATCTCAATAGTAGAGTAGCCACGTTTTTGCAACTCTGCAATAAGATTAGGATAACTTGATACATCTTTTAAGCCGTTTGGCAAGGTATCACCAACTCCATCATAATCTGAACCAATACCAACATGGTCGATTCCTACTAACTCCACGACTCTGTCAATGTGATCTACTACATCTGATACTTGAGCATGAATGTATGTAGATGGATTATATCCTTTGGATTTGTCATTTAGATTTGTTAAAAACGCAGTACCAAAATTTACTTGTAATACGCCCCCTTTATCTGCAAGAGCTTCCATCATTAAATCTGATACGTTTCTTTCCCAATCTGGCGTGAAATGTCTTAGGGATGAGTGACTTGCAATTACAGGTGTATTTGAGATATCTATTGCTTGAAAAAAGGCAGCATCAGAAACATGAGAGACATCAACCATAATCCCTACTTTATTCATTTCAGGAATTAAAGCCTTTCCAAAATCGCTTAATCCACCCCATTGTTTATTTTCATCATATGATGAATCTGAAATTTGATTACTCTTTGCATGAGTCAGAGTGATATATCTAATGCCTCTTTCATAAAAGTAGCTAACATTTTTTAGGTTGCCCTCCAAAGCTGCACCATTTTCCATTCCGTAAGCAATACCTACTAAATTTTGTCCCGGTAAATTTCCTAAGTATGTTGATGTATCAATTAAAAAAAATTTATCAGGATTTGCCTCAATAATTTTGTTCATTAGATCTATTAACTCATTCGCTAATTTAAAACTTGTACCATTTTCTTCAGTTTCTGCTGGAATATAAATAGAAAAAAATGGAACGTTTAAACCACCAGATATTGCTCTGCTGTAATCAAAATCGTAGCTAGTATTTAAAGCAATGTCCTCGAATGTACCACTCTCATCCAATTGTGTTTTGATTCTATAGGGCGTATCAATGTGGGTATCAACAATTAAAGAGCCTTGGGCAATATCGTCTGGAGTTTGCTCAGCACATCCAGTGATTAACAATAGAACAAGAATATGAAGTCTATTTATATCTTCCTCCTGCTAATGAATTACCGATTATTTTTATTAATGGCCTTGGGAAAAAACGTAAAAGGTTCATTAAGAATCTATTCAGTGCACCTGTAATTACAATTTCTTTCTTTTTATCCATTCCGATAATTCCCTCTTTAGCAACATCATCTGCGCTCATCTTCATGAAAGAAGGAACTTTATCCATGCGATCCTGTGTTCCACTCATTTCATGAAATTCAGTGATGGTGAATCCAGGGCAAACAGATGTCGCGAAAATATTATTTTTGTTATATGCACTATTGATTGCCTCTACAAATCTATTCATAAAGGTTTTTACTGGACCATAAAGTACAGCAAACTCATTCGAGGTAGGCGCAAATGCAGCTATTGAAGAGACGACCATGATCTTTCCACCACCTCGTTTTACTAAATCTTTTAAATGAAGTTTAGTTTGCATAATTACCGATAAACCTAGCACTCTTAGGCAAGCTTCTTCCTCTTCTAAAGATGCTTCATCTAGTCTGGTATTAATCTGATATCCAGCATTTAATATGAGGGTAGAAACATCTAAATTATTTTGAACACAATATTCATAGATATCACGTGGTGCGTTTGGTGATGTTAAATCTGCAGCAACGTAATTAACTTTAACGTCAAATTTTGTTTCTAAATCAATAGAGATACTCTTAAGTCTATCTTCTCTCCTTGCGACTAATAATAAGTTTTCACCTCGTTCTGCTAATTGGTAGGCTAAAGATTTGCCTATACCTGCAGTAGGCCCTGTGATCATTGTTGTTTTCATAATGCTCGTATTATAACTCAATCGGTACAATAAATAACTGTATATTATTTAATCATTTTGTATATTTTTTAAACAATTTAATTATCTATATAACACTTGCAAGAAAAAATATAAAAGTTTTTTATACTCTTAAATACTGATTTTTAAAGGGTCTTAAAATTTAGATAAAAAAAGTACTATTTTTTTTTCTATAGGGCTTGCATTACTTATTAACACATTATAAATTAGATCTTACCTAGCGGTAACGAGAACTGGAAAGGAACTGCAGAACCAAAGAAAGGAAACGTTACACGGGAAGAGACCTGAAAGGTGAAAGTTCAAGAGAGCTTAGCATGCAAAAAAGCAAACTTGACCACCGAGAGTAAAAGAGATCTTACTCAAGGATGCAAGAGGTAATCTCACTTTTGACACCTACAGATCTCGATTTATAAAAAAACTGAGCTTGCTCAGTTTTTTTTATGCCTAAAAAACCTTACAATCCATTGATGAAAATTTTCTTTTTAGGACCTGAAGGTACAAATTCTGACTTAGCTGCTAGAAATATCTTTAAAGACGGAGCTGATTATATCCCCCTGCCCTCTATTGAAGATATATTTGAAAAAGTAGCTATGAGTCATTCCTACTATGGTGTCATACCATTTGAAAATTCCTACCAAGGAGTCATAAATTCCTCACTAAACTGTTTGATAGATTATGATCTAAAAATTTTAAAGGAATTTAATTTCTCAGTCAGTCACAACTTATGTTCTTTGAATGAAAATTGTGATCTAAGTACAATAAAAAAAATTACCTCACATCCTCAAGTTTTTGGACAATGTACAAACTGGATGAGGAATAATATTCCAGATGCTGAAAAAATAGTTGCTACAAGTACAGCAGAAGCTGCCTCTCAAGCAGCCAAAGATAAAGATCTTTTCTGTATTGCAAATTCATATGCCATAAAAATATTTAACTTACATACACATTTAGAAAATATACAGGACAGCAATAATAATAAAACAAGATTTTTAGTAATAGGAAAAAGCATCGAAGAAAAATCTGATCAAAATAAAACTTCAGTGATGATAAATATTGCAGATAAACCTGGTTCTTTGATGTCGATACTGCAACCATTTACAGAGCTTAATATCAATATGACAAGAATAGAAACAAGACCATCGAGAAATAATGAATACCTCCATACCTTTTTTATTGATTTTGAAGGCTATTACGAGGATGAAGTAGTCATAAAATTGCTTGAAATGCTTGAAGAGATGTCAGAAGAACTACGCATTATTGGTTCTTATTCAGTTCTTAATTAGCTATTTTTATCTAAAAACTTAACCATTGGTGTTTCAATGTAGTCAAGAACTGGTTTATCAATTAGATGAGACATGAAATCCACACCTAAAAACTCACTATTAGGCATTAGATCTGCTGTTTTCTTTCCTTCCTCATATGGTATTAATGGATCCAATTTTCCGTGAATCACTAGTGTTGGTGTGGTAATAGTCTGTACCTCATCGTATCTATCTTTATCAGCTAAAATAGCAATTAATTGCCTTGAAAAGCCTTCTGTGTTTGAACTTCTGTTAAAGTTTTTTATTACCTCTTTTTCAAATTTCTCTTCGTCTATTTCACTACTTGGGCTTGCAAGAATTTTAAATATTCTAATTGATCGTTCGACTTCTCCATCTAGAGTTTGATCTCCAAAAGATCTGTCTTCAATTAATCTCCTTAATTCTCCTCTTGGAGCTGTTTGAAGATCTGGCGTTCTAGCCATCGAAGCAATCAGTACGTATGATTTAAATCTGTTTTTATTATCTGCGACCATTCTCTGACTTATCATCCCCCCCATAGATTGGGCAAGAATATGCGTTTTTTCAATATTTAAATGGTTCAAGATAGCAATACCATCGCTACCCATATCAGCAAGTGAGTAAGCTGATCTCAGTGGTAATCCTAAATAAAATTTAATGTAATTCCATATAAAATTTGGCTTTCCATAGTCTTTAAAATCTTCAGATAAACCTACATCTCTATTATCATAAACAATTGGTCTATAACCGTTTTTTTGCAGGACTGTTATGAGTTCGTCAGGCCAAAAAGTTAATTGTCCTCCTAGCCCCTGAACAAGTAAAATAGGTTCATTTTCAATTGGACCATAATCGACATAAAATATCTTTACTCCATTGTTATCTACAAAATCTTCATTCTGAGAAAAGATAATTGTTGTAAAAAGTAATAAACAAAAAATTAAAAATTTCTGAAATTTCATAATTCTTTTAGTGCCCCATTTTCTAAATTAAATATTCTGTCTGATAAGTTTTTTACTTCAGATGTATTGTGAGAAACCATTATTGTAGTAATTTTATTATCATTCAAAATCTTTTTTACATCTGGATAAATATCTTTTTTTAGCTCCTCATCAAGCCCATTAAATGGTTCATCTAAAAGCAAAACTTTTGGTTTAGTGACAAGGGTCCTTGCTAGTGCAACTCTTTGTGCTTCTCCACCAGATATTTCATGAGGATATTTTTCTATTAAACTTGAGATATGGAATTTATTTAACATTTCAATAGCTTTTTCTTTTTTGTTTGCCTCTTTGGAAATCCCAAACTCAACATTTGCTAAAACCTTTAAATGTGGAAAAAGCACTTTTTCTTGTACTACTAGACCTAGATTCCTGTTTTCAGGTTCTAGAAAAATGTTTTCATTAGACAGTATTTCATCGTTTAGAAGCATTTCACCTTGAGTTTGTTTTTTTAAACCGCTAATAATTTTAAGCAGGGTAGTTTTTCCAGACCCTGACTTACCAATGATTGATACAAATTCCCCCTCATTTATAGACAAATTAATATTTTTAAGAATAGGTTGTGAATTTATTTCATAGAATATATTTTTTAAATTTAGAAAATTTTTTTTCAATTTAGGCCCTTTGATGATCTGATCATATTCGAAATAAAGTAAATAGGTATTAAACCAATTAAGATTATAAACAAAGCAGGAAAAGCTGCTTCATATATTCTTTCTTCAGAAGCATATGTATATACAGTTACCGCTAAAGTATCAAAATTGAATGGTCTTAATATTAATGTGGCAGGTAACTCTTTGACAACCTCTGATACAACCAATAATACGCTTGTAAAAATTCCAGTCTTCAATAATGGTATGTGAATATTGCCTAACAAAGTATATTTGCTAGCACCTAAAATTCTTGCTGATTCATCGATACTTGTTGAAAATTGTTTGTAATTACTCTCAAGAACATTATTTGTTAATGCATATGATTTAATTACATAAGCAAAAATTAAGCCAAATAAACTCCCTGTAACAATTATTCCAATGTCAGATAGAATCAAATCAAAATAAGTTAAACATTGAGTAATTCCAATAGCTAAGATTAAACCAGGCACACCATAGCCCATGGATATAAAATCGTTTATAAGTTTAGAATGTTTCGATTTAGATATGCGTAAATTAAAATTAAATAAAATTGCAAGCATTGTAGTTATAATCCCTGCGGTAATAGCTAATAGCATTGTATTTAGCGAAGCATAGATAAATTTAATTGAAAAAATATTTGTTATTTCAACAGACCAACTAATAATCTCAGATAAAGGAATAATAAAGCCTGCTAAAACAGGCACTAGACAAAAAAAGCTTGCTAAAAAGTTTTTGATGCCTTTCAGCTGTATTAAATCTGAATCTTCCCTTGAATCATTACTTAAAGAATATTCAGCATTGGCCCTTTGTTTTCTTTCCAAAAATATCATTAAGCAAATCACTAACAGCAAGATTGAAGCTAATTGCATAGCTGTAATTAAATCGTACATTCCTAACCATGTTCGGAATATTCCAGTTGTAAAGGTAGGTATTGCAAAATGTTGAACAGCTCCAAAGTCGGACAGAGTTTCCATACAAACTAAAGCCAATCCAGCAAAAATTGCTGGCCTTATTAAGGGCAAAACAATCTTTGTAAAACTTTTAAAATTATTGCTACCAAGGACTCTTGCAGACTCTAAAATAGGTTTGGAGATATTCATTAAGGCAACTCTTGTTATCAGATATACGTAGGGATAAAGTGCAATTCCAAAGACAATAATAGCTCCTGAAAGTGATCTTATTGTTGGAAGAGCAGCATCTTCAGAAATTAGATTAAGACTCCTGAAAATACTATTCGCAGAACCAGAATACTCGAACATCTCTGTCATGACATACGCAAGTAAATATGGCGGTATAGCCAGTGGTAAAATTAATGCCCATTCTAATATTTTGCTACCAGTAAATCTGAATGTTGTTACCAGTAAAGCTGAAATAACACCAATAAATAACACTATTAAAGAAACACCAACTACTAGCAATAAGGAATTTAATGAGTACTCAAGTAATACTACATTGACTATATGATCAAAATTGTCATTAAAACCAAAAAATAAACTTAAAAAAACTAAAATGATTGGTACGCTGAATGTCAACGCAATGAAACTTGTAAATATATTCCAAAAATTTAAATTAAATTGTTTCATAGATTAAAATCTTAATTTCCAATGATACCAAAGAGAGTATTGCTATTTCCAGCCAGCTCTGTCCATTAATTTCACTGCTTCTGGATTATATGTGCCAAAGTCAGCAACAGATGTTTTATCCATCTTAAAATCGCCAAATTTTGCAATGATAGGATGTGGTGCAATCGTGTTAATTACAGGATACTCAAATGAATTATTTACAATGTGTGTTTGTGCTTCTTCAGAAAGCAAAAATTCTAGAAACATTTCGGCATTTTTCTTATTAGGAGAATACTTTAAAATTCCTCCCCCGCTGATATTGACATGTGTTCCTCTGTTATCTTGATTTGGAAATGCAATTTTTAGTTTTTGTGCAGCTTTTCGTTGTTCTTCACCGCCCTTACCAGCCAACATTATCCCAACGTAATAAGTATTTGCAATTGCGATATCAGCAAGTCCGTTGGCGACTGCCATAAGTTGTGATCTGTCATTTCCCTGTGGAGTTCTAGCAAAATTATTCACAAATTCATTAGCCCATATCTCTGTATCTTTAATTCCTAAATTTGAAATAAGAGAAGCAACTAGTGATTGATTGTACATATTAGAAGAACTTCGAACTACAATTCTACCTTTCCAAGTTTCCGAGCTAAGATCCTCATACGAAATATTTTTAATTTCATCTTCAGCAACAGATTCTGGGTTATAAAAAATCACTCTAGCCCTTTTAGCGATTGCAACCCATTCATTATTTGGTCCTCTCAATTCAACTGGTATGATATTTTTAATATTCTCTGATTCAATTGGTTGCAAGAAACCAGCTTTTTGAAAATTTGCTAAATTACCAGCATCAACTGTAAAAAAGACGTCACCTGGAGAGTTTTGACCTTCTGCTTTAAGTCGTTCCATTAAAGCACCTCCAGATCCAGATATTATGTTTACTTTGATACCAGTTTTCTTTGTAAATTCAGCATAAAGAATATCATCCACATCATAATGTCTTGATGTGTAAACGTTCACCTCCTCTACAGGAGAACATCCCACAACAATCAAAGAAAAAAATAGTATCTTTATTAAAAATTTAAGTGATTTCATGGTGGTATAGATCATAACCTAAATGAGAATCGTTCTCAATTGAGAAATTTACTAAGCATTTAGCTTGCTTAAGTAATTGAAGATGTGAATTCAAAAAAATAAATTAAAGCAGCTAGGGCAAAGTAGGTCAAAGCATTTATATGGTCAAATTTATTACCTATTTCGTTAATCATCTTAATAAAGCTCTCCCTCCACCATAGACTAACTAATGCTGATATAAATATTACAAATCCAATTATTAAGAGGACATAATTAGATCTTAATATTGAATAAGTAATTAGAGAGCTAGAAACTATAAGCTCTAAAAAAAGATATGTATTAAAGGCGATCCTATTATTAGTGACCTTAAGCAATAGATCTAACTCATTGATAATTGAAAATACAATAGCAAAACCGCAGAATGCATAATAGACAAAAGGTATTAATATAAGTTCCATAAAATGTGCGGCTTTTTACACCGCACTAAAAAATTATTTAAAATTTATTTGATAAGTAAGCTCAACACTTCTGATATCACGTAAATCTTTGTAAGTGCTTACAATTTTTTCATAGTTTTCAGCATCGAAGCCTTTCTTTTCACGGTATGCCTGAAGTTTCTCAGCAAATTCAGCTTGCTGATCATCAGTCCAAGGCTCCATATTTGCGTGACTAGGGTAATAAAGTGCAAGATAAGCAACGCTATTATTGCTTGTCCAAACAGCATAATCAGAAATTATGCCCATTTCTTTTTGTATTTCAGCTGCTGGAACCCAAGTTTGTTCCAAGCCATCCATATAGTCACTCATGTAACCCCAATTCACATCAACTGTAGTAAGCTCCCAAACACCAGGTGCTGCCTCTCTTGTTGGTTCTTCTTGTGCAAAAGATATAAACGAAAAAGTAAGTAAAGTAAGTAAAAAATATTTCATATAAACTCCTCTCTTAAAAGTTTAAACGAAAAATGAATTTATGTGTCAAAATGCCACACAAAAGAGAGTGGCATCCCCAAGGGGATTCGAACCCCTGTTGCCGGGATGAAAACCCGGTGTCCTAGGCCTCTAGACGATGGGGACACATTCGGTAATTATAATTACATATTTTAAATTTTAAAGTTATTTATCTCTAAGTTTTTTTTCTACTGCCGATAAAAAACCTCGCATAAAATTAACTTCCATCTCATCTAGCCCTATTCTTGTAAACATTCTTTTTATTCTTGCTCCAATCTGTCTAGGATTTCCCTTGTTAAAAACTTCTAATTCTTCAGCAACTTCAATGAAATGGTTTATTAACCTATTAACATGGTTTGCTTCTGCCGAAGGCACATCCCAGTATTCAGATTGAACATAATCTTGATGCAACAAGCCGTCGATATATAATTGGTAACACACTACTTGAACAGCCATGGATAGATTCAACACTGGATAATCTTTGTTAGCTGGTATGTAAAGATGTAAATTACAGCGTTGTAATTCATCATTTGTTAAACCTCTGTCTTCTCTGCCAAATAATATTGCAACATTTGTTTTGTTTTCAACTTCACTAATTATTCTGGGAGAAGCGTTTTCAAGAGTCTCATTTGGCCATGGTACTTTTCTCATTCTTGATGATGTTCCTACTATAAAGTTCATACCTTCTAGTGCATCATCTAAGTTATCTACAACTTCAATTTGTTTTATTAAATCTTTAGCATTTGCTGCCATGGTTTCTACTTCATCAGAAGGAAAATCTTTGGGTCTAACAAGACATAACCGGGAAAAATTCATTGTTTTCATGGCTCGTAAAGCCGATCCAATATTTCCTGAATTCGTTGTTTCTATCAGAATTATTTTGACTTGTTTGCTTAAACTCATAATATATTCACTATGTCACTTCCCCCAATCCTTAACAGAGCACTTAATGCAGCTTATGAAGGTGCAAATGAAATAATACAATTTAGTAAGAGAATTGATAATCTAAAAGTCATAAAGAAAGGTACTAATGACTTTTCTACAAACCTTGATCAATACGTTGAACAAAAAGTATTCGAAAACTTACAAAGACATTATCCAGACTTTGGATATTTTGGAGAAGAAACTGGCACTGATGGAATAGATGAAATCGATTCTTACTGGGTTTTAGATCCGATTGATGGAACGCGAAATTTTATATATCAATATCCTCACTATGCCCTTTCACTGGCATGTGTCAAAGAACAAAAAGTTGTCTGTGCTGTAATTATTGACCCAGTCAGGAATGATGTATTTTGTGCAGGTGAAGATACAGGGGCATTACTGAACAATAAAAGAATAAGAGCTAGTGCTAAATCAACTCTAAATAATGCTTTACTGAGCTCTACAGGTCATTCAAACAAGGATCAAAATTATATATATAAGCCGCTTGAGACTTATAAACTACTTAATGAATTTGATGTAACCGTGAGAAGATCAGGTTGTACTTCACTAGATATCGCTTATTGTGCGGCAGGTAAACTAGATGGTTTCTGGGGCCATGGTCTAAAATTATGGGATAGATTAGCAGGCCTATATATTGCACAAACAGCAGGCTGTTTAATATCAGATTTTAAAGGTGTGCCAGACACTTATACCTCAGACCATATGATAATTTCAACGCCCAAATGTTTCAAAGAGTTGTCTAAATGTGTAATGGCCGGATATCAATCTAAAGAATAAGACTCTTCAGGCTCATTTTTAGGTTTTTCCATATCTTTCTTAGAGAGATCTGTCATCATCAACACTCTTACGACAATAAAAATTGAAGAATAAGATCCAACCAGCACACCAGCTGCTAAAGCTAAACTAAAATTCTTTAAAGCTTCACCGCCTGCAACAAGCAATGCTATTAAAACTAGTAATGTTGTGAATGAGGTGATAATTGTTCTTGCAAATACCTGATTAAGTGAATCATTTAGGAGGACTTCTGAACTGCCTTTTTTATTCTCATCTAAAAAATTTTCTCTAATCCTATCTGATACTACAATCGAATCATTCAGAGAATAACCAACGACTGCTAACAATGCGGCGAGAACTGACAAATCAAAAGTCAAATTAAAGACCGAAAAGATCCCAAGGATAATCAACACGTCATGAAATAAAGCAGCAATCGCACCATAACCAAACTTTATTTGAAACCGAAAAATGATGTATACAAGAATTACAAGCATAGCTACAAGAATAGCAATACCCCCTTGATCTCTTAGCTCTTCACCAATTTGAGGAAATATAGTTTCCGACTTTTCAACAGTCCCTAGATAATTGTCTGCCAATAATTGATCTATTACAGTTTGTGCATTAATACTCAATTCCTCATCACTTTGAAATTTGATTAAGACACTGTTATCACTTCCATAATTAAGAACAACAAAATTAGAATTTTCAATTTTTGAAATACTATTTCTTATTTTCTCTAAATCAGCTTTTTGCTCATACTTCAGTTCTAGTGAAATTCCACCAGTGAAATCTAAACCTAAGTTAAGACCTTTTAATAATAATGAAATTAAAGTTACAAGGATCAGACATGATGAAATCATAATCCCAAATTTGTTAAATTGTATAAAAGGTATATTCATCAAACTTTTAAGTCCTTAATTTGTCTGTAACCATAAATAAAGTTCACCAAAGATCTTGTAACAAATATTGCTGTAAATACTGAAGTTATAATTCCGATACTAAGAGTAACAGCAAACCCTTTTATTGGACCTGTACCAATTGAATATAAGATCACAGCAACTAAGAGAGTAGTAATATTTGCATCAATAATTGTGCTAAAAGCTTTGCTGAATCCATTTTTTATGGCACTTTGCACTTCAACATTTGCTTTTAATTCTTCAGATATACGCGCAAAAATAAGAACATTAGCATCTACAGCCATACCTACAGTCAAAACTATGCCGGCAATTCCGGGTAAAGTTAAAGTTGCCCCCACCAATGACATTATTGCTGTTACTAAAATTAGGTTTGAGATCAAAGCAATATTTGCAGCAAAACCAAATAATTTATATCTAATTAACATGAAGATAAAAACTAAAATAAAACCTACAATCACAGAATTTAATCCCTTATCAATATTATCTTGACCAAGGGTTGGTCCAATGGTTTGTTCTTCAACAAATTTCATAGGTGCTGCAAGCGCTCCTGCTCTGAGAAGTAATGCAAGCTCACTTGCTTCGTAACTGCTAGATAAACCAGTAATTCTAAATGCAGTGCCCAATGCAGCCTGTATCGTCGCATTACTTATAACATTTTTTTCCGTAAAGCTTTCTTGTGAAACATTATCATTCTCATCAAAAAAAGTTCTTGTTTTTTCTTCAACTAAAACGACACCAAGCCGTCTTCCAATATTATCTTTGGTAGCATTTTGCATTGATCTGCCACCATCGATATCTAGATTAATGTTTACCTG
Source organism: SAR86 cluster bacterium AG-349-I13 (assembly GCA_003278815.1). Lineage (GTDB taxonomy): Bacteria > Pseudomonadota > Gammaproteobacteria > Magnimaribacterales > TMED112 > TMED112. Next base: position 21,579 of record QCDB01000002.1, on the reverse strand, counting down.
AGGCCTCCCACTTTCATCAAAACTACTTTGTGCATTTGTCACATTATCTCCAGTTATAATTACAACCTTTTCTAGAAAAGCGCTGGTTCCGGATGAATTTTTGTAATTAAATTTTTCTTTTCTAAGAAAAGAGTCTGTTGGTCTTGCTTCCAATCTAAACTCAAGATTAGCTGTTTTACCTATAATCTTTTTTGCAGATGCTGAGTCTTGAACGCCTGGTAACTCAACCACAATACGTCCCTTACCTTCTCTTTGTACGATAGGTTCTGATACCCCTAATTCATTAACTCTATTTCGTAGCGCTACCAAGTTTTGCTCAACTGCGTAATCTACTATTTCAGATAAATAATTGTCTGTATATTGAAGCTTAAGATCGTTATTGTTTTGGAGAATATTATATTTTGCTCCTGATGTCGTAAAATTATTTTGATCAAGGTAATCTCTTCCACTTGAAAGATCATTAAAATTCCTGAACGTAATATTTATACTTTCATTGCTACTTATGTAGTTGGCATTTATGTTTCTTGTTGAAAGCTCATCAATAATAGATGCACCTTCTGAAGATAATCTTTCAGCTGAGTATCTGTTTGTGTCAACCTCGAGTAAGAAATGTATTCCCCCAGCTAAATCTAAACCTAGATTAATCGGTTTTCCCCCGATTGAATTAAGCCATTCAGGTGTTGAGGGTTCAGAATTTAAGGCAATAATAAATTCCCCATCAGAATAAGATGACAGAACCCTTCTGGCTGCCAACTGATCTGCAACGTCCTCAAATATTATCTTGGCAGAATTCTCCTCGAACTCAATCTCAGTAAAAGTTACGTTTTTATTTTTCAGTTCCGAAGATAGATCATTAACTATATTTGTATTGGCTGCTCTTAAAGAATCACCAAAAGCAATTTGAATTGCAGGTTTAGTTGGAAAAAAGTTAGGCAGTGCAAAAATAACACCAAACACTAACACTGAATAAATTAATGCAATTTGCCAGACTTTATATTTATTCACTGTGATTCAATGCTGTTAATAGTGCCTTTCGGTAATTTTGATGCTACAAACTCTTTTTGCATGTTAATAGAGACTTGATCGTTTAATTTAACACTTACATAACGATCAGTAATGTTTTCTATTTTTCCTACTAGCCCAGATGACGTCATAACCTCATCCCCCTTTTCCAATGATGTAACAAGGGCTTCATGTTCTTTCTGTCTTTTTTGTTGTGGTCTAATAGTTACAAAATAAATAAACAAAAAGAATACTAATAGCATTAAAAATGGTAAAAAAGATGGTCCTGCTGCTTCGTTCATTTATTCTCCTATAGTTGAGGCTTCTTTAAGCTCCTCATATCGTAAAAGGAATCAAGAAATTCTTCAAATTTATTTTCCTCTAAAGATTTTCTTATATCAGACATTAATTTGTGAAAATAAGCTAAGTTATGAATGCTCATTAGTGTGCTAGCCAAAATTTCATTACATTTATCTAGATGATGCAAATATGCTCTTGAAAAGTTTCTATTTGTATAACTATCGCAATTTTCATCAATGGGTTTAGTAGAATTTTTATGCTCTGAATTTCTTATTTTTAAAATACCTTTACTGGTATAGAGAAAACCATTTCTTGCATTTCTCGTTGGCATTACACAATCAAACATATCTATACCATATCTTACGCCTTCAACTAATTCTTCAGGTGTGCCCACCCCCATAACATAATGAGGCTTATTTTCAGGTAATTCTGGTGCTAAGTGTTTGAGTATTTTCGTTTTTTCTTTTTTGGGCTCTCCAACGCTAAGACCACCTAAAGCTATACCATCGAAGTCTAAGTTACTCATAAATTCAAGTGATTCTGTTCTTAAATCTTTGTACATCCCTCCTTGAACAATTCCGAATAATAAATGTCCGTCTTTGTGTTTTTGAAAGTAATCAATTGATCTTTTTGCCCATCTATGAGTTAAATTCATAGAATTTTCAGCCTCGTCTTGTGAAGATGGGTAATCTGTACATTCATCAAAAGCCATGATGATATCGGCATTTAATGTCAACTGAGTTTGTATCGAATCTTCTGGGGACATAAAAATCTTTGATCCGTCGAGTGGAGATTTGAATTCAACTCCCTTTTCAGTAATCTTTCTCAATTCATTCAAACTCCAGATCTGAAATCCTCCAGAATCTGTCAGAATAGACTTATTCCAACACATAAAATCATGTAGACCATCAAATTTTTTAATGGTTTCTAATCCAGGTCTTAAATGTAAATGAAAGGCATTACCAAGTATGATTTCAAAACCAATATCATGTAATTGTTGAGGTGTTAGACCTTTTACTGTTCCATATGTTCCAACGGGCATGAATACTGGAGTTTGAACAGTAGAGGATTTGGTAATTAATTCACCTCTACGTGCAAATTCATGTTTATTAAGAACCTTAAATGTCATCTTTCTATTATCATTGCATCTCCGTAACTAAAGAAGCGTAATTTCTTTTCAATGGCATATTTATATGCAGAGAAAATTAATTCTTTACCTGCAAAAGCACTGACTAACATTAGTAAACTTGATTGTGGTAGATGAAAGTTTGTTACCAACGCACTAACAACATTAAATTTAAATCCCTCTTTAATAAAAATGTCCGTTGATTGGTTTCCAGGCAAAATAATTTGACTGTCACTATCCCAAGCTGATTCAAGTGCTCTAAGAGTAGTTGTTCCAATTGCTACCACTCTTTTCTTATTTTTTATGTGGTTATTAATTATTTCAGCTGTATTTTTCGAGATGTAGAAATTTTCTTCATGAAGTTTAGATGAATTATTGATAGGTTCATCTGGTAAGGGTTTAAAGGTTCCTAAACCTACAGATAGATCAATTACACACGTATTTAAGTCGGACTTTATCTTTTCATATAAATTGTCATCAAAATGTAGAGAAGCCGTTGGTGCTGCTGCAGATGCATTTTTTGATTCTTTAGCAAAGACGGTTTGATAGCGTGTTTTATCAATCTCTTCTTCCTCTCTATTTAGATAAGGAGGTATAGGCACTTTACCAACATTTTCGCATAGATTTTTTATTTCTTGATTAAATTTAATTAGGACAGAATTATTTCGTTTGTCGTATATATTAATTTTTATCGGAAAGGTACTAGTTTTCAGTATTTGTACTTTCTTTTTTAAATTTAGCCCTTTTGTTAAACACTCTGCTTCATATTTAGAAATTATTTTATTAACAAATATTTCTGCCGTACTACCACTTTCTTTATGAAGAATTAGTCTTGCCTTAAAAACTTTTGTCTCATTGAATACAACCAAGTCATCTTTTTTTAGTAAAGATGGTAGTGAAGAAAAATCATGAATGTTAAAACTCTTGTTACATGAAAGAAGTTTTGAATCAATTCTATTTTTTAATGGATATCGTGCAATTAATTCATCTGGTATTTCGTAATCATAATCACTTTTATAGATGTCTTTTTGCATAGGATGTATCATAGCAATTATGGGGATGTGGTGGAATTGGTAGACACGTGCGACTCAAACTCGCATGCTGAAAAGCGTAACGGTTCAAGTCCGTTCATCCCTACCAATTAAACTTATGAAATTAAATTTATTTCTTTTATTATTTATTGCATCTTTAACTAATGCCTCCCACCTCGATAACTGTGAAGAGGAATTTGTTGAAGGAATTGGTTGGAAAAAAATAATCTACACAGAAAATGGGCCAATTGAGATGTTAGGTAGATGTAAATCAGATGAAGAAAATGCTGCAACCTTATTATTAATGGGGCTTGTCATTTGGGGAATCTATGAATATTACGATGAAGATGAATATCCACAAGCACTTTTTTACAGTAATAATCTACAAATAATGCCTTTTAACGAAATTAGATTTAATTCAGGTTTAGATGCTTCAATAAATGTAACCTTATTCAAATACTCTTTTTAAAATCTGTAAACCCGTAATCATTCTCCGAGGTTGCTATTACTTTTTCTGTGTTATCAGTAAATTCGATCGTACGAGCATGAAGCATTAATCTTTTGGCATCTGTCTTGGAATTGCCTAGATAATACTTTTTATCTCCAATTATTGGAAATCCAGCGTCTAAACAGTGAAATCGAATTTGATGTGTCCTTCCAGTTTGAGGAATAGCCGTTATTTTTGTGTAGCCATTCATTTGTTCATTTATAAAAAATTTTGTTAGAGATTCTTTACCAGAATTGGTTTTGACAGTTTTTTGATCTGTTTTATGAGTCTTTTGAATATCTAAACTATTATTTATCTTTTTTAATTCTTTTGGCCAAGACCCTTTTACAATACATTCATAAACTTTTTTGACCGATCTATTTCTAAATTGTTTGTGGATATCTCTCAACGCCGACATTTTTTTGGCAATAACCAAGCATCCACTGGTTGATTTATCAATTCGATGAGCGAGGTTAAAATTTTCTGAATACTTATAAATTTTTCTGACTATTTCAATAATTCCAAAATTTAAACCTGAACCACCATGCACTGCATAATTTGGTGGTTTGTTTAAAACCACAAAGTTTTTAGAGTCATAGATAATAGAGTCTTTTATCAAATCAATATGATCTTGTAGATTTGGTGAGTCATTAATATCAGTTTTTTGTACCAACTCAGGATATCCAATTTTATCACCGGATTGAAGCTTATAATCAGGTTTAGTTTTTCTGCCATTTACTTTTATTTTTGCTTTTCGGATAGAGCTATAAATTTTAGATTTGGGGATACCTTTTTTAAATTTACTAAAAAGAAAGTTATCCAACCTTCTTCCTTCATGATCTTTATTTACAATAAAAAAATTAATTTTTGTCATTTTGCTGTAAAATATACGCCTTAGCTTACAACGAAATAGAAAAATTAATGAAAAGTAAGCGATAAAAAAAATTTAATAACGATGAGAACAACAAAAAATAGATTAAACAAATTCAAAAAAATGCTTATTCCAAAGGATATAAAAGCATAAATCGTTGTTCTTATCCTTTATAGACAAGGGATAAAATGAAAAAAATCTTAATTGATACTAATTCTATAAACGGGCGTAGAAGTGCGTTAATAGAAGGCGATAAACTTATAGACTTTGATCTGGAATTTGAAGGTAACAATTTTCAGAAAGGAAGTATACACAAAGGTAAAGTAACTAAAATTGAAGGAAGCTTAGAAGCAATTTTTGTTGAACTAGGTTCCTCAAGACATGGTTTCTTGCCCTTCAAAGAACTCTCTGCTGAATACTTTGATCCATCAAAATCTGGTGACGAGAGATTTAAAATTAAAGAAGGTGACGACATTGTTGTTCAGATTCAGAAAGAAGAGCGCGTTAATAAAGGTGCTGCATTATCGACATATATATCACTGGCAAGTAGATATATAGTCCTAATGACAAACCATCCCAATGGTGGTGGTATCTCTCGACGAATTCATGGAGAAGAGAGAGATAAGATTAAAAATCATATTGAGGCTTTAAATGTGCCAGAAAATATGAGTGTGATAATTAGAACTGCTGGCATAGATAAGCAAATTGAAGAACTTAAATGGGATTTAGAGTATTTAAAAAAATTATGGGTTGAAGTTGAATCAGCAATCAAGGGATCAAGAGCAACACAATTGATCTACGCTGATCAAAGCCTTATTCAAAAAACAATAAGGGATTATTTTAAAGAAGATATTGGAGAACTTGTAGTAGATAATGAAGATGACTTTAATTCAGCAAAAACTTATACCAATAAAATTGTTCCAGATTTTATTGAAAAAATTAAACTTTACGATGAAGAGGTACCATTGTTTGCAAGTTACGGTATCGAAACCAAGATTGAATCTGCATTTTCTAGAGAAGTGAAGCTTAAATCCGGAGCGTCATTGGTTATTGATTCTGGTGAGGCGCTTACTTCAATTGATATTAACTCTGCGAAATCTACAAAAGGTGGCGATATTGAAGAAACAGCCCTTAAAACTAACTTAGAAGCGTCAGCAGAGATCGGAAAACAGGTTAAATTAAGAGATTTAGGTGGGTTAATTGTTATTGATTTTATTGATATGGAAGATCCAAAAAATAATGAAAAAGTTGAAAGAGCAATGTATGAATCAACAAAACTTGATCATGCTAGGATTCAACTGGATAAAATATCTAGATTTGGCTTAATGGAAATGTCCAGACAGAGAATTAAACCAGCCTTAAATGATTTAATGGGTAAGACAGTTTGGGTTAGATCTGTTGCATCGGTCTGCGAGTCAATCTTTAGACTCATTACCGAAAAATCCATTAATAATAAGTCTAGTATTCTGATGTTAAAGGTTTCTCCGAATGTAGCAAATGAGTTACTTAATAGATATCGTTCAAATTTGGATCAATTAGAAAGAAAGTTTTCTAATAAAATAATGACTTTCATTGATCCTTATAAACAAAATGATAACTACACAATAGAGATCAAGAAAAATGCTTATTTTGATTATGAATATGAATTGGATGAATCTTCAAAAGCTTTCCAAAATAGAACTACATACAACGTAAAAGTTCCAAAAAAATCAAAAAAAGCACTAGTTGAAGATGTGGAGTTTAGGAATATTCCAAAAATTGATAGCAATAAAAAGGTCTACTTGATTCGTTATTTAATTTCTTTAAGGGAGAAGAAGAACCAAAACCTACAAGAAAAAAATTCAATTCTCGAAGAGGTAAACCAAATTCAAGAAGAAGTTCAAATCAAAATAGAAATAAAAATACGTCTTTTAAAGGCAATAAAAAATTTAACTCTGGTGAAAAAACTCAAAAACAAGTTAGAAAACCTATTGCCAAAACCAAAAAACCTATAAAAACTTCAGCTTCAAAGAAACCACTAAAGCCGAAAAGCGGTAACGTCAAAGTGGCTCCTGAAGCAACACCAAAACCTATTGATGACAATATTGGTAACAGAATAGAGCCTGTTAAGAAAAAACAGGTTAGACGAGCTAAAAATGACCCTAGGTCATAGTTTTAAGGGTATTTTTAATTAACGTATTTGATAAAGATGGTTCTGGGGGTATTTGAGGTAGATTCTCTTCTGAATACCAATTTGCTTCCAGAATTTCATTGTTATCAATATCTATCTGGTCATTTAGCGCTTCCGCACTAAAAGCCATCATTAGTTGATTTGGAAATGGCCATGATTGACTTGCTAAATATTTAATGTTTTTAATTTCTAGGCCCACTTCCTCAAAAACTTCTCTCTTTACACAATCTTCTAAAGATTCACCTAATTCCACAAATCCTGCTATCACAGTCGATAGTGTTCGTATTTCATTGTTATGTTTCACCAAAAGTATTTTTTTGTTGAACGTAATTGCTGCAAGGATACATGGCGACATTTTTGGAAAATAATCTCTCGAGCAACTGTCACAGTGTTTAGAAAGATCTTCACGAACCTGACTTAATTTATTTCCCGTTCTAGAACAATATTTTTGTTTATATATCCAATCATATATTTGGAATGCCCTTGAAATTAAAGTTAGAGAATCCTCATCAAGATACGAATACAGAAATCTTTTACTCAGGTATTCACATTCTTCTTGAAGATGTTCTAATTCATTAACAAGAAAAATACCTAAATCCTCCGATTGAAATATTTTAAATTTTTGAGAAGGCAATTTTTCTGGCACATTATGAACAAATTTTTTAGTTTTCTTATTAAACAGTATTTCTTTTTTTGAGTTAATACTTACTATTAAGTCAGTAGATTTGGATTCTTGTTTAATGGAAAAACTAGACGTTAAATTTTTCATGTCTGTATAATGTAAACTTTTATAAGAGAAGTGTTAAATACAATATTTAAAAGTTTTTTGGGAAATGCGCCTGATTGGTATAAATCAAGCATTCTGCTATTTCTTCTTGTAAACCCCTTAATTTATTTCTATTTCGATTTCATGGGAGTCAATCCAGGATTTTTGCTTGGATGGATAGTGTTACTTCAATTCATATTTACATTAGTTTTTTCAATACAGTGCTACCCTCTTCAACCAGGTGGTCTAATTGCATTTCAATCACTTTTGTTAGGGCTAACTGACCCTTATCACGTTTTACATGAGATTGAATCAAATTTAGAAGTAATCTTATTACTGGTTTTTATGGTTTCTGCCATATTTTTTATGAAGAACCTTCTTATGGTTATCTTTACCAAACTTTTACAAAGAGTTAAATCAAAAATTCTGCTTTCTTTATTATTTGTTATATCGGCTGCATTTCTGTCAGCTTTCTTAGATGCACTCACAGTAACAGCAGTACTGATTACAGTTATGGTTGGTTTCTATCACGTTTTTGAGAGTAGTTTTAAAAGTAATGAAATTACTAAAGATGAGTTTGAACAAGTGAAATCATTTTTAACAGACATTATGATGCATGGTGCAGTTGGTACGGCGCTGGGTGGTGTCTGTACGATTGTAGGTGAGCCTCAAAACTTATTAATTGCTGATAAAGCAGGTTGGGAATTTATGGAATTTTTCTACAAAATGGCTCCTGTAACTATGCCAGTTTTAGTAGCTGGGTTGATATGTTGTCTGTTAATAGAAAAATTTAAAGTCTTTAGCTACGGCCATGAAATGACAGATGAAATGCGAAATAAAATTATAGCTAATGCAGAAAAAGTTGATGCTGAAAGAACAGATATGGAAAAACTTCACTTAGTTTTTGAAGCTATATTGGGTTTGTGTCTTATATTTGCACTCGGACTTCATTTGGCTCCAGTGGGAATCATTGGATTATTTTTAATGGTTTTTTTAACAGCTTTCAAAGGTATTACCGAAGAACACCAACTAGGTGGTGCTTTTAAAGAATCCTTGCCTTTTACCTCACTGCTTGTGATCTTTTTCGTAGTGGTGGCAGTAATTAATGATCAGAGCTTATTTACACCAGTCATTAATCTAGTATTGGCTTCCTCAATAGATATGCAAGTACCATTATTCTATTTAGCAAATGGAGCTTTATCTGCCATCAGTGATAATGTCTTTGTTGCGACAGTTTATATGAATGAAATAGTTCTGGCACTGGAGAATAATGTTATTACAGAGAATCAATTTGATAGACTCGCGGTTGCAATTAACACAGGCACAAACTTGCCCAGTGTCGCAACACCAAATGGTCAAGCAGCATTCTTATTTCTTTTAACTTCGTCTCTGGCACCATTGATAGGTCTGTCCTATTTAAAGATGGTCTATAAAGCCCTTCCTTACACAATTGTACTGACCCTCGTTGGGCTGGCATGCGTTATATATTTCATATGACACAAAACCATCATAAATTTTGCATTGCTCCGATGATGAAAAAAACGGACAAGCATTTTAGATTCATGGCTAGACAATTTACTAAAAACTCCATGTTGTATACAGAAATGATTCATTCAAATGCTATTTTAAAAGGCGATGTAGAGAGATTATTAAAGTTTGATAGTTCTGAGCATCCTGTTGGTCTTCAACTAGGCGGCTCTGATCCAAATACTCTTGCTCAAGCTGCGATTATTGGGCAGGAATATGGTTATGATGAAATTAATCTGAATGTTGGTTGTCCATCAAAAAAAGTGAAGTCTGGCAACTTTGGGGTTTTTTTGATGAAAAATGTCGAGTTACTTAGCTCTTGTGTAAATGAAGTTAAAAAAAATATTAACATCCCTTTCACTATAAAATGCAGAATAGGTGTAGATGATTTTGAGGGAGAGGAGTATCTGGAAAATTTTTTATCAACTATTTCTGATTACGGTATCAATACATTCATTATTCATGCTCGAAAAGCCATTAGCGGGTTAGATACAAAAAGAAATAGATCTATACCACCCCTGAACTATGAGCTTGTCTACAAAATGAAAGACCGTTTTCCAGATTTAAAAATTATCATCAATGGTGGTATAGAAGAAATTAATAATGTTAAAAAACAATTGAATTATGTGGATGGAGTTATGTTAGGTAGAAAAATCTATTCAGACCCTGCATTTTTATTACAGATTGATAAAGAAGTCTACGCAAATAAAACAAATTTAGAATTCAGTACAGGAATGCAAAACTACATGTCATACATCTTAAATCTAAAAAATAAAAAAGACGTAAATAGGGCAATTACCCATTTATTACAAATAATTCGTAAACTTTCCTATACAAAAGAGATTAGACGTAGGCTTTTAGATAATGTTAAGAATACATCAATTGATTTGGAAGACGTTTTTAATTGTTTTAAGGAAGATCTAGATCAAAAAGCTCATCTTCAAACTCACTGAGGAACTCATCTTCAACTTCACCATCTTTTACCGAATGTTCTCGAGATTGAAGGAAAGCATCTTTTACAAATTCGTACCTATCTCCAACAATTAGGTTCTCAGCAGCAAGTATTCTTTCTCTTGTATCAATCACATCCAATAAAGAAAATAGAATCTTTGTATTATCTTCTTCAATGGCAAAGGTACCTGAAACATACCAACTTAGAGGAATGCCAAAAATGTCTCTCAGAGTAGAGGGTCCAACAAATGGCACAAAAACGTATGGGCCTGATTCAACGCCCCAGACTCCCAATGTTTGCCCAAAATCCTCATCATGTCTTTCAAATCCCATTCTTGTTGCAATATCAAACACACCCCCAACGCCGATTGTAGTATTAATGATGAATCTAAGTGAATCTTCAGCAGCTAATTTAGGCTTACCTTGTAACAATTGATTAATTACTGTGTCTATTTCAGCAAGATTATAAAAAAAGTTTGTAACAGAATCTTTTATGAATAATGGAGTGTAGTCACTATATATTTCTGCAGTTGGTCTTAAAAAACTTTCATCTAATGAATCTGAAATATTAAAAACAACTCTATTAAAATTTTCATATGGGTCAATATCAACTACTTCATTATCTTCTTCAGCATATAAGAAAAAAAAGATAGTTATTAGAAATAAAACTTGTCTCATTTAAATATTTTTTTTGGTATATATTTTCTTAGTTTATCAAGATTGATTAATTCTTGATAAAAATCTTTTCTAGGGATCCTTGGCAATGAAAATAATATTTCCAAATTGAGTTCTTTCTGTATCTTTTTGCTCATGACAGGATCATTACTAATATCAAAATTTTCTGACATATTTTCAATTAACCCTAAGCAATTTTTTTTTAACTTTTTCACAAGTGAGTTTGTTTTATGTAAATCAGCAATGCAAAAATCATCTTCCACTCCTACCAAAACTACATTATCAATATCTAAATCATTAAGGATTGTAAGATAAGCATCGCCTGTACCTGGTGGCATATCAATCAATAAATAATCAAGATTCCCCCAATTTGTACCAAGGTATAACTGTTTTAGTGCTTTGCTTAACACAGGCCCCCTCCAAATTGCTGCCTTATCTTTATCGATAATAAAGTCTATAGAATTTATCATCATATTATTTATAACTATAGGCATGAATTTGTTTGTATTTTTCTCATGCTTTAGTGAAATTGTTTGATCATCTGGAAGTAATATTTGTGTGAGATTTGGACCATATATATCTGCATCTAATAATCCAACTGAAAATCCCTGACTTTTGAGATGATTGGCAAGTATTATTGTTATTGATGTTTTACCTACTCCTCCTTTGCCAGATGCAACAGCAATTTTTTCCATAGAATTAAAATTAACATATAATTTCAAAACAAACATGAAGTATTTAGTTACAAGTGCTCTGCCCTACGCAAACGCACCTCTTCACTTAGGACACGTTCTCGAAATTGTTCAAACTGACGTATGGGTTAGACATAAAAATCTTACAGAAGATGAAGCTTTATATTTTTGTGCAAGCGATACACACGGCACACCAATAATGCTAAAAGCAAAAGAGATGAATATTTCTCCTGAGGATCTTATTGGGGAACTCCATCACCAACATCATGAAACCTTTAGAAACTTCAATGTCAATTTAACAAACTTTCATTCAACTCATTCAGAGGAGAATAAAGAATTAACTTCTGAAATCTTTAATAAAGCCCTCAAAAAGAAATATATCTACAAAAAGCAGATATCCCAACTGTATGATGAAAAGGAACAAATTTTCTTAGCGGATAGGTTTGTGAAAGGAGTCTGCCCTGCATGTGGTGCAGATGATCAATATGGAGACGCATGCGAAAAATGTGGATCTACTTATGACGCGCTTGAACTGAAGAATCCAATTTCAGTGCTCTCTGATACCACACCAACGATAAAAGAATCAGAACATTATTTCTTTAAATTAAATGAACTCAACGATTATTTAAAGAAAAATGTTCAAAAAATTTCAAAGCAAAAACCTATAAAAGCAAAACTCGATGAATGGTTGAATGAAGATTTAAGAGATTGGGATGTTTCCAGAGATGAGCCTTACTTTGGATTCAATATACCTGGAGAAAAGACAAAATATATATATGTATGGATGGATGCGCCAGTTGGATATCTTGCTTCTATAAAAAATTGGACAATACAAAATAACCTTAATTATGAAGATCTATTGAAAAAAGATGATATCAAACTCGTTCATTTTATTGGTAAAGATATAGTTTATTTCCATCTTCTCTTTTGGCCGGCAATGCTTAAGACCGCAGAAATAGAAAGTTTGGATGAAGTTTTTGTGCATGGATTTTTAACCATTGAGGGAAATAAGATGTCCAAATCTAAAGGTAATTTTATACTTGCTGAAAAAGCTCTAGCTTATGCAAATCCAGATTATTATCGGTACTATCTTTGCTCAAAACTTAATACTGATATTTCAGATATAGACTTTTCTGTAGACGACTTCATTCAAAAAATTAATAGTGACTTGATAGGGAAGTTTATTAATATTGGTAGCCGAACTCAAAACTTCCTACTAAAACTTAATAATTCGAAGGTAGCACCCGGCAATATCAAAAAGTCGCAAGAATACAGTTCAACTTACAAAGAGATAATAAATTTTATTGATAAAAAAGAATACTCCAAAGCTTTGAAAAATATAATGAGCATTGCTGATAAAATGAATGCTTATGTATCGAACGAAGAGCCCTGGAATAAAGCAAAACAAGGTGATGAAGAAAGGTGTATTGAAATATGTTCGGAGGCAATAAATGTCTTTAAAGACCTTTCAATCTTATTGCAATCCTTCATTCCATCTATTTCCAAAAATGTATTTTTACTTTTAAATGCTTCGGATTTAAGTTATGAAGACTTGGGTGCTGATATATTAAATGACGTCCAAAAATTTGAGCCATTCATAACAAGACTTGAAAAAAATGATTTTGACGGAATACTAGACTAAATGGATGAAATAAACATACAAGATTTTGCGAAGGTAGACCTTAGAATTGCAAAAATTAAACAAGCACTAGAGGTGCCTGAAGCAGACAAATTAGTTCAATTAATATTAGACGTTGGGGAATTAGGAGAGAAGAATGTTTTTGCAGGCATTAAAAAGGCTTATGATCTGGAAGATCTAAATGATAAATTAGTTGTTTTAGTGAATAATCTTGCCCCTCGAGAGATGAGCTTTGGCATCTCAGAAGGTATGATTCTTGCAGCAGGACCTGGTGGAGAAGAAGTCTTTATGGTTTCTCCTGATACTGGAGCTAAACCGGGAATGAGAGTTAAATGAAAACTGACATATTAGTAATTGGTGCAGGACCTGTAGGCTTATTTACTGTTTTTGAGGCCGGTATATTAGGCCTGAAATGCACCTTAATTGATAATCTTGATAAACCAGGAGGTCAATGCGCTGAACTTTATCCTGATAAACCAATATTTGATATCCCTGGAGTTCCTTATCAAACTGCACAAGAACATGTCGATGCCTTGCTCAAACAAATAGAACCTTTTGAATACGATCTAATGCTTAACGAAAGAGTTGATAGTGTCACAAAAAAAGGTGATATATGGAAAGTAACTACCAACAAAGGATCAACTGTTGAAACTCCAAACATATTTATTGCAGCGGGAGCAGGATCCTTTGAACCAATAAAGCCAAATCTAGAACGCGATTTTTCTTCAATGGAAGGAAAAAAAATATTCTATTCCATAAAAGATAAAACAATTTTTAAAGATAAAAATGTTGTGATCTTTGGTGGTGGTGATAGTGCGCTAGACTGGACCGTTGAATTAGATAAAGTAGGAGCAAAGGTAACGCTTATCCATAGAAGAAATGCTTTTAGGGGCGCTCCAGATACTGAAATGGCTGTACGAAAACTTAGTGATACACAAAAAATTAAACTCTTAACACCATTCATTATCAAGGATATCTCTGGGGATGAAAATATAGATTCAATCAAACTGTTAAATACAGATTCTAAAGACGAAATAGATATAGGGGCAGATTATATTTTGTTCTTTTATGGACTAAATAAGAAACTTGGCCCCATTATTGATTGGAATCTAGAATTATCAGGTAAAAAAATTCAGGTAAATACTGAAAATTTTGAAACAGATAAAGAAGGTATTTTCGCTGTAGGAGATATTAATACTTATCCGGGTAAACTCAACCTAATACTTTCAGGATTTCATGAAACAACACTTGCTGTTCAAAAAGCATTTAGTAGGGTTTATCCAGGGGAAAGAATTCCGTTTGGTTACACAACTTCAAGTAAACAAATCCATGAAAAACTAGGTTATTCTGAAAAGCAACAAGCTAAATAATAATCAATTAATTTTCTAAATGAGAATCATTAGCAAAATGCTTAAATTCCTTGATTTTTAGGACCAAAGATCATATAAATTCACTATGCAAGGTAACGATAAAGTCATCGAACATCTTAATAAGATTCTTTCAAACGAATTAAGAGCAATTAATCAATATTTTCTACATTCCAGAATGTTATCAGATTGGGGTTTGGATAAATTTGCTCAATATGAATACGGTGAATCTATGGATGAGATGAAACATGCAGATGTTCTTATTCAAAGAATTTTATTTCTTGAAGGGCTTCCTAACATGACTTACCTTGGAAACGTTTATATCGCTGACGAACCTGTTGAAATACTTCACAACGATTTAAAACTTGAAAATGAGGCTATCCCAGATCTCAGAGAGGCCATACTTGCCTGTGAGGAAGTCAATGATTTTGTTTCAAGAGATTTATTACAAAAAATACTAGAGAGTGAAGAAGAACATGTAGATCATTTAGAGACCCAACTAGATTTACTAGACAAAGTTGGACACGAAAACTTTTTACAGACTCTTATAACTGCTAGTTAAATACAGATTCTAATTCTTTCGTTTCATGCAATTCAGAAACGATATCACACCCACCCACTAATTCACCCTTAACAAACAATTGCGGAAAGGTTGGCCAATCTGATATTTGAGGAAGATTTGCTCTTACCTCTGGAAATTCAAGAACATCAATATAACTGAATTCAATGTCATAACTAAATAAAATTTGTGCAACTTTGGAAGAAAAACCACATTGAGGTTGATAAGGTGATCCTTTCATAAATAACAAGATTTCATTATCTTTAATTTGGTCTTTAATATTTTGTATTACGTTATCCATTTATTAAATTTATATATTGTTGAATTGTGTTTTTAAAACCCCTATCAAGTGATTCTGAAATAATAGCATGGCCAATAGATACCTCATCAATTAAATCCAGTTCCTTTAATAAAGTAAGATTTTGCAAATCTAAATCATGCCCTGCATTAACCCTCAAACCCTCTCTTTTAGCACTTTCTGCAGTAAAAATTAATTTTTTTAATTCTTGATCTAATAGCTCTTCATCACCAGATTTATGTGCATCAGCATATGGTCCTGTAAAAATTTCAACAGCATTAATATTTTTATTCTCTAGTAAGCTTAAATCTGTGCCAGCATCAATGAAAACACTACATCTTAAGCAATTGTTTTTAATAGAATCTGCAAAATCTATCCTATTTAAATCGTTTATATCCCAACCATGGTCTGAGGTTAATTGATCAGTATCATCTGGAACCAATGTAGCTTGTGTTGGTTTGAACTCATTAATTATACTTACATATCCCTTATATTCTGATGATGGAAGCTCAAAAGGATTTCCTTCAATATTAAATTCTTTCTTATATTCAGCTGTTAATTCTTTTATTAGCACTAAGTCTTCGTATCTTATGTGTCTGTTGTCAGGTCTAGGATGAGCGGTAAGGCCAAGTATGTCTGTATCTAGAGCTGTTTTAGCAAAATACTCCATACTCGGGCTGATAGACCCTCTTGAGTTTCTAATTAATGCTATTTTATTTAAATTGATACTTAATTTCATTTTGTAAGAAAAAAATCTTAAAGCTTATTATAATTTAAAAGTGCGCTTGTAGCTCAGCTGGATAGAGCGCTTGGCTACGGACCAGGAGGTCGGGAGTTCGAATCTTCCCAGGCGCACCAATTTAGTTATGAAATATAAAATAATTTTACTTTACTTCTTATTAAATACTGTTTTTAGCTACGACAGAATTACTGGTCTTCCTTTTGCAAGTAGATCAGAAGTAATCGCTGAAAATGGTATGGCTGCAACTAGTCACCCTCTAGCAACTCAAACTGCAATTGAGATATTAAAAGATGGTGGAAATGCAATTGATGCTGCTATTGCAGCTAACGCTGTGCTTGGTTTAGTTGAACCTACTGGTTGTGGCATTGGAGGTGACCTGTTTGCAATTGTGTGGGACGCAAAAACACAAAAACTGTATGGCCTAAATTCATCTGGTCCAGCAGCACAAGATATGACAATTGAAAAGCTAAAAGCTATGGGTATAAATAAAATCCCTCCATTTGGTCCTTTACCAGTTACAGTGCCAGGAGCTGTTGCAGGATGGACAGCTCTTCATAAGCGTTTTGGTAAAAAATCCTTTGATGAGTTATTTATCAATGCTATAAACTACGCAGATAACGGGTTTCCAGTGACTGAAGTTGTCGGATATTATCTCCAATCGTCATCTAAAAGATACAAAGATTATCCAAACTTTGCAGATGTGTGGATGCCAAATGGCGAAGCTCTTAAAAAAGGTGATATTTTTGTTAACAAACATTTGGCTAATACGTATAAAAAAATTGCTAAATCTTATGGGGAAAACTTTTACAAAGGTGATATAGCTCAAGCAATTTCGAAATTCATAATTGAACAGGGTGGTTTCCTCTCAGAAGATGACCTTAAAAGATATGAACCAGAATGGATTGATCCTGTTTCTTCAAACTATAGAGGTTATGATGTTTGGGAATTACCACCAAATGGTCAAGGTATAGCTGCTCTTCAAATACTAAATATTCTTGAACAATATGATATTGCAAATATGGGACTTAATTCCGCTGAATATATACATATTTTTACAGAAGCTAAAAAATTAGCCTATGAAGATAGAGCAAAATATTATGCTGATATGAACTTTGCTAATGTACCTGTTAAAGAACTTATTTCTAAAGAATATGCATTAGAGAGAAATAAGTTAATTAATCTAAAAAAAGCTGGATCTGTCTATGACAGTGGCATTTTTGAGAATGGAGATACTATTTATATGACTGTTGCAGATAAAGATGGAAATATGGTATCACTCATACAAAGCAATTATCGAGGAATGGGTTCGGGAATGGTCCCTCCAAACCTTGGTTTTATGCTTCAAGATAGAGGAGAAATGTTTAGTTTAGATCCCAACCATCGAAATAGTTTACAAGGAGGTAAAAGACCATTCCATACCATCATTCCTGCATTTATTACCAAAGATGGTAAGCCATTTATTAGTTTTGGATTGATGGGTGGTGCTATGCAGCCTCAAGGACATGCCCAAATTGTTGTAAACATAATTGATTTCAAGCTGAACTTACAAGAAGCTGGGGATGCGCCCAGATTTAGACATTTTGGGTCATCTGAACCTACTGGAGAGGTAATGCTTGATGGCGGATTTCTGAGTCTTGAATCACGAATTAATGATCAGATACGTAATGAATTATTAAAATTAGGTCACGATCTCAAAGGAGTGAATGATGAGAAAGGTGTATATGGTGGCTACCAAGCAATAATGCTCAAAGATGGTGTATATTATGGAGCATCTGAAAGCAGAAAAGATGGTCATGCTTCTGGATATTAGCGCCCGTAGCTCAGTTGGATAGAGTGCCTGGCTTCGAACCAGGATGTCGGGAGTTCGAGTCTTCCCGGGCGCACCAGTTATTTGTAAAATAAATTATGCATAAAATAACGGCCTTATATAAATTCTGTGATATTGAAGATCCTGTGCAACTTCAAAGAAAACTAAAAAAAGAACTAAAGAATTTACAAATATTGGGGACTATTATTATTGGTCGAGAGGGTATCAATGGTACATTGTCAGGTACTAAATTAAATTTAAATAAAGCAATAAAATTTCTTAAATCTGATAGTAGATTTTCAATGCTGGATACAAAAGAATCTTTTTCAAGAAAAGCGCCGTTCTTAAGACTAAAGGTAAAGATTAAAGATGAGATAGTAGCAATGGGCATAGGGGGCATTAGTCCCTCTTCTCAATCTGGTGAATATGTTGGGCACAAAAAGTGGAATTCACTTATCAAGGATAAAAATACAATTTTAATTGATACACGAAATGACTACGAATATTCTATTGGCACTTTCAAGAACTCTATTAACCCTCAAACGTCAAACTTTAAAGAATTCCCGAAATGGGTAACAAAACAAAAATTTAGTAAGTTTGATAAAATGCAAAAGAATGTGGCTATGTTTTGTACTGGAGGAATCAGGTGTGAAAAAGCATCATCTTTCATGAAAAATGAGGGTTTTGAAAACGTTTATCACCTTAAAGGCGGTATTCTTAGATATCTTGAAAATACTGACCTTAAGTGTAGCCTTTGGCAGGGCGAATGCTTTGTTTTTGATGACAGGGTATCTGTTAAACATGATCTAACTGAAGGTGATTATGATTTGTGCCATGGTTGCAGAACACCAATCACAGAACAGGACAAATTGTCTAAGCATTACATTAAAGGTGTGTCTTGCGCTAAATGCATCAATGATAAAACCCCTACACAAGTAAAAAGATATAAATCTAGACAAAAACAAATAAATCTTGCAAAAGCCAAAAACAAAAATCACCTTGGGCCTAAGACTAATTAGCTTTTTGTTTATTAGAGAAAAATACTCCTAAGAATATTAAGCTTGACCCTATTACCATATCCAGAGTGAACACTTCATCCAGAATCAATATTCCGAGAGATATGCTAGACACTGGCACCAAATAAGTCACAAAAGAAGCGTTTAGGGACCCTATTCGTTTAATTAACTTGATAAATATGACATAAGCTAAAGATGTGTTTATTATGCCCAGGATTGCTATATAGAGCCAAGATATAGAGCTTATTGATAAGTTTGCTTTGCCATAAAAAAACAAAAAAGGTGAGAGTATTACTGCACCTACAATAAGTGAACCCATACCAATAAACGAATTATTAATTGAAGACGGTGTATTAGCTAAATAAACTCCAGATATTGCATAGGACATTGAAGCAATAACACAAAGAATCGAAGAGATTAGATCTAATTCACCTGATGGCCCTGCTAATAAAAATAAACCTGAAAATCCAATTAAAACACCAAGAAGTTTCATATACGAAAATTCATCTCTATATAAAGTAAAAAGTAGTAGTGCAGTCAGAATTGGTACAGTTGCCTGTAAAACTGATAGAGAACCAGCTCCAAGATTTACAGATGCATAAGCGAATAATGAAAATGGTAAAGCTGTATTTAATAAACCTATTAAAAATATAGAAAATCTATGCTCATGAAAAGATAATTTCTTAAGTTTTACTAAAAAAAATGGTGCAATAAAAATAGCCGCGAATAACATTCTCAATGAGACAATCTGCAATGGTTCCATACCCTCAATAACCAGCAATCTTAAGAACAGGAATGAACCTCCCCAAAATAGAGAAACCAATAGTAATGTTAAAAAATCTCTTACATTCATGATAAAAAAAAGCCTCTTATAAAGAGGCTATTCATAAAGTTAAAACCTTATGTCGGACTTAGGCCATAATTGGTGTCAGCAATTACCTCCTAATAATCCTGAATTTGTTTTAATACTAATTTGGATCACCTCCTTCGGCTGAGAATTAATCTAACACACCAAATTTCTCTGCGTAAATAGGGTGTGGGACACCTAAGGAAATATTAATTTATTTCAGAAACTAATTGAAGAGTTTTTGTTATTAATATAGTTATTTTCTTCTTTAAGTGAGCTTAAGAATATCTCTGCAGACCTATAATCTGAATCAAAATATTGAAATGCAATACGCTCTATATATGCACTATCAAGTGGTTGCTGTAAAAAATGCTTTATAAGTTCTTTCATACTGTATAAGTATACAGTATTTATGAGTAAAAAAAAGGGGAAGTTGCCTTCCCCTTTTAAGAATAAAGATTACTTTAGAATCTAACGTTCATACTTGCAGTTACAGATCTACCATAGAATAGTAAATCAGCTTCTGGAGTAAATATGTCGTCTTCAGTACCGTCATAGTCAAATAGGTTTGATACATTAACTCTTAAAGTTGTACCATCATTGACTCGGTAACCGACACCGCCATTCCAAGAAGTGTAACCGTCAAATTCAAAGATTGGTTGCCCGTCGTATCCTAGATACTCATCATCGTATACACGATCAATATCAATGACACCACCGGATCTTGAATTACCTTGAACGTAAACATACCAATCTTGATATGCCCACTCAAATTGAGTGTCATAGAACCATTCGTCATTACCAAATTGTCCTGTTGCGCTTCTCAAGTCTTCAGCTGCACCAGAGTCTGCACTCGCGAAGAAGTCTTCTTGAGTAGCTCTATATCTGATAGCCATTGAACCTAAGTCCATTGCAACATTTTCTCTTGATACGAATGATGCTAGTTCTGATACATCAAATGCCCAGTCTGCTTTCCAAACGTAAGTTGCGAAATCAATTAAACCAGCGTTGATTAAACCAGTAGCAAAATCATCCACCTGGAATTCCGCGTCCCTAGAGAACGAATCACAGAATTGACTGTTTGGATATGTATCATAGTCATAACAAGCATTCATGTTTTGGGTCAATGAATAAGAAGTAACATAATCTGTTAGTTCTATCTCAATGTAGTCAACCGCAAAAGAAGCTGCTCCAAAGAATACATCACCCCACCATGATGGTTGATACACAAGACCAGTTGATTTTGTATCAGCAACTTCATTGATTAGATTTGGATTACCACCAGTTACACCACTTGCTGTTGCATTAACAACATTTGATATAAAGTCTGCTGGAATACCTTCTGCATCACAGTTAGCTCTTCTTTGATCTGGGTTTCTACCGACATCTCTGTATCTGTAGTCACATGGGTCAGCAGCTGTACTGAATGTAACAACTTGTGGTAAGAATAAATCTCCTAGATCTGGGGCTTTAACAGCAGTTTGCTCTGAAACCCTAATAGCTAAGTCATCCATTACTCTCCAGTTCAAAGATGTAGCATCTACATCAAAAGAACCTGCAATTGTGTTATCAATTGTTCTTGATGAGTAGTCAACAACTAAAGAAGCGACAAATGGAAGTGTCAAGTCTCCACCCATAAGTGGAACACTCACTTCGTAATAATCTGCATCAACTTCATAACCACCACCTAATGAAGGTCTAGCTGC
>QCDB01000001.1 GCA_003278815.1 SAR86 cluster bacterium AG-349-I13 | reverse complement strand
TATCTGTTACAGCGTTCCAGAAAACCGCAGAGTTTAATGTCAATGCGCCACCCAGATATGAACCCTTGGTACCAATCTCAAAGATATTGTGAATTTCTTCATTAACTAGAGACTCATTTTCACCCGGCAACAAGTTTAATGTTGGGTTGAAACCACCTGATTTAAGACCTCTATCAAATTTGAGGTATAAAAGTGTGCCGTCATCTAGTTTTTTATCCAATATAGCTCTTCCAGTAAATTCATCTAAATCTACTGTTTGTGCTGGTGGATTTGGGAAACCTTGAATTGATCCATTATATCCAGCTAAGGATTGAGAAATATCTGTAATACCTGAGAAAATGAAGTCAGTTTTTGTAACTCTATTGAATCTACCACCTAAGGTTAGATTATCAAACCAACGATCCTCGGATAACTCAGTATTAGTTTCTACAAATAACCCAAAGGTATCATTTTCTGATTTATTCCATGATTGAAACTGTTGCTGCCATTCAGGTAAAGCTGGGAGCACAGGGAACAATCCAGCTGCTAAAACAGTTGATATTGGAAGTCCTGCTACAAACCTAACTTGATTAGCTGCATCTACGTGAGATTGATTCACACCAGCAACTGTTCCTGCTCCCACAATTTGAGGTAATTGTGCAGCATTTCCAACAAGCACTTGTTGCGCTAAAGCAACACAGTCACCTGCAGGGTCTGTACATTGTCCAGCTGCTAATAACTGAGGTATTAGAGCCGCAATCTGTGCTGGGGTTGTTGGATCATTGGCTACATAATCAACTGCCGCTGAAACAACGCCATTAGTAATGTTATCCAAAGCAACATTGCCGTAAGTGACAAAATATGTTGCCCAAAAACCTAAACCACCATAAACACCTAAATCTGGGAATAAATTTCCGATTGGTCCCAAACTGACATCAGAGTAATACTGCATACCAGGAGAAGTAACTTTATAGTTTGTTTGAGAAACTGTATCCTCAAAATAAATACCACCAGTACCGTTAGTAGCACTATCAAGCATAGATTGAATTCTGATTTCAAATTGTTTGCTCACATAATTTGATTCTGATTCATCTGCTGTTTCTGTTGTGGTGAAATTACGCTGTGTTCCAAAAATATTAGCTTGAATTGGTCCCATTCTGTAATCTCTTGTTGCTGCAACACCGTTTAATGATTGACTGTGTGTGTACTCTTGATCTATCCAAGCGTAAGTAACAAACATTCTATAATCATCATTGATCATATGATCAAGTACCAAACTAGCACTATCGTCAAATCTCTTTAACTTAGGATTTAAAGTTTGAAAAACTTTATTTGGATCTTTCGGAACAACTGCACCGTCAGAGAAACCTAGAAGTAAGCTTGGCTGAACGATATTACCAGGATAGTTAAGTGTAAGGAAATCAATTGACGCAAAAGCACCAACACCTGAGAACGGTATACCCCTATCAGGTAGGCCATCGCCCCACTGATCGCACCCTAGTAAAGGATTTGGATTACAAGCTGCATTTTGATGTCTTAACCTAGCATCTTCCTCTTCATTATGCATCATTGTAAGTTTTAATGAGGTTTCATCAGATATATCCCAAATTGTCTTTAGCCTAACGCCAAGATAATCTCTATCGTCAATGTCTGAGCCATCGTATAAGTTTTCAACGTATCCATCTCTCATAGTGCTTCTGAATGACAATCTTGTTCGCAAGCTTTCACCTGCACCAAAAGTCATACCACCTGAATATCTTTCAAGGTTTTTATCACCAAATTCTGCTTTAAGGTAAGCATCTGTATCGTCTCCAGGATCAATACTTTTGATCAAGAAAGTTCCACCAGGGTTATTACCACCATATAGCGTACCTTGAGGACCCCTTAAGACTTCAAAACTTGCTAAATCAAATAGCTCGTTTTGTGCCATTTGAAGTGTGCCCATATTGATGTCGTCCTGTCTCGGAGTTGCGACAGCTGAAAAGGAACCACCAACAGCATAGTTAGAAATACCTCTAATTTGCACACCTGCTCCTGAGAAGTTTGTTTTGTTAAAAAGAACACCTGGAACATTAAATTGAAAGTCATAAAATTCCTTCAAGTTCTTCGATTCGATATCTGACGCAGATATAACTGTGACAGCAAGACCCGTATCCTGCAGTGCTGTATCCTTTCTCAAAGCTGATGTAACAACTTCCTCAATATTTTCTGTATCAACAGATTCAGAATCTTCTTGAGCATAAGAAAAAGAACTGACTAGCAGAACTAATAATAATAGTATGTATCTCATATACTCTCCCATAAGATATTTATCCCAATATAATATAACAATTAACTTGG
This sequence comes from SAR86 cluster bacterium AG-349-I13, assembly GCA_003278815.1. GTDB lineage: Bacteria > Pseudomonadota > Gammaproteobacteria > Magnimaribacterales > TMED112 > TMED112. The sequence continues at coordinate 319,684 of QCDB01000001.1, read as the reverse complement.
TAAGCAAACATTTGAAACATTGAGAAAAAGCGAGAAAAGAGAAAAAATTATCAGTCTATTAAATAGACATTTTCCTGATCCGGACGTACCACTCGATCATAAGGATGCGTATACCTTATTGATAGCTGTTTTGTTGTCCGCACAATGTACCGATGAAAGAGTAAATCTCATAACTCCTAAACTCTTTAAAAAGGCTTCAAATCCTTTAAAAATGAGTAGATTAAGCCAAGATACAATCTATAGAATTATTAAGCCATGTGGCTTAGGGCCGCAAAAATCAAAAGCTATAAAAAAACTTTCCGAGATTTTAGTAAAAGAATATCAGGGCGAAGTACCTCAAGATATTACGCTTTTGGAGCAATTACCCGGTGTTGGTCATAAAACTGCATCTGTGGTAGTTGCACAAGCATTTGGCATTCCATCCTTTCCAGTTGATACGCATATTCATAGATGTGCTCAGAGATGGGGATTAACGTCAGGAAAGAATGTTGCAACGACGGAAAGAGATTTAAAAAAGTTTTTCCCTATTGAAGAATGGAATAAACTTCATATACAAATTATCATGTATGCGAGGAAATATTGTTCTGCAAGGAGTTGTTTCGGTCTAGAATGTCCAATTTGTACGAGCTGTTACCCAAATAGAAAATCAAAATTTATACATAAAAAACCATAATGAATGAGTTTATAAAAACACAAAATCAGAAAATATCAGACTACGATGCTGATCTATCTAAATTCTTAGAGGCTGAATCTAATAGACAAGAAGAACACATTGAATTAATTGCTTCTGAAAACTATGCCTCAAAAAGAGTATTGGAAGCACAAGGTAGTGTTTTAACCAATAAATATGCTGAGGGCTATCCAAATAAAAGGTATTACGGCGGATGTGAGCACGTTGATGGTGCCGAAACTCTAGCTATTGAAAGAGCAAAAGCACTTTTTAACGCAAAGTTTGCAAACGTCCAACCACATTCAGGTGCTTCAGCTAATGCCGCAGTTTTTCTAGCTCTAATGGAGCCTGGAGATACTTTTTTAGGCATGGCTCTAGATCAAGGAGGCCATTTAACTCATGGATCGAAAGTAAATTTTTCCGGCAAAAATTTTAATGCAATTCAGTACGGTTTAGATCAAGTAACCGGCGATATTGATTATGTAGAAATAAGGAAATTGGCGCATGAACATAAACCTAAGATGATTGTAGCTGGATTTTCTGCTTTTATGGGAATTGCCAATTGGAAACTATTTAGAGAGATTGCCGATGAAGTTGGAGCGTTTCTCATGGTCGATATGGCTCATGTATCAGGTTTAGTTGCTGGAGGAGTTTATCCCAATCCTGTGGAATTTGCTCATGTTGTCACAAGCACAACACATAAGTCTTTAAGAGGACCAAGATCAGGTATTATCTTGTCTAACGAAGACGAGGAATTTCAGAAAAAATTAAATTTTGCAGTGTTTCCCGGATCACAAGGTGGACCATTAATGCATGTGATAGCTGCTAAAGCTGTGTGTTTTAAAGAAGCAATGACAAATGATTTTAAAGAATACCAAAAACAAATTATTTCAAACGCTAAGACCATGTGTGAACATTTCATATCTAGAGGATTTAATTTAGTCCAAAAAGATACAGATAATCATCTGATTTTAATGGATCTTAGAAATAAAAACGTTACTGGAAAAGAAGCTGAAGAACTTCTAGGCACTGTAAATATTACAGTAAATAAGAATTCAATTCCAAATGATCCTGAATCTCCGTTTGTAACGTCTGGTATTCGTATTGGTACACCAGCTATGACAACACGAGGCTTTAAGAATGATGAGGCAAAACAGGTAGTCGATTTAATTTGTGATGCGATAGAAAATAAAGAAAACTCTGATGAACTTGGTATAGTAAAGGATAAGGTAAAGGAGTTATGCAGTAAATTTCCTGTTTATAAATAATGTTTTGTCCATTTTGTACACATGAAGAAACAAAAGTAGTCGATTCAAGATTAGTAGCCAATGGTTCTCAAATTAAAAGAAGAAGGGAATGTTTAAACTGTGGGGAGAGATTCTCTACTTATGAAGAAGCAGAACTTGTAATGCCCAGGATCATAAAATCTAATGAAAGGCGCGAACCATTTGACGAAGAAAAACTAAGAGCAGGCCTGCATAAAGCCCTTGAAAAAAGACCAGTATCTTCTGATCAAATTGAAAATGCCCTACAAAATATTAAAGACTACATAAGAAAAATCGGAGAAAGGGAGATACAAGCTCAAGTGATTGGAAAGCAAGTAATGAACCAATTAAAAGACCTTGATCAAGTCGCCTATGTAAGATTTGCCTCTGTTTATCAAGATTTTCAAGATATAAAAGACTTCGCCGATGAAGTCTCCGAACTTTCAAAAAATTAATGAATTATACATCGCTCATGGAAAGAGCTATAGAGATTTCTATGCCTTTCAAATATCTTGTAAAACCAAACCCAATGGTTGGTGCTTTAATTCTTAAAGGCGATCAAATAGTTTCAGAAGGTGCGCATCAAAAATATGGTGAAGCTCACGCGGAAATAAATTGTTTTCAGGCATTAAAGGAACCTATTACCAATGAACATGTGATGGTTTGTTCTCTTGAACCATGCAATCATCAAGGTAAGACTGGTCCATGTACAGAAAAAATTATTGCTTCAGGAATTAAAAAGATAATTATTGGTAGTTTAGATCCGAATCCTAAAGTAGCTGGAATGGGAATAAAAAAACTTCAGGATGCAGGCATAGAGGTGGTTCAAGGCATTCTTGAAGATAAGGTTAAAAAATTGAATAAGTTCTTTTTTTTCAAGCACTTGAATGGAAGACCATTTATAACCATTAAAATTGCTAGTTCAGCTGATGGTAAATCTCATAGTAAGGATGGTAGTACTACATGGATTACATCGAAGAAATCTAGAGAAGATGTCCAATTAATCAGAGCAGAACATGATGCTATTTTAACAGGCGGAAATACAGTTAGAAACGATCAACCCAGAATGAATGCCCGCGTAGACTTTGCATTGAATCAACCCAAAAAACTTCTTCTAACTTCTCAAAATGAATGGAATAGAGATATGGATTTTTTCCAAACATCTGAGGTTGAGTTAATTGCAGAAAAAAATCTTCATACAGTCATTAATAACATAGCCCAGCAGGATATAAATTCTGTTTTAGTTGAAGCTGGACCAAAATTAGTAAGAGCATTCCTAAAAGAAGATTTATGTGAGGAATTAATTGAATACAAATCACCAAATAATCTAGGAGATGTCGGTGTCCCTTGGTTTGAAGACAACGAGGCAATTGATAAATTTAATTTTAATCTTAAATCTTCGTATACAATTGACCAAGATTTAAAAAGTATTTATATAAAATGAATAAAGATGAGATAAAGGATGTAATTGCTGATTTAAAAAAAGGCAAAATGGTCATCATTTTAGACGATGAAGATCGAGAGAATGAAGGTGATCTAATTTGTGCCGCTGAAGTAATTACACCTGAAATTGTAAACTTTATGGCCACAAATGGTCGAGGCCTAATATGTTTAGCTTTAGATGCTGAAAAATGCGAAAAACTAAACTTACGACCTATGACTGACAACAACAAGGCAAGTAACCGTACAGCTTTCACAGTTTCAATTGAAGCTAAGGAAGGTATAACTACAGGAATTTCGGCAAAGGATAGAGCTCATACAATTTTAACTGCTGTAAATGCTGATGCCTCTAAAGACGACATCGTCCAACCAGGTCATGTCTTTCCATTACAAGCTATGCGAGGTGGGGTTCTCGCTAGAGCCGGGCATACTGAAGCTGCTTGTGATTTAGCTTCTTCAGCTGGCTTTTCAGCAGCTGGTGTAATCTGCGAAATAATGAACGACGATGGTACTATGGCTCGAAGGGATGATCTACTAAAATTTGGAGAAAAACATAATTTGAAGGTTGGAACTATTGCCGACCTGATTGATTACAAACTCTCCAAAGAATCTACTATTGAAAATGTTCACACAAAAGACGTAACGACAGAATTTGGAGAATTTAAGTTGAACGTTTGGCGGGATGTAATCTTTGATGAATATCATTTTTCTCTAACAAAAGGATTTCCAGAAAAGGTTGATGTGCCAATGGTTAGAGTCCAGACACAAAGCGTACTACAAGATACTTTGGGTATAGATGAAATTGGCAAAAAATGGTCAATTAGAAAATCTTTACAAAAAATAGCTGACGAAGGTACTGGAGTTTTTGTCTTAATCAATCATAGAGATGCAAAAACTTATTGGCTTTCAAGTTTGAAAGATGAAAATGTTGAGCCAAAAAGGAATCGAAGAGTTATCGGTATTGGTTCACAGATATTACGAGCCATTGGACTGAACAAAATTAAAGTTTTGGGAACTCCCACAAAATATAGTGGACTATCAGGATTTAATATTGAAATAGAAGGATTTATTGATGAATAACGCACCAAGCTTTGATACTGAATTAAAAAATATAGCTAATAAAAAAATTCTTGTAGTTACTACAGCTTGGAATAAAGATTTCTTGGCCCCTGCAGTCAAAGAAATTACTCAACATGCAAAAGCAGAGGAAATAGATGTTTCACTCAAATTTTGCCCAGGCTCCCTTGAATTAGCAGCAACAATCAAAAGAACGCTTAAAGGTGCTCAATACGATGGTGTTATTGCACTAGGCCTTGTCATAAAAGGTGACACTCCTCACTTCAAATTAGTTTCTAGACAAACGTTTCATGATTTAGGCAAAGTTGCATTAGATTTTGAAACAACCCCGTTAGTTAATGGTGTTTTAACTGTTGATAATAAAGTTCAAGCTGAAGAAAGAATCAATCCTGAAAAAATGAACAAAGGAAGGGAATTTTCGAGTTCTTTATTTCAAATGATGTCTGCTTAAAATGAAAAATCTTAGTCAGCATAAAGAGAAAGTAAATGCTCGAGAACTTTTAGTGCAAGCTTTATATGAGTATTCTTTTGGTCACAATGAAGCTAAATCAATTGAAGAATCTTTTAGAAAAGATTTCACCAAGACTAAGGTAGATTATATTTTTTTTAGAAATACTTTTAATCACATAACCGAAAATATAAAGCAGCTTAAGGAAAATATTTTAGAATCTGCAGAATTAGAAGTCTTTGGCATAAAGTCAATTGAAATAATGGAAGAGAATATTCTTTTAGTAATTATGGCTGAGAGTGCATTGGATGAGACACCTAGAGAGATACTTATAGATGAAGGAGTTAGATTAAGCAAAAAGTTCTGTTCTGAAAACTCTTATAAATTTATCAATGCAACATTAGAAAAAATATTAGAATCCTAGAATGAGAAAAATTGGTTTTATTGGTTGCGGTCATATGGCTAAAGCATTAATTGGAGGGCTTAAAAGCAATAAGTCTTATGAGTTGTTGGGCCATGACAGAAACAGTAAAAATATAGCTTGGCTTAAACAGGAAAAGATCCCTTTTTATTCATTAAAAGAAGTCTGTCACGAAGCCAATATTTTGATGATTTGTGTAAAGCCAAAAGACATGTATGGCCTGTGCTCAGAATTGAAAACATATATTGGTAAAGAATTAAAAATAGTAAGTGTTGCTGCTGGCATCACGTTAGAAAATTTAAAAGATGCTCTCTCTGGAGGAAAAGTGTATAGAGCTATGCCTAATATTGGTGCCAAGCATAACCTTGGAATAACGAGTATTTTTTCTTATGAAGAACTAAGTGAAATTTTAGATATTTTTAACTATCTTGGAAAAGCCATAGTTGTCGAAGATGAAGACAAAATAAACTTACATACATCACTTATTGGAAGTGCCCCAGCATTTTACTTTGAAATCATTAATGAATTTGAACATAGGCTGAGTGAACTTTTGCCTGATAATGTCTCTAAAAGAGATATAACTCTTTTATTCCTAACTAGCTTAATAAGTGCAATACAAAATGGAGAGAATTTGGAAGATTTGATTCACAGTATTAAATCAAAAGGTGGGACGACCGAAGCTGGACTCAATCACTTACATGAGAATGATTTTATAAATATTTTTTCCGAAGCTATCAATGCAGCTAAGAATAGAGCAGCAGAATTATCTATGGATTAAATCTTCTCTATTTGGGCCATTGGAAATTAAACTGATCTTCACTCCAACATAGTCTTCAATAAAATTTAAAAATTCTTTTGCTTTATCAGGAAGTGAACCATAATTTTCACAATTTGCTAGAGAACAATTCCAACCCTTAAAAGCCTTATAGATTGGTTCAGCTTTGTGGAGTAATCTTGATTTAAAGGGAGTATCTTCACCATTTACTTTGTATCCTATGCAAACTTTTATCTCGCTAAAAGTATCTAGAACATCAAGTTTTGTAATGCAAAGCTCTGTTAAATTATTTAATTTTGCTGAATATTTTAGGGCTACGAGATCAAGCCAGCCACATCTTCTTGGTCTACCAGTTGTTGCACCAAATTCATGCCCAAGTTCAGCAATTTTATGCCCTTCTTCACAAAATAGTTCGGTCGGAAATGGGCCTGCGCCTACTCTTGTAGTGTAGGCTTTTGCTACTCCTAGAACGTTTGAATAGATACTTTTTGGAAAGCCAGAACCAATTCCTACAGAAGTAGCTAGTGTATTAGATGAAGTAACATATGGATAAGTACCATAATCAACATCTAATAAAGTCCCTTGAGCACCCTCATATAATATATTTCCACCCTGTTCATATATGCTCTCTAAAGTGTCAGTAACATCACCAAAATATTTAGATGCCTTTTTGTATGACTGCATAAGCTCGTTGTAGACATCTTCAAACGCAAAGGGTTCTGAACCATGAATGTTTAGGATTTGATAATTATAATATTCAACTAAACTTTTGAGCTTAGTTTCTAGTAGATCGTTATCTTCAAGATCAAAAGCCTTAATGCTCCTTCTGGCAGTTTTATCTTCATAGGCAGGACCAATACCCCTTCGAGTAGTACCAATTGAATTTTTGTTATCTTCTCTTAGCTGATCAATTTTAGCGTGTAAAGGCAACAATAAGCTGCAATATCTACTTATCCTTAACTTACCTTCAAGGTTTATACCTTTTTGCTCTAATTGTTCAATTTCCTCAAGCAGTGAATCAATAGATAAGATGACTCCTTGACCGATAAAACATGAAACATGGTCATAAAATATCCCTGAGGGTATAAGATGAAGAACAAATTTTTTTTCTTCCTTATAAATCGTATGGCCGGCGTTGTGTCCCCCTTGGAAACGGCAGACGGCATCGAACTTCTTTGAGTAAAAATCTACTATTTTTCCTTTTCCTTCATCACCCCATTGAGTGCCTACAAGGATCAAGGATTTTTTCATTTATTCTGGTTCAGATTTATTCAAATACTTAAAGTAATCACTATCTGGATCTATCAATAAGATATCTCCTTGGTCATTAAAGGTATTTCTATATGCTTTAAGACTTCTGGTAAAATCATAAAATTCAGGATCTCTGTTGTACGCCTCAGCATAAGTAGCTGTTGCTGTTGCGTCGCCATCTCCTCTAATTTTTTCAGCCTCTTTTGTGGCATTAGCCAAAATAATCGTTCTTTGTTTATCAGCATCAGCTCTAATTTTTTCAGCTGTTTCTCTTCCTTCTGCTCTTAATTGCTCTGCAATTCTGTTTCTCTCCGTTTTCATTCTCTCAAAAACCGAAGCTCTGATTTCTCTTTCAAAATCAATTCTTTTTACACGAAAATCTATTATTTCTACACCAAGTTGAGCTGAATCTTCGCCAAGAGAATTCTTTAATGCAAGCATCAAACCATCACGATCACCTGAAACAACTTCGATAAGGGTACGTTTACCAAACTCATTTCTAAGTTTGTCTTTAATTCTTCTTTGCAATGTATCCTCAGCTACTCTACTTTGGCCACCATTAGTTGATGTATAGTAGGTTTCAGCATCTACAATTTTATATTTAACGAATGAATCAACATTAAGAGGTTTTGCTTCACTTGAAAGCACTCTGTCAGGTGGAGTATCAAGTGAACGAATTCTTGCCTCGAATTTGGTTACGGTGTCTATAAAAGGTATTTTAAAATTTAAACCAGGCTCTAATGTTCTCTCAAAAGCTCCAAGTTTTAATAAAATTGCTTTTTCAGTATCTCTAACAATTACTACAGATTGGAACAGTGCTGTTAAAACTAGTACTACTAGCAATGTAATAAAACCGTTTCTATTCATCATCTTCCTCCTGTTTTTTGATGAGTTGATCTAGCGGAAGATAAAGTAAATTATTGCCTCCCTCGACATCTATCATGACTTTTGTACTTGAAGAGAGCACATCCTCTAGTGCATCAATATATAATCTTTCTCTTGTTACTTCAGGAGCTTTATCGTATTCAATTAAAAGTGCTTTGAATCTTTCAGCTTCACCCTCAGCTACGGCAATTACTTTTTGTTTATACGCTTCAGCGTCTTGCAGTTGTCTTTGTGCTTCTCCCCTAGCTTGTGGGACAATTGATAGTTCATATTTTTCAGCTTCGTTTCTTAATCTTTCTTTATCTTCTCTTGCTGCAACCACATCTCTAAAAGAATCGATAACTTCTGCTGGTGGTTGTCTTTGCTCAATATTAACTTGTTGAACTGATATACCAGCATCATAAATATCCAAATATTCTTCAAGCCTCAGCAATATACCTGAACTTATTGCAGCTGCACCCGATGTTAGCAAGTTATCCATATTATTTTCTCCCACAACATGCCTTAGAGCACTTTCAGTTGCTTGTCTTATTGTAATTTCAGGATCTTCAACATTAAGTGAGTACTTAACTAAGTCACTGATCGTATACTGGACGTTAAGTTCGATATCAACAATATTTTCATCTCGAGTTAACATATTTGTTGGCAATACAAAAGTTCTGATCTTTGACACATTCTCTTCAGCATATACCTCTTCAATTACAGGGAAATGGAATTGTAGACCCGGGCCCAGAACTCGGTTGTATTTACCTAAAGTAAGAACAACCAATCTATCAGCCTCGTTAACTATTCTGACTCCGAGAAAAACATACAGTACCAGCAATCCCATTAAGAGATATGAAAAAAACTTAAAGTTAAACTTAAAGCTTGTGCCTCCTCCTTTGGAGCCTCCTCCGCCTGTATTGCCAGAAAAAAACATTTTTCTTAATTGTTTGATTGCGTCATCTAGATCTGGGGGAGAATTTTTTCTGCCCCAAGGATCATTGTCGTTTGGATTCCAACTCATTTATTTAAGCTCCTTAAGATAAGTTTCTATTGTATCAGAAAAAAACGTTGATTCATTTTGATCTTTGCCAATTTTAGTTAAAGTAATATTAAATTTTTTCATCCATGTTTGTTGCGTCTTAATCAATTTCTTTGTAGCACTAAATGCGTCTTGAAATGCGTGTTCAAGTGATATAGAGCCTTCTACATGTGGAAAGAATTGTTTGTAATTTATTGAATTCATACTATGTGATTCTGAGGTTAATTTATAGGTATTTATTAATTTCTCAAGCTCATTTAATAATCCTTCTTTAATAATGTTTTTTAGTCTCCTCTCTGCAGCTATGTCGAGCTCTTTTTTTGAATCATTCATTCCTAAGATCAAACACTTCTGACTATCGAAAAACTTGTTAGATGGCTCTTTCTTGAGCAGAGATAGTTTTGTGTTCGTTAATTTAATGATTTCTAGTGCTCTTTCTACACGCCTTGGGTTTTTTTTGTCAATCAATTGAAAAGTTTCAAAATCCAGCTGTTTTAACTCATTTAAGAGAAGTTCATAACCATTCTTCTGTTTTATATGAGTAATTTCTTCTCTTAAGTTTTCGTCTCGCGGAAAATCATGCATTCCATCAAAAAGCACTTTATGAAACATCATAGTTCCACCTACAAATAGCGGAATTTTATTATTCTGAATAATCGTTTTAACCGCAGATTCTACGTGATTAATGAAAACTCCTACATCAAACTTAGCATCAGGTTTCAAAATGTTTATTAGATGATGGGGTACTCTTTGAAGATCTTGCTCGCTAGGTTTGCATGTACCAATATTCATATCCTCAAACACCATAGCACTATCAACACTTATAATTTCGAATGGAAATTTTTCAGCTAATCTTATTGAAGTATCTGTTTTACCAGAAGCTGTCGGACCAATTAAAAAAATTGCAGGAGTATCAAATTTATATGTCATTTATTGAGTCAATAATGAGTTTATAAGAGCCAGATAACTCATCCAATGTTTTTTTCTGTGCAAGTAGTTTTTCATTTCTGATTTTTGAATCTTTATATTTAACAACTAAAGCTCTTAACTGGTTTTTTGTATCAAATGTCTCAATAATGTTGGAATCACATAGATCTTTTTTTAATTGTTTGTAATTACGTAATTTAGAACCAGTGATGCACAATGTATCAGCAAATATTGGCTCCATAAAATTATGGCCTTTTTCGTAAATAATACTGCCAGCAACAATAGCTAGATCTGCTACGGCGTATAAATTAATAAGATCTCCGACCTCATCAAATATTGTTATGGTTTTGTTATCGGTATCTTTTATCTGATCATACTGTTCGACCTCAGACACTTTTGCTGACTTATATCCTTTTGATTTAACTACTTGTAAAACACTGTCGATTCTCTCAGGATGTCTTGGAGCTAAGATTAAATTTAGTTTGAGCCCCTTTAGTGCATCAATAGCGAATTCTTCCTCCCCTTCATGTGAACTACCTAAAACAACATTCAAAACATCAGTAGCTAAAATTTTTGCATATTTATTTTTTTTATTTTCATCAGTTAAGTAATTTTCAGGATTTATTTTCATATTTCCCAGAAGCTTAGTATTAGTTGCTCCTAAGAAATTTAATCGATTGATTGTCTCTTTTGATTGGGCTAGAAAAAGGTCAATTTTAGTAAATATAAATGAAGTAAAAAATTTCATTGATTTGTATCGGGAGAAGCTTTGATCAGAAATTGATGTATTCAATGAGATGATTTTTATGTCAGAAGATAAGCTCAACAAATTAGGCCAAAATTCACTTTCGAATAAAACAATTTTTTTGATCTTGTAATTATTGATAATTTTTTTGTGGACGAAATTTAAATCATACGGAAATGGTAAGAATTTGATATTAGAATCACTAAAGTTTTTCTCTAATTCTGCTCGGCCCGTATTAGTGGTGGAAGTTATCAATACTTTATTGCCTTGATGATCTAATCTTTTGGCTAATGTTGACAGAATTTTTATTTCACCAAGGCTTACTCCATGCAACCAAATTGATGCTGCAGTTGGTTCTGCGTAGCTTTTACCTAACTTTTGTAAAATTGTTTTTAATTTATTCTCATCTATAGTGATTAAGTCTCTTAGAATTAAAAGAGGTAATAAAAAAATATAAATTAAGTTATATAAAATAAACATCACATGAATAATATCATTCTTATTGCATTAATTTCTTTTACTAAATTCTTAAGCTTTCTTCCAAGATCAATTTTTACAAATAAAAAATCCCCTATTTGGAAATTGCTAGGTAGATTAATGAAAAAAAGAAAAAAGATTATTAGAGCTAATATAAATTATTGTTTTTCTACGAGAGATACCAAGTGGCGAGAGAATTTGATTGAAGAGATTTGGCAAGACACATTTTTAGCCCTATATGAAAATAATTTTGCGTGGAACGCAGGAGATCAAATTCAAAACTATAAGTGTGAGTTTGAAAATAAAGAGATTTTGATTGACGCGCAAAATAACAATGAGGGTGTTCTTTTACTATTTAGACATAGTATTTTTTTGGAGCTCTCGGCAAGATTAATTTCAGAGAAATTTTCAATATATGGTATGGAGAGGCCAAACAACAGTGAAGTAATACAAAAAATTCAACAAAGAGGTCGCCTTAAGTCTATGAAAGGCCTTACCTCTAACTCGAATGTAAGCCAATTGATAGAGTGGTTAAAAGAGGGTAAAACTGTTCTATATGGTCCTGATCAAGACTACAGAAATAAGAGATCTGTTGTATCAAAATTCTTTAATAAGAAATGTCTTACGACAACTGTTCCATATACTTTAAAAAAAGTTACAAAATGTAAATTGATTTATTTAGATTTTTATAAAACTTTAGATGGATACAAATTTATATTTCAAGATATATCAAGTATTGCATCTTCAAAACAAAATTTTGCCGATAACATTAACGCAATAATTGAACAAAGTGTAACTAAAGCACCTGCACACTATTTATGGCACCATAGACGATTCAAATCTCAAGCACCTGAAATATATGATTGAGAAATTTGTTGAAATAAAAGGCTTTCTAGATCGAGAAGAAGGCATTGCACTATACGAAGCATGTAAAAATTCATTTAAAAATGGTAAATGTGTAGAGGTTGGGTCTTATTGTGGAAAATCTGCATGCTATATTGGTTTGGCATGCAAAGAAGTTGGTTCTAAACTTTTTTCAATTGATCATCATAAAGGTTCTGAAGAGCAACAATTTGGAGAAGAGTATTTTGATGAGGAGATTTATGATTTTTCTAGAAAACAAGTAAATACACTTCCAATGTTCTTAGCAAATATCAAGAAATTCAACCTTGAAGATCATATTGAGCCTTTGATTATGTCTTCAATCGATGCCTCTTTTCATGTCCCAAATGATTTAGATTTAATTTTTATTGATGGGAGTCATACTTTTGAATCAGCACAAAGTGATTACTACCATTGGAAGCCAAAACTTAGACCTGGTGGAATTCTAGCGATTCACGACATCTACGATACCGAAGAGGAAGGAGGTCAAGCTCCTAAGAAAATTTTTTTGAAGGCATTAGCTGATGGTTTTGTTTTAAAGGAAAGAGTAAAGAGTTTGGTATTGTTAGATTAAAATAACTTTTTCTTTACCAGTCATATCATAGAGGCAATCGGCTGCCATTATTATTGCAGCATTAGTCCAAGTTGAATTTTCTTCAGGCCAGTAAACCTTGAGATCATACTGGTACCCAGTCGGAAAATATCCTTTTGGATTTTTATGTTTTAAGACCTCAGAAAATATTTTTTTTGCTATTTTTGTTAATCCAATTTTATGAAGAGCCATAATACACTCTGAAGATTCAGCGAATGTTACCCATGGTTCTTCCTCTACACATTTGATACCAAGACCCTCTACATAAAACTTATTTAAGAACTCAGTTGCGTCTTCCTGTGTTCCGCAATTACATAAAATCGGGTAGTAGGAATCCATGGAAAACCTTGCTCTACTTATACCGCCACGATCAAACTTTTTAGATCTCAACTTATTTGGTGAAATTATTGCTTCATTATGAGTAAATTGCTTATCTTCAATTAACTCGCAAATTTTATTATAAGCTCTTCTAGATAGTTCAAGAGAACATGATGACGTAACTAAAGAATCGTCAGCCAAGCCATTTTTATCTAATGCCCAATGATAATATCCCTCAGAATCTTTGAATTTTGATGTCCCTTTGAATATTTGATGTATCTCAGACCTATAGGAACATAAATAGTCCAAATCATTATCTATAAAATACTTTTGTAAAAGTGGTAAGTAAATATATGGGGCATGATGTGCTTCATAATAATCTTGAGTTATTTTTCCATTTACATACTGAGATTTAACTAGGCCGTCCTGATCAATTTTATTTAAACAGAAATCTAACCCTTTTTTGAACGCGTCCCATTCTTCATAAATTGATAAAGCAATTAAGCATTCACAATGGTCCCAAAAATCCCATTTACCTTTATCATCCCAAAGAATTTCGCCGTTATCTTTTTGATTCTCGAGTATCCAATTCTTTGCAGAAATTAATTCTTGTTTTAACTCATTATTCATTTTCTAAGATAGAAACACTCAGATTTTCCAAAGAAAGGATTCAACATTTTCTCAATGAAAAGAGAAATATTTGCTTGGCCAAACATTTGTTTAACTAGTAGTTCATGTAAAGATTTTAAAAATTTATTCTCTTGCATATTATTTCGAGCTCTTAAAATCCAATAAACTGAATGTATTGCATGTTCACGATGATGTTTAAAAAGCTTTAAATCCAATTCTTTAAAACATTCTTTGAGAAATTCTTTTTTAAAGATTCTTATATGTCCCCCCGGTGTTTGCATATACTCTTTCGAGTACTTCCAACATAAGCTCTCTGGCAAATAACTAGGAACACTAATTAGCATGACTGCACCAGGTTTGAGTATCCTATAACATTCTTTAAGTACATCTCTAAAGTTAGGGACATGCTCCAAAACTTCAGAACATATAACCAAGTCTTGTGAATTATCCTCTATCTCAATGCTTCTAACGTCTCCCATTAAAAATTTATATATGTTTTGATTTTTGCAAATATGTTCAGAAAACTCGTCCTGTAATTTTTTAATTTCTTGAGTAGATTGATCTATACCTGTAATTTTTGCATTTGTTAGTCGAAATCCTAGAGATTTTAGGTGTCTTCCGTTGCCACAACCCACATCAATGGCAGTTTTAATTTTCTTTAAATTTAGTGAATTAAAATTAAACGTTTCCACTGATTATTTCTTTGTAGAGATCCTCAAGCTTCTTAGCATACTCGTCCCACCCAAAAAAATCATCTCTTCTTAATTTTGAATTTTCAGTTAACTTATTTCTTAATTTGTTATTTTCAATAAGTTCTTTCATTTTTTCTTTCAAATCAATGCTGTCCTCAGAATCGAATATTAAACCAGCATTTCCAGCTAATTCCGGTAGTGAAGCTTTATCAGAAACTATCACTGGCAAACCAGTTGCTATCATTTCGACCAAAGGAAATCCAAAACCTTCATATGTAGAGGGTGCTATTCCAATATCGGCATGATTTAATGATTGAATTAATTCTGCTCTTGTTAATTTGCTTTTGTAGCTAATTTCATTAGTTAAATCCAAATTTTTTATTAACTTTTTATTTTCTTCTCTAAGATCGCCAATGATGGTTAAGTTTGCATTTAAACCTTCTTCTTTAAGTAGATACAAAGCTTTGAGTAAAGTTTTTAAATTCTTCATAGGGACATCTGAACTAATAATTGTTACAAAATTTGCACTGAATTTTTCTCTATGATGAAACTTGCAGTCGTCTAGATTTATTCCATTCCAAATAACGGATATATTGCTGGCAGGATAATCAAAGTATCGACAAATATCTTTTTTTGATGAGACCGAAGGAGAAATTACTTTTTGAACGCCCTCTAGATTCTTTTTTTGAAAGTTCAAGAAAGAATACCATCGCTTAATTGCTAGTTTTGAAAAAAAATTCATTTCACTTGCTAAATCAATTTCTTTGTCAACGTGTATGGGATGATGCAATGTTGTGACAAGTTTTTTTAGGACTGTCTCTGGATAACTACTTATCGATTGGTTATCGTGAAAAATATCAAATTCATCAACTGATTCTTGAAAGAACTTGTTATTTACTAATCTCTCACCAAAAAAAACTGGCTCAGTAAAAGTTCCTGTAAATGTTTCAAAGAAATCTAGAAAGTTAAGTCTATTTTTTTCTAACGAACTAAAAATTTTTAACCTCTCCAAAGAATCAAATGTCTCAAAAAAACCTGGTGTCTCGATTTTTTCTACTTTTATAGCCTTGCTAACATCAGGTAGAGGATTTCCAGAAAAAATTGTAATTTCGTGCCCTCTATCATGTAAGGACTCCGACAAATTCTTGATATATATACCTTGTCCACCAGAATAAGGATCACTTCTATAACTTAGTAGAGCAATTTTTAAACTAGGCATTAAACCTTAGAGAGCCAATCAGAATATTGATCAGCATTGCCTCTAACAGCATCAAGATAGATTGATTGAATCTTTGTTGTAATTTCACCTCTACTTCCTGCACTTATATCAATTTTATCAACTGATTTAATTGGTGTGATTTCAACAGCTGTACCACTGAAAAATAATTCATCAGCAGTATAAAGTTCGTCTCTGGTAATTTTTCTCTCAAGCACTTCGTGGCCAAGATCAGCTGCAATCTTCATTACAGATCTTCTAGTTATTCCATTCAAGCAACAAGTAAGTTCTGGAGTTATTACTTTTTGATCTTTTATTAAAAATATATTTTGGCCACTACCCTCTGCAACAAATCCATTGGTATCTAACAACACTGCTTCTTGATAGCCATTTCTTTTGGCTTGATCATGTGCCATCACCCCATTTACATATCCACCAGAAATTTTACCTTTGGTCATCAGACTATTTGGAAACTGTCTAGTGAATGAAGAAACCATTACGTCAATCCCTTCTTCTAGTGCTTTAGAACCAAAATACGACGGCCATTCCCAACAAGAAATCATCAAGTGTGATTGCATATCATCTATATCTAGGCCCAGTCTTTCGTCATTCAGATATATAAGAGGTCTTATGTAAGCATCGTGCAATTCAGATTTTTTTATAACGCCTAGCTGAGCTTCCATAACTTCATCAATAGAATGATTAATAGCAACATTGATAATTTTTGCTGATTCAAAAAGTCTTTCAGTATGTTCTTTTAATCTAAAGATATTTACGGATTTTTTATCATGAGAAATGTATGATCTCACACCCTCAAAAGCCCCAAGACCATAGTGTAGTGTATGGGTAAGAGGGCTAATATAAGCATCTTCTTTTTGAATATATTTTCCGTTTAACCAGTAAGTATTTGACATAGGGGTAGTATAATTGTTTGAGAGTTTTTTTAAACAAAATGAATAAAAACATTTTTAGGGCCTACGATATAAGGGGACACTCTGAGACTGACTTGGATCATGCAACGATCAAAAAAATAGGCTATGTGTTAGGTCAAAGAATAAGAGGCAATCAACACGATTCTGTTTACGTAGGCCATGATAGCAGACTATCTGCAACAAAAATTCAAAATGCACTAGTGAGTGGGTTAAATGCTGCCGGAGTTCGTGTATTGTTGTTGGGTTTAGTGCCTACACCAATGGTTTATTACGCAACCAAAACTGGAATTACTCCAAACGGAGTAATGATTACAGGGAGCCACAATCCTAAAGATGACAACGGATTAAAGATGGTTATTAATGACAATGCAGTTTCCGGCGAAGAACTATTAACTGAATTTGAAAATCAGGCTGAAATAGAACAAAGCGAAAGAAGTTTCGAAGAAATTGATTTATATCCTTTATATCAAAAAGAAATAAACGATAAGTTTAGACTCAAAAAGAAAATAAAAATTGTTTTAGATGCTGGAAATGGTGCTGCCGGGGTAGTGGCCGATGCTATTTTTAAATCGCAAGGCTTTGAAACAATTTCAATCAATAAAGAGCCTGATGGAAATTTTCCAAATCATCACCCAGATCCAAGCAAGGAGAAAAACCTAGAAGAACTGAAGAAAGCTGTTATGGATAATCATGCAGATATTGGTTTTGCTTTTGATGGTGATGGCGATAGAGTTGGCATGATAACTGAAAATGGTAACTCCGTTCTTGCTGATCATTTAATTATGATTCTTTCAAAGTATTATCTTCAAAAGAAAAAAGGTGCAATTATTTTTGATGTTAAGTGTTCAAGTCAATTGCCAACTCTTATAAAAAAATATGGTGGCACAGCAATTATGGAGAAAACAGGACACTTTAATATTAAAAAAGCCATTAAAGAACATGCTGCTGTGTTGGGTGGTGAGATGTCTGGACATATCTTTATAAATCAAGGTTGGTATGGTTTTGATGATGCAATCTATACTGCAGTGGTTTTGGCTAGAATAGTCTCAGATGCCGATCAGTCTGTCTCAAGCATGATAGAGGAGTTTCCAAAAACATTTTCAACACCTGAGCTAAATTTAAATGTCGATGATGAAACCAAGTTCGATATGGTTGAGAAATTTAAAGATCAAATGCAGTTTCCTGATGCTGAACTTAATACAATTGATGGGGTAAGAGTCTCCATTGGAAATTCTTGGGGGTTAATGCGTGCTTCAAATACTAGCCCAAAACTTGTGTTTAGATTTGAAGCTGAATCTGAGGAAGATTTAAAAGATATTAAAAATTTATTTGAATTAAATTTGAGAGATATTTTTCCGGACCTGGAGTTAAATTTTAATTAAGTATTTCTTTGAGATCTGAATTTTCTGATTTAGAAGCAAGCAAATCATCAATATTCTCTTCTAAAAAATATTCAAAATAACTATTTGTAAATGACTTTGAAACATTGCCTGATTTCTTATCAATCCGAATAGCAGCGACGCCTTCAGGCACATCAACTTCAAAGTCTGTTAAAGATTTCTCAGAAAGAGTCATAAAATCCAACCAAATTGGTAGGGCATTTGTACTTCCAAATTCATCATCTCCTAGTGAGGATCCATCATCTTTGCCGACCCAAGCAGAAGCTACAATATGAGAAGCATAACCAGAGAACCATGTGCTTGTCGCATCGTTTGTTGTCCCTGTTTTGCCGCCCATATTCTCAATTGGTATTGTTAATCCCCTTCTATTTGCATTTCTTTTTAAAGCTTCTTTTAGAATATTTGACATCAAGAAAGCTACCCTTTCATCCATAACTTGCGGCTGTTCAATGCCATCCAAACTAATCATCGGTGATCCCATATAATCAAATTTTTCTGTACTTAACCAAGGAAAACTCACATTTTTAAAATTCTTAACCTTTTTAGAATAATTATTATTTGGGTCTAATATTATCTGTCCATTTATATCTTCAATTCTGTCAATGTAAGCAATATTTTGATGCTTGCCATTATTGATGAACGACGAATATTGGGTTGCAGCAATCAATGGATTGAGAGTTCCTGTACCTAAAGCAATAGAAAGATCATTTGTTAACATTTCTTCTTTGAATTTATATTTTTCAAAACAATCAAGAGTTTTAGGTAGTCCTAATGACTGAACGAGTTTAATTGAAACAATATTAAGCGATTGAATCAGCGATTCACGCAATCTTATTGGACCATAAAACTCACCAGAGTTATTCCTTGGTCGCCAAATACTTTCAAGTTTTTCATCATCAAAAATTATTGGTCCATCGATAAAAATTGTCGATGGATTCAGGCCATTTTCAAAGGCACACGCATAAATGAAAGGTTTTATACTTGAGCCAGGCAATAATTTGGAGTTCGCTGCTCTGTCAAATTTTGATTTACTAAAATCGAAACCACCAACATAAGCCTTGAGCTTTCCTTCTAAAGCATCCACAGCGACGAAGGAAGCCTCTGCTACTGGTACTTGCGAAAGAATTTTTTTATTTTTATGCTGCCCTATATAAACCAAACTGCCAAGTTCTAAAAAATCTCTAAACGACTTTGGTTTATCTGTTCTTGACCCATCCGAAAGTTTTCGTCTAGCCCAACTATAATCTGCATCATTCCAATAAATATTATTAAAATTTAATTTGGCATCAAGTGTTTGTATTTTCGTATTATCAATACCAATGACAAGATTTGGTTCATGATCATCTATAGCTGGCCTGCTTCCTAAAAGATTTTGGATTTTGTTAAAATTTTCTTCTTTAATCTGTTCGTGCCTTAGCTCGGTTGGAAACTTATAGAAATATTCTTTTTGAAAGGCACTTCGCATAATTAAAAAATTAAAATCCTTAAATACCTGTTCTTCTCGCCAGCCATATTTTTGATCGTATTTATATAAGTTCTCTCTTAGGGCTGTAATGGCGTTTGTTTGCATTTCTGAATCAATAGTTGTGTAAACATTCATGCCTTCCTCATACGCTTTCAGACCAAAGCGATTGATAATTTCTGCTCGTATCTTCTCGGCAATATACTCAGCTTCAATAGTTATTTTGGGTCCAAAACTTTCACCAGTCACAATTACTTCTTTTGCTGAATTAAATTCACTTCTATCAATAAATTTTCTTGAAAGCATTCGTCCAAGTATTAAATCTCTTCGTTTTTTCGAAGCAATTGGGTTTCTTACAGGATTTACAGATGAGGGTCTTTGAAGTATGCCAGCTAGTAAGGCAGATTCAGCTATAGAGGCTTCAGAAAAGTCTTTGCCGAAGTAATATTGATAGGCTGCAGCAAAACCATAGTTTCTGTTTCCTAAGAAAGCTTTGTTGAAATAAAGTTCAAATATCTCTTCTTTTTCAAGGTAATCTTCTAATCTCCATGCAAGTATTATTTCTTTTAGTTTTCTTTCATAGGTTCTTTCAAAAGATAAAACATAGTTTCTTACGACTTGCATAGTTATTGTGCCACCGCCACCCAGAGATCGACCAGATATTTCTCCGTATAAGGCCCTTAGCAAGCTCGTGATTTCAACACCTGAGTGATCAAAGAAGCCTCCATCTTCAGCAGCGATAATTGCATTTTTAAGGTTTTCAGGAATCTCTTGAAAACTCACAATTTGCCTTTTTTCTGTACCGAATAATCCAATCAACTCATTATCAGCAGAATAAATACGCATTGGATTTGTCAGTTTTATTTCGGTAATTGTCTCAATCTTAGGTAAATCCTTCGAGAATATGAGGTATACCACGCCAACCACCATAAAGGTGAACTGTAATAAAACTAAACATATTCTTAGAATTGGCATGATTTATATATTATTATTCCCTTTCAATTTTTTTTTATGAACATTTTTTTAATAGGTATGATGGGCTCCGGCAAAACTTCAGTCGGACAATTATTATCAAAATACCTTAACAATACATTTTATGATTTAGATACAGGTATTGAAAAGAGGTTCAATCTAACTATTAAAGAAATATTTAATGAATTCGGTGAAAAAAAATTTAGAGAAGTTGAATCTTCTATGCTTCAAGAAACCAATAATCTTGAAAATTGTATAATTTCTACCGGTGGAGGCATTGTAATTAGAGATAGCAATAGAGAATTTTTAAAAGAGCGGAGGGTCTATTTTCTCAATAATTCCATCAAAATACTTTATGACCGTGCAACAAAAAAAAGAGAACAAAGACCATTATTGAAAGATATAACATTAAACGAATTCTCAACCATTTATGAAAATAGAATGAACCTGTACCAAGAATGTGCAAATATTACCCTAAATACCGAAAATAAAAGTATTTATGAAATAGTGGAAGAAATATCAAATCATGAAAAATTTAGTTTTTAACTCTGAAGAACACACTGTCAAGATTTCCTTCTTGGACAGGATTAACAAAATATGTGAGCTTATTCCTAATGATAAAAAATATTGCGTAATCTTAGATAAAAAGGTAGCTAATTTACATACTGAGTTTTTTGAGGAATTAAAATTAAAAGACTTTTCCATCTTTATAATTGAAACGCCTGAAAAGCAAAAAAATATTAACACTTGCCTCGACGCAATAAATTTGATGCAAAAAGAAGGATTTAACCGTAATGATGCGGTCATAGGAATTGGTGGAGGCGCAATTACAGATTTAGCAGGATTTGTTGCATCATCCTATATGAGAGGCATAACCTACTTACAAATACCTACATCCCTTCTAGCTCAAGTGGATGCATCTATTGGTGGCAAAACAGGGATTAATCATGGAAATATTAAAAACTTTATAGGTTCTTTTTATAATCCGTCAGAAATTATTATTTGTGCAGAATTTTTAAAATCACTTAATCAACAGGAATTTTTAAATGGCTTTTCAGAAGTTTTAAAACATTCCATAATCACTTCTAAAACATCTCTGGATAATTTGAAAAATTTAGCAGGTGAAATAAATAACAGAGAAACCGGTATTTTGCTTAAACTCATTGAGGAATCCATTGATATAAAAGCTCAAGTAGTCACCGAAGATTTTAAAGAAAAGGGTAAAAGAAAATTTCTTAATTTTGGTCATACATTCGCCCATGGCATAGAATCAATCAACCATGACGCACCAATCTTACACGGGCATGCAGTTCTCATAGGTATGTTGATGGCTCTTGATTATTCTTATGAGTTAGGATTTTTAAGCTTGGATTCATATCAAGAAGTTAAAGATGTTATTTCCAGCTTTAACTACGACTTTACGGATATTAAATTAGATGCGGAAGGTATATTTGAAGCTATGAAAAGCGATAAAAAGAATACCCAAACAATTAATTTAGTTCTGCTCAAAGAAATTGGGCAACCTTTCCTCTTTGAGGAAACTTCAAGTGATAATCTTCAGAATTTCATAACAAAATTTATTAATGACTTTAAAAAATAGAATCTTCTTAGAAGCACTGAAAAGAAATAATAATGAAGCAAATATCCCTGTTTGGCTGCTAAGGCAAGCTGGGAGATATTTGCCAGAGTACATGAAGATAAGATCTGAATATTCTGATTTTTTTCAAATGATTAAAAAACCTGATGTATGTAAAGAGCTGACATTACAACCTTTACGAAGATACCCACTTGATGCCGCTATAACTTTCACTGATATTCTTACTATTCCAGATGCTATGGGGGTCCCAGTAGAATTTATTGCAGGAAAAGGGCCTGTTTTTGCCGATTCAATTGAGAAAAATCACCTACTTAAACTAAACCCTGATGGAGCTCTAAAAAAATTAGAATATGTATTCGAGGCAACTGCTCTAATTAAAGCCAATATTGATGTACCCTTGATCGGTTTTACTGGTTCTCCTTGGACATTGTTCGTTTACTTATTTTATGGAGAATCACCCAAAAGTCATGATGAACTAAATAGCTATCTTGGGCTACACTCCCAGAAAGCTCACAGTTATTTAGAACAACTAACTGAAATTATTCAAGATTATGTTCAAGCACAAATTGCAGCAGGAGCAGATTGCATTCAGATTTTTGATTCATGGGGTGGATTGTTAGACGAAAAATACGAAGAGCTGTCTCTTACTTATATTAATCAGATTGCATCCAGCATCGAGACAAATATTCCAGTAATTTTATATACCAGAGACAAATTGATTGATGACATTGTTAATTTAACCTCCATCAAGTGTTTCAATCTTGATACGTCAGATAATATCGACAACCACATAGATAAAGATATAACTATACAAGGAAATTTTGATCCCAAAAACTTTCATGCCGATAATGAAGTTTTACAAGAAATGGCTCAGACAGTATGGACTAAGTATAAGGACAAGCAGAACTATGTCTTTAATTTAGGTAGTGGGCTTACTCCAGATGTTAATCCTGAAAAAGTCGAATATTTTCTGAACCAATTATCGAGTTTTCGTTCTTAACAGACCTTCTTGAGTCACAGAAGCAATAACTTCTCCTTCTTTAGTAAAGAAAGTGCCTCTACCCAATCCTCGTGAATTTCCAGAATATGGACTGTCCATCGTATACAGAATCCAGTCGTTAAATTGAAAATTTGGCTTATGAAACCACATCGTGTGATCAAGACTTGCAATCATTATTTTGGGCGACATATATGTCACACCATGCGGAAAAAGTGCTGCCGCCAGTATACCTGCATCAGAAACATAGGCTAAAAAAGCATTTTGTATTGCCCTATCTTTTGGTAGTGTCCCATTAGGTTTCATCCACAAACTTCTTCTGGGTGACATTTTTTTTGGTTTAAAAATATCCTGCCATTCCACTGGTTTAACTGTGCATTCTCTTTCACGGGTGAAATATTCTCTAAGCTCTTCTGGTACAAGATCAATATTATCTTGTCTTAACTCTATCTCATCTTTTAACTCTTCTGGTGGTGGCACTTTTGGCATTTCAATACTGTGCGAAAGACCCTCCTCATCTTTTTGAAAAGATAAACTCATGCTAAAAATTGTTTCATTATTTTGAATAGCTTTTACTGTTCTTGTTGAAAAGCTCATACCATTTCTTATCGGGTCTACACTATAGAGTACCGGTTGTTTTTTAATTCCAGGACGAAGAAAATATGCGTGAAGCGAATGGAGGTGTTTATCATCCTCAATAGTTAAATCTGCAGCTAAGTAGGCTTGTGCAATAACTTGGCCGCCGTATATTCGCTGAATACCGGCGTTTTTTCCGTTGTATCTGAAGAGATATTCGTCTAATTGTTCTAACTTGAATTTCTCTAGAGAACTTTCGAATGCATCTATCATTATTGAGCGGATAGGCCCCCATCAATAACGATTTCTGTACCAGTGATCATTTTTGATTCATCGGATGCCAAGAATAGTATGGCATTGGCAATATCTTCAACTTCTGCTAATTTTCTAACTGGTATTTGTCGCTCAAGTTTTGTCAACATGTCATTTGAGGTATCAGATAGAAGTGCTTCCAAGATCTCAGTTTTTGCAAATACTGGATGTAAACTGTTACATCTCACCAATTTAGTCGTGCGTGCACAATGCAATGCAACAGATTTAGATAAATGTCTTACTGCAGCTTTTGCACTGTTATAAGCTGTAAAATTATGGCCGGCCACAATCCCTGAAATTGAAGAGATATTAATAATTGATCCGTTACCAGAATCTCTCATCAAAGGTAAAGCATATTTACAGCCGTAGAAGACTGAATCAAGATCGACTTTATGGACTAGATCCCATGCTTCGTTTGTTGTTCCTTCAACGTCACCCATGTAACCAATCCCTGCATTGTTTACTAGAATATTTAACTGATTGTCAGCAGTTTTTATTTCTTCAATTACTTCCTGCCATCTGTCCGCATCGGTCACATCATGTTCAAAGAAAGTTACACCTAATTCTGATGCAACTTGCTCGCCACCTTCTTTATTAATATCTGATATATAGACTTTGGCACCTTCTCTTTTCAAGACTGCAGCTGTTCCTTTACCAAAACCAGCAGCGCCACCTGTAATTAGTGCTATTTTATTCTCTAATCTTTTTCCCATTGTTGCCTCTTTAATTCCGGATATATTAAACTAGTATTCAATAAAAAAACATGAAAAGTAAATTAGTCGATAATCAACCTCAAGAAGTTACTAATTATTTGGAGATTGATCCTAAAGAACAAGACGCAGTTGAATGCGTGAACGAGATATTCAATACACCTTTAAAAGGTACCTATAATTGGGATTACACAGTTGTCGATGACAGAATTAAAAAACTCTATGAATTAGGGAAAAAACTCAACTGGAATGTTTCCGATGACCTAGACTGGTCACAAACCCACCCTAAAGATGAATTTCTAGTCAATCAAGATTTTAGATTGGTGCCTGATGAAATAAAAGGCATCAACGATCTAAGCATGGAAGAGAGATTAGCAATGGACAGACACCAAGTTTCGTGGAACTTAAGTCAATTTTTACATGGTGAGCAAGGTGCATTACTAGTTGCCTCACAATTAGTCTCATGTGCCCCAACCTTTAATGCCAAGATGTATGCAGCATCTCAAACTTTTGATGAGGCAAGACATGTCGAGGGTTTTAACCGTTACTTAAAGGAAAAGATTGGTTTTCAATACCCTGCTACTAAAGGCCTCAAATCATTAATGGATAAAATTCTGACCGATGAAAGATGGGACCTAAAATTTATTGGCATGCAAATTATTATTGAGGGTTTAGCTTTAGCAGCTTTCAATAATATGAAGTTCATTTTGAATGATGGGCTTTTAAAGCAACTGCTTCATTATGTTATTAGAGATGAAGCAAGGCATGTTACTTTTGGTGTTAACTATCTTGAGGATTATTTAAAGACCTTATCAAAAAGTGAAATAGAGGATCGAGCACAATTTGCTTTCGAAGCTTGCGTAGTGATGAGAAATAGACTGATCTCAGGTGAAGTTATTTCTCGTTTTCTTGATTACACCCCTGAGGAAGCACAAGAAATTGCTGCCAATACTGCTCAAGGTCAAAATTTCAGAGTACTTCTATTCACTAAAATTGTGCCAAACCTCAAACGGATTGGTTTACTGACAGATAAAGTTGTACCGCAATATGAAAAACTGGGGGTGCTCAGCTACGCGGAGTTAGAGGACAATTTCGATATTGATTGGGCTGATATGTCCAAGCCTTATGAAACTCAAGAACAAATTGAAAAAGCCATCAGTGGTGGTTAACTTTATTCAATAACTTCAGCTTTCAGAATTTTAATTGCTTCAGCAGGAACATCTTGATAGTAAGATACAGCAGTTGTTTGTACAGCCGCAATTTTATCTACAACTTCCATTCCTTCAGTAACTTTACCAAATACGGCATAACCCCAACCTTCCTCAACTTGATTGGTTCTAAAATTTAGAAAGTCATTATCTTTATGATTAATAAAGAATTGAGAAGTGGCAGAATGTGGGTAAGCTGTTCTCGCCATAGCAACCGTGCCTCTGTCGTTTCGTAAACCATTGTTAGCTTCATTCGTAATTGGTTCAAGATCTGCATCTTTTGGAGTCATGTCTTCCAAGTGACCTCCACCTTGAATCATAAAACCTGATATTACTCGGTGAAAAATTGTTTCATTATAAAATCCACTTTCAACGTAACTTAAAAAATTTTCCGTCGAAATTGGTGCATTTTCTTGATCTAACTCAAGCACGATATCCCCATAAGAGGTTGTAAGTTTTACTTTTGGCATTGCTTCTTCCTTAATGAATGTATTAAACAGAAAATATACGCCCATCACAAATAAGAAACCTGCAAGAGCATACTTCAAGATTTTCATGTGTGTATTATATATTACTAAACTTGTATAGTTCCTTTTAAATAAAGTTTCGCTTCCCCTGTAATTTCCACAAGATCATCTTTTACTTCACATTTCAGATGACCAGCTCTTTTTGATAATTGTCGCGCACTCATTTCCGACTTATCTAAAATTTTTGACCAATAAGTTGCTAAAAGGGCGTGAGCAGAACCAGTAGCAGGATCTTCATTAATGCCTGTTTGCGGTCCATACCATCTAGAAACAAAGTCTACTTCTTCACCTTTTGCAGTAATTATTAAACCTCTGGAATCCATAGACTTAATTAAATTGAAGTCAGGGTTATTATTTGCAACGGCAGCTACATCTTCTAACACAACCATAAAATCATCTATCCCTTTGTAAACCTCAAGAACTTCAGTATTCAATGCTTGAGAAAAAGTATTCAAGTCTAAAATTTCTTTGGGTTCGTCTTTAGGCAGAGATAAGGTGATGCCGTTATCAGCTTTTACGGCTTTAATTTCACTGCGATTAGCTTGGAATACTATTTCATGCGCCGTTGGATTAAGGAAATTGAAATAAGTGAAAGCTGAAGCTAGGGTAGCGTGACCACATAAATCTACTTCAAGTTCCGGTGTAAAAAATTTTATACGGTTGTTGTTGCTGGTGTGTATGAAAGCAGTTTCTGATAAATTATTTTCTGCTGCAATCTTCTGCATTAAATCAGGAGTGAGCTCATCTTCATGAAATACAACTCCTGCCGGGTTACCACCAAAGACCTTGCTAGTAAAAGAATCAACAAAATAAACTTCTAGTTCCATGTACCAAACCTTTATTTTATAAAAGAGTCAGATAATTTAATATCTGCACGCTGCCAAGCTGAAAGGAATTCATTATAAATTATCTCAGCTTCATCTGTCTTGCCTTGTAATTGCAATGATTGTTGAAGACCAAAAAGCGACCATCCATTATTTTTGTTCCAATCCAAATCGCGCCTATAAACCTTTTCAGCCTCTTTAAATTTATTTGCGGCAAGCAATGCAGAACCTAAATATAATCGCATTGGATGTGGCCAGTCTGGTGGTTCAGTGTAGTTATTTTGATCTTCTAACGCTACAGCTAATGTAAAAGCCTCAATTGCTTCTGAGTATTTACCACCAGCTAAGAAAATCTCACCCTCGAGCCCATAAGCCGCAGCCTTGAGCACGCGTGATACCGGTGTCGCTCCAGCACGGTATTTATCGACATTTGGCAAATTTATAATTTGTTTGAGTTTATTCAGTTCTTCTCTAGCTTGCTTTTTATTTCCTTTTGCTAGATGTGCACTTCCTTTCACATACGACCAAATGCCATCAAGATATGGCGTACCAGTATGCTTAGGCTTTAATTTAAGTATCTCATCCCATTTTCCAAAAGTTTTAAGCACCTGCCACGGAGCAGCGACTCTCTTTTGACCCTGCATAATCATAATTTGTTTATCTTTTATGCTGTTAGCCATAGTCCATGCTGACTCACTAGCTAAATCATAATTTCCTTGAACACTCGCAGCATATCGAACAAAATCTAGTGCATGCCCAGAATGTATTTTATGAGATAGCGGGTAAGTGCCTAAGTTTGGAAGAGGCAAATCACCCCAGATTTCTGCAAATTCTTTATCAACTTTTTGAGAGCGAATGTTTTGTTCAAGTGCTTTCTGATATTGACCTACTCTTACATAAATATGAGATGGCATATGTACAACATGACCAACTATAGGTATTGTTCTTTCTAAATTATCTGCTGCAACTAGTGCTCTTTCAGGTTCTGCTGAAGCTTCTATCAAATGAATATGTAAGTGCAGTACTCCAGGATGCGATAGATCTTTAGACATAATGTGTTCTAACGCTTCAGCAACTGAAAGAGTTTCTGAAATTGGCTCGCCTTGATCTCCCCAATAATTCCATCTTTGGATTGACATATAACTACTCGCATATAAAGCTGCAATATCTGGGTCATTTGGGAAATCTCTGTTTAATTGTCTCATTTCAGCTAAATAAGCTTGATCACGTTGACTTACATCTGGATAAGTAACCTTGTCGTAAAGTGTATAAAGGGCTTGTATCAATTTAGCTTCCATATCAGACGCGTTTTCAATTCTATCCATTGCTTTTTTAATTGCTTTTAATCCCTCTCCTTTTGGATCATCGGGCATCCCTGAATATCGTGAATTTGGATTTGGTCCCATTGCGTGTGCCATGCCCCAATAAGGCATTGGATGATCAGGATCGTGACGTGCTGCTTCTAAATAGGAAGCTATTGATTCAGGGAAATAAAAGCCCCACGCTAGTCGCAAACCTTGATCAAAAAATTGTTGGGCTTCTTTATTTTTTGTTGAGATTTTTTTGCTATATGTGCCACTACCGGGAATCAGAATTGCATGTGCTTCAGACTCTATAAGATCAACTTTTTTGTTTTCTGCACTTAAAGGAACACATAGGAGTAGAAATAAAACAATAATAAGATTTTTTATTTTTTGCACCATTAAGAATTTCTCCCCTAAATGGTGGAGCTAAGGAGATTCGAACTCCTGACCCCCTGCGTGCAAAGCAGGTGCTCTCCCAGCTGAGCTATAGCCCCACAAGAACACAAATAATAAAGAGCATTTACTTAAATTACAACTAATTGTCTCTTGGATCGTCAGAAAATTTGATCCCAATATACCTAAATATTGGAGAGAGAATTATTACACCAGGTGTCCCAATAGCCCATGCTAACATCCAGGCTCTTACCCACTCATGCAGAATAGGTGGAAAAGTATCGGTATTAATTGCTGTTACAAAGAAACTTACAATTCCTGTCATAACAGTAGCAACTAAAACCCCACCAATAACGGTGCCAACGGTATACCTGAACATTATTTAAAGAGAAAATACACAGACATTGCTAAAAGCATCATTTGTAAATGAATATCTGAAAAACCCTCATCCAAGATAGGGAAATGAAAGCCCCAAATTATTACAACCATAACAAATGTGCCCAAAATTCCTCCAACTGTAGAAAGGCTTTTCGAAACAGGTCCCAGAAAATTTAATCCCCCCAGAATAATAAATAAAGGTATGAGTAAAACTTCAGCTATTGTGATTAACCAAGATGAAATTATTGGAAAACTAGAAAAGAAATCCATTTTAAGAATGAAATTCAATGGGGTGCTTGGTGATTCGATTAATGAATTAAATTTTGGCAAACCATACTCAAAAAAAACCCAAGCAAGACATATTCTTATGGACCATTCTGAAAGCACGCCTAACTTAGTTTGTGCAATTGAATCAGTGGCTTTATTTAATATGCTCATGAATGATAGATTATAAGCAAATAAGATTTGATTTAAAAACAGGATTAGTCTGCGAAGTGTTTTTCTTTTTCTTCGTTGATGGTTTTAACTTCTGCACAGAATTCAGCTGTTGGTCTAGAAATTAATCTTGGAAGGCCAATAGGATCACCAGTTTCAACGCAATAACCATAATCGCCAGCTTTGATCCTCATGATAGCTTTATCGATTTTCGGCAGTAATTTTGATTCTCTTTCAACAATCCTTAGGAACAACATAGAATCTATTTCGTGTTGTGCTCTATCAACCTCATCGCTGCATGAGGGTGGGTTGCTTAGCCTATCTTTAGCATCACGTATATGTGTAAGGGTTTCTTTCTTAAGATCCTCAAGAAGATTTTTGAAGAATACAAGTTGCTCCTTATTCATATAATTCTTCTTAGGAGCTTTTAATATTTTTTCTTTAGTTAGCATAATTGAAAAAGATATTTTATGTGTGAAATTGAAAATATCAACTAATTTTTAAATTTATTTAGGCAGATTTTTTAGTATCTACATTTTTGGAAATATTCCAGCCTAAACTAATTAAGAAAATAGCTAAAGGAATGATTGCTAAGGGCGCTGTATAGAGCACTAAACCCATACTGAGAAGCGAATTAAATAATAAGCCCCCAGTTGCGTCACCAAACCTATTAGTAAAAGTATCGATAAAAACAGTAGATTTATATTTTTCCTTTGCTGAAAGAGTTGTAAATACAGCTTCTCTAGCAGGCTTATTTAGACCATATTCAAAAGGTCTCATTGTACCTTGAAGAACCAAAAATATTGTTATGCCCGAAGCACTGAGTAAGACTTCAGAAAAATACCCTGAAACTGCTAAATATGAAACAGTAAACATCAAACCATATATTGTAAGAACAAATCTTATACCCAAGAATTTATTACCTAAAATCCAAGATGTTAATAAGAGCTGAGTTATTAAAGTAATGATGGGAACCATTGAATCTGCTCTACCAAAAATTTTTGTTTTTACTGCAGAATCGTCGGTATAGCTATTTATAATTTCAAGTTGGAAAAACCATAAAGCAGTTGAAAGACATGTCCAGATAAAAGCGTAAAAGATAAAGTTTCTAATCAAAGGATTATTTCTAATCTGAATAAATTGCTCAAATATATCTTCAAAAGTTGAAGAAGTATTGGATTTTAATTGGATTTCTTCACGCTCGACTTTAGATGAAAAATAAACAGCTAAACACAAGGCGAATACTGTAATAAGGAGAGACAAATTTTGCTTATCGTACAAATATGAATCAACTAGAAATCCACCACAAGATGCCCCCACAGAACCACATGCACTTATGACTCCAAAGAATTTTTTGCCGCCGTCAATATTAAAGGAATTGACTGTCATAGCCCAAAAAATTGCAACTAAAAAGAAATTAAAAATATTGTACCAAACATAAAATGTAGCTTTAACTGTGAAGCTTTCTGGCAAATAGGTATTTAAGGCTAAAAAACTTAATAGGTTAATGATAAAAAAACCATAGATGTAAGGTACAAGTCTTTTTTGAGAACTTTTAGAAACAATGAAAGAATATATGGGATTTACTAAAAGCATGACCAAAACCACAATAAAAAGAAAAAGAGTCAAATCTGCAGTGCCAATATCTGCTGCAATAGTGTTTCTGAATGGTCGTAAAACGAATATTGAAAGTAAAACGAAAAAAAAGAAAATTCCTGAATAAATTGTATTTTTAGATACCGACAACATAAATTTTTCTTTCCAAAATCAATTTAATTTCTAAGGGAATCTAATGTATTCAGCTTAATTTTAAGTTGCTCTGATCTTGGAATCTCGTATTTGAAATCAATAATGGTATTTTCCCAGTCACCATAAGTTGGATTTGCCAGCATAAACCAGTGAGTTCCCCACATATGAGAATATTTTTTTGCTGCATTCAATCTTATTTCAGCTGTGGCCTTATTATCGGAACCATCCACAAAATCACCTAAATTATCGCCAATCATCATCACAATTCTGTAGTTTTCAGCTACTAAACTTCTTCTTGAGTTTTTGTTTGAGCCCCAGTTTGGCTTTTCATTCTTCATAAGAAGCTGATCTAAATTTTCAGTAAATTTAAAACCTAATTTCTC
This sequence comes from SAR86 cluster bacterium AG-349-I13, assembly GCA_003278815.1. Lineage (GTDB taxonomy): Bacteria > Pseudomonadota > Gammaproteobacteria > Magnimaribacterales > TMED112 > TMED112. Next base: position 287,790 of record QCDB01000001.1, on the reverse strand, counting down.
TAAATTATTTTTAGTTGCGACTTCGACGTTTACATCTCTGTTGGTAATGAAAAATACTTCCACACCAAGATCAGCTGCTTTATTGAGAAATGATTCTACACCAGGCATGTAATCGGCTTGTTCTTCCTCACACCATTCCTTCCATCCGACAGGATAATAAGTATTAGTTTCAATTAGTCTTGCTTGATAAGCAATATTATCTAGCACGGTCTGATCTACATCTAAAATTACTGCTGGTGGTTTGCCTGCAAACCCTTTAGTCTGTTCAATTGCAGCTGAAACTTTGGTATTTTCAACTACTTTTTCTAATTGATCTTCTGCTGCCTTATAAATGCTCATTGAATTGGTATAGGATTCAGCTGAATTTTGAACAAACAATGTTGCCATCAATGATTGATGTTCTTTTTGCTCTGAAATCAAAGCGGAACTCATTAAAACTAAAAACAGGATGTATTTTTTCATTTCTTAATTTTAAACTATTTTTTTTAAATGCTTCTTAACTTAAAGCCTTACATGTCTGAAAATTTCTGAGGTGCGCAAATGTAAGAAGAAGTGAACCAATTAATGTCAGCCCTCTTTCTCCAGATTCTCCCCACACACTTTCCCCAAAAGTGACCGCAATAATTAGTAATAATAATCCAAAAATTGCTGGAGCAATAAAAGCAGTGCTCTTATGGTTTCTATACCCAAAATAAAGAGCCAAAAAACTAAAGGGAATAGCAAGAATGACAATAATTTTATGTATTAATTCGTCTCCAAGGTTAAATGCAAAGTATCCAGAACCCAGAATTAAAACTGAAGGAGCAAAAAAACAATGTAACAAACATGCAATAGATAAACTCATAGCAGCCTGATCTGAACGTAATTGAGTTTTTATCATTCTGATATGTTACTTATCTTTTAAATGCTTATCTATAGAAGATATATTTTTAATTCATTAACCCAAGTTCAAATTGAATGTTAAGCATCCTGCCTCTTGGATCATGCACTCTTGTATCGAAACTAAAGTCTGGAGCATCATATAACAGTGGAGGATCTTCATCAAAAATATTTATGAGAGCAAACTTCCCATCCAGACTGACGTTATTGAAAAGCACACCGATTGGCAACTCAAATGAGAGGTCAAAAACGAGGAATGAGTCAACTTTGCTTCTATACCCAAGACTAGTGGCACTCTCCGGAATAGTTCGATTATTTTCATAACTACTGACATACCTAGCATTCAAACCAGTTTCATATTCTTGGTATTTCCAAGTTAAAAATGTATTTATTCTATTTCTTGGAAGCGAGTGTGTATGCGTATCAAAATTAAATTTTCCAATTCTATTCACAAGTATGGATTCTGAAACGTCTGCATTTTGATCGGGTGTTAAAAATTCAAAAAAAGAAGTTCCTTTTAAAGCAAATTCCAACTGGCCATTATCATTAAAATCAAAATAATGTTCATAGCTTAAATCAATGCCTGATATTAATGTATTTTCCTCATTAAAATAAGTTGTAGTCACTGCAATTAGATCACCATTCTCATTTCTTGTAATGCTTGGACCTTGTGGGTCAAGATCTAATATAGCTTGAGAACTTTCTGCTTCAATTCTGTCTCGGTAATCAATTTTCCAATAATCCAAAGAAAATCGATTGATGTCAGAATCATAAATAAAGCCAAAATTTGAATTAGTAGAGGTAGCTGGTTTTAAGTCAGGATTACCTATTCTTGCTTGTCGAACAAAAATATTATTATCAAGGTCTCTTACACTTCCAAGGTTTATATCACTTGAGAACATTTGCCCCATAGAGGGCATGGTGAAGGACGTCCCTCGTGAGATTCTTAAAGTTATTTGATCCGATGGATTAAACCTCAGAGAAATTTTTGGATCTAACGATGAAAAATTATCTACCTTTTCATAACGAGCAGCAACGGTCAATCCAAGTCTCTCAAAAAATTCTTGTTCGCCCTCAAAAAATAGACCATATTTATTTCTGCTTTCATCAACATTCTGACCACCGCCAAGAAAAAATAAATCTGCTGTTCTAGTAATTTTCCCATCACTATCAAATTCTGCTCTTGCTAAATCATTGTATTCAATATCAAGTGTTTCATGATTTAACTGAATCCCAAAAGCATAATTAAAATTTTCTACTGAAGATCTTGCAATGGTATCAATAGTTGTAAGCCCACCATCTTTGGTTGAAATTTCAGCACCTCTAACAAAATCTATAAGTTCTGTTGGGTTCTGTGTATGATCAAAAATGTTCCAGGTTAGATCTCCATTCTCCCCTCCATTGCCAAGCAAAGCTTGTTGAAAGCGAGAATCGATAATATCTGGTCTATTATGCTTATTTTTATGTTTACTAGTTGTTAGAGACACATCAATGTCAAAACTATCTAGAGCTAAGTAATAACTATAGCTAAGGTGATACTGGCTGATATCTTTTGGGGATAGTGGTGAGGGATACTGTGCACCCAATGGCCTTCCCAGCCATCTAACTGGCACATTAAATGGACTGCCACCTTCTCCCGGGTTTATTTCCCTAGATAAAAAAGGTAAAGCTGGATAAGAAGGTGATTGTGGGTTGTCATTTACTTGAACGCTTGAAGTTAGAAGAGTCAGATCATGATTATTATTAGATAATGACAAATAAATCTTATTATGGTTTTCATCGTTGTAAAGATTAAATCGCGTACCGTATCTAAACCTACAAAACCCAGCTAATATACCGCCATTCTGCTCACAGTTAGGATCAGGAACAACCTGACCAGATGTATATTCACCAGCATATAAACCATCATTTACGTTATCGTCAGCAGTCATAATAAAAGTGTTGCCCAAACCACTAATAGCCAATTCTGCAATTCTGGGCATTTCAGAAGCTGAAAAAGGTGCACGATCTAATTGATTAAACCCAAAGACAGCATTGAGGCCCAATAGCTCCGTGCCAAATAACAGACCGAAGTTTGTTTCTTTGTTATTATTATTTTCAGCAGTTTGATCTCCAAATCTAATTTTGAACCCATCAAATTCTTTAAAAGTTAGAAAATTTACCACCCCAGCTACTGCGTCGGAGCCATATGCAGTTGTCGCACCTTCTTTTAAAATTTCAATATTCTGAAAAGCAATTTCAGGAATTATATTTGCATCAATATAACCCTCTCCATCATTGGATGGAGTACCAGCAAAAGTATGCCTTTTTGAATTAATAAGTAATAAAGTTGATGCTTGGTTTAAGCCACGCAAAGTAATGGAGGCCATACCTTGATCTACTCCTTCAAGTGCGTTTGTTTGAAAGCGTGAGCCTGATGAACTATTTAAAAATTTACTAATCTCAGCAATATTATTGATGTTAAATTTATCAAAATCTTCAGAGGATATTTGTTCAACCGGAGAGGCATCTAATTCAGGATCTTTCAATAAAGAGCCAGTGACTACTACCTCTTCAATTTCTTCGGAGTGAAGAGTGCTCACACTTACAAAAAGTGCGGATAAGAGTACTAGTAATTTAAGCTCTCTCACAAGGATTATTATTACTTTTAAGATCTGTAAAAGCTAGTTCAAAAGACAGTTACGTCTTTAAACTGAAGGTTAACATCAAAATCTCTACCATAGCCAGCAATACTTATATCTCGGATATTTTGCGGTTTCATTGCTGCCATCATGTATCCATTTTTTTTGAACTCGGCAAAGCTTATTTCGAATTCTTGCCAATTTTCACTTACATTAAAGGTGGAGCTCAAATAAGACCACGGGGGCATTTTCACTCCTTTTAAGGTCAGGTGCACTTCGTAGGTTTCATTATTGCCCCTTGCTTTGAATTTTATACCTTTCGCATTTTTACTTATTTGTTCTGGTCTGTGAGCTAATCTGACAAAACCACCATCTTTTTTGACAACATTTCCGGTCATTATAAAGGTGCCATCTTTGTAATCTGCTTCTAGATTTGATGAACCTCCCATTACCCTATCGGTCACAACATACCATTGATCCGGTTTTTCTGACATTCCAGCAAACATGCTCATAGAGATAAAGAGTAAAAATACATATAAGTTTTTCATCATTTTAATTTAAAACTATTGAGAGATATTGCAACCAAAAATTCAAGTTACTTAAATTTGATAGTCAATAAAAATGAAATTCTTTTTAATTAAATTTAAAGAGAAATAATCAATTTGTTTAGCGTAAATACATATATTCACATTTAAAATATGATTAATAGATATTTTTTTGCATATCAGTTACTTTCTGCCAAATCTTTTCTATGCATCCAACAAGTATTTCAAATTCGTTAATGTCATTAAGGTTAAAATCTTGACCATAAGCTTTCAGAAAAATTTTGAATTGGTCTGAAGAGAAATTGAATGATTTTTTTATCGATGCAATTTCATATATAGGCATATTTAACCCAGAATACTCCCAATCAATAAATTGCATTTTTTTATCAAGAAAAATATTCATTGGATTGAGATCATTATGACAAAACACTAACTTTGAAGGGTTTTTATACAGCTTATCGAACAATGCGAAGCCTTTTTGAATTTCACTTGTTGAGTTTGAACTCAAGATATTTCTATAGTTTTCAATCTTGTTGTCAAACGAACTTATGTGTTGGTTTTTATAATTTAATGCATGTAGTTTTCTTACGGTCTCGCCAAATATTTTTAAAAAAACTTGGCAGTACTTAGAATTTTCAACTGAAAATTGTATATTTTCATAAACAATATGATTGTTTTGCAGATCGAATTCAAGAATTTCTGGACATAGACTATATTTGTTAAGAAATTGATGAATTTCTATCTCTGTCGAAATGGAATTGGTAATAATTGCTTCTTTTTTAGTTTTTAATACTGCTTTTTCACCATTTAAATAACAATATGAAACCCGAGAATAAGGTGTTTCACTGATAGTTTCTGATATTTTAATTTTGTTCATCTGCGTGTTGCCAACTTTTCCTCCAAGCACTGTACCCAAATACTATAAGCACTAAATAAACTACAAAGAGGAATGCAGTTGGGTACAACTCGCGTGATATAAAAAGAAAAACTGAGACGAAGTCTATAACAAACCAGTAGAACCAATTCTCTAGAACTTTTTTAGCAACAAGATAGGAAGCTGCTATTGCTCCCCAAGTTGTAAAAGCATCTACAAAGGGTGATGCAGCAGTAGTATAAATTGTCAAAATATACCCAGACACAAAAGTCAGAAAAATTAAAATTCCAATTACCATTAAATGATTTTTGACACTCCAAGCTGTAATTTTTAAAGAATCATTTAAATCAGACTTATATGTCCATTGGTACAGACCGTAAAAACCAATAAAAATATAAAAAATCTGAAGTAGAGCCTCCATGTATAGACTTGCTGAATACATTACAAATAAATACATTAAAGAACTAATAATCCATGCTATCCAACACCTTATATCTTGCAACATTGCTAACAGCAAATAGGTAATTGCAAGGAGTGCTGCGACTATTTCAAACCAGTTTGTTTGAAGAAAATCAAAAATCATATCTTATTGATAAACCAAGATGTCTTGGGTCACCATGTCTTTCATACAAGGTATCAACAAAATCTGGTGCCTCATTTCCAAAGTAAAATCCTCGGGTTGCATAATATTCATCAAAGAGATTTCTTACCCAAATCTCAAAGGTCCAATCATTTACCTCATAACCAAAGTTTGCATTGGTCAATAAATATGAATCGGATTTGTTATTGTGTGAGTCTGAGTAATAAAAACCGCTCTTTCCAGTGAAATTTATATTTAAATAAGCATTATTAAAGGGCAGGTAATTCAATCCTAAGGAATAAGAATTTTTTGGTGCATGAGCTTGTGCTCTTCCTTCAAGATCTGGTCTTGATTCCCAGTTTTTGATCTCTGTTTTGAGTAAACCTAAATTTACAAAGGCGCTTAAATTTTCTGAGAAAATAGTATTAAGGTTTAACTCTAATCCGTAATTTAAGCCCTCGGCAGCATTTTGAGTAAGGTAAACAAACGTATTTGGATCATTAGGATCTACTTGTGTCGATATCAGAACTTGTTGATCTTCTCGATCAGAATAAAACGCATTTAATCTTAAATCAGTATTTGTATTGATTGGCAAGTCTACACCAATTTCGTAATTAGTTAAAAATTCTGGATCGTATTCCAAATCTTCAGTAGTTGTGCCCTCTATTAAACCTAAGCCAACATTAAAACCACCTTGCTTATAGCCTTTGGCAAAATTAATGAATAGATTTTTATCGCCATCAAAATTATGAATTAGAGATGCTTTGCCGCCGACCATATTGTTAGATGGTTTAAATCTCTCATTTTCTGAGTCTGAATATTTGGCTGACCAGTCTTCCCAACGAAGACCTAAGGAGATTTTAGTAAATGCCGTGAAGTCATATTCGAGATTGCCAAATAAAGCAGTATTCTCTGAAGAATAATCGCTCGAGGAAATAGTAAGGCTTGCATAAGGACTGAAAGGATCCAAAGGATCTCCGTACAAGCCATCATCTTGGCGATCATTTGTTTCATCGAGTTTTAGGTAAGAAAGACCCATTACCCATGAAAAAGGGAATCTTTCAGCCTCGAAGTTTTCATTTGATACCAGTCTAAACTCTTGTCCAAAGGATTTACGATTACGTAAAGTTTGAGAAAAATAATCGTACGTATAGGGTGCATGAGAATCAACATTACCCCAATCCGCATCATAACTAAAAACCACATCTGTATCAGTAGTGCTTGTTAAGCTTTGAAATTCTGAATATTTATTTTTTTTGAAAAATTTAAGGCCCAGTGTATCAGTTTTCTGAGCATCCATACCTGGTCTATCTGATAGCGTATTCAATGAACCATCTATGGTCCAAATATCAGCAGGATCATCCATATCAACCTGACTTAATAAAACTTTAGCGGTCAAGTCTCTGTCTAAATCAAAATCGAGTTTAAGTCGTAGCGTAGTTTCATCCTTTCTAGAAGTATCAGATCTATTCAAATATAGATTCTCACGAAAACCATCAGTATCATCTTTCCTTACAGCAACTCTAAACCTAATATTGCCACTATCATTGGCTGGCCCTCCAAAAGCAAGACCAGAACTTAAAGTATTGTAATCGCCGTATGTAATCTCAGATGTACCCTCAAATTCTTTGGTGGGTTCTTTGGTTTTTATGTAAATTAAACCAGCTAGAGCATTGGCGCCGATCCGAGCTCCTTGAGGACCTCTATAGACCTCAATCTGTTCAACATCAAAAGTGGTTGCTATGCCACCTTGTCCAGAATAATCTACATCATCAATTAAGAATGCCACCGATGAATTTGGAGTTCCTAGATACCCTGACCGCTCGCCAATACCTCTTATTTGAAAATACCTTGCTCTAGAATCACTCGCAGCAAAATTAAGATTAGGTATAAGGTATGAAAGATTTTCAAAATGCTTGATTGGTTCACTTTTTATATCATCCTGATCAAGTATGAATACGCTTGAATCCTCTTTGCTTAAGTCGGTTTGGCGATAGTCAGCCACAACTATTACTTCTTCTAATTCATCTGAAAAAATTAATTCAGATGCAAACAAAATTACGAAAATATATAGATAATTTATGATGTTTTTCATGCAATTCCTCCGCCATCACTATATGGTTCAGGTTCAAAGGGTTCCTTTTCAGATCTCAGGCAAAACCTCCCCTTTGCACTAATTAAGATAATAGTAAGGTTTAAAGCAGAAATCTATTTTTCGATTAATAAATTGGGTTTATCAGCTCTTTTCTGGAGTTGAAACTCATCATGTAAATCGCCGGTTGCTGTAAAAGCTCTGAAGCGAAGATTATCGCCATCAATATCGATGATTTGATATAACTGTTTATTTTCACCAAATGTTTTAGCGTACTGCCCTTTGGTAATTTCATACATCTTTGGACCACTGACTGAGACAACATTGACCGTGCCAATCTCTGGATCATAAGCTTGCTGATAACCGGTTGGCACATTCTTTAAATTTTTGGTATCAACAAGGCCAGTTCTGGAATAAGTGTGGTCATGACCACTCAGGATTAAGTCGACTTTATACTTATCAAATAACGGCTTCCAAAGGTCTCTTTGCTCTATATTATCTCGATCAGAAGCAGGCGAATACATCGGATGATGAAACGTAAGAATTGTCCATCGGTTTGGATTTTGTTCCAAAGTTTTCTCCAGCCACGGAACTTGTGCTTCCAGCTCAGTATTAGAATCTAAAGAGATAAATCTAACACCTTGGTAATCAATAAAGTAGACCGTTTCTTTTAAACTTTCTTTGGGCACGTCTTGAATAGGGAAAGAAAATTGTGGGCGCCAATGTGTACTTAAAATTGGAACTCCAGTTGGATTTTGAAGGCGATCGTAAAGAGGTGCTCCTCCTCCTAAAATTACCTTGCCTTTTAATTCAGCTTGAGAAAAGCCAGTAATTGTCTCGATGCCAGTATCGATCGACTGTATCTGACCATTTTCCTGCACTAATAAAGAACCACTTTGCTCAAATTCGTCTTCTATAAGTAATTTGAATACGCCCGGAGCATGTAATGTATACTCATCAACATCTATTTTTACTTCATCGCCACCTTTGGTTGTCCATATTCGTTTGCGTTGGGAGTCATCTAAATATTCGTGATTACCTGGTGTTGCTATCACAGGTATTGTGCCATTAACCCAGTCAGGAGCTTGGTGCCATTCGCCCCACTGAGCATCCATATAATGCTCATCGACTAGATCGCCAGCATGCAGTGTAAATGCTGCTCTGGGAGCGTCACGGAATGCCTCCCTGAAGACTCTAGACCAATGGGTTTTTACTTCATTTTGAGCATCTCCAAAGTAAATAAAACTAAATGGTTCGGGTTTTAAGCTTGCAGTTTTAAAGTGGTAGTATTCTGTCCAGTTTTCACCATCACCCACTCGGTAAGCGTAGATAGTATTTGGCTCAAGATTAGTGAAAGTAACATTATGATAGTGCGCATCGTTAATATCACTCCTAAAAGGTGTTGTGGTAGCTTTAAATTCTTTTATTTGCATAGATCTACCACTTGCGTTTGCAACACCAATTTGGGCAAAGCCACCCAACACAGAAGTATCAGTTCGCCAAGAAACTGACTGGGTCGTTGCCGTATTATCGTTCCATGTAAGCACAACCCTATCTGGAAGAACTGAAGGAGTGTGAGCACTTGCTTCGGATAATTTGGTTGCTTTCCAACCATCATGTGGAGAGACTAAAAAACTCAGCAAACTAATAAAAATTAAGAAAAATTTTTTCATATTTATCCTAAATGGTGGGTCTGGCTGGATTTGAACCGGCGACCTCACCCTTATCAGGGGTGCGCTCTAACCAACTGAGCTACAGACCCAAAGAACAAATTATTATAGGTTTTTTGACATGTAAGTCTATATATCATTCTTCAGAAAAATACATCACGTCTTTTTCTTCAAGCCGGTCAATTAATTTTTGACCCATGGCTGGTGCGGTTGTATAAATACCACCAGCTAATTCAGGACAATCAAATAACAGACATAAAGCACTTTCAGCAATCATTTTCGAAGTAGAGGAATAACCAGGATCCCCTTCACCTTTAACAGAGACATTAATCTTTATCTCCCCATCAGCTACTCCGGTAAATAACATATCGTAGCTCCCAGAATCTCTAGATTCTTTTGAAGGACCTTCGCCAGGTTTTGGAACGTTATCACCAAGTAGTGGGTTATAAGCTGAAATTAGCTCTGCTTTTTTTTGTCCAGCTTCTCCTGGTCCACAGGAAAACATCTCATCATAGAGAAAATTTTCTCCATAAGGATGTCCCATCATCGCATTCGATCTATGAACGTTTTTCGTATTGATAGCAGCCATAAAAAATGGAGCAACCCACTCGTTAGTGATTTCATCGTGATATGGTTTATTATCTCTAACTTGCTCAGGTCCTTTAAAACCTTCGCATAAGCAAAATGGATTAATTAAAACGTTAAAGAAGTCAGGATTGGTTTTCAATTTTCCAAGTGTTGCCCTCAATGATGCAGCTGTACCACCAGAAAATTCTCCTTTCATTGTTCGTACCCTGCATTTAACTTGCTCGACTGGTTTGCCGAACCTTTCTTTTGCAATTTTTTGGAGCATGAGGACACCTAAATCTGAGGGTATAGAATCAAAACCACAACTATGTACTATCCGAGCACCTGACTCTTTGGCAGTAGCTAAATGTTGTTGCATTTCAAACATCCAACCTGGCTCTCCAGATAAATCCACGTAATCAACACCATGTTTAGCGCACATAGCCAGAATGTCGTTTCCGTAAAGTTGATATGGACCAACTGTAGTTAAAATTAAATTCGTAACGCTCAGAGCGTTTTCAATATCCTCTATCTTAGTTGAATCCAATAAGATGCTTGGAACATCACATGAAAGTTCATCTTTAACCGCATCAATTTTTTCCTGATTTCTGGCTGCTATAGCCCATTTGAGATCAGAATAATTTTCATTTAAATACTCCACTACTAATTTTCCTGTAAAACTGGTCGCGCCAAAGACTAATAAGTCATATTCTTTTTCACTCATATTTAGCTCCCCTGAATCGTGATATATATAATTTTTTTCTTGCCAACTTGGATAAGTTTTTTTGTATTAAGTTCAATATGCAGATCTTTTGAATCTACTTTTATTTGGTCAATTTTCACCGCTCCTTGGCTTAGAAGACGTAAAGCTTCAGAAGTGCTTGAGGCAAAGCCAATATCTTTAAGAAGATTAGGTAAAGGATAATTTCCCTTATGCTTTAGAGTTTTTTCCTCGATATCACTGGGCAATTCGTTTTTAGCAAATTTTTTAAAAAAATTTTCTTTAGCATTTTCCGCCTCTTTTTTAGAGGTAAATCTCTCAGTTAGTTCGACCGCTAATACAATTTTTGCATCTCTCGGATTACCACCCTCATCAACTGATTTTTTTATTCGTTTTAGCTCATTTGCTGGTAATAAGCTTAATAAATCAAACCATTTGAACATTATCTCATCTGGAATTGACATAGTTTTCCCAAATATTTGATCAGCATCTTCGGTAATTCCAATATAGTTGTTCTCGGACTTTGACATTTTTTTTACGCCATCTAGTCCTTCCAGTAATGGCAAAGTAATAATTGTTTGAGGAGACATACCTTGGTTTTTTTGCAGATCTCGACCAACTAAAAGATTAAACTTTTGGTCAGTTCCGCCTAATTCAATATCTGCCTCAAGCTCAACTGAATCTTGGCCTTGCATTAATGGATATAAAAATTCATGAATAGAAATTGGCAGATTATTTTTATATCTTTTGGAAAAATCATCTCTCTCAATCATCCTGGCGACAGTCGATTGCGCTGACAGCTTTATCATATCTGCAGCTGTCATCTGATCGCCCCACCTTGAGTTGAAATCAACTATGGTTTTATCTTCATCAAGTACCTTAAACACCTGCTCAGCATAGGTAGTAGCGTTTTCTTTTATTTCTTCATCGGTTAAAGGGGGTCTAGTTTTATTCTTGCCACTGGGATCACCAATTTTTCCTGTGAAATCACCAATCAGGAAAATTACTTTGTGGCCTAAATCTTGAAATTGCCTCATTTTTCTCAGAACAACCGTATGACCAAGGTGTAAATCAGGCGCGGTTGGGTCAAAACCAACTTTAACTGTAAGCTTTTTTCCCTGCTTAAGTTTCTCTATTAAATCACTCTCACCGATGATCTCATCGATTCCTTGTTTTATAATTTCAATTTGGTTTTTTGGATCCATAAAGCTTTATATATAATATCAGAACATGTACACAGGCTCTCATTTAAAATTAATTCTTGCCATATTATTGGTGCCATCAATTTTTATATTTTTAATTGCAGCTGATTCTGAAAACAGAAATTTTATTACCGATCCTGAACTGACAGTTGAAAAAATATCATTGGACCCTGTTACTGATGATCTTAATATTCCTAAAGAAACTAAAATAAAAATTAAATCCGGAGATACTTTTTACTCCACTTTAGTAGATTTTGGTATTAGTCCTGTAACCATAAATGAGATTGCGAAAGATCGTAAATTAAAAAAATTCATAAATTTACGTGTCAATGATGAACTTTATATTACTTCAAATAAGGAAGGCTTATTCGTAAAAAGGTTTGATGAAAATTTCTACTTAGACGTATTGAAAATTGAGGATAATGGTTATAGTTTCGAAAAAAAACGAGATAATTTAGAAAGAATTGCCCAATTCAGAGAGTTTGTTATAGCAGATTCACTCTATTCTTCAGGGAAAAAAGCAAATGTACCAGAATCAGTTTTAGGAGATCTCATTTATATATTTGGTTGGGACATCGACTATGCCTTTGATATTAGAAATGGTGATAAAGTGAAAATTCTGTATGAAGATATTTTTTCCAATGGAAGGCTTGTTTCAAATGGAGACATATTAGCTGCAGAATTCACCAACAAAGGAACAAAAATAACTGTGATACGTTTTACCCAAAGAGGCAGAAAAGACTACTACACTACAGATAGCAATAATGTTCGGAAAGCTTTTTTAAGAACACCTATAGAATTCGCTCGTATAAGTTCTCACTATAACCCTAATAGAAAACACCCGATTCTAAATACAATAAGAGCACATAAAGGAACAGACTATGCCGCAAAGACTGGTACTGCTGTTAAGGCAACAGGAGATGGTGTTATTAAAAATGCGCAATATTCAAACTCCTACGGTAATTACATTGATATCATGCATTTCAATAAATATATGACTCGATATGCACACCTAAACGGGTTTGCAAATGGGATAAAAAAGGGGGCTAAAGTAACTCAAGGCCAAACCATTGGATATGTAGGTTCAACTGGACTAGCAACAGGACCGCATTTGCATTACGAATTTCATATAAATGGTAAGCATACTGATCCTGTTAAGGTTGAACCACCAAACGCTCAATCAATAAATTCTTATAATAAAAAATACTTCGATAAACTTGTACAAGAGAGAACAGAGATTATTTCAAACATCTCAAGTATTCAATGAAAAACCTATATGTAGGTCTTATGTCTGGCACCAGTCGCGATAGTCTGGATGGCTGCTTAGTCTCCTTTGAAAATGGCCTCAATGTCTTAGCCTGTGATACTTTAAACTTTTCTGATGGATATCAAACATCGCAAGATCAAGCCTACATAGACAAGGAAATTACTAATAAAAGCATAGAACTCGTTAATAAGCTTATTGAGATAAGAAGAGATAATGTCGTAGCGATAGCTTTCCCTGGTCAAACAATTTCACATAACGATGACTTTAGTTTGCAAGCTGGTTCACCTGAAACAATAGCCAAAGAAACAAAAATCCCAGTATATTCAGATTTCAGAAATTTTGATATTGCAAAAGGGGGCAAGGGAGCTCCACTCATTCCGCACTTTCATCAATACTTATTATCACAGAAAGGCACAGAACAATTAGTGCTTAATATAGGCGGTATATGTAATGGAACCCATTTAAAGGATGAAGAAATCGTACATTCATCTGATATTGGTCCAGGTAACTGCCTATTAGATGCAACCATGAGAAATTTTAATTTAGGTAAATTTGATTCAGATGGATTAATGGCATCAAAAGGTAATGTGGATAATATTTTATTAGAAAAGCTTTTACATGAAATTGATTTTCTTACATATCCACGTGCCGATGATCTTAGTCTCTACTTAAACTTAATGGAAACATATAAAAAATTTCTTGCAGAAAAAAATCCTGAGGATGTTTTATGCACCTTTGTTGAACTTACTGTAAGGAAAATTGAAGAATATTTTAATTTTTGTGGTGCTCCTGCAAAAGTTATTTTTCACGGAGGTGGCACAGAGAATAAATATCTTATGAAAAGAATTAAAGAGATGATCAAAACTGAAATCAGTACAATTGATAGTTTAATATCGTCTAAATACGTGGAATCAGCTGCATTTGCATATTTAGCTTTCAAAGAAAGAGCTGTTTTATTTAGATAGAAAAGGATGCGCCACATCCACATGTTGAGGATGCATTTGGATTCTCAACGGTAAACTTTGAACCCATAAGATTCTCAACATAATCAATTTTTGAACCAAGAATATAAGGATAGGACATATGGTCAAGAACGACTTGAACTCCTTTATCAAAATCAAGCTTAGCATCTTCATCTTGATCAAATTCATCGAATTTAAATCCATATTGGAAACCAGAACATCCGCCACCAGTAACATAAACCCTAAATAATTTATCGCCCTCTGATTCTTTCAGTGAGGAAATTTTGGTAATTGCACTTTCTGAAAGCTCAAAAGGTGCTGCTTTTTTAATTTGTATATCCATATATAGGAATCTTATTCTATCAAAAATAATTAATGACTTATAATTCTTATCGATATGAAAAAAACTGCAATTATTTTCTCTAGTACAGACGGTCATACTGCGAAAATCTGTAAAAAAATTACCGATATCTTACAGCATGCGTCCATGGTAAGTCTATCCAGTATTGAGGAAGCTGATTCTTTGGAGCTTGAGAATTTTGATTTTATTATAATTGGCGCAAGCATTAGGTACGGTAAACATAAACCTAATTTATTTAAATTTATTAATAAAAACTTAGAAGTACTAAATAAAAAGCAAACAGCATTTTTTAATGTAAATGCTGTTGCCAGAAAAGACGAAAAAAATACTCCTAAAACTAATCCATACCTTATAAAATTCTTAAAAAAGGTGTCTTGGAAACCAACTTTTACAGATGTTTTTGCAGGAAAAATTTCTTATCCAAAATATCATTTTTTTGACAAGCACATGATTAGGTTCATTATGTGGATGTCTAAAGGTCCAACGGATCCAAAAGGAATTTACGAATTTACAGATTGGAACAGAGTTGAGTCCTTTGGGAATAAAGTTTTGAATGACTATCTCAAAACTTAAATTTATTTGCTCAAGTGTTGGGATTAGCTTAATTAGTCATATAAAACTATCATTATAAAAGTGATAAATAAGGTCTTTGGGGTCAAAGATTATCAACAACGTCTTTATGAAAACTAAAAAATCACAAGATTTATTTGCAAAATCTAAACATCATATAGCTGGGGGAGTAAATTCCCCGGTGAGAGCTTTTAAAAGTGTAGGTGGTACACCTATATTTTTTAAAAAATCTAGAGAATGTTACATATATGATGAAGATGGAAACAAATATCTAGACTTCGTAGGCTCATGGGGGCCAATGGTTCTTGGACACTCCAATAAACATATAGTCAGTGCTATAAAAAATCAGGCAAGCAAAGGAATTAGTTTTGGAGCACCAACAAAAAATGAATTAGAGATTGCAAAAATTATTAAATCGTATTTGCCAAGTATTGAGAAGCTGAGAATGGTCAATTCTGGAACGGAAGCAACAATGAGTTGTGTAAGGCTAGCTAGAGGCACCACCAACAAAAAGAAAATAATTAAATTTATTGGTTGTTATCACGGGCATGTAGATTCTTTACTTGTGAAAGCTGGTTCAGGTTTGGCAACTTTAGGTGTTCCTGATTCACCTGGAATACCTGAAGAATTATCACAACTAACAATATCACTTCCTTACAATGATATTTCAGCTTTAGACGCAGCATTTAAAGAATACGGCGACGACATAGCTGCGGTAATTATTGAACCAATTGCAGGAAATATGGGTTTTATTGAGCCTAATATAAATTTCCTTAAAGAATTAAGAAATTTATGTACTAAGAATAAAACAATTTTAATATTTGATGAGGTTATGACTGGTTTTAGAGTGGCAAGAGGTGGCGTGCAAGAGTTATTGGGAGTAACTCCAGATCTTACTGCTCTAGGCAAAATTGTTGGTGGTGGTTTACCCGTAGGTGTTTACGGGGGTAGAGCTGAAATAATGAATAACATATCTCCAGATGGTCCGGTTTATCAGGCTGGAACATTATCAGGCAACCCAATTGCTGTAAGTGCTGGAACAGCTTTGTTAAAACAGTTGGCGAATACAGAAATTTATACCTCGATGGAAGAGAATGCAAAAAAATTCTTAAATCCAATTAAAAAATATGCAGATGAGATAAATATACCTTTCTCGTTCAATGTGAGGGGTGGAATGTTTGGTTTTTTCTTTTCAAATTCATTGCCTCAAAATTTTGATGATGTTCAAAAGACAGATATAGAACTATTTTCGAAATTTTTTAGAAAAATGCTTGAAAGGAATATCTATTTACCACCTTCAGCATATGAAAGTTGTTTTATATCGACCTTGCATGACGAAGGTAAGATGTTAAAAGCTGCAAAACTTGCGAAAGAATCGCTTAAAGAAATTAAAGATGAAATTTGATATTTTGGGTGTCGGCAATGCTCTTGTAGATGAAACATTTTATGTTGAAAAGAGCTTTGTTGATTCTACAGATCTTTTTTTTAATCAGTTTAAGTCAATTTCCTATCAAGATCAGGAAGATATTCTCTCAGGATTACCATCAGGTCTTGCGCCTGACGTTGTGTGTGGTGGCTCAACTACAAACAGTCTTGCTGCAACTTCTAACTTTGGATCAAATTGTGCTCACATTTGTCAACTAGCAAATGATGAAAGAGGTAAGTTGTATGAAGATAATCTCAGAGATAATGGTATTGCCTCCATCAATACTTTTTATCACGAAGAAGTACGTACAGGTAGATGTCTTGTGTTTATAACACCTAGTAGTGAGAGAACGATGGGAACTTATCTTGGTGCTTCCGAAAAATTAGTATTTAATCCAGATTTTATTGAAGTGTCTAATAACTCAAAAATAATATTTTCTGAGGGCTATCAGTTTACATCTGGTGAAAACTTTTCTGCTTTCCTTAAAATTCTCAAAGAAACAGATAAGAAAACTAAATTTGCTCTAAGCCTTTCAGATCCTGGTGTTGTTCATACGTTTAAAGATAGATTTAAAGAGGTTTTTAAAGTTAGAAAAGCTGACTACCTTTTTTGCAATAAGGAAGAGGCGACATCTCTGGTAGGAGACAATTTTGTAAAAGATTTGGGCTCAATTGCAGTAAATTTCGTTGTTACTAATGGGGCTGAATCTTCTTATGTAGTGGAAAATGGTTCTTATGCAGAAATTAAAGCAAAAAATGTACAAGCCATTGATTCTAATGGTGCTGGAGACATTTTTGCTGGTGCGGCTTTAAATAAAATTATTGAAGAGGATAGTTTTTTAAATGCATGCAAATTTGGAAATTATGCATCATCTAAAATTGTTCAAGAAAAAAGTCCAAGACTTTCTATTGATCAGTACAAAATGCTAAAAGCTGATTATTGAAGTGACTCCCGATATATACAACGACAAAAGATTTGGCATTAATCATAATTCAATTTCTAATAACGCTTTGAATATAATTTCAAGATTACAAAAGTCTGGGTTTCAAGCTTATATAGTCGGTGGCGGTATCAGAGATATGATAAAAGGACTTAAGCCAAAGGACTTTGATATAGTTACAAACTGTGAACCCGAAGAAATAAGAAAAATTTTCAGAAATTCCAGAATAATCGGCAGAAGGTTTAAGCTTGTTCATATAGCTTTTGCCGATGAAATAATCGAAGCAACAACTTTTCGTGCTGGAGGGACAAAGACCACAGAATCAATTGAAATAAATGAAAAGGGTCGAATAGTAAGAGATAACAATTGGGGTACACAAGAAGAAGATGTATTAAGAAGAGATTTAACCATTAATTCTATATATTACGATCCTTTCTCAAATGAAATAATAGACTACACAAAAGGCATTAAAGATCTTAAAGACAAGAAAATTAAATTTATTGGCAACTCAGGAGAAAGAATACTTGAAGATCCGGTAAGAATTCTAAGAGCGTTAAGATTTGCAGCAAAATTAAATTTCACAATTGATCAAGAAATAGTCAAAGGTATAAAAGAACATGGGAATCAATTATTAGAAATGCCGCCTGCAAGACTTTACGAAGAAGTTATCAAATTATTTATGACAGGACATGCTGAGCAGTCATTTATTCAATTAAAAGCACATGGTGTTTTTGATATCTTATTTCCAAACTTCTTGGATAAGGACCAGAAATTTAACGAGTTTTACATAGGGGCATTTAAAGAAACTGATAAGAGGTTTAAATTAAATAAAAAACTAAATGTAGGGTTTATTTTTGCTGTTCTTCTTTGGCCAAAGATTTATGAAGATTCCAGTATTAGTACGCAACTAAATTTTAAAAGATTCTATAGATCTATTGCTGAGGCTGTTAGAAAACAACAAATGATTACTTCTATACCCAAAAAATACTCAAGTTTTATTAAAGATGTTTGGATGAATCAGGTCCGTTTTAACAGAATTGGAAAAAAATCAGTCAATTTCACAAAAAGTTTAAGATTTCGCGCTGCATACGACTTTTTATTATTAAGAAATATAAATGAAGAAGACCTAGATCCATTAATTAACTGGTGGACAGAATTTAAGACAGCAAACTATGATAAGAAGATAAGATTGTTGAATACTCGAAAGAAAAAAAATGCAAGAAAACAAAATTCCTAACTACATTGCAATCGAGGGACCGATTGGTGTCGGTAAAACTTCACTTTCCAGAAAAATTGCTATGGAATTTGGTCATGAACTTTGTTTGGAAGAGTCAGATGAGAACCCTTTTTTAAAATCATTTTATAAAGATAAGCAAAATTATGCATTTGCCTCACAACTTTACTTTGTCATGCAAAGATCTCAGCAAATTAATATGTATTTTTCAGATGATTTAATTAAAAGAAGGGTTGTTGCTGATTTTATGTTTCAAAAAGAAGACCTTTTTGCCGAGCTTAATCTCACAGCTGATGAATTTAAAATCTTTAAAGAAGTGAAGTCAAAATTTTATGCTACTTATCCAAAGCCTGACTTACTAATCTATTTGCAAGCCACCCCTGAGAGGGTTCTTGAGAGAGTTAATAAGAGAGCTAGATCATATGAAGATCATGTAGCTCTTGAGTATCTTGAAAGACTTTGTGAGTCCTATACTGATTTTTTCTTTAACTACTCTGAAACACCTTTGTTAGTGCTTGATGTGAATGATGTCGATTTTGTTGCTAATAATGAAGACTATCAAAAAGTGGTAGATTGCCTTACAAGAGAGGTAAAAGGTAGAGAGTTTGTCAATTTAACGCCAAGCTTTTTTTAATGAAAATAGAGATCTCCAACCTTACAAAGACAGAATTGTTAGGAGAAAAAATTGCTGAATTTTTAATTAGTTTTAATGGTTTAGCTATATTTTATCTTGACGGTGAACTAGGAACTGGTAAAACAACATTGGTGAGAGCTATTCTCAAGGCAATGGGCTGGAAGGGAGCAGTTAAAAGTCCAACGTTTAGCATTCTAGAAGAATATTACATAGCTGATAAGGACATTTTTCATTCTGACTTATATAGATTAGAGAATCAAAATGATTTTGAGATGCTTGGTATTGAAATCAATGAAAATTCTAAAGGAATCCTTTTTATAGAATGGCCTGAAAAAATTTCTAATTTTAATTTTGGTGAAGAATTTTTCTTGAAACTATCTTTATCTGGTCAAAATAGATTCATAGAAATACAGACAAATAATAATAAATTTTTAGACTGCATTGATAGGATCAATATCGATAACCCAAGTTGATATTTCCTTTTTTGATTTTTCAGTATTTTTAGAAAATTTTGACAAAACTTCCAGCATCTTTTGCTTCTTCGAACTTTGAATAATACAAAACATTCTATGTTTAAAACCAATTTTAGTTACAGGACTATCAAACGGACCATAAATTTCAAGATCTTCTTGAGATAGTTCTTTTTTGGCATCAACGAGAAATTTTCTTAATCTTGATGGATTTGCATCTTCTGCTTTTAAATACATAAGGTTTATATAAGGTGCCAAATTAAGTTTTTTTCTCTCAACTAGTAGCTCTTTAGCAATTTTGTGATAACTGCCTGTTTGAATTAAATTAAAGAGAGGATGATCTGATACTCTTGTTTGCAAATAAACGTTATTTTCTATTCCTGATCTACCAGCTCTTCCAGCTACTTGTATTATTAATTGTGCTGTTTGTTCTTGCATATGAATATCTGCACCAAACAAACCAAAATCCATATTTAAAACAATTACTAAACTTACATTTCTAAAATCATGGCCTTTTGCTAATAACTGTGTACCAATAAATATTTTTGATTTTGTATCTTTAATGTTTGTTGTGCTCTCTTCTCTTCTTGTTTTTCCAGATACAGCGTCTCGATCAATTCGAACGATATTTGCATGAGGAAGTTCTTCCCTTAATAATTCCTCAACTTGCTGTGTTCCTAATCCTTTATAAGTAAAGTCATGACTTCCACAATCCGGACAAGTTTTAGGTATTCCCCATACACTTTCGCATCGATGGCATTTTAATCTTTGAACATTTTGATGTAGCACTAATGTTGCATCACAACAATTGCCTTTTGCTATCCAACCACAAGAATTACACATAAAAATTGGTGCATAACCTCTTCGATTCAAAAGTATAAGTGTTTGATGGCCAGCTTTTTCGTTCTCTGCAATTTTTTTAAGTAATTCATTTGAAATACCACCCGTTGTTTTATGTTGAGTTGTCTGATGTATAGATATTTTTGGTATTGGAGCATCTGAAATTCTTTTATCTAAAACGCAATGTTCAATTTCGTTATTATTTGCTCGGTTAATGTTATTTAAAGAAGGAGTAGCAGATGCATAAACGATTCTTGCTTTCGCACAATAAAGTATTCTTGAAATCTCTCTCGCATCATATCTAAAACCATCTTGTTGCTTATAGGATTGATCATGTTCTTCATCAAAAATAATTGCACCAAGATTTTTAATTGGTAAAAAAATTGAAGATCTAGTTCCAATAATTATTTTTGGCTCCTTATTCTTAGAAGCAAGCCACACTTTTATTCTTTGAATAGCTGTTAAGCCAGAATGATTCAAAAGTACTTTATTACCAAAAGTTTTTTGAAAACTATTAAATATTTGAGGAGTTAAGAAAATTTCAGGCACAAGCACTAAGGCACTTTTGCCTTTATTGATTAGGTCTTTAATAAAATGTTTATAGACTTCTGTCTTTCCAGAAGATGTTATACCTGAAAGTAGTATTTCTCCTGAATCTTTGGCTTTAATTGAATGAAAAGCTTTAGTTTGATCTTTGGTGAGATCATGAAGGTTATTTGCGATCTCATCAAACTCAGTTTTTATTACATATTTTTCAAGAACTGTTTGAGGTTTGGCTTTTCTTAGAAAAGATGGAATAAAAGATTCAAAAACAATGCCAATAGGATGCATATAATAATCTGAAATACTAACTATTTGCTTTAATAATTGATTATCAAATAACGGAATATCATCAAGAACCTCATTAATTTGTTTCAATTTATATTTTTCATTAAATTCTTCCGATTGACTTGTCACTACTCCTACCAGCTTTCTTCGACCAAACTCAACTAGTACCCTTTTGCCAACTAAATCACATTTAGATTGATTTTTGTAAGTAAATGTTTGACGTAATGGAGAAGGAATTGCTACCTGAACAAAATTCATGAATTTATTGTAATAGATTATTAATTTGATATTATTCCAATTCAAATTATTTGTTATGAAAAAAGATATACATCCAGAAACTCGTGAAGTGCTATTCCACGATACTAGTGTGGATCAGTATTTTCTAATTCGTTCAACCTTAAAAACAACACAAACAAAGAAATGGGAAGATGGCAAAACGTACCCATATTGTGTAGTTGATACGTCATCAGCATCTCATCCATTTTATACAGGACAACAAAAGATCCTTGATACTGGTGGTAGAGTTCAGAGGTTTGAGAAAAAATTTGGTAAAAAATCTGGCTAACTTCCAGTACTTCCGAAACCTTTAGCACCTCTATCAGTCTCAGCAAATTCTTTAACTTCTTCTAGATTGACTTGTGCTACTTTAATAACTACTAATTGAGCTACTCTATCGCCTGGCTCGATTGAAATATTATTATCTGACCTATTCCACAAGGAAATGCTTAGAGGACCCTGATAATCTGAATCTATAAGGCCCATTAAATTTCCGCATACTAAACCTTTTTTTGCACCAAGCCCTGATCTCGGTATTACCATTCCAGCAAATTCTGGATCTTCAATAAATATTGAAATCCCTGAGGGGATTATAGTTGACTCATTTGGTGTTAAAACCATTTGAGTATCGATACAAGCGATTAAATCTAATCCAGCTGAACCTGAAGTCTGATATTTAGGTATTTGAAAATCTTTACCTATCCTTGGGTCAAGAATTTTAAACTTCAATTTCATATGTGAATGATTAATTATTGCATAAAATGAATTACTATTTTATTATCATCCGTTCTTATGAGTAAGGTATGTCAAGTAACAGGTAAAAAGGCAATGGTTGGCAATCATGTCTCCCATGCAAAAAACCGTGTAAAACGTTTATTTAAACCAAATCTTCACAAACATAAATTCTGGGTAGAGTCAGAGAATAAATTTGTGACTCTAACTTTATCCACTAAAGGAATGAGAATTATTGATAAAAACGGTATTGATACAGTTCTTAAAGATATCAGATCAAGAGGCATAAAAGTTTAATTTTGCTTTTACTTGCTTCAGCATCACAAAGACGTACAGAATTACTAGATTTAATTGGTATAAATCATAAGGTTGTTAACCAAAACTTTGACGAAGATTCCGTAGTCGAAAAGGATCCTGTATTATGCTCAAAATTGATTGTCGAAGGTAAAAATAAAAGTGCTAGAGCTTTACTGCTCAAGAGTAGTGACAATAATTTCCCAGTTTTAACTGCAGATACACTAGTATTTACACCTTCCAAAAATATAGTTGGAAAACCTGAAAATCATGAGCATTCAAGAGAGCTTCTTAGAGAGTTCTCGGGTGCTACCCATAGTGTTTTTTCAACAGTAATGGTTAGCACAACTGAACAATCCATCTTAAAAACCTGTGAAACAAGAGTTTCTTTTAAAAATATGACTGAGCAAGAGATAGAAGAGTATGTTTTATCTGAAGAGGGAATAGGTAAAGCCGGAGCTTATGGTATTCATGGGCCAGCAGGAAAATATGTCACGAATGTTGAAGGCAGTTATACGAACGTTGTGGGTTTACCGGTTCATGAGACATACGAAATTTTAAAAGAACTAAATATTCTTTAATTTTTGTTTGCGTAATCTACGATCTTTTCTTTGAGATCTGGGATTTTATTCAAAAATTTCATGCCTAAGTTAAGTATTTTTTCCGATACCCCGTCAGCATTTCCAAAAGCTCCAAAAATACTCTGAATTATCCATGTCATTTGAATATTTTTACTATTCCTTTTCTTATTGTAATTACTAAGTGCTTGCATATCTCCAGAGATGATTTGATCAAGGGTTTCATCCAGCTGCATGATATCGCCAATACCTAAATTTAAACCTTGGCCTGCCATAGGATGAAAGGTATTGGCAGCATCTCCACATAAAATTGTTTTTCCTACATATAAATTTTTTGCTCTCGAATGTTTTAGTTCAAAACCATTACCAAGCTCTAGTTCATTAGAATTTAATCCTAAAGCAAATTTCTCATTTAGATGTTTAAGATCTTCGCTGACATTCCCCGTTGAATTGGAACAGAATATTATTGAATACTGCTCTTCTTTATCATTTAAAGGCAGTAATGCTAAAGTTCCGGAATTTAAGAAATACTGCTTTGCTACATTATTATGTTTTGCTTTTACACAGGTCACATAAGCTTTTTGCCCGTAGAACCATTCGTCACTCTCAAAATCAAGTAACTGTCTTGCTTTTGAATTCATGCCATCGGTAGCAAACAAGAGTTCAGCCTCAATCTTTGTTTTCTTTGTTTGAACTATTGGATTATCAGGATTCTTTAAATCTATTATTTCTTCACCCCATTTAATATTCTTTTGAACATTTTTGATTAGTTTTTTATGTAAATCGTAAAGTAAACAAATTGAGGTAACTTTATCATTATTATTCTTATCCAGAGTCATTGTTAAATCATGATTTTGATAAAGTTCCATTTTGCTTACGGGTGTGGCCCATTTATTTATATCTATTTTTTTATCGAGTGAGTTAAGAAATAAAACTGTGTCTTTAGTTAAGGCTACGGTTCTAAAAGGAATTTTTTTCAGTTCTTTATTTTTTTCAAGAATGATGAAAGGAATGTCTCTTTTTTTTAGTATCATGCCTAAGAGACATCCTATTACTCCAGCACCTGCAATAACAATTGGTTTTGACATTATGACTTCATTAAGTTTTCAATGTCATCAGTTTCAACAGGCACCTTTGAAGTTAAATTTTCGAAACCATCTTCAGTAATTAAAATATCGTTTTCTATTCTAATTCCAATGCCTTTCCACTTGTCATCGACATCAGCAGTATCATTTACATAGATTCCTGGTTCTATTGTCATTACCATGCCTTTATCAAATTTAACTTCATTGCCATCCAAGGAATATGGACAATCATCATGAACATCTAACCCCATCCAGTGGCCAATTTTATGGTAGTAGAATTCCTTAAAATCTTCCTTTTCAAGAATTTCATCTAAACTGCCTTTTAGAAATCCGATATCAAGTAAACCTTGTGATAGAACTTTTTCTGAAGTTTTCTGTGGATTAGTACATGGATCACCAATTATTGCAGCTTCACATGCTGCATTATGAGCAGCTAAAACAATGTCATAAACTGCTTTTTGCTCAGCAGAAAATTTTCCATTGATTGGATATGTTCTGGTTATATCAGAAGCATACATGCCATATTCACAGCCTGCATCAACTAGAACCAATTCACCGTCTTTAACAGTTTGATTGTTCTCAATGTAGTGCAATATACATGCTCTAGATCCACCAGCAACAATTGGTGTGTAAGATGCTTCTCGAGAACCATTAATTTTGAATTCATTTAGATACATACATTCAAGATCATATTCGGACATACCAACGCTAACATTTTGCATAACATTGCTATGGGATATTGCTGCTATTTCACAAGATTTTTTTATAAGGCTAATTTCTTCATCGTCTTTAATTAATCTCATACTGCCTAAAATATTCGAAAAGTTTTTTAAATCAATATTGCCTTGGTGCCTTTCCATTGAGTTCGCTGAATTGATCCAATTAGTTATCTTTGAATCAAAATCTATATTCTTCCCAACTAGGGCATATAGGGTCTCATTGCCCCTAATTAATTCCGGCAAAATATCATTAATTTTGTTGATATCAAAAGCTTCATCAAAACCATAAAAATCTTTTGCCGCCTCTGGGCCCCACATAAAACCATCCCATTTTTCTAAATCAGGATTCTTTTCTCTACAAAATAAAGCTGAGCGACCATTGCTGTGCAATAGCATGACAGAGTCAGGTTCCTGGAAGCCCGTTAAGTAATAGAAGTTACTGTCTTGTCTAAAAGGAAATGTAGTATCATTATTTCTTGATACTAGTTTTGCCGAACTAATCACAAGAACGGAATTTTTTTCCATTCTTTTTATAGCTTCAGCTCTTCTAGCTTTAAAAGTATTTAAGTTTAAATCTGACATAGACGCATATTATGCACGAAAAAATAAAAAAATTATCAGCCTTAGTAGATAAACTTATAGAACAAAATTTCAAATTAAAAACAGAATCAAAGTCTATGCGCAATAAAATTGAAGAATTACGACGAAAAATAGAGAACCTTGAAAGAGAAAATCAATCACTAGTAATCAAATCTTCAGAGAATAATAGTGAGTAATCAGTTTTCAGGAACTAAAGAGGTCGCAGAAAATCTTGCCTTTAATCTTGAAGCTTTAAATAAATACATACAAAGAATAGGCATCGATATCCCTGTAATATCAGAATGTAAACAATTCAAAGGTGGGCAGTCGAATCCAACTTACTTATTAAGTGGTGAAAGTAAAAATTATGTGCTCAGACGGAAACCACCTGGCAAACTCCTTAAAAGTGCACATGCTGTAGATAGAGAGTATAGAGTAATTACTGCGTTGCGAGATACTCCTGTTCCAATTCCAAAGACTTATCATCTCTGTGAAGATCCAGAAATTATTGGAACAGATTTTTACATAATGGAATACTGCGATGGCATAATTTATTGGGATCCTGTAGCTTCAGAAGTAAATACCGAAAGACGAAAAGGAATCTTTGATCAATTAAATTTTGGAATAAGTGCTCTTCACTCACAAGATTATAAAAAATTAGGTTTAGAGGATTTTGGCAAAGATGGTAACTATATAGAAAGACAAATCTCTCGATGGTCAAAACAATATTTTGATTCTGAAACTGAAGTTCTTCATTCGATGCATAAATTAATTGATTGGCTCCCAAAAAAAACACCTAAGCAAAAATTTACGACTATAGTTCATGGAGACTATCGATTAGATAATGTTGTTATGACAAAGGATGATAAGAATATGGCGATGCTTGACTGGGAACTTTCAACTATAGGAGATCCTTTAGCAGATTTTGGTTATCACTGCTTGCTTTGGCATATTGGGAATATTGATGATGATGCCGCCAAAAACCTAGGGATATATACTGAAAAAGAGTATTTAGATCTGTATTTGAAAAGAACTAAAATGGAATTAGAGAGTGAATGGGATTTTTATATTATTTTTTCACTTTTCAAAGTGGCAGGGATATGCCAAGGCATCTTAGGTAGAGTAAGAGATGGAACAGCAGCAAGTGATTTCGCCATACAAATGGGCAAACGTGCCAAAATGTTTGCAGATTTAGGTTGGGAGAAGGCAAAAAAAATATCATGAGTAGAGTCAAC
The DNA here is from genome assembly GCA_003278815.1 of SAR86 cluster bacterium AG-349-I13. GTDB lineage: Bacteria > Pseudomonadota > Gammaproteobacteria > Magnimaribacterales > TMED112 > TMED112. The sequence goes on along the minus strand of QCDB01000001.1, from coordinate 261,009 downwards.
ACATTGCTGAATGAGATGTGGGAAAATTATATTTCATACACTCCCTCAGCTAAAAAAATATCCAAGCTTTTTGGTGAAGAAGTGGTAAATGATCATATTGCTTTCAGAACTTTAAACTTAGAGCAGTGCAACATATTTAAACAGGCCGAATATTTGCAGCAGTTTGGTTATAAAATCTCAGGTGATTATCATTTTGAGCAAAAAAAATTAAATGCTATACATCTGGAAAATACGGAAGAACGACTTCCAAAAATTTTTCTATCTGAACTAATTTTGGAAGAATTTTCTTCAGAGTTAAAAGAATTTTTTGTGAATCTTTTTAACGAAGTTCACCTTTCTGGAAAAGATTTATTCATGGGAGGTAAGTCTTGGGAATTACATTATGATATCTACACAAAACTTGCTCAAGAAAGTGAATATGCCTCATGGTTATATGTATGGGGCTTTTGTCCAAATCATTTTACAGTGTCTATCAACCACTTAACTAAATATCAAGATATTGTGGATGTTAATGCAATGGTTAAGGCCAATGGCTTCACTCTGAATAGCTCTGGAGGAGAAATTAAAGGCACAAAGGAAGAACTGTTAGAGCAATCGTCAATCATGGCAGATAAAATAAAAGTTCGGTTTGGATCAATTGATGAAATTGTACCTAGCTGTTATTACGAATTTGCTAAACGCTATTCAGATAGCACTGGGCAAATATATCAAGGCTTTGTCACTACTTCAGCAGACAAGATATTTGAGAGTACAAATAAATAATTCTTGTAAACTACAAATTTGAACTTATTTCTGTAAAAATAATCAAATTAAATATGCGTTATTTTTGTACTTTTATTGTAATTTTTCTTACTGCTTGTGCTCCTGCACCAGTTAATAGAACACCTATAAACTCAATATCTGAAGCAGAAGATATAGCTTATAGAGAAAATCTTACGCCTAGAGAACAACGCCAACTTTTACTTTCAACTCCATATATTATTGAGTTATTACCGAGTTTTGAGGGTGTTGTATTTAGCACTGAAAAAAATGGAATTGGCCTAGATATCAAGGAGTGTGTTGACTTTGGATTAACATATGACGTAAATCATAATCAGTTTGTACGAGAATATATCGCGCAAAAAGAACTAGAGGCTGGCGGGGCAGAAGACGTAGTCGCAGGTGGTGCTGCTGCTGTAGGGGTTGGTGCTTTAGCAGCTGGTATTCTCGCAATTGCAATTTTAGGACCAATTGCAGGTTCCCTTGGAGCTTCAAGTGGAGCAATAGCTGGACTAGGCTCAACAGCTGCCGCAGGTGTAGCAAGTTCTTTGGCTGCGACTATTGGTCCAATAGTTTTACTAGGCGCTATAACAGCAGAAAGTGAAAGAGCTTCGATAGAGGAAAATGTGACAGCGGACAGTAGCATTAAAGCCTTCGTACTTAAATCATCAGTAATTAAATGTTTAACCGAAAAAGGATACTCATTTGATATTTATGCGTCTTTGGTGCTTTCTAACCGAGCAAATATTAATTCAGTTAGTGAAGAGCAAGCCATTCAATTTTTTGAAATTTATGGAGACTTAGCAGTTACTGAGTATGAAACAATTATTAATGATATAGACCCTTATATAACCTTGGAAAGTGATTACTACTATACGATGAGTGAGTATGAAAAAATATCTTTGAAAGCTTATCTAGATTATTTAAAAGAAAATAAACAGCCTCTACGGGTAATGAATAAAGATGTTGCACTAGAAGCAAGCAAAATTGCACAACAAGAAGCTTTTGTATTCTGGGATCCCCTAAGTCAAAGATTCATTTTTACAGAACAGCAAAGAATTCGAGCAACACTTGATTAACTTAGTTCATGATCTCTGCTAAAGGTATCTGAATAAATTCGTATTTATTTATATCGGGGTCTGGTAATTCATAACCATCAATGACTCCTTCAAAATCGTTCCATATAATGATATCTAAGTCGAGGGTACGAGGCGTAAATTTATTATTAGGATCTCTTTCTCTGCCACAAGAGGTTTCAATGTCTTTGAGCAACTTAAGGCTATCTTTAAAACTTAACTCTGTAGTACATCTTAATGCTAAATTCAAAAAATCATTACCATCCATTCCCACAGCTTTGGAGATATATTCACTACTCACCGCTTCCAAAACAATTTCATTATTTTTTTTGATGAGATCTAGGCCTTTATTTACATTCTCATGAGGGTTAATGTTAGAACCAACAAGAACATAAAACCTATTCATAGTCTTCTGAGGTTCGTTCTATTATTACCCCCACGTCTTTGGAAAATCTTAGCGCACCAGGCTTTGAAACTCTAAGCTTAATCCAATTTACATCAAAATCTTTGATGACCATTTCAGCAATTTTTTCTGCGAAGGTCTCAACAAGCTCAAATTTATTTTCTTCAATAAATGAAATAATTTTTTTAGTAATTGTCTTGTAATCTGTTGTTGCTTCAATCTTATCTTCTTTTGAAGCTGAAAAATTATCGTGATCTATTTCATATGAAAGACTAATTTCCTGTTTGATCTTTTTTTCCCAATCAAAAATACCAATTGTCCCTTTGACCCGAAGATCTTCAACATATATTCGATCTTTTTTAATCATATAATTCTCCCAATGGCCATCTAGGTCTGGCATATTTTGTTGGATACTCTTTAAGATTATATTTCTTTCTAATAAATCCTGCATGCGCAATCATAGCAGCATTATCTGTGCAAAATTCCATCTTTGGATAACTCACTTCAAGCTCTGTTGTTTTGCCCATATCAGTTAACCGTTCTCTCAGAAGTCTATTTGCTGCAACACCACCAGAACAAACAAGTTTTTTAATGCCTGTTTGCTCAATAGCATATGCTAATTTTTTAATAAGGACGTCGACGACAGCTTCTTGAAAAGATGCAGCTACATCTGGATAATCTTTTTCTTCAAGATCATCTAAAGCATATAAAACTGCGGTCTTTAGCCCACTAAAACTAAAATTCAAATTTTTATCTTTCATCAATGCTCTTGGGAAATTAAATCTTGTAGGATCACCATCTTCAGCAAGTTTTGATACTTTCGGGCCACCGGGATACTCTAAATTTAATAACTTGCCTACTTTGTCAAAAGCCTCACCACAAGCATCATCAATAGTTTCCCCGAGTATTTGATAACTTCCATATTCTGAACATTCGATTATTTGTGTGTGCCCACCGGAAACTAACAAACATAAATATGGTGTTTCTAAGTTATCATCCTCCAAGCCGGGTGCAAGAATATGTCCTTCAAGGTGATTAATTGGGAGTAACTCTATATCTAAAATATTAGAAATAGTTTTTGCAACTGTTTCACCTACCATTAAAGAGCCGATAAGACCTGGACCTGCTGTGTAAGCTATTAAATTTACGTCATCAAGCTTTTTATCAGCTTTTTTAAGTAAGTTTTTAAGAATATTAATGATCTTCACACTATGATCTCTGGCGGCTATTTCAGGGATAACACCGCCGTATTCTGTGAAAAGCTCTACTTGCGAATTGACCATATGTGCAATGAGACCTTCCTCCTCTGAATAAAGAGCTAAACCCGTTTCATCACAAGAACTTTCAATACCTAAGATTAACATTGTTGATTCTTTTATATTTATCCTTAAAATACACACTACATTATGCCAAGTATAAAAATTAAAGAAACTGAATCTTTTGATGTAGGTTTACGAAAATTCAGAAGAGCTTGTGAAAGAGCAGGTATTGTTACTGAAGTTCGTAAAAGAGAATTCTTTGAGAAACCTACAGAAGAAAGAAAAAGAAAAGCTGCCGCAGCAGTTAAAAGAAACTATAAAAGAGTTATGAAAGACTCTTTCTCTAAACTCAAATAAGTTGTCTGCTTTAAAAGATCAAATAAACTCTGAGCTGAAACAAGCAATGCTCAATAAAAATGTCTTTGTTAGAGATACATTGAGATTAGTAACTTCTGAAATCAAGAGATTTGAGGTCGATAATAGACAAGATCCTACGGACGATGATGTCATTACAATTCTAAAAAGAATGGCAAAACAGAGAAAAGATTCAATTCAGCAATACAAGGATGGTGGAAGACCTGATTTAGAGGAGATTGAACAAAGAGAACTTGATTTGCTGGCGACATATTTACCACAAGCTTTATGTGGTGAGGCATTAAAGACTGCTATAAGTGCAATAATTTCTGAACATGGTTTTAGCGGGATGCAGGATATGGGCAACGTTATGAAGGAGCTCAAAGTTAAACATGCCAACGCAGAAATGTCTGAAGCTAGTTCTTTTGTTAAAGAGTTACTCTCTTGACCTATAAGAATTAGGGAGTTCTTTTTCCTTCATATACCTTTCAGTAAGCTCTTCATACCTATTTGATAAATCTTGATCTGTTCCATCTACTAAAAGATTATCAACATTAGTCATCAACTCTAAAGGGTCGTTATCCCAAATGACAAGATCTGCATCAAAACCTGGTGCTAGTGAACCCACTCCAACCAAACCAAAGATATCTGCAGGATTAGAAGTTATTGATTTCATCGCAGTACTGTAATTAAGGCCCATTGCTACTGAATTTCCTGCAGACTGTGTAGCAAGATAAGCATTGTGAGATCCAGCTCCTTGTGCGTAATAAAATGCCATTTTAACTCCTGCTTGATCGAGTCGAATAGCATTTTCATAAGTTGAATTTAGTGAATCAAATGTTCTTGGGATATTGTCTAAAGGATCCAAGATTACAGGTACATCTGCTTTAGCTATTTCATCTGCAACCATATGTGCTTCGGCAGCTCCCCATAGAACAAGATCTATCTGCTGACTCTCAGCGAACTTTAAAATGTTTAGAATATCTGTGGCTCTGCTTACTTCAACTACTAGTGGTATTTCACCATTCAAAACTTTCAGTAATGCTTTCAAATCTCTACTTGTAAATTTGTAATCATTTCCTGTCCCCAGCATAAATTGCGTCATATCTGCATAATTATCATCCTTATTTGAACGGACATAATTAAAAAGATCTTCCATAAATAGCAAGTTAGCAGCTCTCGAGTCATCGTATGATTGGCCAAAGCTAGTCACCAAACCAAGTGGGCCCTGCTTTTTTTGCTTGTAGCCCTCATTGATTTTTGTATATGTTAGTAATCCTGAAAAATAACCAGAAGCCTGTGGAACATGAACAGTCGATGAAACGCCTTTTGCTCTATTGAGTCTCACTGCTTGAGAAAAAGGATTATATGCTTTACTTGGGTCAAAACCAGCATTATAAGTATTTGAAGAAGTATCATTAGTTTCTGGCAATGAGCTAAGCTCTAATAAGCCTAAAGATGAAAATACTATTAAGCCCGGCGTTACATATTTGCCGTTGGCATCGATAATATTTTCAGCTCCTACATCACCAATACTATCTTCAACTAGGACTATTACACCTTCATCCACCAAAATATCTTTTTTTGTAAAACTACCATCTGGCAAAAAAGTCATCCCACCTTTAATGAGATACATATCTTCAGCATGAGGAAACAATAAAAGAGGCATTAAAAAGAAAAACTTTAGAAATTTCATTATTTGTCCTCCCACTCTTTCACACCAAGATCAAAGTCAGTATGAGGCATAAAATTCGTCGCTTTATCAAATGCAAGAGCACCATCAATATAGACTTGTTCTGCTTTTGTATAAACACTGAAGGGGTTCCCACTCCAAATTACTACATCTGCATCTTTTCCCATATCTAAAGTTCCAGTTTGATCAAGGATGCCCAGAGATTTTGCTGGATTCTTTGTAATCCATGTCATGGCTCTGCCCTCTGAAATTTCAAAACCAGCACGTCTACCTGCAGCAAGAGCTTTAGCTGCTTCTTGGTTAAGTCTTTGGATACCACTTTCATCATCTGAATGGACTATTGCACACCCAGTTCCTCCCCTTGCCTGATCCACAATGGCTATATTTGCAATGCTCATATCATATGCTTCATGTTTAAAGCCCCACCAGTCTGCCCAAAGTGCTGCACATATACCTTCATCAGCAAGAAGATCTGCTATTTTGTAGGCTTCGACACCATGATGGAAGGTAGAAACTTTATATCCAAATTCTTCTCCAATATTTATCATTGTCGCCATCTCATCTGCTCTGTAACAATGGTTATGAACTAGGATTTCCCCATCAAGAACACCAGCTAACGTTTCATTTCTTATGTCTCTGTGACTTGGATCGCGTTCAAGTTGTTCTTTATAATTTTCTGCACCAATCCAGGCATTTCTATATCCAGCGACATTGCCCATTCTAGTAGAAGGACCTCTTGAGCTATATACCCTCTTAGGATTTTCGCCACACGCCATTTTTAATGAATGAGGAGCATTAGGAAATTTCATTTCTGGGACAGTATTCGCTGAAACATTTTTTAAAGTAACGCCTCTGCCTCCGAAAAGATTTGCCGAACCTGGTAAAACATGAAATGTTGTTATACCTCCAGCTAATGCCAACTTATATTGTGGATCTTGTGTCCAGACGCTATGTTCTGCCCAAACTTCAGAGGTAACAGGATTAGTTGCCTCATTACCATCACTGCTTGTTCTAACACTTGGAGCAGGATATACACCCATATGTGAGTGATTATCAATAATCCCAGGGGTAACATATTTACCAGTACCATCTATTTCTTTTGCTCCATCAGTTACTAATCTCAAGCCAATAGCCTGAATTTTTCCATTAGAAAAATGCACATCAAAATTTTGAAATTTATTTCCATTCCCATCAAAAACAGTCGCATTTCTTATAACAATATTTTCAGATTCAAGTGGTCTGTAAGTTGAGGCATACGTGCCATGTATATTGTCTTCAAAGTTTGTGATAGAACCTCCTGGTTCATCTTGAAAAATTGAGGCAGTTTGATCGGTACACCCAAGAAGAAATACTGTAAAAAGTGGTAGCAATAATTTCTTTATCATCTATTTAATCCTTGAATGTATAATAGTAAACAACAAAATTAGCTATGCATAGATTAGACAAACGTAAAAACGATCAAATGAGAGAAGTCAGCATTATTCCTGAATTTAATAAGCATGCGGAAGGTTCAGCTTTAATAAAATTTGGGGACACGCATGTAATTTGTAATGCAAGTATAGAAAAAGCTGTACCAAGATGGATGCAAGATAAAAAAACTGGCTGGGTAACAGCAGAATATGGTATGTTGCCTCGTTCAACTAACGAAAGAATGAATCGTGAAGCTCAGAGAGGGAAACAATCTGGTCGAACAATGGAGATACAAAGACTGATTGGAAGGTCGTTGAGGCAAGTAGTAGATCTTGATCAACTAACTGGTTATACAATCACAATTGATTGTGATGTAATTCAGGCTGATGGTGGTACAAGAACAGCATCAATTACAGGTGGAACAATTGCTTTATGTAAAGCCTTAAAAAAAATTGGTAAAGAAAATGCCATAAATAATCTGGTTGCTGCAATAAGTGTTGGTGTTCATCAAAATGAATTAATACTTGACTTAAATTATGAAGAAGACAGCAATGCAGAGTGTGATGTGAATATTGTCATGAACGACAATTTAGATTTTATTGAAGTTCAAGGAACGGGTGAAGAAAAAGCATTCACCAAAGAACAGTTTAATGGTCTTATGAATTTAGCTGAGAGCGGAATTAAGGACCTCTTTAAATTACAAACCGAAATAATTAACTCTTAGTGAAAGATTATCAGAAAAACTTTCTAACACTTGCGATAGAAGCAAATGCTCTAAAATTTGGTGACTTCACCTTAAAGTCAGGTAGAAAAAGTCCCTACTTTTTCAATGCTTCTGCCTTGATAGAGCATGGCTCCCTCCATATCTTGGGGGAAATCTTAGTAGCAAAATTAAAAGATTCAAACTTAAAATTTGACATGATTTTTGGGCCAGCATACAAAGGAATTTTTTTAGGATCAATTTTAGCTACTAAACTCAGTGAAAAGGAGTGCATGCCAATTTGTTTCAACAGGAAAGAGGTTAAAGAGCATGGAGAGGGGGGTTCTCTTCTTGGGGCTTTGCCAAAAGGCAATGTGCTAATTATTGATGATGTCGTTTCTTCTGGGTTAGCGATAAGAGAGGCTGTAACTTTTTTGAGCAATTATGATGTAAATGTTGCAGGTGCATTAGTTACCATGGACCGACAAGAAAAAGGCCAAAATTCAAACCTAATGGCGTCTTCAGAGCTCTCAAATGAAGGCCTTATTGTTCATTCAATAATTACTCTTGACGATTTATTGGATGCTAACGAAATAATTAATGAAAGTGTTCTACAAGACATAAGAAACTATAGAGATAAATTTAGAGGCGAAGATGTTTAGTGGAATAGTTCAAGAAAAGGCAATAATTAACGCATTAGAAGAGGGAAATGAACACTTAACCATTACGATAGATTGTTCTAAGAATTTTACAAAAGAACAAAAAATAGGTGGCAGTGTTTCCGTGGACGGTGTTTGCTTAACTGTAACAAAAAAAACCAACGATTCTTTGACATTTGACGCAGTAAAAGAAACTTTAAATAGAACCATTATAAAAAATTATGTTGAAGGTTCATGTGTAAACATAGAATCATCTTTGTCTTATGGTGGATCAGTTGGAGGCCATCTAATGTCAGGCCATATTCATTTGAAAGGTCAAGTAAAAGAGGTGCTAATTATTGGAGACTCTAAGGATATAGTAGTGGATACCTCGCCAGAGTGGTCAAAGTATCTTTTTGAAAAAGGTTACATAGGTATAAATGGCTGTAGCATTACAATTGGGAAGGTAAATGACACAAGATTTCAGGTTCATTTGATACCAGAAACGTTAAAAACTACTAATTTGGATAGTTTGGTTTTTGGTAATGAAATAAACTTGGAACTTGATCAGTCAACAATAGCTATCGTTGATACAACTGAAAGAATATTAAAGAATAAGACTTAATAAAGCAGCCCTTAGGTATAGTCCATTTTCTACTTGTCTGAGAACTAAAGAATTTTTACTATTGGCAACATCTCTAGTTATCTCTGAATCTATATTCATAGGGCCTGGATGCATAAGAAAACCTGTAAAACCAGAATTTTTTAAAAACTTGTCATTAACTTGAAAATTTTCAATGAAGTTTACTTCATCAAGACCATCACCATGTTTAAATCTTTCTTTTTGTATTCTGAGAATAAATAAAATGTCTCTCTCAGCTAAAGAGCCTTTTGGAACATCTGAAAATGCTGGAGAAAAATTTTCTGATATGAGTGATTCTGGTCCTAAAAAATTGATGTCTGAGCAGGAATATTTTTTTAAAAGCTCAATTTGAGATGGAATCACTCTTGAGTGATCAACATCACCTAAAATTGTGAGCTTTAAGTTAGCTAGATCATTGAACTTTTCCTTCATTGTGTATACATCTAACATGGCTTGTGTAGGATGGGCATGATTTCCATCACCAGCATTAATGTAAAAAATATTTTCTGGCAACATAGAAGTAATTTTCTTTGAAATATGATCTTCAGGATGTCTTATAACAAAACCATCAACTTTCATTGCAAGTAAAGTTTGTATCGTGTCTTCAAATGATTCTCCTTTTTTTATTGAGGAACTTTCAGGAGAGAAATCTAAAACATCAAAACCTAATTTTTTTGCTGCATGCTCGAATGATAACTTAGTTCTTGTGCTTGGTTCCCAAAACAAAAGACAAATTGTTTTTCCAACTCCAACTTGTTCAAGATTTGGCCATTTTTTACTGATTGATGAGGTTGAATCAAAAACTTTATCTAAAAAAACTTTCTCTAGGCTCGCGATATCAGAAATCTTATTCAAGTTAATTTTCTCGCAATGTTTGTGACAGTTTTATTTTTCATTAATTTTGAGTTGATCGTATTCAAATGCTCAATATCTCTAACTAAGATTTTTACAGTAAGTTCAATAAAATTTTCATCAAGTGTTTTAGTCAAAACACTTTGTATGTTTGATTCATTACTAGAAATTATTTTTGACACATCAGCTAAAGCTCCTGGTTCATTCACAAGAGTCATTGTTAAAGCTGCTAAATACTCAGAGTCATCATTTTTTTCCCAATTTATATTTGAACATCTGCCTGGTGTATTTAAGAATCCTTTTAAATTTTCACAATTTTCTCTATGTATTGTTATGCCAAGTTCATTGTGAACTGCTAGACATGGATCGCCATGCACAGGATAACAACATTCTGGAAACTTGATTGCTCCATATTTTTTGGACGAGCCAATTTTTAATTCAGAGGCAACTTCTTTGGATTTTGAAGAACCTCTTAAACCTTCAGCAAAACTTTGGGATACCAAGTTACTCCTTTTTCTACCCGATCCAATATCTACAAGTAATTGGTTCAGTGATCTAACACCTAGAAGGTTAAATACTCCTTTCAATTGCTCGTTTGGATATTCACTTAACTCAATACCCGCATCTTGCAAGCTATCCTCAAGCAGATCTTTACCTAAAACTCTTGCATCACTTATTTTTACTTTTTTAAGCTCTTTTTTTATTTCTGTTATTGCCTTGGAAGTAATGACAAAATTTAACCAAGCTGGATTAACAGTTTTCTTTTTCCCTTTAATAATCTCGACAGTTTGACCGCTCTTTAGAACTGTTGATAAAGGAGAAAGCTTCTTATCTATCTCACATGAAAGGCAATAATTTCCTAGGCTACTATGAACTGCATAAGCGAAATCAATACTGGTGGAGCCTTGCTTTAAAGAAAATATTCTTCCGTTAGGAGAAAAGACATACACCTCTTTTCCCTTCATGTCAGTCTTAAGACTTTCCAAAAACTCAATTGAAGATGAGCTTCTTTTACTCATATCAGTAAGTCTTTGAACTAATTGTCTTGATTTTGCTTTAACTTGGTCATCATTTACTTTCGTCTTATATAAACCATGCGAAGCAATTCCATAATTTGCAAAAGTTTCCATCGCAGAGGTTTGGATTTGAACCTCCATAGGCACTCCGTCAAAAGTCATTACTACAGTATGAAGGGCCTGATAACCATTCATTTTTGGCACAGCGATATAATCCTTAAATTTACCAGATATTGGAGAGAAAACATTGTGAATAATTCCTAAAACTTTATAGCACTCTTCAACCTTTTCAACTGTTACTCTAAAAGCAAAAACATCATATATATCTCCAAAAGACCTATGTTTAGACTTCATCTTTTGATAAATGCTATAAATTCTTTTTCTTCTACCTTTTGTGCCTGCTTCTAATTTATTTTTTTTGAATTTTGCTTTTAATGTTTTTTTTACTTTAGAAATCAAAGTTTTTCTATTAAGCTCGTTTTTCTTTAAGGCTTGTTCTATAAGATTGTGTCGAAATGGATGAATTGTTTTAAAAGAGTGATCTTCTAGATCAGTTGCCATTTTATGCATCCCAATTTGATGTGCTAGAGGAGCATATAATTCTAGAGTTTCTTTAGCTTTTTTTATTTGCTTTTCTCTGGGTAAATGCTCAATGGTTTGAAGATTATGTAAGCGATCAGCAAGTTTTATGATTACAACACGAACATCTTCAGCGGTAGCAAGTGCCATTTTTTGGAAATATTCAGCTTGGCTTTGGTCTTTAAGCTTATCGTCAAGTTGTAGTAATTTAGTCATGCCATCTACTAAATTAGCTACGTTAGTCCCAAATTCTTTTTTTACTGTTTTCAAAGATATTTCACAGTCTTCAACTACATCATGCAACAAACCTGCAATAATTGTGTCAGCATCCATTTTTAACGAAGCAAGTATCAAACCAACATTAATAGGATGAATAAGAAAAGGTTCTCCGCTTTTGCGAAATTGTCCATCATGTGCCTTGTCAGCAAAATCTACAGCTTTTTTTATCTTCTGATTAGATAGAGGATTTAAATATAATTTAGATAATTGATCCAGCTCTCCACTCAAACGTGAAGTCTTCGGTTTATTAAAGAGGCTTATTGATTCGAACAATGATTTTTTTACTCCTCATCAACATTATCAAGAAATTCTTCTTCAGTGTCACCTTCTTCAGTATCAGTTGGTGGAACATAATCCTCATCTAGTACACCTTCAGCAATTTCACGTAATGCAATGATAGTAGGTTTATCATTTTCAGTTTCAACTAAGGGCTCAGCACTAGTTGAGATTAAATCTCTAGCTCTTTCTGACGCTTTTAAGACTAGATCGAATCTGCTTTCGACCTTTTCTAAACAATCTTCTACTGTAATTCTAGCCATGGTTTTCTCTGAACATGATATTTAAAAGGTTTTTGGTTGCTATGTCTAGTGAAATATTAGTTATTTGATGCTTAAAATGAGACGATTTATCCATTTCTATTTGAGCTCCTGCAATTCTGCGATTAATTACATCTTCTGAATCTAGACCACGCTCCATTAATCTTATTCTTAATTCATCAACTGAAGGTGGTGATATAAAAATACTTTCCGCTTCTGGATAATGATCCATTATTTGCAGTGCCCCCTGCCAATCAATTTCTAGCAATATCTTCAAATCCTTATTAAGGTCGTTATCTATCTGAGATTTAGGTGTTCCGTAATAATTTCCGTGAACAGTAGCATGTTCAATGTATTCACCTTTCTTAATATTTTCTTTGAACTCTTTTTCTGAAACAAAAAAATAGTCTATTCCATGTTCTTCACCATCTCTAGGAGCTCTTGTAGTATGAGAAATCGAAAGTGAAACTTTTTTATTATATTCTTGAGCATACTCTAAAACTCTTTTTATAAGTGTTGTCTTACCAGCTCCTGACGGTGCTGTAATAATATATAAATTATTCGACATTCTGTGCATGCTCCTTCATTTTTTCAATGTGACTTTTTAATTCTACTGCTTCATTTTTAATTTCAGCAATCATGGCCTTAGAACTTAATGTATTAATTTCCCTTAACATTTCTTGAGAATAAAAATCTAATTTCTTTCCAATTAAATCTTTGGAATTTGCTAATTTTGAAACTAAGTCTAAGTGTGATTTAAATCGCACAACTTCTTCATTTACATCTGCTTTAGCAAAGGACGAAATAATTTCATTCATATTTATTTCTTTATTTTTAATTTGAAATTCTTTTTTTAATCTTTCAAATTTTCTTTGGACATGTTTTGTATTCTGTTTCTCCATTTTCTCAATTTTAGAAATGGACTTATGCATCTTCTTTAGCAATCTATCCATATCTCTTTTTGTAGATTTACCATCTTCAATACGATTCTTTTGTAAATTTAATAAAGATTTTTTTATTAATATCTTTAAAGAGCTCTCACTCAATACATAATCACTTTGAATAGAATCTCTAAGCTTTAAGAGATCTAGATAAGAAGAATCGACTAGTTTTAGACCTTTGCTTCTAGCTTTCTTTTCATTTTGCTTAACCAATTTTAAAAAATTATCTGAAACTTTAAGATGTTCTTTTGGCGGTGATGTGTAATGTAAATCAAGGTCAATTTTGCCACGGGCAAAATTCTTTTTAATGAAATCTCTAATCCAGCCTTCATATTTTTTAAGATTATTCGGGAGTCTTATATTTACTTCTATAAACCTGCTATTCAAGGACTTAACAAAGCATTTAAATTGAATTCCATCTTTGTTTAAACTTGCTTCACTGAAGCCTGTCATGCTTTTCATATTATTTCTTCGATGCTTTTAATTTTGAATTTTGACGCATCATTGTAGTGTATAGATTTTACTGCAGCGTTTACAGGCTCACCCTTAAATGCTGAATCAAAATCTGAGTATTTCATATATTTTGGCATAATCACATTTACTAGCTGGTGACTTATACCTTCGTGTAAAATTTTGGCGATTAGGCTCACGACATCCGAAATAAAAATTCCATTTATATATTTATTGTTTAAAAAAAGTTTCTTTTCGAGCACTAACTTCACAAAATTTGATTTGTAAGTAATTAAACCGCCCAACCTCATGACATAATTTTGACTATGCTCTAGCGCCTCGTTTTCATATTGTTCTATTATTTTTCCTTGTTCATCACTTGGTTTAGGACGAGAATTTTCATTAACAACTATATTGGAATAGCCAGAATACACTCTGGTTGATGAGATAAAGATTTTTTGTGCTGAAGGAAAATGATCGTTTATGGCACTCATTTGAGATAAGTATCCATTTTTATAATCGTCGACACTCTTACCAGAAGTTTTTGGAAAGAAAATAACCCAGTCATAGTTATCTTTTGTAACTTGCTCAGGCAACCCCAAAGAATAATCACAATTAACTATGTTTACGTTTGTTAATTCTGAGTAACCAGATCTTTTAATACCAACAAAATCTAAATCTGATCTTACTTTTGCTAATTCTTCTGCTAACTCACCGTAACCTATAACTAAAATTTTCATTTTTTTCTCTAAAACATAATAATAAATAGATATGTCTACAGATCAAAAGATTGAAGCATCATCATTATTAGTTTCAACGATTAAAGGGGTGGGTGAAAAACTATCATCCACATTGTTGAAGCTAGGAATTAAAACTATTGAGGATCTGCTTTTTCACTTCCCTATTGGCTATCAGGATAGAACAATACTTAAAAAAATTGCCGAACTAGAACCAAACCAAGATTTTGTTGTGCAGGGTGTCATTGAGAAAGTTTCACAAACATTTGTCCCAAGAAAAATGCTTTTGATAAAAGTCAGAGATAATACTGGTCATTTATATTTAAGATTCTTTTACTATTTTCCCGGGCTGAGAAATGTTTTTAAAGAGGGAACATCAATACAAGTCTCTGGATCATCTCGTTTAGGCAGGTATGGGCTTGAAACTGTTCATCCTGAATATGAAATTGTTAAAGATGATGAATTCAAACCACAAATCCTTGCAAAATATCCTCTAACCAAGGGTATTACACATCAAAAGCTAAGAAAAATAATCTCAGAAGCTATTGAATTGTTGAAGCAAGATAAAATCGAAGTTACTGATCTTCTGCCTGCACATAATTTTTCAAATTTAAATCAGTCCATCATTGATGTTCATACACCTGATCCGAAAAGCAATATTGAAGATTTTTTAGTTGGTGGAACCTCAGAAG
The DNA here is from genome assembly GCA_003278815.1 of SAR86 cluster bacterium AG-349-I13. Taxonomy (GTDB): domain Bacteria; phylum Pseudomonadota; class Gammaproteobacteria; order Magnimaribacterales; family TMED112; genus TMED112. Next base: position 245,992 of record QCDB01000001.1, on the reverse strand, counting down.
CCAGAAAAAGGATAGGTCTTGAAGAAATGGTTGCAAATAAAATAAGTTATTTATCCATCAGAGAACAGAACAAAAATAGAATTACCAGTGCATTCCAAAACGATAAACTGGCTGAAGAGATTAATTCAGGCTTGGCCTTTAAATTAACGGATGATCAGGTCTCAGCTTATGAAGAAATAAGTGCTGATATAGCTACTCAAACGCCTATGTTAAGGCTGCTTCAAGGTGATGTAGGATCAGGTAAGACAATTGTTGCAGGTTTAGTAGCAGCACATATTGTGGAAGACAAGAAACAAGTTGCTATTCTTGCGCCAACTACTATTTTAGCCAATCAGCATTATCAGAATTTTGTTGAGTGGTTTGGTCAAGAAGAAGTTCAATTACTTACGTCTAAAATCCCAGTAAAAGAAAAAAGATTAATTTATGAGAATATTGCTGAAGGTAAAACAAAAATAATTATTGGCACTCATGCTGTCTTTCAAGAAGCTGTAATTTATAAAGATTTATCTCTAGTTATATATGATGAGCAACATAGGTTTGGCGTAAGTCAAAGGCTTAAATTAAAAGAAAAGGCAGAAGATTATCCTCATCAGTTGCTGTTATCTGCAACACCAATACCCAGAACTATGGCCATGGGTGTGTTGTCAGGGTTAGACATATCAACAATTAAGTCGCTGCCACCCAATAGAACCCCAATAGTTACTACAACGCTCCCTAATAATAGAAGGGACGCTCTGATAAATAGAATCAAAAGTGCTATAAGTAAAAATTCTCAAGTTTATTGGGTCTGTCCACTCATAGACGAAAGTGAAAGCGAACTTATTGGCATTGAAGATTTAGAAAAAATATTAAAGAAGGAATTTGATCCTCATGACTATGAAATTATTCATGGCAAAATGAAGGATGCGGACAAGCAAAGAATATTGTCTGATTTCAAAGATAAGAAAACAAAAATTTTGTTAGCAACAACGGTTATTGAAGTTGGAATAGATGTACCAGATGCCAATATCATGGTAATTGAAAACTCAGAACGGTTTGGTCTTGCCCAACTACATCAACTGAGAGGTAGGGTAGGTAGAGGAGAGAAGGAAAGCTTTTGTATTTTGATGCATAGCAACTCACTGAATGAATTATCTGAAAAGCGTCTTGAGATAATAACTGAAACAAATGACGGTTTTGTTATCGCTGAAGAAGATCTTAAATTAAGAGGTCCTGGTGATATTCTTGGGCTATCGCAAACAGGTCAACCAAGCTTTACTTTCTTTGACTTGCTTGCGAATGAAGAATTGCAGGATGAGGCAGAACGAATTGCCCAGGAAGTAATAAAGCTACCTGCAGAACAACAAAGAAGAATAGTTGAAAGATGGTTCCCAGCTCACCTTGAACTCTCTGACGTTTAACTAGCTGATAGTTTATTAGTAAGAGACTAAGGGGAGTATTGGGTCAGCACAAATACCACAAAGACTAATGCCGCAAACAAGATGATATGAAAACTCTTTTGAAACTTTTCTTTTATTTTTGGGTTTGCTTGAGTAAAGTACCAACCCCCAATAGCTATAAATGCCCAAGCTAAGACAGTTAAAAAAAATTCCATGTGGCTAAGGTCCATTCCAGAAGTGCTTCCCTGTTAAAGCCCATCTTAGAACTGTTATGGGAATGGCGGTTAATATTATTAAAACAGCTTCCCTAGGTGCATCGGGGTCATTATCCATAAAAGCAAAAAATCCAACTAAAAGTACAAACATGATTAAAGAGTAAAGTACTTTATCCAAAAAACTTCCGTCCATAATGCAATCTTATAATAAAAAAGGGCAGTCATCTCTAACTGCCCGATTATTTAAACTTACTTACTTATAAAAGAGGTGCTATCACTAAGCTAACAATGGCCATCACATTAATTAAAATGTTCATAGCAGGGCCAGAGGTATCCTTGAATGGATCTCCAACGGTATCACCAACTACTGTTGCTGAATGAGTATCTGTGCCCTTGCCACCAAAGTTTCCTTTCTCAACAAACTTCTTAGCGTTATCCCATGCACCACCTGCATTTGCCATCATTAATGCCATTAACACACAACCTAATAATGCTCCCGCAAGCATGCCTCCAAGATGGACAGGCCCTAATGCAAATCCAACTACGACTGGCGAACCGATGGCAATTGCTCCTGGTAGAAGCATTTTGTTAAGCGCTGCTTTAGTTGCTATGTCAACGCACTTAGCATTGTCTGGTTCTGCTTTGCCTTCCAGCAGGCCAGGTATTTCTCTAAATTGTCTTCTAATCTCTTCGATCATTTCAAATGCTGCATCGCCGACAGCTGTCATAGTGATAGATGAAACTAAGAATGGTATTGTCCCACCAATGAACATGCCCATAAGCACTCTTGGATCATTAAGCGAAAGAGACTCGAGTCCTGTTGCAAGCATATAAGCCGCAATAATAGCTAGTGCTGCTAAAGCTGCTGCACCAATTGCAAAACCTTTACCAATTGCAGCTGTTGTATTTCCTAATTCGTCCAGTGAGTCAGTAATTTCTCTTACTTCTGGTTTCATGCCACTCATCTCTGCTATACCACCAGCGTTGTCAGCCACTGGTCCGTAAGCATCTATCGCCATGGTTATACCCACTGTAGCCAACATACCCACAGCTGCTATCCCAACTCCATAAAGTCCTGAAAAGTATGTAGAGACTCCAATAATACCTGCAATTACAAACAGAGGCAGGACAACAGATTGCATCCCAACACTTAAACCAGTAATCATTACTGTAGCTGGTCCAGTCTCCCCAGACTTAGCAATTTTGCCAACAGGAGAATCTTCTGTATCCCCTCCTGTATAATATTCCGTTATCAGACCGATAATAATTCCACCAACTGCACCGGTAAGTACAGACCAAAACACAGACATCTCGATATTAGGTGAATAGTAAATACTAAATCCTGCGAAAATCAAAAATATAATTGGTGAAAGGAATGTGCCAAATCTCAAAGCTACAGCTGGAGATTTGGAAACTTGTGTTCTTACAATAAGGATTCCAAGTAAAGAGCAGAAAAGCCCTGCTGCTGCTAACCACAGAGGCAGAAACATTAGATCTGTATTACCATAGGTAGCTGCAATAGCCATTGATGCTATCATTGCTCCACAGTAAGATTCGAATATATCAGAACCCATACCAGCTATATCACCAACATTGTCACCTACATTATCAGCAATAACTCCTGGGTTTCTTGGGTCGTCTTCTGGTATGCCTGCTTCAATCTTACCAACTAAGTCAGCACCTACGTCTGCACTTTTAGTGAAAATACCACCACCTACTCTTGAGAAAAGTGCTACTGCCGATGCTCCAACACCAAATCCTTCTAAAGATTTTGCTATCTTATCTGGATCATCCATAGCGCCGCTAAAGTAAAAATATAAGCCGCCTAAACCAACTAGGCCCATAGAAGCAACACATAAACCCATAATTGACCCGCCAAAAAATGAAATAGATAGAGCTTGCTCTTGACCTGAGTTTTCTGCTGCCGTTGCAGTTCTCACATTAGCTTGAGTAGCCGAGTACATACCAATAAAACCAGCAATAGCTGATGATAGGGCACCAACTGCAATAGCCGTTGCTGTGTACCATCCCAGCGGAGAAAGACCACATGCTATTACGAGAGCAATAACAACTGGAGTAAGGATCTTGTACTCAGTAATCATGAAGACTTTTGCGCCTAGGTGAATCTGATCACCAATTTTTACAACATCACCCTTTCCTGCAGGATATTTCATGATTAATCCATACAACACAAAAGCACAAATCAATCCAACAAAACCTGTGACAAAAGGGCCCCATGGTGTCATTGGTCCTATAATAAAATTTTCCATAATTATTTATCCGTTAAATATCTTCTCATCTAATTCATTTTCAGATTTAGCTACTATACATGACACAGCTGCGTCTCCGCAAACATTTACTGCTGTTCTAATCATGTCTAAAATTCTATCAACCGCTAGTATTAAACCTATGGCATCAAGAGGTAATCCAAGCGAACCAAGAATTAAAGCTAATGTGACTGTTCCCGCTGATGGTACTGCTGCAGTACCGATTGAAGTCACTATTGCCAATAAAACAATTTGACCATATTGCACAAGTGTTAAATCAACGCCTACTGTGCTTGCAATAAACATTGTCGCCAATCCTTGCATTATTGCGGTTCCATCCATATTTATAGTTGCTCCGACCGGAACAACGAATGCTGAGACATCTTTTTTCACCCCAAGTTCATCGGTAACTGTTTTTAAGGTGACTGGGATAGTGGCTGCACTAGAAGATGTTGAAAATGCAAAAAGAGCAACATCTTTCATCTTCCTATAAAAGGTTAGTGGATTTAACTTGGCAAAAACTTTAAGTAATAAAGAGTACGTAAAAAATAAGTGGAAGGCTAAAACAAAAATTAATAAGGCCACATATTGTGCTAGATCACCGAAGACATTAAGACCTTTTGCCATCACATAACTGCCCATTAAACAGAAAACACCTACAGGTGCAAAACTCATAATAAGTAAAACTATTTTTAAAAATACTGTATTGAGTTTTTCAAAAGTCTTAGACATGCCACCAGTAAGCTCATCTGTTAAGTTGAGTGCAATTCCAAATACAATACTTATGAAAACAATGCCAAGCATATTATTTTCAACAAAGGCTCCGAATATATTATTTGGAAAAATTCGCATTACCGTTCCGTATAAGCTTGAATCACCAGTGGTAGGTGAAAATGAATCTACTTCACCCTCGTATCCCGAGAGGTTAAAAACCCAACCAAATATAAGGGCTAGACTTACAGCAATACCGGTAGTCATCAGGTATAGACCAATGGTCTTTGTAGCTATTGAGCCCAGTTTTACCATATTACTCAATGAAGATATTCCAGAAACTAAAGAAAAGAAAACCAATGGAACAACCACTAGCATTAGTAAATTTTTAAATATTTGACCGCCTAGGTTAAAAACGTATTTTTCAATTGTAAGATACAGGCCTGCAGGGATTAAATCTTGACTATAGTAAAATACTGAAGCTAATAAAACACCGGCGGCCATACCGAGTAAAACATTTTTTGTAAGGTTTTTAGGTGGTGAAAGTACGCTCATATTTCCATCATATCAAAATCTTCTTTACCAACACCACATTCTGGGCACACCCAATCATCAGGCACGTCTTCCCATCTAGTACCAGGCTCGATACCTTCCTCTGGATTGCCTTTCTCTTCGTCGTAGATCCATCCACAAACGATACATTCCCATTTCTTATATTCCATTTTATGAGTTTCTTACCTGAAGTATTATAATCAATCCTCATTAAATTATGGCACCAGAACAGAAAACAGAATGGCAACTTTATAAATCAAACAATGATTTATTTAATAACGCTATGAAAAGTTGGGTAGAAGAAGATAATTCGCTGATGAAAAGGCTCAATGATGAAAAGCAAGAGATAGTATTAAATGTTCTATCTGAAGAAATCTGTAATCATAACGAATCTGAACTGAATCTAATTAATGCAAAAGGCAATTTAAGAAAAATTTTTCTTACTGGTAGCTCAAATATTGTTTTTGCAGAATCATTTTTTTGTAGTGAAGTTATAGAAAAATTTTCTAAATTTGGAAAACTAGAAAATGAACCGCTTGGAAACTTTTTGTTCTCTGATCCGAACATAACGAAACATGAAACCTATGTTGCAACTTATTCATTAGGTGACGATTTTTATCAAGGCAGAAAATGTATTTATGATTTTGCTGGTTCAAAGTTTTCTGTGATAGAAGTATTCTTATTTAATGACTAAACTTAATTCTTATCTGAGTCTAATAAGATTCTATAATCCTATAGGGTTTTGGTTATTGCTTTGGCCTGGCCTTTGGGGGCTATTCTTATCGAACAATTTCAATATCGAGAATTTTACAATAGTGGTTTTAGGCTCATTTCTGACAAGATCACTAGGTTGCGCAATAAATGACTTTTTAGATAAAGATTTCGATAGAAATGTTGAGAGAACTAAAAGTCGTCCAATAGCTAGCAAAGATTTATCTCTATCAGAAGCTGGAATTTTTATAGTCATACTTGCGAGTATTTGCATATTTTTGCTCATGCAAACAAATCCGTTCACTATAAAACTAGTTTCTTATTTCGCAATACCAATGATTATTTTTTATCCTTTGATGAAAAGGTTTCTAGCAATGCCTCAATTATTTTTGGGTGCAACTTTTGGATTATCTCTACCAATTTCTTATTCCATAGCAGAGTCAACAGTGAATATTGAAGTAATTTTTTTATATATTGGGTGCATTTTTTGGATAATTGCTTACGACACTTATTATGCTTTGTGTGATATTCAAGATGATAAAAAATTAAGCCTTAACTCATCAGCAATTTTCTTTGGCAACGATACTCAAAAAGCAGTTATTTTGTTTTCTATGTTATTTTTAGGAGTAATCATAACTTTTGCCATAAAAAATTCTTCACTTATTCTTGGAGCAGGAGCAATATTTCTTCTTTATCAAATTTATCTCCAGAATAAACTATCCAAAGCTAATAAAAACCTTGATGCATTCAAAGCTAATAGCCATATAGGATTAGTGATAGCAATTTTATTATTTATAGAAAATCAAAATGAGCTTTTCAGTTGAAAATAGCGTCCAGTGCGCTGAACAAGTATTTAGATCGTATCCATCAAAAGATCCTTTTTCTTCTTTTGATTTTTTAAATGCCTTAGATAAGACAGACTGCCTTGATAGTGATTCTGGATGGAAGACAAAATGTCTGAATCATAAAAATGGATCGGTAATACCTTTTTATGAGAAGCTAAATAGTCAAGGTGAATTTGTATTTGACTATGCTTGGGCTAATACTTATTTTCGTTATGGCCAGCCTTATTACCCAAAACTTGTAATGAGTGTGCCTTTCACTCCTGTTGATGGTAAGAGAATAATTGGTCCGGACTATAAATCTAACTCAGAAGCCTTAAGTAGTTTAATTTCCTACACAAAAGAACAGAGTTATTCTTCATTGCATGCGCTATACGTAGACAAATCACAAAGGGAAATTTTTAAATCCAATAATTTTATAGAGAGGTTAGATTGTAATTATAAGTGGGTTAATAGATCATATGAGGACTTCGAAAGCTTTCTGTCTGAACTCACTTCAAGACATAGAAAAAATATTAAGAAAGAAAGAGCTTATATTCAGAAACTCAACATTGAGTTTGAATATCTCACTAAAATTACCAAAAAAGACTGGCAAGACTTCTATTTATTTTATGCAATGACTTATGCCGTCCGAGGACAAAGACCTTATCTTACAGCTACATTTTTTGAAGAATTGAATAACCTTAAACCAATTATTTTGTTTGCTCATAAACAAGGTCAAAGGATTGCTGCAGCCTTATTCTTTCAGTCTGAAGACAAACTTTTTGGAAGGTATTGGGGCACAAAAGAACATATTAATTTTCTACATTTCGAATGTTGTTATTATCAAGGGATTGAAATTGCAATAAAGAATAAATGTGTAGAATTTGATCCAGGAATACAAGGACATCATAAGCTAAAGAGAGGGTTTGAGCCTGTAATTAATACTTCATATCATTGGATAGTTGATGAAAGATTTAGAAGCGCTATAAGCAATTATTGTGAGACTGAATCTCAACATATAAAAGAATATTTTGAGCAATCAAAAGATTATTTGCCATTTAAAAATGTCTGAATATACAAAAACAAATCACCATCTAACTATATGCTCTGCTAATTATCTGCGGTTAAAAAAAATCATGTTAAATTTTAAAAAAAAGACTCAGAGATTGAAAAAAAATGATGCAAATAAAAGCTTCATTGCAGATATTAAATATTTAAGCATTTCCAAACACACTGCTGAACTTCATTTAGAGTTTTCTAACTTAGAATCCAAAATCCTTCACTCCTTTAACTTTGTCTCGAATGTTTATCATGATGTTGAATTGGTAGAAGTAGCTTCTTTCAACGGATATGCACCTAATAAATTTCCATTTCAATTTGAAAAACAACCTAAATCCTTGGATGAAAAGTCGCAACAAAATCGTTTTTTTACTGAGGTTCTTGATATGATTCTCACAGGTGGATTTTATGAATAAAAGAGATCTAATTCTTTACGTACATGGTTGGAACTCTCACGCGAAAGCAAGAAAAGCACAGCTTATTGAACATGAGCTTAAATATCATGAAATTTTTGATACAGCTTCAATAACACTCAATAATCATCCAAGAGAAGCAGTTAAACAATTAACAGAATTCATTTCAGAAAAGCAAAGCAAATATAATGTTCATTTAGTAGGTAGCTCTCTAGGTGGATATTATTCGGTTTATCTAGCTGAAACTTTAAATTTGAAAGCAGCCATGATTAATCCAGCAGTTTGGGCTTATAAAATTTTTGAAAATGACCGAGGGAATGTTGAAAATCCCAATACCGGTGAAAAATATTTCATAGATCAGGCTTGGATTGATAGCTTAGAAGAAATGTTTATTGAGGATCCCACTCCAGATAGATATTTAGTTCTACTACAAACTGGTGATGAAACTTTAGACTATAAATACGCAGAAAAATATTTTTCTGGAGCAAGAATTGTAATTGATGAAGGAGGCTCTCATAGTTTTGATGCGCTTGAACAGAAAATCCCTCAAATTCTTCTGCATTTTTCTTGATTCTAATTGCCAATTTAATTTAAAAATACTACATTAGAATTGCATTGCATTTGCACCATACTCCATGGTTAAAAAGGGGCCCTTTTAGGGAAGTAGTTAAAATCGTTCATCTTTGAAAAAAGACGGAAGTAGGTGAAAACCGAAGGAACGCGAGCGTTAAACCCGGTCGAGTTTAGCTTCTAAATCCTGCAGATATTGATGCATTTAATAACTTTAAAATTTTAGGAGCCAAAATGGGTGATTTAAAAAAATATGAATATATCTGGCTTGATGGATTTCAACCAGAGCCTTCCATGAGAAGTAAAATTAAAGTAACTGATGAAGATACTCCTCCTGAGTGGTCTTTTGATGGATCTTCGACGCAACAAGCGGAAGGAGATAGTTCTGATTGTTTGCTGTTGCCTGTGCAGACTTATGAAAGTCCAGTCTATTCAGACTTTCTAGTCATGACACAAGTTCATTCAGCAGATCATAAAACGCATCCCTCAAATACTAGAGCTGCAGCAGAAGCTGTTGTTTCTGATGAGTGGTGGTTTGGTTTTGAGCAAGAATATTTCTTTACTAACAAAGATGGCTCACCATTAGGCTGGGAAGAAGGCGAACCAAGACCACAAGGAGACTACTATTGTGGAGTTGGAGCTGATAATGTGTCAGGAAGAGAAGTCTCTGAAGCTCACTTAGACGCTTGCTTAGCAGCTGGCATAAGCCTAACTGGTACCAATGCAGAAGTGGCATTAGGGCAATGGGAATATCAATGCTTTGGTAAAGGTATAAAAGCTGCTGATGATTTATGGGTAAGTAGATATTTACTATATAAGGTTGCCGAAGAGTATGGTGTTGGCGTAAATATTCATCCTAAGCCAAAAAAAGGCGATTGGAATGGATCAGGAATGCATACCAATTTCTCCAACGAAGCAATGAGAACAGCTGGTTCTGAAGAACTTTTCTCATCTATGTGTGACAAACTTGGAGTAGTTCATGCAGAAGGGATTGCAGCATATGGATCAGATAATGATCAAAGACTAACAGGACTGCATGAAACACAAAAAATTACTGAGTTCTCATACGGGGTCAGTGATCGTGGTGCAAGTATAAGAATACCTGTTTATACAGTTGAGCATGATTGGAATGGATACCTAGAAGATAGACGACCAGCTTCTAATGCAGATCCTTACAAAATTATTGCGCACATTGTTGGCACTTTAACAAAATAAAATTGGTTAGCCTCTCATTTTACTAATGGGAGGCTTTCTTCTTGCCAAGAAATTAGACCATCTTTGAGCAGATAAACCTCTGCAATACCTAACTTTAATAATTCAACTCCGGCACTGCCAGCATCTAAACCATTTTCAGTAATAACTACTACAGGTTTACCTTTATTTAGCAAATGTTCCTGTTTTTCAAATGAATCTTTTTGGATATTAATAGATCCATGGATATGTCCAGTATCAAAATTATCTTTTTCACGAGTATCTACAAAGATGGCGTCTTTATTGTTTATGAGATCTACAGCTTGTGAGGGTGTTATTCTTTTACCTCCCTTACTAGTCTCATATATGTACCAAAAAATTAATGTAATAAGCAATGGAAGTGATAAATACCACCTACTTATAAGAAAATCGAAGAAATCCATATTAAAAAATTGTTCTAAGCTTATACAATATAAAGATTATTTTAAAGATATTATGAATTCAAATTATTTAGTTCTAGTTCGACATGGTCAAAGTGAATGGAATGAAAAAAACCTTTTCACCGGATGGCGTGATCCAGGCTTAACAACAAAAGGAATAAATGAAGCTCATGCTGCAGGCAAAGCTTTAAAGGAACAAAATTTAAGTTTTGATTTATTGTTCACTTCCGATTTAATCAGGGCACAATTAACTGGCGAGATAATTCTTGAAGAAATGCAGCAACCAAATATAACAATAGTTAAAGATAAAAGTTTGAATGAAAGAGCTTACGGTGATTTAACAGGCATGGATAAGGATCAAGCAAGGGTCAGATTTGGTAAGGATCAAGTTCAGATTTGGAGAAGGTCATATGACATAAAACCACCAGGAGGTGAGAGTCTAAAAGATACTTATGACAGAGTCATTCCTTTCTTTAAAAATACCATAGAGCCTAAACTTTCATCAAAAAATATTCTTGTTGCAGCACATGGTAATTCACTAAGAGCACTTGTAAAACATCTGGAAGATATATCAGAACAAGAGATAGTAAAACTTGAAATAGCTACAGGAGTTCCGATTATTTATAAATTTTCAAATGGAAGCTATACGAAGCATTAATTTAGGAGAAAAAATATCAAACTGGTACGTTGAAAACGGTCGCCAAAACCTTCCTTGGAGATACAGTATTTCACCATATAGAGTCTGGATTTCAGAGGTCATGCTTCAACAAACCCAAGTCAATACAGCGATAGCTTATTTTGAAAGATTTATGGCGAAATACCCTGATTTACAAACAATTAAAAATGCAACTGAAGATGATATTTATAATCTTTGGAGTGGGTTAGGCTATTACAGGAGAGCAAATTACATCTTTCAAGCCAAAGAGCTTATCCATAATAAGTTTAGGGGAGAAATGCCAGATAATTATGATGAGCTTATAAGTTTGCCTGGTGTAGGCAGATCAACAGCTGGAGCAATTCTTTCTATTGCTTTTAATAAACCATATCCAATTCTGGATGCTAATGTAAAAAAGGTAATAAGTAGAATTTTCTTCAAGAAGGATTTTGAGGAGAAAGTATTTTGGAATTTGTCTGAAGATATTTTAGATAAAAAAAATATATTTAATTTTCAGCAAGGAGTGATGGATTTAGGATCACAGTTATGCCTACCTAAAAATCCAAAGTGTAATTTGTGTCCAGTCAATAATAATTGCCAATCAAATTTAAGGAGAGAATTCCCCTTATTATCAAAGAAAGCAACTAAGAGAAGAAAGGAATTTCTTGAATTTCAACTAATTGAAAAAAATCAAAAATATTTTATGACTAAAGAGCATAATTTGGGTTATTGGAAAAATTTATGGATACCTCCTGTGCGCAGATTAGATCATCAAAAAGCTGAAATTATTCACCATCTTTCTCACAGGACACTGAATATGAACTTTAAGATTTCTAGCAAAAAACCAAAAAATGTTGAGGGAAAATGGTTTGATAAGAAAGAGTTAGCATTAATTGCTATACCAAAACCTATTTTTAATAGAATATTAAGCAATGACTAAAGTCTTTTGCAAAAAATTTCATAAAGAGCTTGATGCACTGCTATCCCCACCTATTCCTGGACCTAAAGGAGAGCATATCAAAGACAATTTTTCACAAAAAGCTTGGAGTGAGTGGATTGCCTTACAAACAATGTTAATCAATGAAAAACACTTGGATTTATCCATCAAAGAAAATCGTGTTTGGCTTAATAATCAGATGGATTTATTCCTCAATAACGAAAATTACGAAAAGCCGTCTGGCTATATACCAGAAGAATGATCTATTCTTCTGTATTTCTCGCTCTAATTGTGGAAGATGATACATCTTTTCTAAAGATATTTTCACCAAAACCTCTAAATAGTTTTTTTATTGGATCAGGAATTTGAATATCTTTCAGCTCAATGAATTTATTTTTGTATTCTCTGCCAAAAACTAAAAATTTATTGTTATTTACATTAAAGATTTGAAACTCTTCCATCATTTCTCTTCTGCTTGCATAAAATCTTTCATCAAAAATTCTTACTAATGTATCTGCACCAATAATAAAAGTACTGTTGGGAAATAATCTTGCTTTGTCAGAGAATTTTCCTGCTTTAGTTAAAACCCAATTTTGAGAACTATTAAACTGATCTAAGGTTTTTTTAATTTGGTGATAGCTTAAAGGTGGCTTATCAACATTTTGAATGCATATTTCAAAAAACACTTTTTCATTTAATTCTTTTTGTGCCAATTCACTCATTGCAATATGTCCATCATGCATTGGATTGAAAGCTCCAGGAAAAATTAATCTAGGTTGTTGATTGCTTGAAGTTACAAACTCTATTTTTTCCGACATTAAGTCTGCCCAACCTTCTTGAGCTGCAATTTTAACGTGCTCTACACTTTCATTTATTTCAGGATATTTAAATTCAAAACCACAACAATCAGAGATTAAAGCGATTACAAACTCAGTTACCAACTCTTCCTCTTGTTCTCTCGATCTTTGCCCTTTATTTAAAATACAAGAAATTGATTGTGAAAAATCTCTTGTTTGGACGGCTATATGAAATCTGTGTTCTCCTTTTTTTTCGTAATTTGTACTTAAAGTAGCGGATATGGCTAAACCGAAAAGTTGTTTTATATCTGTTTTTTGGTCAATTTTCTTGGCAGCACTGTAAGCTCGAGCAGCCATTCTGGTCGTAGTATCTAAAGAACAATATGACTCAGGCTTCTTCATAAGGTAAAAATCCAAAGATTCTTTAGCGTATGGAATGTATGCCTCCAATATGGAATTACTAGCTCCGGGGACTTTCAGAAGGCTGCCAATAGCGTTGCTTCCCCCGCCACTGGAAACAATTACGAATTTAAATTTAGATTCGTGAATATTTGATATGGTTTTTTTTCTTAGTTCTAATAAATCCATCTTTTCAAGCCACCATAATATATTAAAATCTCATAATGAAAAAAATATATTTAGTACTACCGCTTCTTATTTTGGGATGCACTGACACAAATTTTAATTATCCTGAATCAGAAAAAAAACCTCTATCTTATGATGCGCATGGCGAAAAAATTAATGATCCATATTTATATATGGAGGACTGTCAAAATTTAGAAGTGATTGAATGGTCTGACGAACAAAATGCATTGACTAATAATTACTTAAATGGTCCAGAATACGAAGAACTCTTTGAGAAAATCTCAGAAGCTTATTCGTCTGAATACTACTCTATGGATTATTTTGATGAAGAGAGTGATTATTACTATTACAACTCAGGTGTAAACCAGCATAATCAATACATAAAAAAAGAAGGTAACCAAGTAATTCTTAACCCTGATGAGTGGTCTAATGATCAAACTCTTAATCTCGCGAATGTCTCACTTAGCCCAGATGAAAAATACCTTGCTTACAGCGTCTCTGATGGTGGGGTTGATTGGAGAACAATATATCTAATTAACTTACAAACAATGGAAAAGCTTGAGGCGGCAGTAACAGAAGTAAAATTCTCATCAATAGATTGGGATCAGGATTCCCAAGGCTTTTACTACAACAAATATCCAAAGCCGGAGGAAAAGAACAGATTATGCGAACCTAGTCTAAATGCAGCTATCTATTATTTTGATATTGATTCAGGAGAAAATTCACTTTTTTATGGAGAAAAAAATCCCGAAGAAAACTATTCTTTAAGCTTCGTTGGAGATGAAAATGCTCCATTAATTAGAGTTATAAATGGTTCTGAAGAAGAAAACCACTACATCATAAAAAGAAATGACTCATGGGAGCTAGCTACACCAAAAAACATCGCCAGTTTTGATTATCAAGATAATGATGAGGAAGGCTTATTCTTTTTAACTAATTATGAAGCGCCAAATTATCGATTAGTGAAAGTTCTGTTTAGTGGTGAAATTATCGAAATTATTCCAGAAAAAAAACTTGCGCTAAAAAGTGTTAGCTTTCTGGATGATTTCATTATTGCCAATTCAATTGATATTGATATGAATTCACTAATTGAATTTTATTCAAAGGAAGGAGAAATTTTAGATTATAAGATACCTGATGAAATTAGCGGTACACTCGGATCTTTCAGCATGCAAGACCAGAAGCTCAGATTCTCTGTTTCCAGTTTTATTGAACCAACTCGATATATTGACCTTGACCTTGAAAGCTTGGACATTTCTATCATCTGGCAAGATAAGGTTACAAACTTTAATCCATCTGAATATAAGAAAACCTTTACATATTATGAGAGCAAAGATGGAACAATGGTGCCACTAACTTTTTTTCATAAAAAAGACTTGGAACTCAATGCTCAAACACCTGTTTTCCTTTATGGTTATGGTGGGTATAACATTTCGATCAGACCCTCCTTCAGCCGAAAATACGTTGGCTGGCTTGAACTTGGAGGTGTGGTAGCTATAGCAAACCTACGTGGTGGCGGTGAACTTGGCAAAAAATGGCATAATGCAGGACGCTTAAAAGAGAAACAAAATGTTTTTGATGACTTCTTATATGCTTCAAAGTACCTCGAAACTCAAGGAGTTGGGAACCGTAAATCAACTGTAATAAGTGGTAGATCTAATGGTGGTCTTCTGGTTGGAACATCTTTGGTTCAAAATCCAAACTATTTTGGGGCGACGTTACCTGCGGTAGGAGTCTTAGATATGCTGAGATTTACAGAATTTACTGAAGGTTGGGGATGGCGTGGAGACTACGGAAGTCCTTTGTTAAGTAAAGAAGATTTTGATTTTAATTTCGACATCTCACCATATCATCAGCTTAAGGAGGGGGAATGCTATTCACCAACACTTGTAACTACAGGACGAAGAGATGATAGAGTTGTACCTTCGCATTCATATAAATTTGTAGCGAGAATACAAGAATATCAGAATTGTAATAACCCAGTAATGCTACTCGATACCGTTAGAGCTGGACATGGTTCTGGCGGAGGAGCAGCCATGCCAAAATGGAAAAGAATTGAGCTCTTTACGTCCGAACAAGCCTTTGCTTTGAAGCATGTTAGCAGTTAATATATTTCATCTTGTGCCCAGATAGCTCAGTTGGTAGAGCAAAGGACTGAAAATCCTTGTGTCGGTAGTTCGATTCTACCTCTGGGCACCATTAAAGTGCTATGAAGACATTAAAAATCCACATTGCAACATACGCCTCAAAGCTCGTGGTCTTTTTCATGAATATGTATATGAAACATAAGGCAAAAAAGACTAAAAGTTGATGAAATATAAAAATCTACGTTTTTTACTAAATAAAAGGCCTAAAGGTATGCCTGAGGATGACTGTTGGTTGCTCGATTCACAGGAAATTACTGATTTAAAGAATAATGAGATTCTAATTCAAACAGAATACCTCTCGATAGATCCTTATATGAGAGGCAAGATGAACGATGGCTTATCTTACACACCTCCGCTCAAAATAGGAGAGGTAATGGTTGGTGAAAGTGTAGGTAGGATAGTAGAGTCGAGATCTAAAAATTTTAAAATTGGTGACTTAGTAACTGTGCATCAGGGCTGGCAGACTCATATACGAGCAAAAGATTCAGACGCATCAATTATTAAAGTACCAGAAAGCAAACTGCAAAGCAGTGTTTTCCTAGGGGCCATAGGTATGCCTGGCAGAACGGCATATTATGGGCTCAATTATGTGGGCAAACCGAAAGCAGGAGAAACTTTAGTGGTGTCAGCAGCCTCAGGGGCAGTTGGGAGTGTTGTTGGTCAGTTAGGAAAATTGCTTGGGTGTAAGGTTATTGGCATTGCTGGAGGGCCAGAAAAATCAGAATATGTGACTGATATTCTGAAATTTGATCAGTGCATTGATTATAAAAATGAAGATCTTGAAGCAAAACTAAGAGATTATTGCCCAGAAGGTATCGACATATATTTTGAAAATGTCGGTGGCGAGATAACAAAAGATGTATCCAAACTACTAAACAAAGGTGCTCGCGTGCCAATATGTGGTTTTATTTCAAAGTATAATTCGCCAAATATTGCAGCAGAAGAAACTCCTTTTCATGTTTTAGGCTCCTTAAATCCTAAACCTCAGCATAGATTTTTTGTGGTAACTGAGTGGTTAAATCAGTTTGAAAGGACAACAGAAATTCTGCATAACCACATAAAAAATGGTGACATTTTATACAAAGAGACAATGACTAAAGGCTTTGAAAATGCACCTCAGGCGTTGAGAGATGTGCTCAGCGGTAAAAACTTTGGTAAACAAATCATAGAAATTTAGAAAAATTACTTTTTTTTAAACCCAATAAGACCATCATTTAATTTATAAAGTTTGTTTACAATGGTAAATAAGACATTAATATTGGAGACAATGTTTATTAAAAAAGGGGTTTCAGCACTTTTACTTGGTCTTTGCTTTTCTATATTGGCAAGCAGCGAGCACCTTAATCATGCATCTTCTCATAATCATGATGAAGTCTATGAATTTGAGTGCGAATATACTGAAAATTTCAAGACCCCTAAACTTATAGTAAATGAACACTTTATTCTTAGTTTTCCTGTAGAGATTTTTTACCTTTTTAACCTAAATATTCACATTGCTCTACTAGAAAAAAACTTTGACAGCAGGGCTCCGCCTGAGTCCTAAGACTTTACTAATTACAATTTTAATTTTACAAGGAGGTTTTAAATGAAAAATTATTATTTAGCACTAATAGTAAGTGCACTACTAACGATAAATATATACGCTGAAGATGTTGAAGAGGTTGTTGTAACTGCATCTTTAACTAATCAAACAGTAAGTGATCTTAAAGATCCACTTCATGTTGTGGACGGCGATGACGTTGATGCAGGTGGAGTGCAAAGCTTAGGTGATACACTCGATGAGTTGCTTGGCGTACATTCAGCAGATTTCGGTGCAGCTGTAGGACAACCAGTTGTTAGAGGTATGTCTGGTTCAAGAGTCAGAGTACTTGAAAATGGCGTAGTTGTTCGAGATGTTGCAGCATTAGGACCAGACCACATAAATGATGTCAATTTGTTGAACACACAACAAATAGAAGTTGTTAAAGGTCCATCATCCTTACTTTATGCTAATGGTGGTGCTGGTGGTGTAATCAATATTGTTGACAATAGCATTGCAACAACAGATTTATCTTCATTTCCGATGGTAGCCGTTGGTGCAGAAGTTCAATCAGTAAATAATGGTGAAGTAGCAGATTTTAGCTATGCACAAAATCATTCTGGCTTCAATGTAACTTTCGTAACCTCAGATTCATTCTTTGAAAACTATGAGTTGCCAGCCGGTGCTTTATACCCAGAAGAACATCATGACGAAGACCATCATGATAGTGAAGATGATGAGGACCACGAAGGAGAAAGTATGAAAATGCTTGCAAATTCAGACGTTGAAAACTCTTATAGTAAAGTAGGAATCTCAAGAACAGGTGATTGGGGCTACTTTGGTGTCTCATTTTCTGATAACGAAGGTGTAATGGGAGTACCATTCCATGTTGAGGCTCATGGTGATGAACATGACGATCATTCTGAAAGTGAAGATGAGCACGATGAGCACGAAGAAGAAAGAATTTTCTCTCAAATTGATTCAAATAAATTTGATATCAAAGGTTCTATAAATACTGATGGTTATGCTTTTGTAAACAAAGTTGACTTTTCTTTCAGAGATAGCAGTTATGAGCACCTTGAAGGTCACGCTGAAGAAGAAGGACATCATGATGATGATCATTCTGAAAGTGAAGAAGATGGACATGGCCATGAAGAGCCAACTCTATTTGAAACAGACGCAACGGAGTTTGGTTTAATCTTTGATGTAAGTTCTGGAGATCTCACTAGAAAGATTGTCTTTAATAAAGCTGAACAAGATTCATCAATTATTGGTGAAGAAGCTTTTATGAGGCCTGTCTCAACTGATGAAACAACTATTGGCTATTTTGTTAGCAGAGATTTTGGCAACTATAGATACGATTTAGGTATAAGAGCTGATGAGATTTCAAGATCTGGTTCTGTAGCTCATCATGATGAAGATCACGCTGAGGATGAAGAAGGTGAAATTGAATTCTATAATCAAGATATAAGCACCTTGAGTGTTGCTCTAAATTTTGATCAAGACTTTTCAGAAAATCTAAGCGTTAACTTAGGATTATCAAGTTTTGAGAGAGCGCCAGATGTGGTTGAGTTATTCATGAACGGACCACACTTAGCAACTGGCAGATTTGAAGTTGGAAATCCAAACCTAGATACTGAAACATCTAATAATGTAGACCTTACATTTAATTATCAAAAAGATAATATGTATGCCACATTTGCTTATTATCAAAATAGTGTGTCTAACTATATTTACTTAAAAGATGAAGAACATGAC
The DNA here is from genome assembly GCA_003278815.1 of SAR86 cluster bacterium AG-349-I13. GTDB lineage: Bacteria > Pseudomonadota > Gammaproteobacteria > Magnimaribacterales > TMED112 > TMED112. Next base: position 227,262 of record QCDB01000001.1, on the reverse strand, counting down.
GAAGATCATCATGACAGTGAAGGTGAAGAAGAGCATGAGGGCTTAATGCATGCAGAATTTGTCCAAGAAGATGCATCGCTTGAAGGTTACGAATTTGAAGTTGGTACAACTTATCAACTTTTAAATGGAACCCTAGATCTTTCTTTTGGTAGAGATGTCGTTGAAGGTACTCTTGATGCTGGAGGCTTTATTCCAAGAATGGCTCCTTCAAGAAACTTTATTTCAGCTTCATACACAACTGCAGACTATAATTTATCAGCTGTTCTGAAAGATGTTGCAGATCATGAGGATGTTGCGGATGAAAATGAAACTATGACAGAAGGCTATAAAATGTTGAACTTGAGACTTACAAAGGATTATAAAATTGCAGGTGCTAACTTAAAGGTATCAGCTTTTGCAAATAATGCTCTGGACCAAGTTGCAAGAAACTCAACTTCTTTTGTTAAGGACGCAGTTCCACTTCCAGGAAGAAATATTGGTTTAAGCCTAAGGCTTAGCTACTAATTCTTTTATTGACAGGAAATGTTTAAAACCATTTCCTGTCTACTTTTTTAATTCCTCAAGCCACTTTTTAATAATCTGATTTGTTTCGTTTGGCTTTTCTCTGGCCATCCAATGTCCTGAATCGACTTCTCTTTCAGTCAGATTAGTGCACACCATTTTATTATGTGTATTAAAGTTCTTAGTCAATACGCTGTCATAAGTAGCTTGTACAAAAAGCACAGGACAATCAATAGTAGTAAATTGTTGTAACTCTTTTGCGTATTGATCATTTAATTGGCCATTTACATACCAAGAATTTGGGCCAAAGAATCCATTTTTTTCCAAAAAATTACCATATGTAGTTACCTCTTCTTCACTTATTAAATCTTTATCGACGGGCACATCAGGAATTGAATTTAAACCGTCAAAACCATAGTGTTTAAACCATCCGCCGTTTGATCTAATTGAAGCAGTCATTGATTTAGCACCAATACCAGCATTAAAACATCCTTTGAATTCTTCTGATGGTTTAGTGAAGTTCAATTTAATCATTTTATGTGGATCCTCTGCCATTTGTTTGCAAGCTAAGTCAAAATTCTCGTAATAGAAATACATATAATCCCATTGGCCATATGGATATTTGTCCTCTGGGTAAAGCGTTCTATCAATATGGTCCAAATAACTATCTGGGTGACCACCCCAACCAAATGGAACACATAAACTGCCTAAAGCCTCCACATTATCTTGATGGTGTAGCCCTATATTCCAAACAACCAATGAGCCCCAGTCATGCCCTATCCAGATTGCTTTTTCTTTGTTGAAGCTTGAATGCAGTTCGAGCATATCTTTGACAATCTCTTTCTGACAATAATCACTATGATTTTGGTGAATAGTTGATCTGCCGTAACCTCGCATATCTGGTGCTATTACTCGATACCCTAAATTTGCAAGATAGCTTATTTGTTTTATCCACCCTATAGATAAGTCTGGCCACCCATGTATGAGATAAATTAATGGGTCATCTAAATTGCCAGCAGCTAAATAAAATGTTTCATGTCTTGGAGTTTTAAACGAGTGTTCAGTTATTTCCATAACTTATATTCAAGATCTTGGTGGAAGAGCTTCTAGACTACATATAAAATTTGTTACAGAATATTCTCTACGAATATTGGATGCAGTTTGATATTCTTCATCTGCCCACCAACTTTCAACGTGTTCCATTGATAAAAACTCCATAACAACCAACCTGCCATTTGGTGGATTGTCTCCCTCAAGACAATCAACATCATCGCTAAATGTCAGTAGCTGACCCCCATGTCTGCCCAGAGATTTAACGAGACCCCTTTCATAATCTCTAAATTTATCTCTGTCGTGGATTACTTCAAGATTTGCTACTACATATGCTTTTCTACTCATAATAATATTCCTTGATTTTTATCTTACATTATAATAATTAGTCATGGTTGATTTTTACTTTTCCTATCGCAGTCCCTATTCATACTTCATATTGCCACGTGTGATAAATTTAAAGGCTCAAGGTATTAAGATAAATTTTAAACTTGTATATCCACTTGCAATTCGTCAACCAAGTTTTTTTAAAGGAAAGAATTTTATCACTTATTTTTCACACAAAATTCTTGATATGAGGTCAGTAGCAAAGCAACAAGGAATGCCCTTTTTTATACCTAAACCAGATCCTATAAAACAAAATATTTTCACAGGCAAAGTTAATGAGCATCAGCCCTATATTTATGATCTTTGCCATTTGGGTCAACAAGGACACAATGAAGGTGTTGGCATTGAGCTTGCCTATGAAATTTCCAGTATGATATTTGGAACAAAAAAAGGTTGGAATGAAGAGGAAAACCTAATTAAAGCATGTAAAAAGCTGGATCTAGATTATTTAAACCTTTCTGAAAAAGCTAAACTGAATGAAAAAGAACTCATAAAACAGATTGAAAAAAATCAGCATGATCAAAAAGAAGCAGGTCATCATGGTGTTCCTGGCTTAGTCTATAAAGGGCATTATTATTTTGGACAAGACAAATTTTATGAATTGAAACAAGCTTTGATAAATGACAATTTGTTAAAAGCATGAATCAGCAAATTTTAAATGAAGGCATAAAACATCTTGTCTGTGTGGAGCCAAATTTTGAACGTTTTATTCCTGATCATCAGATTGATTTTTTTTTGAGACCAAAAGGATTTAAAGGTATTTGTGCTCTTGTAATTGAACAACAGATTTCAGTTAAGGCAGCAGAATCTATAAAAAGAAGGGTCTTTAATTTAATGGGAAGTGTTAATTCTAAGAGTTTTCTTCAGCTAGATAAAAACCTTCTAAGAGAAGCTGGTATAAGTAGACCAAAAATTAATTACTTGGCAGGTGTTGCTGAAAAGGAAAGCACAGGGCAATTTAATTTTGATGATCTTGAAACAATGTCAGATGAAGATGCGAGAAATTCTTTAATACAAATGAAGGGCATTGGAAGTTGGACGGCTGATTGTTATTTAATGGCTTGTTTAACAAGGCAAGATATTTGGCCTGTTGGTGATATTGGTCTTCAGGAAGGTGTAAGGAGATTAAAAAACCTGAAAGAGCGCCCTAACGTTGAGGATATGACTTGTTTAGCAAGAGAGTGGCGCCCCTTCAGGTCGGTTGCCGCAAATCTGTTATGGGCAGATTACGACTAATATGACTAGTTCTTTTTAACTCTTTTATTCTTTTGTTTTCTATGCTCCCAGCGTTCTCTATCACGCATCATTCTGTCTCTTCTTGGATCTCTGAATCTTCTGTCCATCATTTTCACTCGACTTTTCATTCTGTTTTTCATCATTTTGATTTTTCTTTCGTGTCTAAGATTGATTTGATCTTGCGTTGGAAGTTCAGTGTTGATTACTTTTTCTCTCATATCTGAAAGACGCTCTAAAGCTCGTCCCTCATATTTACCTGAATTGATTAAAAGGTCGAGGTCTGCAATTCTGCTTGCTTTTTTTGCTTTTAAATCAACGAGTAATGGCGGTCCCTTAAGCTCTGCTAAATCTAATTGCATTTTAGCTTCCATTATGGCTCTATCAGGCTTATGATCATCAGCGATGATGACACTAGATAAGATTAAAGTTATTAAAAGTAATAAATATTTCATTTTTCACCTACTACTTTTGATGCCTAAACATCTGATTAGTTCAAATATTTAAGAACATTTTTAAAAATATTGACACAGCGTTCGAGAGAAGCCAAATCAGGAAATGTTGGAGCTAACCTTATATTGCTATTATCAGGATCAGCGCCATACGGGAAGCATGAACCCATAGGAAGTAGTTTTAAACCAAGCTGAGAACAAGTTTGCACAATTTCATCAGCATTACTGGTTGTTGCATCTATAGAATAAAAATATCCACCAGTAGGTTTGTTATAAGTGCAGCAACCCTCATCTTTAAGTGGCTTAAGGATATCATCAACAAGCTCAAACTTTGGTTTAATTATTTTTTTTAATTTTTCCATTTGCTGTTCAATGCTTACCAGTTCAAAATATTTAACATGAATGCCTTGATTCATCTTATTTGGGCCCGGCGTGATTGCATTTCTGAAATCAATAAATTTAGACAAGTTATCCATTGAGCTTGAAATAAATGAAATTCCACTGCCTGCCAGAGTAATTTTTGATGTTGACCCAACTTGAAATAAATTATTTTCTAAGCCAAATCTTTTAGCTATTTGATCCGCTGGTGTCTGTTGAATGGTAACTTCAATATCATGACAAGCATATGCATTATCCCAAAAAATAGAGAAATTCTCTTTATGTGGCACTAATAATTCAAATAATTGTTCCACATTATTATCAGAATAAGTATGTCCGGTTGGGTTCGAGTGTCTTGGTACACAAACTATCCCATGTATATTGCTTTCATTTTTAAGAAGGTCTTTTACAGCATTTAAATCGGGCCCATCTTTTTGAAATGGCACAGTTAACATTTCAACACCAAAATTTTCTAAAAGCTTAAAATGTCTGTCGTAACCTGGCACAGGACAAATTATTTTACTTTCAGCATTAAGTTTAGAGTTTTTGAAGCCAAGAAAGAGCGCACAACTGATTATTTGGTGCATTAAAGTTAAGGATGAATTGTCTAAAGCAAAGGTTTCATCAAAATTTGTTTTTAAAATTTTTGAACCCAACTCTCTTGCAGATGGAAGACCCTCTGGATTACCATAATTCCTTAAATCAATGCCGTCCATCTCATAAGGTGTAGTTAGTTTAGAATAATAATTTTCAGTAATATCTAATTGTTCAGACGAAGGTTTGCCTCTTGTTAAATCGTATACGGTATTACCATCTAACCAAGGGAGTTCTTGCTTAATTTGTTCTAAAATATTCATCTATGGATTTAGTAGTAGTCATTCTATCAATTTTTTCAGTAATTTCTTTAAGTGTAATCGTCTTTTTAATAAACGATCGCAGGACGAAAGATGAATCAAACAATTTGGGGGATCAGTTAGAGAAAAAAATTACAAATTCAATCGAAGCAATCTATGAAAAAAGGGAAGAAGATTTTAAAAAAGTCTCAAAAGAGAATATTGAGAATGTTATTGACCCATTTAAAAAAAGAATCAAAGAATTTGAAGAAGAGGTCAGGAAAAATACTACACAACAACATGAATTTCATACAAAAACTAAAGTAACAATAGATAATTTAATTGAGCAGACTAATCAGATTACATCAGATGCAAACAAATTAACAAAGGCCTTGTCAGGAGAGAGTAAGACTCAAGGTGATTATGGTGAACTCAAGCTTCAAATGTTACTGGAGAATTCTGGCTTAGAGGAAAATATACATTACAAACTGCAAAAAAGTTTTACGGTAAAAACTGAAGGAGATGTCTCAAGAGAAATACCCGATGCTGTCATATATTTACCTCAAGGCAGAAATATTATTATTGATTCAAAATTTTCCTTCACTGCTTACAACGACTATTGCAATACAGACGCAAAAGAGGAAAAAGAAAAGCACGGTAAAAATTTGACGAAAAATATAAGAGAAAGGATTAATGATTTGAGCGCAACAAAATACAGCCAAATTGAAGAACTCAATACCCCAGACATTATCTTTATGTTTCTGGGAATAGATGATTCATTAAGCGTAGCACTTAAATATGATCCTGATTTAGTATCCTATGCCGACAAAAAAAGAATTGCCTTAGTGAGTCCTTCTATCCTACATATCTCAATCAAGATGGTGGAAAATTTATGGCGGCTTGATGGGCAAAGAGAAAGCGTCGTAAAAGTTTATGAGGAAGCTCAAAAGTTAGTCGATAAATTGCAGGGCTTTACTAATGTTATGGACAGTTTAGGTACATCAATAGCACAGTCTCAAAAAAAATACGATGACGCAAGAAATAAATTAATTGATGGTAAAGGTTCTATGTCTTCAAAAATACAAGGTTTAGTGAGCCTAGGTGCAAAAGAAACAAAAAAATTAACTGATGATAGCTGAATTCTTAATATTTGGGCTAGTAGGAATCATTACTGGTACTATGGCCGGTCTTTTTGGTGTAGGGGGTGGCTTGATAATAGTGCCTGTAATGCATTTTATACTGACGTCTAATGGTCTTGAAGAGTCAATAGCGATGCCGTTATCGATAGGTACTGCGTTAGCTTGTATTATCGTGACTTCTTCCTCAGCAGCATATTCTCATTATCAAAAAGGATCTCTTTCTCTTAAAAGATTTGGACAGCTTACTGTTGGAATATTGGTTGGGGCAGGCTTTGGTTCAAGTTTTGTAATAAATGTTGATTCTGAAATACTCAAAACGATGCTGGCAATTTTCGTTGCAATTATGTCTTTGAGATTATTTATAAATATTCAGATGCCTAAAGCAACAAAGGAACCAAATTTTCTTTTTTTCAATCTTTCTGGGGGAGTGATTGGCTACCTTTCATCAATTTTTGGTATTGGTGGTGGTATTTTTAGTGTTCCTCTATTGAAGATTAGTGGTATGGAAATGAAAAAAGCTGTTGGTACAGGTGCTGCATGTGCATTTCCAATTGCACTTTTGTCTTCCGCTTCTTACTTATTGCTTGGCTTAAATGTGAGCGGTCTTCCAGAATATTCAATAGGATTTATATATATTCCTGGCGTAATAGGTATAGTAATTTTCAGTTTCTTTTTTGCAAAACAAGGAACAAAATTAGCTCACAAATTAAATGATAATTTATTACAATTTATATTTGCTGCTCACCTTATACCTGTAGCAATTTATTGGTTTTTAAAATGATTGAATATCCCGAAATAGATCCAGTAGCTCTATCAATACCACTTCCTGAGTTTTTACATTCCATTTTTGGTACAGCCCTTAATATACATTGGTACGGTCTTGCTTATGTCTTGGGTGCGTACCTAATTTATTTGCGAATGGCTGCAACAAGAGAAAAATTTAACATTGAAATCTCTAGGGAAGAGGTAAGTGACGTTGTATTTACATATGGTTTATTTTTCGGGGCGATAGTAGGTGGAAGACTAGGACACGTTCTGTTTTATGACTTTCACATTCAATTGCAAGACCCTCTATATTTCTTAAAAATCTGGCAAGGTGGTATGTCATTTCATGGTGGCTTGATTGGGGTGATGGTAGCTATATGGTTTTACGCCAACAAAAAGAATTTTACTTTTTTTCAAGTAACTGATTGGATTGCTCCACAAGTTCCAATAGCACTATTTCTTGGCAGGATAGCAAACTTTATCAATGCAGAATTATATGGAAGGCCAACTGATGTTCCATGGGGCATGATATTCCCAACAGATCCACTCGGTCTTGTAAGACATCCATCTCAATTGTATGAGGCTTTTCTAGAAGGGCTGCTATTATTCTTATTCTTAAATTTTGTTATTTCTAAAAAGAATAAGATAGGAAGACATTCAGCATATTTCCTTATTGGCTATGGTATTGCTAGATCTATAGTCGAATTTTATAAATCTCCAGATACTGTTTGGGGCAACGACTTTTTATTGTTTAGTTTTTTAACTCAGGGACAATTATTGTCAATACCTATGATAATATTAGGTATATTCATACTCTCAAAAAAATAAATGCAAGAATACCTAGATTTACTTAAAAAAGTTAAAGATTCTGGCAAGCCTAAAGGCGATAGAACAGGCACTGGCACCATATCGATCTTTGGCCACCAGATGAGATTCAACCTTAAAGAATCTTTCCCTCTCTTAACAACAAAAAAAATTCATTTTAAGTCCGTAGCCTATGAACTTCTTTGGTTTTTAAAAGGAGACACAAACATTAAATACTTGAAGGATAATGGCGTTTCAATTTGGGATGAATGGGCAGACGAAAATGGAGACTTAGGCCCAGTATATGGCAAACAATGGCGTGATTGGAAAGGTGCTGATGGTTTTCATGATCAAATATCAAGTGTTATTGAACAAATAAAAAACAACCCTAATAGTAGAAGGCACATTGTTAGTGCATGGAATGTTGCTGAGATACCAAGCATGGCTCTTGCTCCGTGCCACATACTATTCCAATTTTATGTACAAGATGGAAAACTGTCGTGTCAGTTGTACCAAAGGAGTGCTGACGTTTTCTTAGGCGTTCCATTCAATATTGCTTCTTATGCATTACTGACGCATATGATTGCAAATGTGTGCAATTTGGAGGTTGGTGACTTTGTTCATACTTTGGGTGATGCACATTTGTATAATAACCACTTAACTCAAGCTGAAGAGCAACTTTCTAGGTCTCCTTTAGAGCCCCCTCAAATAAAAGTTTCACAAAAAACCTCCATTGATGCCTATGAATTTGAAGACTTTGAATTAATTAATTATCAACATCATCCTCATATACCTGCTGTTGTAGCTGTATGATTATTTCTTCTTTAGTTGCCATGAATAGCAACAACTTAATTGGAGTAAACAATGATTTACCGTGGAAGCTCAAAGATGATTTAGAGCATTTTAAAAAATATTCCATGAATAAACCCATTATTATGGGTCGAAATACATTCGACTCTATTGGAAGACCTTTGCCTAATAGAATTAATATCATTGTTTCAAACCAGTTAAAACAAGTCGAGGGTTGTCATATATGTAAATCTCTTGATGAGGCAATTGAAGTTGGGAAAAAATATACAAACGATGAAATAATTTTAATTGGTGGCTCTAGAATTTTTGAAGAGGGCATGGAAAAAATAAATAAGCTTGTTATTTCTTGGGTTGATGCTGATCATTTAAAAGGGGATGTTTATTTTCCTGCATTTAATGTTAATGACTGGCTAGAGGTATCAAATGAGCATTACAGGCAGTCTGATCAAAACGAGTTTTCTTTTGAGATTAAAGAATATGTCAAGAAATAGAGTCTTTTCTCAAATTTAGATTTCTTACTCTTTCTTGCTCATTATCCGTATACTTGAGCCAAGCTCTTGCAGATTTTTTTACAGCGTCTTTTTCGCTTTTTGAAGCTTTTGTAAATACATCTCTAGCTTCATTAAATCTTTGCAATTCAAATAAAGCTTGCCCAAGAGTAAGTTGGGCAAACCCTGGATTTTTAAGATCGCCCTTATCCAATCCTTTGTTAATAGCATTTATAGCATTTTCTATTTCATCTTCTTGATAGTACAAATTACCCATTGCTATATATGCTTCGCCATCTGAAGTTACTTTTGTAAGCTTTTTGAAAACATCTATTGCAGCTTGTCTTTCTTGAGCTGCACGAAGCGCCCCAGCTAGAATAGTCAAATTTTGCTTATCTTCTACGAGAACCGGCATTGCTTCAGGATCAAGTGCATTTGCTGATCCAGCTTTAACAAAAGCAGGGCCGTATATATCTGTGCAAACCAACTCTTCTACAGCTATACCTTTATTATCAGTTTTTAAATTACCATCTTCATCTAGAACTTTACTCATCAAGCATTCTTGATCAACTACTCGCAGCCCTGGTACAGATGTCATTCCTGTTAGCATTACCTCTGCAGCCCAATAAGGGTTGCCAGCTGCCATTAGCATTTGTGACAAAGACTGAAATTCACCTTTCTTATTTAGAAGTTGTTTTGTATACGCAGTTTTAAGTAGAGAAGTATAATCTCGAGGTCTCTCTAGGTCATTGTAAAGGCCAGCTAAATTCACAAAATATTTTTTCTTTGGATAGAGTTCTAGAATTTCTTCATACAGAGGCACTTGCTCTTCCTTAAGCTCAAGGTCACTCATAGATGCAAGTAATAGTGAATACCAGTTTTCTCTAAACCTTATTTGCTTTTCATCTGCAAGACTCTTTGCTTTTAATACATTGTTAAAGGCTTTTTGCTTACTTGCTAAAGCCTTTGATTTTGATCTTTCTTGATCTGCAAGAAGGTAATATGCTTGTCCAAGAAGTACATAGGCATCAGGCTTGATGTCAGGGGCATTCTTAAACCATTTTATTAGGTATTCAACTCCAGCATCAAAGTCAGATTCTGAAAGATATAGTTGTGCAAGAACATAATATGCCTCAACTCTTAGCTTGTCGTTAGTATCTTCCTCATCCACAACTTTCAAATAATTTGATATTGCCTCTTGGATTTTATTTTGATACGCAAGATTAAAATAAGACTGATAGTAATAGATCATTGACCTGTCATAACTTTTCAAAGACGCCATTCTTGGTTTTAATTCATCTAATTCTCTTTGGCCCTTTGCTACAGCTCGTTTTATTTCAGCTTCTTTTGCATTGGCTTCTTTCTCTTTTTTATCTTTTTTAAGAAGCCTTTGCTCTTCTTCTAGAATACTTGCCTCATCTAGCGCTTCAATGACGCTTTGAACTTTTCTGGCAACAGAAGCAGACATAACTTTAGCTCTCTTCTTTGTATTAAGTTCTCTGATCCGTTCTTCAGAAGCTAATTCTGGTAGACCATAACTAGGGTCAGGCACCTGAGAAAAGGTATTAAAAGAAAAGGTTAACAATAGTAAAAGTAAATATCTCATTAGCTTTCTTGCTCCAATTCAAAGGAAAATTTATGCGGCACATCTTGGACGGAAACTGCACGCCCATCTCTTACAGTTGGTTTATATTTAAGCTTTGCTGCTGCTCTTAACGTTGCAGAATTAAACATTGAGCATTCTCTAAATTCGCCTTCTCTATTACCTGCTGATCGACACATGCCTTCAATTACATAGGGCTCTTCGATTGTTCCTGATTCAGTAATAGTAAATGCTACTATTACATAACCCTCCATGTTTCTTTCTTGTGCTCTTCGGGGATACACTGGCTGGACTTTAAATAATGGTATATAGTCTCCGTCTCTAAAAAGAGCTCCTGTACCTTGTGAAAAATTTATATCTGGTTTTGACGCTGCAGCACTAACCGCTATAGGTGTAACATCAAGCTGTGGAGGCGCAATATCCGGTGGAGCTATTTCAGGCTCTTCAGGTGGCTCAACTTCTTCGGAAGTGATGGTTTCAATTTCTCTATCTGGCATGATTACATCACCTATTTTTCTTCCTTTAACGACATCACCAGAATCGCCGGTACTTACTAAAAGAACCATAAACACGAATAGCATAAAGGCGACTAATGGTGCCATTGCTAAAAATGTATATCTTTTAGTATCTGCCATATGTTAATTAGGTTCAGCTGCTAATGAAATATCAAAAACTCCTGCATCTCGTGCTCCATCCATGACCTGAATGATCGCATCTGCACTAGCTGTCTCATCAGCTTGAATTACAACTGTGCCTTGAGGATTATCAGCCAATAGTTTTAATACATTAGCTTTTACCTGTCTCACATCAATTCTTCTACCATCCATATAAATCTCGTCGTTTCCACCCACCGCAATAAGTATTGCAGCGTTCTCTTGGATTTCGGATGTGTCAGAGTCAGGTCTATTTACTTCCAACCCTGGCTCTTTTATAAAATTAGCTGTAACAATAAAGAATATAAGCATGATGAAAACCACATCAAGCATAGGTGTCAAATTAATTTCACTTTCTTCTTCTCTTGCTGCAGATGAAATTGCACTTCTTCTCATTTCTTAACTCCTTGTTTACTGTGTCCTGAAACATACTCTCCCATAAGGAGTTCATTTGTTTCAACTTGGTTTTTAACCCAAATCATTGCTAAAACCCCTGATAATGCTGAGACCATTCCTGCCATTGTTGGCAATGTAGCTTTTGATACACCACCAGCCATAGATCTTGCATCCCCACCGCCGTTAAAAGCCATGACTTGGAATACTTCAATCATACCTGTTACTGTTCCCATCAAACCAAATAGAGGACATAAAGCGATACATACTTGTATCAATTGTACATTTCTGTTGATTGCTATTCTTCCTTCAGATATTAATCGCCCTTTGGTCATATTTTTATGCCAAGGGGTCTTAAAACTCATTGCTAAATATCTTTTGTTAATGGACGAAGCTAAATCGTCATGGATAAACAGGAAGTAATAAATTCTTTCAAAGATCAATGCCCACATGAAAGTTACAAGCAGTGCTATATACCATAGCACTGGTCCACCCGACTCCATGAAGTCACGTAGAGATATGTAAAGCTCAGTAAGCCAGATCATATTTATTTTGCTTTTTCAGCCACTATACCAGTAGCCTGTTCCTCTAAGACATCAACAACTGACCTTGCAGAAGACTGTAAGAATGAATGTGCTAATGTTGTTGGTATAGCTACAACTAGTCCTAATACAGTTGTAACTAGAGCTTGCGAAATACCGCCAGCCATAATTTTCGGGTCACCTGTACCAAATAATGTTATCTGCTGGAAAGTAACAATCATACCTGTCACCGTTCCAAGTAGTCCGGCTAATGGCGCAACTACTGAGACAATTTTTACGAAACTTATACCTCTTTCAATAGAAGGTCTTTCAGCCATAATTGCTTCAGCTAATTTCAGCTCAAGTCGATCTATTGTTTCTTTCATATGAGAAGCACCAACTTGAAGCACCCTTCCTAAAGGATTGTTTGAATTTGGTGTTGAAGAAGCTAGCTGTGCTTGCACCTCTCTTCCCATCATCCACAACATTACATACTTGTAAATTGCATACAAGAGTGTGATACCACCAATCGCTAAAATAATGTAACCAATAATCCCACCTTGATTAATTCTTTCTACCAGAGAAGGATTCTGAACAAGGTTGGCTAATAATGCACCACCTGAAGGGCCACTTGGGTCAACAGAGAAACTTACATATCCACTAGATGCATCAGCATTTGAAACTCTACCAGCTGAACTTGTATATCTGCCAGCAGGCTGTCTTGCTAAGAACTGATACTGACCTTTGCTTGGAACGTACTCTAAATAACTATTTCCACATACAGCATTGTAAACACCTATTCTGACTACGTTACATTCAGTTTGTGTGCCATCAACATTGATAACAGTTGCTGAGAAACGACTCACTTCACCTGTAGCTTTCATTTCACGCATTATTTCGTACCAGACTCTTTCAATTTCTTCAATAGTCGGCAATTCAGTAGATTCACCCATTTTTTGTGTTAGATCACCCAAGAATTGTTCCCTGTCTTTTCCAAATTCTGCCGCAGTTAGCGAAGATTCAAAAGTTACTCTTGAGTCAGTAGTAATGCTTTGCATATGACCAAAAAGTTCATTGAGTGAACCTAGTTGTTTTAGATATGCTTCTTCAGCAACTCTGAGCTTTTCCTGATTCTTTCTAAATTCTTCCTCGAGTTGATCGGCAATCCTTTCCTGTCTTGCTAATTCTCTTTGCTCAGCTTTCAAGATTTGGTCTTGCTTATCTCGTGCAGCTTTGAATTCTGCTTCTCGTTCTTTGTTTTCACTTTGCTCTTTAGATTTTCCTTCTTTTACAAGTTCAAGTAATTTATCAAGGTTTGTTGGTGCTTCAACTTCAGTTTCTTGAGCATAAGAATATGAAGAAATAACGAATAAACTTAATAATAATATTCTTAAATAGTTCATTATTCTTCCTCCTCAAATTTTACAGGTAGGGGCAGGAGATCTAATGGAGCTGTTTTATTTGCCATTCTAATTCCATCTCTTACTGGTATTCTGAAACCACTGACTTCTTCCCAGTTGCTACCATTCCAAATACCTGCTTCACTTTGATCCTTAAGTTGGTACATCAAAGCAAGCCTTCCAATTCTTAAAACATTTACAACTTTTTCTTCACCGTCTAAAACAATTGCATCTTCGTAAGTTTCAATAGTTCTGCCGTATTCTCTTTCAATGTTATATGCCTCAAGAACCTGTCTCACTTGTTCTGACGCAGTAACTTTTGGATCTGAAAGGGTGTTTCTAACTTGGTTGATACGCTTATATCTTTCATCCAAAGAGAAAGGAGCATCTAGCGATACAAACTGCTCCAGACTATTAGCCATTCTTTCCATTAAAGGTGGAATCTGTCTTTGAATAACAACAACCTGCTTTGTTTGTTCAGCTAGGGTGACAAGTCTCTCTTCTTGTGCCTTAATTTGTTGTCTTTTCTGAGCGTTATATATCTTTAAGCCTTCTACTTGCTTAACTACTACTTTCCACTCAGCTAAGAGGGAATCTTTTTCGGTTGATAAGTTATCAACTTTTTCTTGAGAAGTTTCAGATTGAGAAATATTTGTTTGGTTCTCTTCAAGTATCTGATCTATGTCGGCGTCATTCGCAGCTGCAAATACTGCCATTATGTATAGTAAAAATACGTATCTTTTCATGGTCTTTTACCCTTTTTTAAAACTTGATCGTTAAAACTATCAAATTACTGTTATTTTACAACTATTTTTTAAGGAAAAACCGCATTTTAAAACAGTTTTGGGAAGAATACGGGAGTATTTCTTTTGTATTCTTGATATTCAGGGTTATTGCCCCATTTTTTGTTTGATCTATCTTCCAACATTCTTACACCACTTACATAATAAATTAGCAAAAACCCGAACACTGGAGAGATTAAAGAAACATATTGCAGGCCTGACATGACTGGTACCGCCATCACAGAAATACCAAGCCAAAGTACAACTTCACCGAAGTAATTTGGATGCCTTGAGACGTCCCAAAGACCACCAGTAATAAATTTTCCTTCATTAGCTGGGTCAGCTTTAAATTTAGTTTTTTGGTGATCAGCTAATACCTCAAATCCAAACCCAAAAATCCATAGAGCTAAACCAAGCCAGCCCACAACACCCATTTCTACACCGGCAATTACTGTAAGTGCGACTAAAGCGGAAAGTGATTGAATGAATACCCAGGCTGCGGAAAGTGTCCATGTCATCAGCAGCTGAGTGAAACTAGGCAAGATCGTTTTAAATCTCTTGTCATGACCATCTTTAAGAACTCGCCAAAATAAGAACCCTCCGAGCCTTACTGTCCAGACCATAATGCACCCATAAATCAATAAAGACCTAAGGTCTAACATTTCATGAACTGTAGTCTTCTTGATAAAAACTACAAAAGACAAGACTGTTATATACGTAAGGCTGCCTGTTAAATCATAAAATTTCTCAGTTTGAAAAATGTAAGAAGGCACAAAGAGAATCCAGTGGATAGCAAAAGATATAATCATGGCTACCATAATTAGAGACAAGCCATCTGACTCTATTGTCCCTACTGAAACTGTTATAGCCAGCAAATAACAGACCACAAAGGTTATTGCTGAGATAGCAAGAAATACTAAAGGTTGTAAAATAGTCTTAGCCATAATTTGCTTTTAATATAAGTATCATACAAGAAAAAGGATAATGTGACATATAATGAAATATCTAACTAACCAATTTAAGACTGGTCTTAAAGTTCTCATTGAAAATGAACCATGTTCAATACTTTCTTATGAATTTCATAAGCCTGGAAAAGGGCAGGCTGTAATGCGAACTAAACTTTATAATTTGAGAACACAAAAAGTATGGGAAAGAACTTTTAAATCAGGAGAGTCAGTTGAAGGTGCAGATATTGTTGAAAGAGACTTTCAGTTCTTATATGTAGACGGTGAGAATTATGTTTTCATGAATAACGACACTTATGAGCAAATTGAAATCTCTGCTGAAAAAATCGAGGCTATAAAACTTTGGTTGGATGGTGAAGAGGAATGCAAGATTCTTTTTTGGAACGGCGATGTTTTAAATGTGGAATTACCAACATTTGTTACCAAAACTATTTTAGAGACCGAGCCAGGCCTCAAGGGAGACACAGTTTCTAATACTTTGAAGCCTGCAAAACTTGCATCCGGAATAGAAGTTCAAGTACCGATTTTTATTAATGAGGGTGAACAAATTAAAATTGACACTAGAGACGGTTCATACGTAGGAAGAAGTAAAGAATGATACTAGATGAATTAAATCAATTATTAAGAGAGTCAGTAATGAAAACTGCAACTCAAGATGCTCTACAGATTGATAAAATTCTATTGGACCAAGTTGAGTTTGAGATAAGTGCTGAAGAATCAAGAGGTGACTATGCATCAAGCTGCTGTCTCAAGCTTGCAAAACAATTCAATAAAAAACCTCTAGAACTGGCAGAATCTATCGTTGCTAATTTGGCCGATGAAAAAATTGAAAATATTAAAATTGAAGGCCCAGGATTTATTAATGTATTTATTACTAGTGAAACAAAGGGTTCACTGTTAAAAGATATCCTTCATCAAGGAGATGATTGGGGTCTTACTAAGGATTATTCAGGAAAAATATTACTAGAGTTTGTCTCTTCGAATCCAACTGGGCCATTGCATGTTGGACATGGAAGAGGCGCAGTGTTAGGTATGGCTATTGCAAATCTTTTAGAGAGCATAGGCTATGAAGTTACAAAAGAATATTATGTTAACGATGCTGGGAGACAAATATCAATTTTAACGAGCAGTGTGCTGTTAAATGCATATGTAGAATATTTTGAACCTGATGGTACTTACGAAGGTGAGTATATAAAAGAACTTGGAAGTAAATTTAAATCAATGTTTGGTGAACTTGATAAAAAAATTGATTTAGGCTCCCTAGATGAAGACAAAGATATTAGGTTAGATGCTATTTCTGCTTACTTTAAATCTGAATTTAATGAAGCATGGAAGGAAGCTAAGAAGTTTTCTGTTAGCGAGATACTAAATCTAATTGAAGAGGATCTTCATAAATTTAACATAGTTCATGATCATTGGTTTAATGAAAGTTCTTTAGGTGCAGTTAGTGATCCTAGGTCAGATTTATCAAAATCTCTTAAGGCCATTGAAGAAGGGGGGCACACATATTCTAAAGATGGTGCCGAATGGTTTAAAACTACAGGTTTTGGCGATGATAAAGATAGAGTTTTGTTGCGTGAAAATGGCGAGCCAACATACTATTTGACAGATGTTGGTTATCACAAAAATAAAATTGATAGAAATTTTGATTCTTACATAAACATTTTTGGTGCTGATCATCACGGTTATATTCCCAGACTGACAGCTGCTTTTGATGTCATGAAAAAAGAACATCAAAATATTGAATTCTTACTCTACCAATTAGTAAATTTATATGGAGATGGCATTAAAAAAACTATGTCAACTAGAAGAGGGGAATTTTATTCTTTGGGTGATTTAAGGGAAGACCTTGGTCCAGATGTAATAAAATTTTTCTTTCTAGAAAAAAAATCAGAGCATCCAATAGACTTTGATATGGATCTTGCAAAAGATGAAAGCAAAAATAATCCTTATTTTTATGCACAATATGCATATGTAAGATGTTGTTCCATTTTGGCAAAATCATCGTACAACCCAGAAGACGAAATATCCCTTGAGGAAATAAGTAACTGTTTTGAGATTGTCTCAAAAGCTATAAATTATCCTTTAATTCTTAAAGAATTTGCATTAGAAAGATCACCACACTCATTAGTACATTTTGTAAAAGACTTTTCTGCAACCTTTCACTCATTCTATGAACAAAATCCAGTTTTATCCGATGATAAAATAACGTCTAACTCAAGACTTTTAATTACAAGTATTACTAAATTAATCTTAAAAAACAGTTTTAAAATTTTGAATGTTAAGCCTTTAGAAAAAATGTAATATGTCGAACTTTTCTTTTAAAAATAAGAAATTTCCAATAAAAGCCGCGCCAACTTTTCTTGTTGCAATATCTGTATCATTTCTAATGTCTTTCTTTTCTATTATTTTCTTGCAAGATGCCAAACAATTCTTAGATCTAAGGGATTATGACGTCGAAGATATCG
Source organism: SAR86 cluster bacterium AG-349-I13 (assembly GCA_003278815.1). Classification (GTDB taxonomy): domain Bacteria; phylum Pseudomonadota; class Gammaproteobacteria; order Magnimaribacterales; family TMED112; genus TMED112. The sequence goes on along the minus strand of QCDB01000001.1, from coordinate 209,637 downwards.
AATACGAATTTCAAACTCTCCTTGAAAATAGTTCTTTTGATGAAATAGCAACTATTGCCGAAAGTGAGGAAGAAAAATGTCAATATTTTGCTCAATCTGGCAGTTTTAGAACCTTTGCAGCAGCATCAAGCCAATTAGAAGAGCTAAAAAAAGTAGGTTATAACCCTGTAATTGAGAATGTAAATAGCCAAAATGGGTTTAATTATAAAGTGATTGTGGGACCATTCGACAATAGATCTCAAACTAATAATGCTCGGGAAAGCCTTAGAAGGCTGAACATGGATTCATTGGAAATAAGAAGTTGCGTAAAATTAACTAATGAACCTACATAACTATCAAAGCATTTCTAAAATCCTTGAACCTCATCAAAAGTTAATTGCTGTTTCAAAAGGACAGGATGTAGAAAAAATTAAGCTCCTATATGACAAAGGCCATAGAGATTTTGGAGAAAATTTTTTACAAGAACTAAAAGAAAAAAAAGGTATATTGCCTGATGATATTAATTGGCATTTCTTGGGCAATATTCAAAGCAACAAAATTAAAGACATAGTTGCATGCTCAAATTTAATACACTCAATTGGCAGAATGAAGATTTTAGATAAAATTTTGAACGTTGAACCTAAAAATAACATTGAGATTTTATTACAGCTTAAGCTTGGCAAAGAAGATACAAAGGCAGGTTTTAGTGAAACAGAAATATATGAGATTATGGAAAGTAGGCGATTTAAAAAAATTGTCCTGAAGGGCCTTATGGTAATAGGTGAGGGTAAAATTAAAAAAGAGACATTAAAAAAACAATTTTTACAAGCAAATGATGTTTTTAAAAAAATGCAATTAGCTAATAAAGACGTCGAATACTTATCAATGGGAATGTCTAGTGATTATGCATTAGCACTCGCTACTGGAAGCAATATGATAAGGATTGGTACATCAATTTTTGGAGCACGAAATTAGATTATGGACTCTGCTGTAATGTTTGGCATGCTGTTAACAATAAAGACAATTGTCGTTTATTTAATTTTGGTTTTATTTTTAATAGATCTTGCTAGAGCTGATTCCTATAACAAAATAGCAAGAATTATAAAAATTTTGCTCTTCCCATTATTGCTGATATTCAATGTACACTACAAAAAAATAAATATTGGCCTATTGTTTGCTGCGTTACTCATTAATTTCATATCTTTTTATGTCTTGCTGCCAGGGTATGATCTTGGTACAGTGCTTAATTTCTCAATCTTTCAAACAGCAAAAATGCTCATTGGCTTGCTAAAATTTGTGGTGATTATTGGTGTGGTATTGAGTTGGTTTTACGCCTTTGGTGCGAATTTTTATAATTCAGCTACATCCTTAATACAAGAAGTCTATGAGACCACAGTATCTATATTTAGAAACATTATCCCTCCTACAGCTGGTTTCGACCTATCACCATTAATTGCTTTTTTTGTATTTCAGCTAGCGGAGCGAATACTTGAGATACTGATGTTCGAATATATGATTTAAGCTTTGCTTAAAATATACCTTTTTATCTCATGCCCTTTTTGCAAACCTTTTTTATGAAAAGTTGAAACCTCAAAGGGAATTTCAAAACTCTCAATTTGTTTAAATAATTTTTGTTCATATAAAACTGTTTCTATATGGTCTTGATAGGTTTTTGAGTCTGTAATAATCTCAATTTTTCCTTCCTCTAAAATTTTTTGATCCAAAAGCTGCAAAAAAGTTGGAGATATTAATCTTCTTTTAATGTGTTTCTTTTTAGGCCATGGATCAGGAAAATGAATCCTAATAAAAGATACTTTGTAAACTATTGCTTCTAAAAATTCTCTTGCATCTCCGTTGTAAAGGTGTAAATTTTCAGGCTCTTCTTGTTCAAAGAATTCTACCGCTCTGGCAAAGCCTTTTTTATAGGGCTCTATTCCTATAAAACAATAATTTTTATTATTGACAACGTCTTGGGTGAAAGATTGTGCGTCCCCAAAACCAATATCGATGACAATAGGGAGTTTTGTTTTTGGTTTCGTTTCAGGGTTTGTTAGACACGATGAGTCCATGTGTAAAAATTTTTTATTTGTGGCTGAAAGCCTGCCAGCTCTAGAACTAAATGTTTTAATCACAATAGGGATTATTGTATTTTAATTTGGATATGTTGATTACAAATAAACTTAGACGTTAACTAAAGATGTTTTAAGTTTTTTGAAAGCAGAAGCTTCGATCTGTCTAATTCTTTCTGCTGAGACAGAATATTTATCAGCTAATTCATTTAGTGTGAGCTTATGATCATCAAGCCACCTTGCTCTAATAATGTCTTGCGCTCTTCTATCTAGACCAGAAATATTTTTCATTAAAGCCGTATGATTAACACTTTCATAGTTTTGTTTCTCGACTAGTTGTTCAGGGCTAAATGAGTGGTCTTCTAAGTATTGACTTGGTGAGAAGGCTTTTTCATCATCTTCCTCATCGCACGGCATATCAAAAGCTGAATCAGCGGAATTTAATCTATTTTCCATATGCATTACTTCTTTATAAGAAACATCTAAATCTGCTGCTATTTTTTTAGCTTCTTTATCAGATAACCAGCCAGTACTTTTCTTTTTACTTCTTAAATTGAAAAATAGTTTTCTTTGCGCTTTTGTAGTTGCAATTTTTACTATCCTCCAATTTTTGAGAATGAACTCATGAATTTCCGCTTTAATCCAGTGCACTGCAAATGAAACAAGACGTACACCCTTATCAGGATCAAATTTTTTGACTGCTTTAAGCAATCCTAAGTTCCCCTCTTGAATGATATCTGCAAGCGGCAATCCGTAACCTGCATATGATTTTGCTATGTGAACTACAAATCTCAAATGTGAGATAACAAGCTTGTGAGCAACTTTGATATCTTCGGTTTCGTAAAATTCTCGCGTAAGGTCAAGCTCCTCTTCTCTGGTGAGAACAGGTATTGAATAAACCTGAGACAGATATTTATCTATATCTGAGCCAGGATTTGCTAAAGCAAGTGCGTAACTCATAATAAATTATTATAACACATTATAACCATTGTTTATCTTTTAACGAATGGAGGGCTATATTAGCACTAAATTTGTCATGTTTTCAACAATTTTTGACATTGCTTTGAAATGAAAGTTCATTAGAATAAACAGCTTGTTATGAACAAATCAGAAAAACTTAAGAAAATTCGTGATGGTCTAGTTCTATTAAGCAGAGAAAGAGAGGTAGTTCTTTCATTTCATGAGACATTTCATATGGTAGATGAGTTGCTTGAAATTGTTGATGATCTAATAAAACAAGAATCTAAGAGCTGACAAAAGTAAAGCAGTTATTATTAAATTCTTTGAATTTGAAACCCATACAAGAAAATTTTTCAATTCCATCTGTAGATTCAATTTGATTATCTATTAAAAATCTTGCCATCTCTCCTCTTGCACGTTTTGCTATAACACCTACTACCTTTTCCTTTCCACCAGATAAAGATAAAAATTTAAAATTTATGGTTTTCTCTGTATCAACATATTTTGAAATAGCAGAGAAGTATTCTTCTGAAGCTAAATTAAATAATAAAGAGCCTCCAAGCTCATTATTGATTTTTTTTGCTATCTTATCGCCCCAAAATTCATATAGATTTTTGGAACCATTAAAATTATGTTTTGTGCCCATTTCTAGTCTGTATGGGCTCATTTCGTCGGATGGTCTCAATAAGCCGTAAATACCAGAAAGTATTCTTAAGTTCTTATTCATGTAATTGGTTTGCGCTTCATTAAATTTTGTGGCGTTAAGATGTTTGAAAACATCTCCTTCAAATTGAAAAATTGCTCTTTTCTCTGAACCTATATTTTTGTTCCAGTTCTTGTATCTCTTCGAATTTAATTCTGCTATCCCATCACTAACATTCATCAAAGAACTTAATTGTTTGGAGCTCAGAAGTGCTAATTCTTTTGCCAATGAATCAGCCTCTTTTTTAAAGTAAGGTTTAGTCGAAGCTAAAGTATTGTCATTAATATTTTCTGATAACCTTTTTGCTGGTGAAATTACTATCATATTTTTATGCCTGCGTTGTTAAAATCTAAAGCTCTCTCAGCTCTATAACTTGATCTTGCCATAGGACTAGAGATTACTTCAAGGAATCCATATTTTAGACCTACTTTTCTATAAAGATCAAACTCTTTTGGTGTGACCCACCTATCAATTGGATAATGATTCAATGTAGGTCTTAAATATTGTCCTAAAGTAACAATATCAACATTATGTTTTCTTAAATCTTCAAAAGTTTGGTAAATTTCATCTTCTGTTTCACCCAAACCCAAAATAATACTGGACTTGGTGATCATGTTAGGATTGATTTCCTTTGCAGTTTTTAAAACATCCAATGTTTTTGAATATCCAGCCCTTGGGTCTCTAATGGGGTGAGTTAATCTTTCAACGGTTTCTATATTTTGTGCAAAAACTTTAATTGGTGAATTCACAACTGTCTCAATTGAATCATAGGCACCATTGAAATCGGATGTTAATACTTCAACTTCTGTTTGGGGGCTAAGTTCTTTAATAGCCTCGACAGTACTAGCAAAATGTTGCGCGCCTCCATCTGGAATGTCATCTCTATTAACACAAGTAAGAACAATATACTTCAGACTCATTAAAGATATAGTTTCTGCAATCTTTCTGGGTTCATCTTTATCTAGCCACCCATTTGGATTTCCAGTATTAACAGAACAAAATTGACACGCCCTTGTACAAGTATCGCCCATAAGCATAAAAGTAGCGGTGCCTCTTGACCAACATTCTGATAAATTTGGACACTTGGCCTCCTCACAAACCGTACTAAGGTTTAAATTTTTGACTTTATTTTTTATTAAACTGTAATTTTGATTTACCTGGTTAGCAGTCATCCTTATCCAGCTTGGTTTTTTCTCTCTTTCAATTTTTGAGTATGCGTTACTCTTCATGCCGTCTTTTATTGAACTTACACCGGCAAAATTTGTGATTTTGACTGTTGGAATTAAATCTTTCATTTGGATAGCATGTGTTGAAAATTTTTTAAAAGTTCTTTTTTAAATTTATCAACATTAATATTTATATAATCTTTAAGATTACAAGCCTGAACGTCTAATCCGCAAGGTTTTATTGAATTAAACTTGTCTAAATCTGTATTTATATTGATGCTTAGCCCATGATACGAATAATTTTTTTTAATTCGCATCCCAATAGAGGCTACTTTTTCACTATCAATGAATATCCCAGGATCACGTGCACTGATATTGTGTTTTAAATCATAGGGTGCTAGAGCCTGTGATGTAGTTTCTAAGATTTTTTTTGTGAGTTCTGTTGGAGGGAACGGTAGTTTCTTCATATTTAAAATAAAATAAATTACCATTTGGCCTGGAGCATGAAAGGTTACTTTGCCTCCTCTGTCTGTCTTAATGAAAGGTGGTGACTTTGATTTATCTTCAATTATTTCCTTTTCACTTATACCAATAGTGAATACAGGAAAATGTTCAAGTGACCAAATTGAATGAAAACTGGGTTGAGATGCAATTAACTCCATCATAGCATCATATGTTTCTATGTATTCAACCACACCGAGTTCCTTAAATTTAATATCGGTCATAATTTTTCTAGATTGGCGTATGACATAACCAGCCATTTGGTTCCAACATTATCAAAATGAATTTGTATACGAGCTGAATCTCCTTGACCTTCAATGCTTAGAATGACACCCTCTCCAAAGCTATTATGCATAACCCTATCGCCAAGACCGTACTCATTGCCGTCTTGGTTTAATTTTTCCGAAACAACTGATCCATAAAATGAATTTTTATAAGTCTGTTTAGGCCTAACAAATTCTAAACATTCTTGAGGAATTTCGTTAATGAATCTTGATGGTGGATTATAAGAATCTTGCCCATAAAGTCGTCTAAATTCCGTATATGTTAAAAATAGTTTATTTCTTGCTCTTGTAATGCCGACGTAACACAAACGTCGCTCTTCTTCGAGTTCATTAATGTTATCCATTGATCTTGAATGAGGAAACAGTGACTCTTCCATGCCTACCAGAAAAACATACTTATACTCCAAACCTTTGGCAGAATGCATCGTCATTAATTGAACAGCGTCATCTGTTTTTGATGCTTGTGTCTCTCCCATATCAAGCGAGACTGAACTTAAAAAGGCTGCAATAAAAGAATCATACTCAGATAAATCTTCATTTTTATTTAATATTTCGAAAGACTTTACTGCAGAAATTAATTCGTTAATATTCTCAATCCTCATTCGGCCCTTTTCTCCTTTTTCCTTCATATGATGTTCAATCAAGCCGCTTTGGTTAATTACTTTTTCAACAAACTCATCTGAAGGCAATTCATGTATTGTTTCAGCACACGTTTCTATGAACTCACAAAACGAATCCAATGATTTTGCTGCCTTGCCTTTTAACCCTCCATGTTTTACTAATCCCTTGCATGATTGAAATAGAGATAAATTATTTTCTTGAGAGTAGGCTCTAATTAATTCAAGGGTTTTCTCACCTATTCCTCTTGTAGGCGCACCTACAGAACGCTCGAAAGCAGTATTATCATTTCTATTAACTATTAATCTCAAGTAGGCTATAACATTCTTAATCTCAAGCCTTTCATAAAATCTTACGCCACCGTAAATAACATAAGGTAAGTTTTGTCTCAGCAAATACTCTTCAATAGTTCGAGACTGTGCATTTGATCTGTACAGAACTGCTATGTCTTTATAGTAGTCTCCACCAGAAAATATCTTATGTACATTCTCTGCAACATAATTAGCTTCCTCTTGCTCGTTATAGGCTTCGTAAACTTCGATGCTTTCACCTTCATTCCCTTCAGTCCAAAGTTTTTTCCCTAGTCTGTTAGAGTTTTTGCCAATGACAGCATTTGCAGCATTTAAAATCTTTTGAGTTGATCGGTAATTTTGTTCAAGCCTTACAATTGAAGTCTCTTTTTCTTTAGAAAACTTATTTATATTCTCGATTTTTGCTCCTCTCCATCCATAAATAGATTGATCGTCATCACCAACTGCAGTAACGGTCGTATTAATCCCAGTTAAGTTTTTTATCCATTTAAATTGAATCTCATTTGTATCTTGAAATTCGTCGATCAAAATATTTTTGAATTTATTCCCATATAGCTCTTTGACCTTTGGATTATCTCTAATCAATTCATATGATCTTAGAATCAGCTCAGCGAAATCTATTAAATTTTCCCTTTGCATATAGCTTTCATAGTGAGTGTATATTTTTTTAAGTGTTTCAAGGTTAAAGTCACCTTTATCATCTACATCCTTTGGTCTTAATGCTTCATCTTTCCAATTGTTAATTTGCCATCTCACTTTTTCAGGAGGCCATTGGTCTTCGTCAATATCTAATTCTTTTAAGTTTCTCTTAATCACTCGTAACTGATCATCACTATCAAGAATACTAAAGTCTTTCTCTAGTCCTGCTTCCTTGTAATGTCTTCTTAGCAACCTGTTAGAGATTGAATGGAAGGTCCCACACCACATTTCAGGAATTGGCTGATCCAAGATTTGTTCTATTCTTCCTGTCATCTCGTTAGCAGCTTTATTTGTAAAGGTTACTGAGAGAATGCTGTGCGTTGAATTAGACAAAGCTTTAATTAGCCATGCTATTCTGTGAACAAGTACCTTGGTTTTTCCAGAACCAGCACCCGCTAAAACTAAAAGTTTTTTTGATTCTGAAGTTACTGCTTCACGCTGAGCATCATTGAGATCGTCAAGGATATAGGATACATCCATTGATTAGACAAACTTATTTTCCCTGAACCAAAGATTGAAGGCATATTTTTCACCTCCAGTGACAGGCCTTCCTGCGTGCAAAGACAATGGATGAACTTTTGTTGTTCCAGGTAAAACATTTTTCCAAACCAGTATTGATCCTTTTTTAGGTGCGACAGAAATGTTTAAATCCCTGAATTCAGTAGCACCACCTTCTTCGACATCATTCAAATAGGCAATAGCTGTATATATTCTTTGGCCGCCCCTTTTTAGATGCTTCCTGCCTTCTTCTGTTTCATCATTAAACGCATCATGATGATCGTTATATTGAGTTCCACCTGTGTAATAAACTATTTGATAAGACTCAGCATTTTTTAAAGGATAACCTATCAAGTCTGCAATTCTTTGACCAACTTCCTTTGTGGTTATCGAGTGACTGTGGGGCAACCAACAATTACTTCCTGTTCTGTTTTCATGATAAATCCCGTCTTTACCACCAATTGTTTTAGCTCTCTCTAACTTCGAATCAGAGGCAGTAACAAAGTGATCACACTCCTCATCAGAGATGAAGTCTTCAATTACATAAATAAAAGGATCGTCGTTGTAAATAATCTTATTGCCTTCAACTCTTATTGGTTTTTTAAAATCTTTTTTAGTTTCTATTTTCACTTCGCTTGGAGCTGGCACAGTCTTCGCTTGAGGATCAAATTGCTTATCTAATCCAGCATTTACACCGATTATATAAAGAGCTCTCATAGATAATACGAGCGCTAAGATCCCTATCACAAGGGCAAAAATTGAAATTATAAAACCAGCTATTTCCACAGAATTATTATACTTTATGGCTGAAAATTTTTTTAGTAATAATTAGATTTTGTACTAAATTCGCTTTTAGCTTGTTGAAATTCAGCCTTCATTTTACCAACTAAATCTTCTACTTTAGGTGAATCTTTAATTGAATTAATGCCTTGTCCAGAACCATAAATGTCTTTCCAAACTTTGGCAGATGCATTACCACCTGAGTTAAAATTCATTTTTGTTTTATCTGCTTCAGGTAAATTCTGAGGGTCCATGCCAGCTCTTTGCACTGATGGGCTTAAATAATTTCCATGAACCCCACTAAAATAATTAGTATAGACAACATCTTTTGCAGCCGATTCAATCAACATATTTTTGTAGTCATCATCGGCTTCAGACTCTTGTGTAGCTATAAATCTTGTCCCTATGTAGGCCAGATCAGCACCCATAGCAATTGCACTTGCAACTGAAAAGCCGTCAGAAATTGAACCAGAAAGCAATATTGTTCCGTCGTACCATTCTCGTGTTTCTCTGAGTAATGCAAAAGGTGACAAAGCGCCAGCATGACCTCCAGCACCTGCACAAACCAGAATCAGACCATCCACTCCTTGCTCAACTGCTTTTTGTGCATGCCTTGTACTAATAACGTCATGAAAAACCAAACCACCATATGAATGAATAGCTTTTACTAAATCTTCAGGTGGCCTTAAAGACGTAATTATTATTGGAGCTTCATGTTTCACACAAGTTTCAACATCTTTAAAAAGCCTATCATTCGATAAATGACAAATTTGATTAACTGCAAATGGAGCAACTGGTTTGTCAGGATTGTCTTCTTTGAATTGTCCTAGTTCATCTTTTATTTGCGTAATCCAGTCTGATAAAAGTTCCTGAGGCCTAGCATTAAGCGCAGGGAATGAACCAACTATACCTGCTTTACATTGAGCAATAACTAATTGGGGGCGCGAAATGATAAAAAGCGGCGCACCTACTACAGGCACCGATAAATTGTTTTCAAGAATTTTTGGAAGCATCTTCGTTTGTGTTTAAAAAATCTACCAGCCAACTTACAGACCAGTTGTGTGTTAATGTATTATCTTTATATATCTCTGGCAACCTTACTGCAGAAACTCCTTCTATTTTTTGTATTTGTGTATCCTTTTCTAAATCTTTAAAAGATCCATCAAGATGTTTTTGCGTCATCCATTGATATGCGACAACGTTTTTGCCAGTTTGTTTTGGTGGCCTATATCCACAAAAAGAATTTAACCTTGGATCTCCAGAGATCCCTGATGCAACAATATGAAATTCAATATTTTTGGAGTAATCTTTTTCAAGTAACTTTGCTAATACTATTCCACCATAACTATGTCCTATGAGAGAAATTTTTGAATAATTATTAATTTCGTTTTGAATAATATTAAATAATTCTTTCGTAGCTTTATTAGGACATCCGTTCGTTTTCCACCTAAAGAATGAAACCCTATTAGTTTCTTTATTTAGATTTATTAATGGATATACCCATTCAAAACCTTTTGTTTGCCAGCCATGAACTGCAATTACTAATTCTGTTTGTTGCTCATCAACATTTTCAAGAAAGTGCATACCTGGTTTTAGGTTAGTAAGATTTTCTCCCGCAATAAAGGGACCATCTTTTTTATATGACTGTGAAATGGTAGTTAAATCAGCACAGTATAAATTTAAACCCAGGAACACAGTAATTAGTAGTCTAATAATCATTTGAATTTTTTTAGCAGCCAAAAACCAAGCCAAGTTGATAGCACAGTTTTTAATACAGTCATAATTAAAGCAGGAAACTGATACCAAAAATCTAAATAAGCATTCCAAAACCAAGAATAAATCCAATCGTGGAAAAATTTCAGATTTTCGGCTAGAAATGCTTTCGTTGAGTAACCCAAAATTGAATTATCTGTTTGAAACAAAATTAAACTTATCCATCCCAAGACAAATAACTGTATTGGGGTTGTATAAATACAAAAATAGGCAAAGTATATGGCTGTTTTATTCATATCTCTTTAATTTTTGTTTTTGGTGGCCCAAAAAAACAATTTAGTGCCTCTTTCAAATTTTGAGATTTTTTTATGTCAGAGAATATCTCTTGCCAAGCCATGAAGGTAATCTTTACTGGATTAAAGGTATTTACGTTGTTAACTAATCCATATTCAACCTTCTCATGCTCTGGCTCAAATGTACCAAATATTTTGTCCCAAATAATTAGTAAGTTACCATAATTTTTATCAATGTATTGCTTATTTGCACCATGATGTACTCTGTGGTGTGATGGGGTATTTAAGAAGGCTTCTAATGGTCCTAATTTGTTAATTATCTGAGTGTGACCGACTATTCCCCATAGTGTGCTCATTGAGCCTGCAACTGCAACTATAGTCGGATCCAGCCCAATTAAGGGCAAAATCATAAAGAAAGGGACTTTGGAGATTGGTCCAAGCCAAGCTTGTCTAAAAGAAACAGCAAAATTCATTTCTTGGCTTGAATGATGACTCATATGAATAGCCCATAGAAATCTCACTCTGTGAGATAGTCTATGGTAAATATAAAAAACTAGATCTATCAAAATGAAGGCTAATAGCCACATCATCCAGATAGGAACCATGGTTGCAACATCAAAGACTTTGAACTGATAGAGATAAATATGCAAAGCTAAAGTTAGTCCTTTTGTAGCTAAAACAACCACCATATTTCCAATCAATAAACCAAGAGTACAAAGGGTGTCTGATGTTTTGTAATAATCCTTTTTTTGCCAGGCAGAAAACACTGCTTCTAAAAAAATTACGAAAAAAGCTATGGGCAAGCCAATGGCAAGAGTTTGTGTAACAGTTAAATCTGTCATCTTTTTATTTTAATAGATTTAACTTCTTGCTGTCCGAAAGAAAAAGAAAAAAGATAGGGTGGCACAAGAACTGAGAATATGCCAAATTGCATGAGGCTGAATAAGTGAGTCAGGACTACATAAAGGTTGACTAGGGTAACCTTGCAACCATATTGCAAAAGCCGTCATATAGAAGGCTATACCTAACCAATACCATGGAAAATATCTCTTATTCGATTGATGCTTTTGATTAATAAAGAAGGCTGGGATCCAGAATAAAACTATCCACCAATATTTGTTTAGCTCTTGTATTATTTCATTAGGAAAAATACCAAATATTGCCATTACTGCTACACCAACAAAACCTGAGAGGTATCTGACTGTTGGGCTATAAAAAGATTGTAAAACTTCTGTTATCACCCAGAGCGCAATTGATAAGAACCAAAAATTAAAATTTACGCCTAGGCCTGTTCCTAAAAACCAACTTAAAATTCCATATATACCAACAATAAAAAGGTAAGTTTTGAGAAATAGAGATTCTTCCCAATTTTTAATAGTAAAAATGTTCACTAGCCATGGAATTGAAATCCACATTATCATGCTTAACCAGTCTGCCCATTGCCCCCAAGCAGTATGAGTCCCATGCATTAGCAATGACCCTGGGCCCAACCAAACTGCCGCAGTTGCGTATGTCAATGCAGTAATTGTTGGTCCATGAAATCTACTACCTTTAATCTTCTTTTCATTAGCTAAGATCCAAAACATTAATAAGCCTGTAAAAATAAACCCGAGATTACTTAAAGCGTTAGCAGGCTCCCTAAAATAACCTCCACTAATTCTTTCACACCATCTAGAAACTTCGCCTATTGCATAACCAGGCTCAACAGACAAAAAATTTGTTGTAGAAGCCAGCAGGATATAAACAGTAAAAAATAGACCAACTAACGATAAAGGTATAAAAAATACAGATTTATTCATTTATGAGTCCCATTTAGTCACAAAGTCTTGTATATTGAGTTCAGGAATTTTTTTGGCTTTACCTTCTGGCGTACCAATATATAAATAGCCAACTACCTTTTGGCCCTCATCTAACTCTAAATATTTACTAATTTTATCGTTAAGTGAGAAAGTGCCTGTACGCCACATACCACCATAACCCATCGAATTTAAAGCAAGAAGAATGTTTTGCCCTGCCGTTGCTGTTGACATTATTTGTTCTATTTCTGGAACCATGGGGTGTTCTTTGGGCGTGCAGACTAATACAACTATCATTGGCGCTCTAAAGGGTGCTTGCTCGTATTTTTTTAGTTTTTCTTTTTCTAGATTTTCAATATTTTCTTTAGCATAACTAACAAAAGCGGCGGACAGTTTTTTTAATCCCTCTCCTTGAATTTCTATAAAAGAAGATGGTCTAAGCCACGCATGATCAGGTGCTCTCAAGGCAGCCTTAAAAACTAAATCCATCTCATCTTGAGTGGGAGCTGGTTCTATTAAACTTCTGTGTGAGTTTCTATTAAGTATGTTATTTAAAGCGTCATTCATAGTTTTTATTTAAGTTTAGTTCATTAAAAACCAACTTTAAGCCTATTGGGGATTTAAATTATATAATTGAATTTTTAAATAGAAAGCATGGCCAGAACTTTTATTAAAAATCTGAATGAAATCTCCATGAAAGATTTTGATGCTGTTGGTGGCAAAAATTCATCTCTAGGAGAAATGATAAGTAACCTTGCGGGGTTAGGGATCAATGTGCCAGGAGGTTTTGCTATTACATCTTCAGCATTTAATGAATTTATATCTAGCAATAAGATCGATAAGGTAATTTCCAAGGAATTAGCAAATTTAAATGTTGAAAATCTTAGCGATTTAAGACGTTCTGGAAAGAAATTGAGAAGTTTGATTCTAAAAACACCTCTACCGCAAAATTTAATTTCAGAATTAGAAAGTGCCTGGTTGACTGTTTCTAAAACTGGTAAAAGTTTTGCTGTTCGTTCTTCGGCTACCGCAGAAGACCTACCTGATGCCTCATTTGCTGGACAACAAGAAACTTTTTTGAATATTGATGGTTTTGAAAATTTGATAGATGCTGTTCGTAAAGTTTATGCTTCATTATTTACCGACAGAGCAATTTCATATAGAAAGCTTAGAAAATTTAAAACCACACTTTCAATTTCTGTTGGAGTCCAAGAAATGGTTAGAAGTGATATTGGGTCTTCAGGAGTAGCTTTTACACTTGATACTGAATCAGGACATAGGGGTTCAATTTTTATCACCTCATCTTATGGTTTGGGCGAGGGCATTGTTCAGGGCACAGTTAATCCAGATGAATTTTATGTTTTTAAAGAGGCGCTGAGAAAAAATAATTTCCCAATTATTAAAAAAAGTTTGGGCGAAAAAGCCAAAAAAATGATTTTCGCTGATAATAATCTGCCTGGTAAGAGTGTTAAATACGTCAAAGTTACAAAAAAGGAAGCTAATAAGTTTTCACTTACTAACGATGAAATTATCGAACTAGCTAATTATGCAAAAACTATTGAGGATCATTACAAAGTGCCTATGGATATCGAGTGGGCTAAGGATGGGAAAGATAAAAAAATTTATATTCTCCAGGCGAGGCCTGAGACGGTTCAAAGTAAAGTTTCGAATTATTTTGAAAAATATACACTCAAAGAAAAAGGCGAGCTAATAGTACGCGGCAAAAGTGTTGGTCAAAAAATCGGTGCTGGTACAGCAAAAGTAGTAAAAGATATATCAGAAATAGAGAATATAAAACCTGGTGATGTGCTAGTTACAGATATGACTGACCCAGATTGGGAACCAGTTATGAAGATTGCATCAGGCATAGTGACTAATAGAGGCGGTAGAACTTGTCACGCTGCAATCATCGCTCGAGAGCTGGGTATACCGGCAATTGTTGGTTGTAATACTGCTACAAAGTTTATTCTAGACAACTCAAAAGTAACTGTTAGTTGTGGAGAGGGTAATGAGGGTAGAGTTTATAAAGGAGAACTTGATTACAAAGTTGAAAAGATTAAGTTTGGATCTATGCCTGAGGTGCCAGTGAAAATTATGATGAATGTTGGTAACCCTGATAAAGCAATGAGTTTTTCAATGATGCCTAACGAAGGGGTTGGTTTAGCAAGAGTAGAATTCATTATCAATAAAATGATTGGCATCCATCCCAAAGCTCTACTAGGTATAAAAACTATTGATAAACAGACTGCAAAAAACATTCAAAACAAACTTGCTGGATATTCAGATGCAAGGACATTCTTCATTGAAAAACTATCTGAAGGCATAGCAACAATAGCTGCCTCTTTCGCACCAAAGCCTGTAATTGTCAGATTGTCAGACTTCAAATCAAATGAGTATGCAAACCTAATAGGGGGGAAATATTTTGAACCAAAAGAAGAGAATCCTATGCTGGGATTCAGAGGAGCGGGCAGATATATATCGGAAGATTTTAGAGAATGTTTTGAGCTAGAATGCGAGGCACTTAAAAGGGTTAGAAACAATATGGGTCTTACCAATGTGCAGTTAATGATTCCGTTTGTAAGAACAATTGAAGAAGCAAAAAGTGTAGTTGAGCTTTTGGAACTTAATGGCTTAAAACGAGGTGAAAATGCTCTCAAGGTTTTAATGATGTCTGAGATTCCCTCAAATGCTTTGCTCGCCGAGGATTTTTTATCTTATTTCGATGGTATGTCAATTGGGTCAAATGACATGACACAACTAACTTTGGGGTTAGACAGAGATTCCGCACTTGTTTCTGACATATTTGATGAAAGAGATATGGCAGTAAGAAAGATGCTTTCACTAACAATTAGTGCATGTAAGTCAAAAGGTAAATATGTGGGAATTTGTGGCCAAGGCCCTTCTGATCATGCAGACTTTGCCGCGTGGTTACTTCAAGAAGGCATTAATAGCATTTCCCTCAATCCTGATACTGTGATCGAAACCTGGCTTAAACTTTCAAAGGCCTAGGCATTAAGGGCTGCCTCAACAGAGGGGTGTTTTATCTCGCCATTAGCCATATTGAGACCATTCGCTAAGTGGTGGTCTGAAGCACACGCTTTTTCAAGACCAAGATCTGCAATTTTTTTAATAAATGGTAAAGTTGCATGATTCAATGCCAAAGATGCTGTTAATGGTACTGCCCCAGGCATATTAGTAACACAATAATGAACTACCTCTTCTTCTAAAAAGACCGGATCATCATGAGTTGTTGGTCTGCTAGTTTCAATGCAGCCGCCTTGATCGATAGATATGTCTACTAGCACGCTACCGGGTTTCATTTCTTTTAGCATTTCTTTAGTAATCACTTTTGGCGCTTCTTTACCAACCACATAAACAGAACCTATTACCAGATCAGACCTACTCACAGCATCAGAAATGCTTCCTGGTGTGGAATAAATATAAGAAATATTTTTGTTACCAAATTCCTTTGATAAATCTTCAAGTTTTTGTTCAGAAATATCTAAAACATTTACATGGGCGCCTGAGTCAATGCCCTTACTTATTGCTTCTCTGCCAGCAACGCCAGCTCCAACAACCGAAACTTCACGAGGAAGAATATTTTCAAAGTTTCCAAATAGAGTTCCAATGCCTTTATTGGGTTTAAGAAGAAAATATTGGCCAACAACTAAACTAATGCGGCCTGCAATTTTGCTCATAGGTGCTAGAAGAGGAAGACTGCCGTCATTAGCAGTAACGGTTTCATAAGCAACTCCTTTCACTTTTGTATCTATAAGGTTTCTTGCATTTTTCTTATTGCCTGCAAGGTGCAAATAGGTAAAAAGTGTATGTTTTGATGATAAAAACTGATTTTCCTCGGGCAAGGGTTCTTTGACTTTTACTATTAGCTCTGATTCTTCAAAAACCGAAGATGCATGCCCTAAAATTTCTGCACCATTTGCTTGGTACATTTCATCAGAGAAACCTATAGCTTTTCCAGCATTCTTCTCAACAAAAACTCTATGACTAGAAGACAATGCTCCAACTGAGTCTGGTGTAAGGCCAACCCTACACTCATTATTTTTAATTTCTTTAGGCACTCCGATTTTCATCCTTTCAATTATAGTTTGAAACTAATCTTTTGTTTATAAAGACTTTCTATGAAAGTAAGCAAAAGTATATAGGTAAAAGTATGTCTTTTAATTTTACTTAAATACAAAATTATATAGAATAAATGTAATAAAAATACACATAGCTACTATTATGTTTAGGTTGAGATACATTTTGTTTCTATTAGGTTTTAGGAAAAAATCTACGCTTCTATCAGTATCTGAGTCATTTAGCAAAAGCACAATAACATCTGATGTTGTAAAAAAACTCAACGCTAAAGAGGCTGATTTTTCTTATAGAATAAATCAACAAAAATTTGGTCGTATCATAATTGTATGCGCAAGAGTAAGACTAAGCACAGAAGATAAATCATCGACTAAACAATGGTTCGCATACAAAGAAACACAAGCAGGAGTTATGTCTTGGGAATTGACTTAATTACAAGTACCTAGGTTTTTTGAGTAATTCTTCAGTAGTGAGCTCTCTATTCTCTTTACTCTTCTGTTTTTTAATGGCGCTAGCTGAAAACCATTTTCTTTCAAACCCTTTAAGCTCTAAACAATTAGTAAAGTATCTTCGTCTCTCTCTTTGGCCATTTTGCCAGCCTTCAGGATCAGTTGTCCTTGACGGAACATAAACTTGTAACATATCGTTTTCACAAGTTAATGAAGCAGTTCTGAGTCTTGAGGCAAAGTCTTTATCAGATAATTTCTTTAATGCATCAGTAATAGGCACGTATCTGTATTCACCTTCTGTATCAGAGTTTTGCAGAACAGAACACCCCATAACAATGAGTAGCAAAGAAAGATTTGTTATAGATTTCATAAATTACAGAAGTGCCATGGCCATGGCTGCTAAACAAAGTATAGAACCTATAAATGCTAATGTCCTTACGTACGGCACGCCAATCAAATATGTTGCGCCATGCACCACTCTCAAAATAAGCCACCAACAAGCGTAAGTGGCATTGTCTATTCCCAAATACATTGATGCTAAAACTAGTGCTAGAAAAGGTGCTAAACTTTCATGTAAATTTAAAGAAGCTCTTCTGGCTCTCTTTAATAAAATCGATGCAGATGGAGAGCTGTCTCTAACACCCATCATCCAGTGCAAGTTTTTAATATCAATAGCCATGGGTATTAACCAAGACTGAAATAGCGTGAGTAATAAAGCTAAGACAATGTAAATTTCCATAAATTTCCTATGTTTAAATTAAAAGATTATCAGTCATAGAAAATAAATACAATCTCATACCCACTCATCATTAGGCGCTGTTAGGTTGTCTTCGATATTACCAGTATTTCTAATATCTTTTGGTTCAACAATCATTATATGTGCTTCTTGCTCAGCGTATGGCCTATGTCTCGTCCCCTTTGGCACAACCAACATTTCTCCTTTAGTCAGCTTTACTGTTCGATCCTCAAATTCTATATGCATTTGACCTTCTAAAACGATAAATGCTTCATCTGTCTCTTCGTGAAGGTGCCAAACAAAGTCATCTTTTATCTTTACAAGTTTAATTTCGTAGTCATTCAGATTGGCAACTACTTTGGGTTGCCAGTGCTCAGAGAATTTCGAAAACTTTTCTTTAAAATTTATTTTTTCAAAGCTCATAATTTTGGTAAAAATCTTTAACTCTATTATCCTATAACTCAAATGTTACTAAGCCTAGTTTTCAAATCACTCTCGATGCTTTTCTTTAGAAAAAACCTTACGGGAAATCAAAGTTTTCTAAAATTCCTTGTTGGGCTACTTCTGTTTGGAAACCTCTTTATACTTGCATGGTACGCTTTTTTACAAGAAATTTTTGGGGAGGATATATTTGAAGCTTTGGTTTTTCATTTTGTTTTTGGAGTAAAGGGTGTTGGGTATGAAGAGTACATCATTCCGACAATTCTCTTCCTTACCTTTGTTTACGCTTGTATTAAATCTTTTAAATATTTCACAATTTTTCTTACTGGAGAAAAAACAAACTTTACAGAATTTCTCTTTGGGTTGGTCTTGCTGTCGAGCAGTATTTATATAAACCCATTATTTTTAGATCTTAATAGATTTCTCACAGTCTCTGAAACCAGTATAGATAAGGATTTATTTTATGACCAAAAAATCTCTTACACCAAAGAGAATAAAAACGTCATTTTTTTATACCTCGAACAAATTGAAAGGACTTATCTGGATCAACAGCTCTTTCCTGGCTTAGTGCCAAATATCTCAAGTTTAGAAGAAGAGGCAATTACTTTTACTGACATTTCTATCCCAAAAGCAACAAATTGGACAGTTGGAGGCATGGCCGCATCACAATGTGGTGTCCCACTATTTACTCCGATCGCTAGCCAGAACTCAATGTCAGGTGTTGATAAATTCATGCCTTTAGCCAAATGTGCTGGCGATATTCTAAATGACGCTGGCTACGAACTTCATTATATGGGTGGTGCTGACACTGAATTTGGTGGTAAAGGAAAATTTTATGCAACGCATGGCTTTTCAAGTATAGAAGGGTGGAAAGAATTGAAGCCAAAGCTTGAAAATCCAAATTATAGATCACCATGGGGCGTATACGATGATGAATTATTAGACTTGATTTTGGCTAGAGCACAAAGTCTCAATGCTGACGTGAAGCCGTTCGGACTCTTTGCTTTAACTTTAGATACACATCACCCAAATGGGTATTTATCAAAGTCTTGTAATAATAAAATTTATCAAGATGGTCAGAACAGAATCCTTAATGCGGTTCATTGTGTTGACAGTTTGGTAGGAGGTTTTGTTAAAAAATTCAAAAACTCAAGTCTTTATGACAGCACTATTCTGGTTGTTTTATCTGATCACCTTGCATTGAAAAATACTGCAACAGACCTTTTAAACAAAGGGGATAGAAAAAATCTTTTTCTTATATTTGGTAAGGGTTTAATACCGAGCACTTTTGATCAAGAAGGTAGTCTTTTTGATATTGGGCCAACTGCTTTAGGGTTTGTTGGAACAGACACAAAAGGGATGGCATTAGGTAGAAATCTATTTTTTGAAGAAAGCATAGAACGCGAGACATTAGATGAGGTGATAGATAACAATAAAAAGAGAATTCTGGAGCTTTGGTCTTTTCCACAAATAACTGCAAACCTCAAAGTAAATACCTCAGAAAAGATTGTTGATTTTGGCGAGAGGTTTGTAGAGTATCCGGCCCTCATATTGCTGGACAAAGATATTCAGGTCTCCAGAATAATGTTTGAATTTTATTATTCTCTTTCGCTCGAACGGCATGTTAAGAGATTGCCAAGTGATCAAAATTATATCTGGATCGATAAATGCCAAATCATCACAGGTCAGCAAACAAATAATGAAGACTGTGTACAATTTAAAAACAGCAAAACAGGAGCTTCTAGTGTTTGGAGAGCAAATAATAATGTCTACTCAAAAGAGCAGTTGCAAAGTTTTTTTGAGCTTACAGAATAATCCCTGCTAATCTGTCAATAAACCAATAAGAACCCAAACTACCAATTACTAAATAAGAAAAAGCGGTAAAAGCTTGGTTGAGCTTGATTTTGCTGACGCCCCATAACAAAAAAGCAAATACTGGAATCAATAAAAGCTGGCCTGCCTCTATGCCTAAATTAAAAAACAGCAAGGACATTGCTAGTTGTTCATTGGCAATACCGATACCACTTAAAACATTGGCAAAACCCAGACCATGGAGTAACCCGAAGCCAAACGCTATAAGCCAGGGAGTGCTCCTATATTTTTTTTGATGACTGATTTCGTAAGCTAAATAAATGATGGTGAGCGCAATGATAGCTTCGACTGTTGCTTGGGGTAACGAGATTAAGCCAAAGACCGACAAGCCCAAAGTAATGCTGTGGGCAATAGTAAAAGCTGTGATTGTTTTAATGGCAACAATTAAATTTGAAACTAGAAAAAGCAACCCAAAGATAAAGATAATATGATCGTTGCCATCTAATAGATGATCAACGCCCAACCTAAAATAACCAGTTGGATAAATTTGTTTTTTTAAAGGTATTTTAATAGTGGGGTTTTTCGAGTTTATGAGTCCCTCAAAAGTTGATACATCCAAATGGGTCACTGTTATTAAGGCATCAGTGAGCACGCTCAAACTTGTGACATTTATTGTCTGGCCCTTTAAAGTGCCCTCACAAATTAAAGTAAAGCTTTCAATCAAATATCTACCATTTTTTGTAATCTCTGTATTTTCCCTTAAGCAGGTGTCAGGAAATATCACCTCACCACGTGCACCAATATTTTTAACAGGATACATCCATTCAGCTTCATAGGTATTTGTTTCAACTTCATTAACGACCAAGTGAGCAGGATTAAATTCGTGAGCATAAACAGAAAATGGAAACAATGTTAATAAAATAAAAATTTTTATATTTTGAAACATTAGAACTCGAAGGTTGGATTAATTATTACTTTGTATTCAGATTTAATGCTGTCTATATAGTCTGAAAGCTTTCTGTCCTGCTCTTGTAATACAAAGTCTTGTCTAATTAAATCTTGGATCTCTTCAAATTTTGGCGAATAGCCTATGTTTTTGTTATTGATGAAAAGTAAGTGTTCGCCATAACTTGAAGAAAATGGACCAATCCATTCGTTCAATAATGGATTAGAAAATGCACTCAGGAGCTCCTTACCAAAAGCTTGTTCAATCTCACCTAAGCTATATTCGCTAAAATTCTTGCCTAAAAAAAATGGTTCTGATTTTTGCAGCTCGCCAGTTTCTGCAATTTCAGTTAAAGCATTTTGAGCCTTAGTTTTTGCCTCCGGTGAATTTGAAAAATAGTAATGCGTAAAAGAGTAGGTTGCAGGAACATAATACTTATCCTGATTCAGTTTAAAAAAATCGGTTAGTTGGTCATTGCTGGGCTCTTCTCTATTCGTTTCTTGTTTTAAAAAAGAAATCTTTTGCGCAAGACGTCTTTTAATTATTCTGTCATTTTGATCCAGACCCAGCCGCATAGCTTCTCGATATAAAATCTCTTCTTCAATAAAATCGTTAATGATATTTATAGCTTCTTCTTCATTTGGCGGCCTGCCAACTTGAGAATTCCAAGCAGAAAAAAGGCTATTCAACTCTTGATCAGAAATATAAATGTCCTTAGATTCCTCATCCAAGTTCATAGTTATGTCGGCTAAATAGATCATTAAGCCTAAAACAAAAAATAGAGCGATCCTTAAATAGGGTTTTGAGCTCATAGAGCAAATATATCGATATCTTCAGGCACTGGTATGTACCAAATAGGTGATGACCAGGCGCGCTCTTGAATGGTTTTATGCATATCAGATCTTGGTTTGACACCTGCTTTTAGAGCATCCCAAGTAGACCATCGGCAGGTTGGGTTTTCTAAGACCCTTACATAATAAAAAGCTTTATCTTCTGGCTTAAATTCAGGATCACGCCAAGTAGCTTTGAGTTCGGTAGCGCCTACATTATCTGTTATGGAGCAGTCTTCTATATTAACCCTTGCTCCATTATCAGGGCAGCGATGTGTCGTTGGATCAACTTCAAGACCGTCAGAACAAACAACATCAAATACTTTTTCACTTGGTCTTGCGCCACCGCTAGTTATCGAGCCTTTTATAATTTGCACTCTTTGTAAAGAAGCTGAGTATTTATCTTTTTGGGCCCAGACAATAAATTCAGGAACTTTTTCCCCGTCAGCAAATAAGTCCGCCCCCATAGGTACGCCTTTGCTGTAAGCTTCTTGCACAAGTGACTCGGCATTGATATCTATAGAGGTTAAATCGAAACCAGCAAAGAATCTAACAGCAACCTTTGGCCCTGTAGTAGCGAAAGCTTCTTTCCTTCTAAGTGCCGAGAAAATTGATTCTCTTGTATTTTCTTCCGCCCAAACTGCTGCTAATCCAGAAGCACCCCATTGGTCAAAACCAATAGCATAAGAATTGCCATCAACTTCAACTGCACTAACAGGCTGATTGTATTCTGCAGAGTATTCTTTTAATTGCACTAGACGTTCTTCTGTTAAAGGAATGCTGCCTCTGCTCATTGGAGAACCGTCTACAACCCCAACCTTTGACCAAAAATTACTTTCGTCGAATGCCCCTGCCCCTAAATGGGTATCGGTTGAACCGATCAAACCGAACTTATAGGGATTGCCTTGGCCTTTCCATTCCAGCATTAAACCCCTCAAGTAAGCATCTCTTACATAACCACCAGCAGGATAACTATAAGTTGGAGGCCTAGCTCCGACCCTGCCATCCATAATTTCAAAATCTGCCCATGCATCGTCAGGTGAAAGTAAAGGGTGTGTGTCTGAAGTTCCTTTTACTTGTGTTATTTCAACGATTGGCTCATTTCTCATACGAGTTTCTGAATAAGTTAAATCAATTGGTGTACCGTAATAAGTTTCTACTTCAAACATTTCTCCATTTGAGCCATTGCTGTTGTGAGGTATAGCTATGGAGTCCAACCCTTTGGCTCTTAATTTATCCATCCAAGCCCATAAATCCATAGGATTTAAAGAGTCCTCTCTTGACCATGGCCTAATTGGTGCTTCCGAAGATTCAAAAATTACATTTCTATGTAAGTTGCCGCCCTCAACTGCTGTGCCCGCAGTAAACTCATAACCAATGAAGGTTGTAAATTTACCGGGCTCATTAAATTCCTCGGCAGCATTAGCAATATCTGCCCAGGCAGATTTATGAACATCATAGTCAAAAGCTTTTGAGGCCAACTGTCTATTTTTTGTAAAAATTGCTTGCCACATTTTCGGATGCCAAACAGGGTAAGGTCTTTCTAAATACCCATCACCTGCCATTAAGCTGAAAAGATTCAGTCTTTCCCCCATGGACTCAAGTGTTCGGTTTTCCTCTCTATTAATATTTTGAAATGGCACAGCCCACTCATAGCCAGCTTGCGGAGAATTAGGATCACCATATTCTTGAATCATGCCCATGTAGATACCGTGATCTGTAACAGCATAAAAATCTAAAGGTTCTTTTAGCTGCATTTCATAGCCTAATGGATGTTTGATCATCTCACCCTTAGCGTATCTATATGCGTCATATGGAGTTGCATTCACTCCAAAAACATACGCATCAAATGAATATCTAGTGTGTACATGTAAATCACCAAAATAAGGATTTTTAAGCGGGTTAGGTGGCACTTCGTTTGCTAATTCTTCTTTATCTTCAATAGAAAAATCAACAACCTCTAGGGAGGAATCTTTTAAAACGATAGAGTATTTCTCTTGAGCAAACTGCATTAATGCGTAAAAACAAATTGCTAACACAGCCAATAATGTAAAGACTCCTGTAATGATTAAAGTTTTACTGACTTTCATATTCCCCTTTAATTTTCTTATCTTACTCTATTTAGAAGCTCCTATTGAAACCAACAACTATTTGGTAGCTTGTTTCCATTTGCAGGTTGTTCTTATCCTGAAAAATGGGAAATAGAACTTCAATACCTAACACATCTTGTTTTGATGTTAAGAAACTCAGGTCGTGATTGACCCCTAAACCTATATGCAACTCATCACCACCATAATTTTTTGGATTGGCGGTTTGGACAGGCGCCATAATCATTGGATTTGCACCAGAGACTTCATCTTGGGTCGCAAATTTTAATCTAGCTGAGAAGGATAGATAAGGTTGATATTGATGTTGTACCCAAGAATTAAGTTCTACAAGATCACCAAATGCCCAGTCTTTCTTATTAATAACTTTTTTATATCGCACTTGGTTAGTCCATGATGTCTTATCGCTTAATTTTCTGGAATTGGTTAGCCCCAGTACCAATCGGGTCGCTTTATCACTAGCTTGCATAGCATAGGGCAAGATCATATTCATTTCGGTGCCCATAGGTGTTAAAACTTGGTCGGTATCATCGTTTGTGCCAATGGATTTTTGCAGTGTTGCCTCGCCGTGCCATTTTGAATTGTCCGTGTCGTGCAGATTACCAAGCACACTAAAAGTTAACTCAGACAAATCGTTAGAAGAAGTGCTAAATTTTCCAAGCAAATTTCTGTCCATCATGGGCGCATAAGTGTTTAAGGTCATATCTTTTGATACATAAGTCCCCATCATCATCAATGTAAGATCTTTTGATGGGGCATACATTACATCAATCATAGTCATGTGCATGTCCATGTCTTCGGGTATAACAGATAAATTTGCTGGCATACTCCCAAGCGGGTTTGGCATTTGCAGAATCTCTGCATTAGATATACTCTCGCCATCCATAATGTTGCCATTCATATTCATTACCCCTTGTTTTACTGAAACCATCCAGCCCATATGATGCATATTGCCGGTAGTGCCAATAGGTGCGGAAGAATGATGGTCTGTATGATCCTTGTGCTCCATCATATGCATTGATTCATGATCTTTATGCTCATCATGGTCATCAGAAAAAAGAAAAACAGAAAACAGTAAAAGGATAGTTAAGAAATTTTTCATTTACGTTTAAAAAACAGAATAATACCAGTTGCAGCTGTAAATAACGCAATAAAAGAGAAGATTTTTAAGAAAATATTGCCGATATTGTCGCGTTCAGTCCAATCCATAATATGTAAGCCCCACATCAGGTCCCAAATACGCCATTGCTGTGATCTAATAGCTAAAATTTCCCCTGTGAATGGATTTTGATAAATGTTTATTTCTTCACCTTTATCGTTTTCAGCAACAACCTTATAAAGTGGCAATTCTCGACCTCTGTACTCTGAGCCAGCCTTAGCTTCCTCAATAAGTTCGAGATTGAGGGGTGTTAAAAAGGTTTCTTCTTTAATCACTTCAAACGCAAATGCTTGCGAAACTTTTTTTATATTTGTTGAAACAACAGTTTCTTCAGCTGTATCGGTTTTGTAGTACTGCTCACCCCGAACATTTTCAATTTTATTGAATGAAAAATAAATACCTGAAATGGTCCAAAGCAAAAGCTGCACTGAAACCAATAGGCTAACGTATTTATGAAGGCTTCTCAGCTTCATTTTTGATTATTGAGCTCTTGGTAGATAGCAATGGTATCTTGGTTAATATATCCAGCTATAAATTCTGCGACATACATAATGATAATAATTGCTAAGCCCATATAAAATAGCGGCGTTGTTCTTTGTTCTCCATTTCTATGAATCCAAGCATTTAATACACTTAAAATGCCGACTGAGAAAAGAGATAGAGAAGAAAAGTAACTATCGATAACAAGTAGATAAATTGAAACTACTAAAAGCAAACCCGATAAAATTGTAAGAAATTTATCCATATTTTTAGAAAAAAGTTTATTCTAGATTTTTTATATTACTTTGTGCAGCAAGAGCACTCGCAACATTTGCAACAATCACACATAAACATATTTTAAACTAAAAAAGCATTTAATTTCATAATTAATTAAGCCTCTTTAGCTTTTAGAAGAAAATAGAAGACAGGGTAAAGAAGAATTGATACTGCTGTGACTGTAGGCCCAAATGCTTCAAATAAAGCGAAGGTTGTGGCACCTAAGATAAACAAAATAAATATTTCTAGATTATTTTTAATATAACCCTCGTTCATGGCAGCTTTATAAATCAAATAATTAACTGGCAAGTAAAGCAAAACACCTGTAATAGCTCCAGGACTAAAATCGGCAAAATAAAAACTAAAGAAAACATGAAATATCGCATTAACAACCTGGGTTGTCATAACAAAATACAAAACTAAAAGTGCGCTTGCTCTGTTTTGTTTGATTTGGTGTACAAAAATTATGATCAATAGAAAAGCGGCCAGCCTAATGAGCATCTCTTCCGAGCTGAGTGGGTTATTATCAAGAAAATAGCTGAGTCGCCATTCTTTAAAGTTAAAAATAATGTGTTCTTCAAAGTGGTGGACTAAATAAATTAAAGGTGACAGAACAATAAGGTTGCTAAACTTTTGCATCTATCAAGCTTTTTTAATTTAGGCCGCCAGTGTAAGGCTTGATGACTGGGTTCATCACAGCAATCGTCTCTTTTAAACTTTCCGTTGGTTCTCCCAAGATTGTCATTTTTTCCACAGTGAATAAGTCACGGAATTTTAAATTTACTGGTGTGCCCATGACCTTGCCAGCGAGCAACTCAAAGCCCTCGGCATTCGCAAAAACCTCAAGCAGTGTGGCCGTATTAGTAGCTTCGTCTATGAACCATTCAAATTTGAGTAGGTTTTCATCACTCTGACTCAAAATGAAAGGTGACTGTTCATTTAAAATAAAATTCTTAACTTCTTCTATTGGTGCTGTGAAAGACAAGTCGATAACGACTGTAACCTCTCCTTTATTTTTGTGTAAATCCATTTTTTATGCTCTGGATAAAATTATTCCATATCTCTTTGCTTTTTTGAACTATCTCGGGACCCAACAATGCAAGACCAGGATACCAAGTCAATTGACTAGCTACATAAATACCGCCGCCTTTGAGAAGCTCGCCAGTAGTAGCTATAAAAATACTTATAAACATCAATATGGTTGAGATAATAATGAGAGCCCAACCTGTTATCTTTCGTATTTTTGTTAGAAGGGTGCTATTCATTTTGTTTTTGTTCTCTAAGTTTGGATTTTTCATAGAGCTTGTGAAGCACCAAGTGTTCTACCGGCGTAAACAAAAGAATACTAAGAGATCCAAATGTAATTGCCTGAAGTATGCCAAAATCATATAAATAGAGACCTAAAAATGAACCTCCAAAAGCAGATATAATTATGTAAGCATTATAGTTTGCAGAATTGTGTTTTTTTATAAGCTCACGCCTCGCTAAAAAACCCTCATCACCTTCTGCTTCTCTCAGCCTGGCCTGCTCTTGAAGAAATAATGAAGCCATATGCAGAAGCGGTAAAAGAAATAAGATTAAACCTAAGACCACGAACCCGCCTGTCAGTCCATAAGTTTGAAGCACAAGCGGACCACCAAATGTTATTGGTACAACAAAACCATAACGAAGGGCGAAATCGTATGTCGGATAATGTTTGGCAACTAATTTTTGTTTTTTAGTGTTCTCTTTTACTTGGTTCATCAACTTTTTATTTTTTGAGGCAAAAACAATAGAAAGAATTAATAGAACAAAGAAGGCCACAAAGGCTAGAGGTAAAATTTCATTTTGTGTCATTTTTTAGATCCCTTCTATATAGAAAAAAGTTTATGGTCCTTTCCAAAAGTATAATAAGTGTTAAATAAAGCATGTAGTTTTTTATGCCAATTATTAAGGAAGCTATTACTCCGTAAACTATAGTCCAAACAGTCTCATGTTTTTTAAAGAACTTACATTGTGTCAAAAAAAAGGCTCTAAATAAGACAATAATGGCTTTTGTGTTTGTCATTCAAAACATCATAGCACCTGGTGTTCTAGTATGTCTTATTTCTAAACGTAATAATTATGGTTGATTAAAGCTTATCAGCTTCTTGGGTCTGAGAACCCACTTCTGCAGCTATTGCATTTGGCACGAGCATGGTCAAAGCATAGTGGGCTATTTTCCACTCCCCGTCTGTTAATTGCACAACACCAGTCCCACGACAATGGCCTAACTTTTCATTGAATAAAATTTCGTCAAACCAACGTGTATTACCACTGCCTTCCCAGTTTCGCTCCACCACTTCATAGGTCCATCCGTTACCATCTTCGAAAGCCGGCTCGGCGTAAGCTTTAAACTCTTCTACCGTCCAGCGTTCTGTTTTATCTGTGCCCAAAAAAATGGCATCGGTGCTGTAACGATCAAAGTAAGTTTGAAAATTTCCTTCATGAGCGTCTTGATGAAGGCCGTCTATTAGAGCATCAAGCTCAGACTGAGCCCAGGTATTTTGTGAAAGTATTACTAAAATTACTAGGATTGCTTTGTTCATTTTACTGTTATAACAGATTTAATAGAACTTTGACGATTACACCTTTTTAAATGGGTTCCAAATCACAAAGTTTTTCGCTTTCAGCCTATTTGCAACGATTTTGTATCTTGATTGTTCTTCTTTCCATTCTTTTAACCATTTTGCACCATCTCTTTCTGCATCAACAAAAATTGCATTGGTAAAAGCTAAAGGCATAAGCACCAAAGTGTGAACTATTATGCTTACAACTACATTGTAATCAAAGAAGCCAAGGTAATTTACTGCTAAAACACCGAAGAACAGACTCCATGCAACAAACAACACGAGCATAAAGTAAGCCTGTAAGCTTGGGTCTGGCACATACTTAAGAGGATTATATTTCACATCCATAACTCTTCTCCAGGCGTAAACAATACCCATGACTACTGTTCGAAAAAGGCTGGGTTTTTTCATATTAGGTTCACTCATCTCTAATCCATTTTGATCGAATAAATTCTTTGGCGACATGCATGCCAACTGCTGCCCATGTCACTGCTATTAAACTCCAAAAAAGTATATCAATCATTATAACTCATCCAATATAGATGATGCATACTACACCTAATATCTATATATAACCAAAACTGCTATCAACAAGCTCTTATTAGGTTATTAGCTTCGGTATTATTCCTAGTTGAGAGAGTGTGCCAAGGATAACTAGCAATATGATGCTTGAGAGTATATTGAGATTCTTCTTCAGAACCCATTCAAATGAGTTTTCGACAAATTCTCTAATCCAGTCATCAATCTTACCCATGAATTTAAGAGCTTTTCTTGTCCATTTATCAGTAATATCAATTAACAATAAAGCCAATACTGCGATAACAAGCCACACAACTCCGTTTAAGATCATGTCGATGATCCAACCAACTACTACCCAATTTATTTCCATTAGCGATATTGTCTTATTGGTCTAATCCTTTAAAAAACCCGCCTATATTTCCTCTTAGATCAGCATTCCAGTCCTTTAACTTATCCTTCATGTCTGGTTGAATGTCGCCCAAAACAATAAACTGCTTTATTTCAAAATATTCTGGAAACTCATTAACCAGGTGACTTTCAGAATGATTTTCTAATCTTAATCTGGCAGCATCACTATCTTCAAACATTTCAATTAATGTTGCTGACTTCTCATCTTCAGATAGAAACCATTCAAATCTTATGGTTTTAGGTTCTGAGCAATTAAAAACATAAGGAGAAGAATTTTCTCTCATAAATTGTTTAGTCTCATCTACGCTTTTAATGAGTTCCAATTCAAAGATATAAGTAATTATCTTGTTTTGTTTATTTAGTTCGCTCATTCTTTCATTTCTAAATCAATACTTGTAATTATTACACCGTAACAGTGGAATTAATCCGACTCTTTTTCATTGTTATAAAAAAAATAACCAAAAATAAATGACGTTACTGCAAATACTGCAAGAAATAGCCACTTATAATCTCCTCCCTTAGTGAGTATAAGAACTGTTCCGGCACCAACAGTGCCAGCTATTACCTGCATTAAATTTGTTTTCATCTATTCGACAGTAGCAGAGTATCCGTAGCAACATTAATCATTTAGTTTTTTAAGTAGTTTTTTCCTTAAGAAAAAATAATATATTCCCCATATTGCTAAAAACACCCATGGTAGTGTTTGTTTCATTGTTTGGTCTTGAAAAAAAAGCGGGACCATAAAAACTAAAAATAAAAAAAAGAAATTAGTTAAGTTTACTGTCCAAGGGAATGACCGAGACACCAAATAATCATCTTTAAAAAACTTTTTGTACTTATCTTTCATTATTATCCAAATAATATCTCATGAAAAAATCTTCCTGGCATCAAAGTAAATGCACCAGCAAGCAAAAGTGCCCCAACGTAGACACCAATCATAGAGTACATATGTGCGAACTTATATCTTTCTATTTTTGTATTTTTGTATTTCTTTATATTCCAAATTGAGTAAATCAATGACCCAATAGTCCATGGTATTAAAAGATGAATTAATGAATATTGACCGGGATTAATTGCTTGAATAAATATTGCTGTCAAAGAAACTATTATTAAAAAAGTTACCCAGATTCGTCCGAGTATTCTATGTTGCTTTGTGCCCTTTTTGGTTAGTAGGATGTAAAGACCAAGTGGAACTGCAAGTAATGCTAACGTTGCATGAGCATAAATTATCTGCATTTTTTATACCGCAATTCTCTGTTCAAACTTACTCCACCGTAACCGAGTGTTCTTACCCCACCCAATATTTAACATTCATAGATTATCGCATAAGTTAAAATGTTGCATGAATTGCTCATATGGTCTTCTTAATTTCTATCAACTTATTATGAATCTCTGAAATTTCATCTAAGATTTCTGGAACTAGTTCAAGTTTGCTGTTGTCGTCTTTTCTGTAATAAAAAACCTCAACGCCATTGCATTCAATACTTATTGGGTTATAACTCAAAATGATAGTTTGTAAGTCTATATTTTTAAAAATATCTATTATTTTCTTCTGATCATCTTTATCACATTTGCTTGGAATTTCTAATAAATATTTTTCATCAAAACTTTCGCTTACATGAATCGCTGTCTTCTTAAAGTTTAAAAAAAATTTTTTTGGGTTTAATGTAAATAATGGTAAGGGTTTATCCTGAATTTTATATGAAAAGACCCAAGTATGATCTATTTTTCCGTGTTCTCGTCCAATCACCCATTTAAAAATTAAAAGACTTTTATTTGATTCCGATTTTATTGGAAATGCTAAAGTACCTTTGTTTAAAAACTTTCTTGAAGGTATATGAATCTTATTTTTAAATGTATAAGGGGGTTTTAATTTTTCAATAACCAACCCTTTGGATTTAAATATTTTATTAATTTTTTTGAGTTCTTTGCGGTCATAAAGAATTCCAAAAAGTATGAGAACAACACAAATTAAAAGTAATAATCCTAATTGAGGTGTAGTAAGTGTATCCAGAATATCATACATGTTGATTTTATTTTATCTTTCATTCGACAGTAACGGAGTATCCATAACCAAATTGTGGACTTTCCCCATTATTTCCTTTTTTAATTGGTTTCTTTTTCATTAAACTCTTCTCTGTGTCTTGAAAGATAATTAACCATATCAGGATAAACTGTATGAAGTTTTAGGTTATTTGAGATCCCTAAATTTGTTAACTCGCCCTCTGAGAGGGTTTTACTAATAAGAATATTTCCCTCGTCATCAAATGAAATCAAATGCCTATCAAATAAAGCGTCTAGATTTGGAGACAATAAAATACCATTACCAATATCTAACCTCTCAACATCATTTGACTTTCTCCAAGGAACTATGTGTGAGGCAATTAGGATATTTTTTATTGTGCAACTTGTAACTGCACATTTGTTTTCCCACCTATCTAACAATTGCTTTCGGTAATAACCCTGTCCAACACGTGTAATAACTAGTCCCTTTCTTTCAGTTTTGTTTGGTTTGTTGTAGTTATATTGTTTTTTTCCTTCTGCTGTATTTTTTTGTGCTTTTTCACTTTCTTTTGTCGTTGATAAAAGAACAAATTGAAATGCTTGTCTTTCGTCTCCATTTTCGTCGTTGTTTGTATATTTGTTTATGTCTACTAGTTTTAATTGATCAACATATTCCCAGTAACCTGACCTGTTTGTATCTTTAAATAAGTGTATTTTTTTATTATTTGTTTCGTGGTTTAAGATTGCTTTGTTGCCTCCTGTCATCGTCATTGGTCCAACCCTGCCTTCTCCGCTGTAATAGAAATAATCATCGCGCCACTCGTCTATATAAACATCTTGATCTTTTTTTTCTTTGGTAAAAATAAAAATTAAGTCGTTGTTCGTGCAATTAGATATGCCTGACTGTCTATTCCCACCAAACTGGTCGTGCAATTTAGATCTTTTGTATTGCTCTCCTGGATTAAACATATCAGTCTTTATTCGACGGTAACACTCTTCGCAAGATTACGAGGCTTATCAACATCCGTACCTTTCAGTAGTGCTGTGTAATAAGCAATTAGTTGCATTGGCACCACAGAAATAATTGGGTTCAACAGGTCCAAAGTTTTTGGAATTTTTATGTGCCCACCTTCTTTAGTGATTTTGGTTTTCCCAAGCGGTCCAATAGTGAAAACCTTGCCTTTTCTGGCAGCCACCTCAGCAATATTGGATGTAATTTTATCTAAGTGCTCATTGTCAGGTACTAAGGCAATGACCGGCATATCTTTATCAATTAGCGCTAATGGCCCGTGCTTCAACTCGCCACCAGGATAAGCTTCAGCGTGGATATAAGAAATTTCTTTTAATTTCAAAGCGCCTTCTCTGGCAATAGGAAAGTAAAGGCCCCTTCCTAGAAAAAGAGTGCTGTTTTTTTTGAAAAGCTGTTTGGCTACTTTTTTATAAACCTCAGTTTGTTTGAGAGTTTTTTCCAAATGTTTGGGTAGTTCGTGAAGGGCTTTAGTAATTCTTTTTCGTGCACTTGGCAAACAATCATGAACTCTCATCAGAGTAAGTAATAGCAAGTTTAAAGCTGATAATTGCGTTACGAAGGCTTTGGTTGATGCAACCCCAATCTCAGGGCCAGCATTTGTTAAAAGGGTAAAATCAGATTCACGACAAATAGAGCTATTTGCCACATTACAGATAGCGAGAGATAGCGGGCTGCCCGTTTTCTTTGCAAATTTAAGGGATGATAAGGTATCTGCGGTCTCACCTGATTGAGAAATCGTGACCAATAGTGTTTTATCAGTTTTAACTGGTTCTTGATATTGATATTCACTACCGTAATCCACTCGACAATTAATCCCCAAAAACTTATGAGACCAAAACTCAAATATTCTTGCTGAATGGAAGCTTGTGCCACACGCAACAATTTGTATATTGGTGATATCTTTTACTGCATCTTCAAAACCAGCCCCAAATATGCCTTCTTGGGTTTCATTTTTAGTTAAGCGGCCCTCAATCGAATCTTTCACAGCAGCAGGTTGTTCAAAAATTTCTTTCTCCATAAAATGGTTGTAGCCCCCCATATCAGAAGTGTAAGCATTTGAATCCACTTCATGTGTTTTGACTCTTACAGTTTGATTAGAAGCATTTTTCACTACCGCCTTATGTCGATTAAGCAATGCAATTTGTCCATCGTCCAGATAGACAAACTTATTAGTAACCGGGGCTAAAGCCATAACATCTGAGGCAATAAAATTTTCCTGAAACCCTCTACCCAGGACAAGCGGGCTTTGGTTTCTGACCCCAATCACTTGTTCCGGATCAGTTTTATCAATGATACCAAGCGCATAAGCACCTTTAAGTTTCTTGATAGTATTGAATACAGCTTTCTCAAAACTTTGGCCTTTTTCCGTGTATGTTCTGATTAAATGGGCGATTACTTCTGTATCTGTTTGGGTGGCGAATTTGATACCCTCAGCTTTAAGTTGTGCTTTAAGATCATTATGGTTTTCAATAATCCCATTGTGTACGACAAAAATATTTTTACTAGCATGAGGATGAGCGTTTTTTTCAGAGGGTATGCCGTGTGTTGCCCATCTGGTATGGGCTATACCTAAATTGCTTTGATTCTTTTTTAAATTAAGTTTTTTTGCTAGTTGGTTTACTCTGCCTTTGTTTTTAGTAATTGAGATTGTCCCGTTTTTTTTAAATGCGACGCCAGCTGAGTCATAGCCACGGTATTCAAGTCTTCTTAGTCCTTCAACCAGTATAGGTAATATATTCCTTTCAGATGTGCCTCCAACTATTCCACACATTATTTTTTCTTCCAATTCTTTTTAGTGCTTTGTTTTGACCTGCCAAAAGCAAGCGCACTTGAAGGAACATCGCTTGTAATTACTGACCCTGCTGCTACATAGGCCTTCTTACCGATCTTAAGTGGAGCAACTAATGATGAGTTTGTGCCAACAAAACTGCCATCATCAATCGTAGTTGTATGTTTGACCTTGCCGTCATAGTTACAAGTGATTGTGCCTGCCCCAATATTTACTTTCTTCCCAATCTTGGCATCTCCAAGATAAGCATGATGATTGGTTTTCGAGCCTTGACCTATTTTTGATTTTTTTATCTCAACAAAGTTACCAACTTTTGATGAGTCATCAAGCACAACACCATCTCTTAGCCTTGCAAAAGGCCCAACTTCAACATTTTTAGCAATTAATGAATCTTCAACCGAACAAAAGTCTTTAATTATTGAATTATCCCCGATGCTGACGTTGGAGAGCACAACATTCGATTCTACACAAACATCATTACCAATTTTTACATTGCCTTTTATAGTGACATTGCTTCCGATACGAACATCTTTGCCCACCTTTAAGTTGCCCTCTACGTAACATGTCGTTTCATCTTTAAAAATCGTGCCTTTTTTCTTTGCTGCTTCAACATTAAGCGATATCAAGGACTGATATAAAACTGCAAGCTCCTCTTTGTTGTTAGCGCCTAATATTTCTTTTTCTTTAGTCATGGTTGAGCCGATTCTCAGCTGTCTCTTGCTAGCATAATCAACCAGATCAGTTAAGTAATACTCACCAGCTTTATTATTTCTGAGCAGACCCTTTAGCCCTTTCTTTAAGAACTCGTTATCTGCGATCATAATGCCAGTAAAAATTTCGTTTATACCCTTTTCATCGTTTGATGCATCGGCCTCTTCTCTAATTGCTATTGGGTTTTCACCGTCATCTCTAATGATCCGACCATACCATTTAGGCTTACTAACTTGTGAGGTAAGAATGGATATTTTTTTTCTTTGAGAAGATTTAATCAGCTTTCTTAACGAATTAGCACTAACCAGCGGCACATCTGCATAGAGCACCAGAGTTTTTCCTATATCTGGTAAATAGGGAGCTGCTTGTTTTACTGCGTGCCCTGTGCCTAATCTTTCTTTCTGCTCACAAAAGATATAGTCACCGGGGTTGTTTGATAAAACGTATTTTTTAACTTCGTCTTTTTTATACCCTGTAACCAAAATAATTCTTTCAGGTTTTAGTATTTTTGCGGTGTCCAAAGAATATTGTATAAGTGGGTGGTCTGCTAGATGCACCAAAGGTTTTGGTTTGTCTGTTTTCATGCGCTTACCTTCACCAGCTGCAAGCAAAACGATACTTAGTCCCATTAGGTGATTTTAATGGTTTTTTTCTGTACTTAAACTATTTTTTTAGTTTTATGTTTTTTTTGAGAGCTTCTATTGCCCTTAATTGAGACAGTGACTGAGTCAGCTGAGAAGAGGCTTCAGCGAAATCTTTTTGATCTCCTTTGTCTTTCAAGAGCTTTTCTGCTTCTTCTTTAGCTTTTAAAATTTTTGCCTCATCCAGATCGTCTGCTCTTTGGGCAGAGTCTACTAATATTGTAATGTTTTCCGGTTGGACCTCTGCAAAACCACCCTCAGTAAAGAACACCTCTTCTTTTTCTGCAGTAATCATTCTAACTGGGCCTGGTTTTAGAATAGCGAGCAAAGGTGAATGGCCTTTAACTATACCAAGCTGTCCCTCTTGTCCGTCCATCACCACCATTTCGGCTTGGCCTTCAAAAAGAGTTTTCTCTTGAGAAATAAAACTTATATTAATCACTTTTGATTGTCTTGGCTTTCTCTAATACTTCATCCATAGAACCAACCATGTAAAAAGCTTGCTCTGGGACATCATCATGCACACCATCCAAAATTTCTTTAAAGCCTTGGATAGTGTCTTTAATAGAAACATATTTTCCAGGTGAGCCTGTGAATACTTCAGCCACAAAGAAAGGTTGTGATAAGAATTTCTCAACTTTTCGTGCTCTTGAGACTGTGTTTTTGTCGTCGTCTGAAAGCTCATCCATGCCCAAGATAGCGATGATGTCTTTAAGCTCTTTGTATCTTTGTAGAACTCCTTGAACTCTTTGTGCAACATCGTAATGCTCTTGGCTAACAACATTAGGATCTAATTGTCTTGAAGTTGAGTCCAAAGGATCTACAGCTGGGTATATCCCAAGCTCAGCAATTCTCCTTGAAAGAACAACTGTAGCATCTAAGTGTGCGAAGGTTGTGGCAGGTGATGGGTCGGTGAGGTCATCAGCTGGTACATAGACAGCCTGAATAGACGTAATGGAGCCTGTTTTTGTTGAAGTAATTCTTTCTTGCAAAACACCCATTTCTTCAGCAAGCGTTGGTTGGTAACCAACTGCTGACGGCATTCGGCCAAGCAAAGCTGAGACTTCAACACCAGCAAGCGTATATCTATAAATGTTATCAACAAACAACAATACGTCTCTACCTTCATCCCTGAACTTTTCTGCCATAGTTAAACCAGTTAGCGCCACTCTTAACCTGTTGCCAGGGGGCTCATTCATTTGGCCATAAACTAGGGACACTTTGTCTAGAACGTTTGAATCTGTCATTTCATGGTAAAAATCATTTCCTTCCCTGGTTCTCTCACCAACACCAGCGAATACTGAATAACCAGAATGCTCAATAGCAATATTTCTTATGAGCTCCATCATGTTGACTGTTTTTCCAACACCAGCTCCTCCAAACAAACCAACTTTTCCACCTTTAGCAAATGGGCACACTAAATCGATCACTTTAATTCCTGTCTCTAGAATTTCATTTGAATCTGCAAGGTCCACATAAGCCGGCGGTTTTCTGTGAATAGGCATTCTATCTTTTGTTTTCACATCTCCCTTCATGTCAATCGGATCGCCCAATACATTCATAATTCTTCCTAATGTAGCTTCACCCACAGGGACACTAATTGGAGCTTTAGTATTAGTTACTTCAAGGCCTCGTTTAAGTCCTTCAGTCGAGCCCATCGCCACAGTTCTAACAAGACCATCACCAAGTTGTTGTTGTGTTTCCATAACTAAGTTGTTATCAGAAACAACCAAGGCATCGTAAATATTTGGTATCTGATCTTTATCGAATTCAACATCGATAACCGCTCCGATAATTTGTTTAATTACACCTATTTCACTCATCTTTTCTCCTTTTAAATCGCCGCAGCGCCTCCAACTATCTCGGATAGTTCTTGTGTAATGGCTGCTTGTCTAGCATTGTTGTATACCAACTGTAATTCTTTAATAATTTCTTCTGCATTTTCAGTTGCATTTTTCATCGCAAGCATCTTTGCTGCCTGTTCACAGGCGTTATTTTCTATTACAGCTTGGTAAATTTGTGTCTCTATGTATCTTTTTAACAATAAGTCTAATATTTCTTTAGAGCCTGGCTCATAAATGTAGTCCCACACCTTTTTGCTTTGCTTCTCGGCTTCTATATTTGCAATTGGTAGCACTCGTCTTTCGAAGGGACTTTGGCTCATTGTGTTCACAAATTCATTACCATATAAATAAACGTTACCGATTGTGCCTTTTTCAAACTCGGCAACGGCGATTTGCGCTGCGCCTATGACATCCTCGACTGTTGGGATGTCTCCAAGTCTAGATGCGCTTCCAAGCACTTCTGCATTTTTTAGTCGCGAAAAAACTTCGGTAGCTTTTTTACCAAACAGCACAGCCTTAACTTTCCGGCCTTCAGCTTCTCTTTTAGCCATGTTTTTTAATGCTTGTTTAAATAGGTTTGAGTTGAGCCCGCCACACAGGCCCTTATCAGTGCCCACAATAATATAAATATCGGTTTTTTGATTTGATGTTTTAAAGAAAGGGTGTTTATATTCCGAACTAGCTCCTGCCAAATTATCAATCAACTCTATAATTTTTTGGGAATATGGCTTCCCTTTCTTCATGGCGTCTTGAGTTTTCTTCATTTTGCTTGAAGCTACGAGCTCCATAGCTGAAGTGATCTTCTTAGTGTTCTGGACACTGCCGATCTTCTTTTTTATTTCCTTAGTTTGCGCCATTTACCAAGAACCCTCTTTCATAAATGAACTTACAATTTTTTTAAATTTCTTATCAAGATCATCATTCCAGTCGCCTGTTTTATTGACCTCTTCCCATACATCCCCATAGTTTGATTTAAAATGCGTTCTTAAGTTTTCTTCAAAAGACTGCATTTTGTCTTTTTCGACTTCTGTTAAATATTTGTTTTCAATTGCATAAAGAACAATAGCTATACAAGCCACTGATCTTGGAGCAAACTGAGTTTGTTTAAAGA
Source organism: SAR86 cluster bacterium AG-349-I13 (assembly GCA_003278815.1). GTDB lineage: Bacteria > Pseudomonadota > Gammaproteobacteria > Magnimaribacterales > TMED112 > TMED112. The sequence continues at coordinate 171,293 of QCDB01000001.1, read as the reverse complement.
GCTCTGTAATTCTTTGGCCATTTTCTAGTTGTTCTTTTGTTGCATCATCTAGGTCAGAAGCAAACTGTGAAAAAGATTCTAGTTCTCTAAACTGAGCGAGAGCCAACTTTACAGTACCACCTAACTTTTTAATAATCTTGGTTTGCGCGGCTCCACCTACACGAGACACAGAAATACCAACATTAATTGCAGGCCTTATGCCTGAATTGAAGAGGTCGGTTTCCAAGAAAATCTGACCATCGGTAATTGATATGACATTTGTTGGAATAAATGCAGAGACATCACTTGCTTGTGTTTCAATTATAGGTAGGGCAGTTAAAGAGCCTGTTTTTCCTTTTACTTTTCCTTCTGTAAGTCTCTCTACATAATCTTCATTTACCCTTGAGGCTCTCTCAAGAAGTCTTGAGTGAAGATAAAAGATGTCACCAGGAAAAGCTTCTCTGCCTGGAGGCCTTTTTAGTAAGAGTGAGATTTGTCTGTAAGCAACAGCGTGTTTTGATAAGTCATCATAAATAATTAATGCATCTTCACCTTTGTCTCTAAAATACTCGCCCATAGTACAACCTGAATAGGGCGCCAGGAATTGTAATGCTGCACTTTCTGCCGCACTTGCTGAAACGACTATTGTGTTTTTTAGTGCGTCTGCTTCTTCAAGCTGTCTTACGACAGTCGCTACAGTCGATTGTTTTTGTCCAATAGCAACATAGACCGAGGTAATGCCTGAGTCTTTTTGTCTGATAATCGTGTCAATAGCAATGGCTGTTTTTCCTGTTTGTCTGTCTCCAATTATTAATTCTCTTTGGCCTCTGCCAATTGGAACCATAACATCAATAGATTTAATGCCTGTCTGAACTGGTTGGTCCACTGACTTTCTATCAATAACGCCGGGCGCTACAACTTCGATCGGAGAGTTGTGGTTTGATTTTACTTCACCTTTTCCGTCTATTGGTCTACCTAAAGCATCGATAACACGACCCTTAAGGCCTTCACCAACCGGCACATCTAAAACCCTTCCTGTGGTTTTAACTTTTTGACCTTCTTTGATGTGTCCTGAGTCCCCAAGCACAACAGCACCCACCGAATCATTTTCCAAGTTGAGCGCCAAACCATAAGTGCCTTCTCCAAAATCTAATAATTCTCCATACATGGCATCTTCTAGCCCAAAGATCTGCACTATACCATCAGCTGTTGTTAGAACCTCACCAACATTTGCTTCCGTTGCTGCTCCTTTGTACCCATCTATCTTCTTTTTGATAATGCTTGATATTTCTGAAGGGTTAATTTTAGTTGTCATCTTTTCTCCTTTAATTTGTTAAAACCGAATTTAGTCCGTCTAGTTTGTTGTCAACGCTCAGGTCTATTTCGTTGTCCTTATACTTTAAAACAACGCCTCCTAGCAATGTTTTGTTTATTTCATATTTAATTGGGGTATTGTGTCCCATTCTTTGTGAAACAAATAAAGACACCTTGTTTTTAATTTCTTCACTTGGCTCTTCATTTACCGTTACCTTTACTGGCACATTATCTTGTCTTCTCGAAGCGTAATCTACAAAGAAACTAAAGATGGTTGGCAACAAATCTAAGCGCCCATTATTGGCCAGCGTATTCATAAAAGCTTCTAAGTCGCTATCTCCCTCAACAAGCTCTATGGCTGCCTTAAGCTTCTCATCTTTTTGTACTGTTTTATTTTTAAAAAAGCCAGCCAGCCCGTCAACAGAAGTGTCATTAGAGATGTTTTGGAAGTGTTGAACCACACCAGCAATGCTCTCTATGTTTAAAGAGTCATATAAGCCTTTTGAGTACACCTCTAATAGTCTGTTCATTTTCTAAAATCGTCTAAGCTTTTATCTACAGTGTCTTGATAACTGCTCATGGAAACTTCTTTAGCAACTATTTTTTTAACTGCTGACATAACGCTTGATGCAAAATCTTTTTCAAGAGTTTTCTTTGCATTTACAACCTCTTTTTCTATTTCAGACTGAGCTGAACCTACAATCCTATCTTTTTCTTCTGTGGCTTTATTTTTTGACTCTTCCACAATCTTTTCGGATTGATTTTTAGCGTTATCCATTATCTTTTTTGCTTCTTTTTTTGCCTCGGCCAGCATTTTTTTGCTCTGCTCTTCTGCATCCAGAATTTTCTTTGCGCTCTCCTCAGAATCTTTGAGGCCTTGTTCTATCTTTTCAGCTCGCTCTTCCATAGCGGCCAACAGAGGTGGCCAAACAAACTTCCAACAAAACCAAACGAATAGCCCAAAAGCTATCATCTGCCCAAGTAGTGTTGCGTTTAAATTCATTTTTTAAGCAACAAATAATACATAAAACGCCAGACCAACTGAAATCATTGGCACAGCATCGACAAGACCAATACCTAAAAAGTATGTAGGTCTTAATTGATCTTCCAGCTCTGGTTGTCTAGCAATTGACTCGATTAGCTTTGAGCTTAAAACGCCCGCGCCCACTCCAGCTCCGATTGCAGCTAAACCAAACATTAGCCCTGCTCCGATAAATCTTGCAGCTTCTACTTCCATATTCACAACCTCCTTAATGTTGTTCAAATTTTTCGTGTGCCATATTCATATAGACCACTGTTAGCATCATAAAAATAAATGCTTGCAGCACCACTATTAAAATATGAAATATTGCCCAAATTAAACTTAGTGTAATTCCTGCCAAGTTTAAACCCAATCCCGCAAATGATGTTAAATTTATTGATACCATTCCAGCTATTAATAAAAATATCATCTCTCCTGCATATAGGTTTCCATAAAGCCTTAGAGCCAAAGAAAGTGGCTTTGCAATAAGGTCGATGATTTCAATAAAAAGGTTTGCTGGCAACATCCAGGGGCCAAACGGATGTAGTGATATCGATTTTATAAAACCTATAAAGCCTTTTGATTTAACACTGTAAAACAAATAAAGAATAAAAACCGACAGGGCTAGAGCGGCTGTAAGGTTCAGGTCTGTTGTTGGCACAACCTTCAGGTATGGTATTCCTAGCACTTCAGCAGGATAGGGTATTAGGTCTACTGGAACCAAGTCCATCACATTCATTAAAAGAACCCAGAAAAATATAGTTAAAGCCATTGGTGCAATAAGTGAGTTTTGTGCGGCCTTGAAGGTGCCTTTTACCACACCATTAATGAAATCGATCATCATCTCCACAAATAGTTGTAGTTTTGTTGGTTTGTCTAGGGAGAAGCTTCGGGCAGCCCCTGAGAAAATAAATAAAAATATGCCGCCAAGCAGCACTGAGAAAAACATTGTATCAATATGAAAAGCCCAAAAACCCATTGCCTCGACATCTGTCTTGTTGTTGGCCAAATACCAACCATCTTCAGTTAAGGTTTCTTTGCAGTATTTTTCACCGTCGTAGTCTAGATTTTTTTCTTGGCAATAAGCCTCTTTGGTTGCTTCATCTTCGCCTTTTGAGTAAAGCTTTCTTTCGTGCCCAGCGGGCAAGGGGCCATACACCAAATTTTGTAAATGGTGCTCTAGGTATTCTTGAAATGTACGTCCTGAACTCTCAGATGCCATAGGTGCCGTAATTTTAATGTATTTTTATAGTTGTTTACAGGGTTAAGATGATATTTTCTCAATGATTCCATCAAGCTCGTCATAAGAATAATATTTGATAGTCATTTTGCCTTTTCCTTTGACATCATCAATTCTTACTTTCGACCCAAGCTTTGAGCTCAAAGCCGACTCTAGGTTGAGCTCGTCCCTTGATTTTTCTCTCTTGTTGGTCTGGTTTTTATTCGTATTGCTTAGTGAGCTTTCTAAAGCCCTTACGGAGAGCTGTTCTGATAAAATTCTTTGAAGAATAACTTCTATTTTTGATGGATCAACTCCCAATAAAACCTTGGCGTGACCTTCTGATATAGAGCCCTTCTCTAGCTCGGTTTGTGCTTTTTCTGGTAATGATAATAGTCTTAGTGAGTTTGCTATTGAGCTTCGAGGCTTTCCAACGCTCTTGGCGACCTGATCTTGTGTATAACCAAACTCCTCTTTCAGTCTTTGGTAGCCTTTCGAAACCTCAAGCGGATTAAGGTCTTCTCTTTGAACATTTTCAAGAATTGCGATCTCCAAAGACTGTGTATTAGATATTTTTGCAACCACTGCTGGTATTTTTTTTAGGCCTGCGAGTTTAGAAGCCCTTAACCTTCTCTCTCCAGCAATAAGCTCATATCCTTTGCCCTCCTGTCTCAGTAATACGGGCTGAATTACACCGTGTTTTTTTATTGACTCTGAAAGCTCTTTAAGCTTCTTCTCATCAAAGGTAGTTCTTGGTTGGTATTGGTTTGCTTTAATTGCACTTATATTGATTTCGCTGGCAGGTGAGGTTTTGTTTGCTTTTTTTGTTTTGTTTGGTGTGGTTTTTGGTTCTGTGGTTTTTGGTGCAACCTCGCCCAACAGTGCCTGTAGCCCTTTATTTAGAGATGTTTTTTTTGCCATTTTCAAATTTCCTAATAAATTCGCCGGACAGGCTTAAAAAAGCCTCCGCACCAATTGATTTTATATCATAATCAACTATAGATTGGCCATAGCTTGGCGCTTCTGCCAGCCTAACGTTTCTCGGTATTATTGTGTTCAAAACAATTTTTTTAAAGTGTTTTTCAAGCTGGGCAGATACCTCTCTGGTTAAGCGGTTTCGCCAGTCGGCCATTGTTCTAAGAATTGCCACTATCTCGATCTTTAGGCCTAGCGCGCTGTTGAGTTGGTCAATTGTGCTTTTGAGGGTAACCAGGCCTTCCAGCGCATAATACTCACACTGCACAGGCACCAATACTTTTTTACAATATTCCATTGCATTAATAGTAAGAAGGTTAAGAGATGGGGGGCAGTCAAACAAAACGTAGTCGTATTTGTTGATGTTTTTTTTGAGGTGTTTAGAGAAGAATTTTTCCCTATTCTTGGTTTGTTCAATAATTTTTTCTGTAGCTATAAGGTTTGAGTTAGCGGGCAATATTTCGTATCCTCCAGTAGCTTTAACCACGCACTCTTCGAGATTTAGTTTGTTTTCAAAGAGCTCATAAAGAGAGTCTTTGGTGTTTTTTTCTACGCCCGCCGCTGAGGTTGCGTTCGCCTGTGGGTCGATATCAATTAAAAGAACTTTTCTATTAACTTTGGCAAGGGTCGCAGCCAAATTAACCGCTGTGGTTGTTTTTCCAACACCTCCCTTTTGGTTTGTTACGGCTATTTTAACTGTCATAAAGCTCGATCACGAGCATCTTCGTGTCGTTTGACTCATACTCGTGCCTTTTGTAATCATATAACAAAGAAGACGCTTCTAATATCTCTTGTTTTGTTTTTTCGTCGTCCTTTTTAAGAAACAGCAAGTTTTTGTGGTTGTTTTTTTTATTGATACTAAGGGCGCCCTCTTTAAGAGAAGAAAAGGCCTTGAATACTATGGTGTTTTCTTGTTCTAGAGCGACGTTTTGGATTCTGTCATTGACAGCAATCACGTTTTTAAGGCCCAGCTCCCTTATTGCATGCTTCTGAAATGATGTTTTTTTGTGGGTGCTGTCTACAGTATAAAAGCTTTTACTTGTGTCTAATATGGCCCAGACAAGGCCAGGGAGACCCGCACCTGACCCGCAGTCTATAACGGTTTCGCTGAGGGTTTTTTGCGTTTTTTTAAAGGCCTGAACACAGTCGTTTATGTGGTTCTCGTAAAGCTCTGTCGCTGTCTTTGCTGAAGTTAGGTTGTGCTGTTTGTTTTTTTCTGAAATTAAGGCTGCGAGCCTTTTAAGCGTCTCAGCTTGTTCTGATTGCATCTATTTTTTTTAAGTGGATGGTCAGCACATTTAAGGCTGCCGGAGTTATACCCTCTACGCTTGAGGCTTCAAACAGGTTTTTAGGTTTTGTTTTGTTGAGCTTTTCTGTAACCTCGCCAGAGAGTCCTATAACCTCGGCATAATCAAATATTAGCCCCAAATCAAGCTCTTCTAGGTTTTGCAGTTTTTCAAGCTCCCTTTTCTGTTTGTTTACATATCCAGAGTAGCGTATGTCGTAATATGTTTCTCCAAACCTTTTGTTGGTTTTTGCCAGCTTTTGCGCAACCTCTTCCATTGTGAAGTCGTTTCTTTTGCAAAGGTCGTGTGCTGTTTTAGTTTGCTCGCCGAGCTTTATTTTTGTTTTTTTCAGCTCTCTAAGGTTTTCTTTTTTTTCTTTTTGTTTTTTTAAAAAAACCTCTTCTCTTTCATTGTTTATTAGGCCCATTCTTTTTCCAGCTTCGAACATTCTTTCGTCAGCATTATCTTGTCTCAACACCAGCCTGTGTTCTGCTCTTGACGTAAACATGCGGTATGGTTCGCTCACCCCAAACCTTGTTAAGTCGTCAACCAAAACCCCCATATAGCTGCTTTGTCTTTGTGGAACCCATTCGTTTTGTCCTTTAACTAAAAGAGAGGCGTTTATGCCTGCTACCATGCCTTGCGCTCCTGCTTCTTCATAGCCTGTTGTGCCGTTGATTTGTCCTGCCAAGAATAGGTTTTTAAAATGTTTTAGCCTAAGTGTTTTTTCGAGGCTCCTTGGGTCTATATAGTCGTACTCAACAGCATAGCCTTGCTGCAGTATGGTGGCACTTTCAAACCCTTTAATTGACCTAATATATTCTTCCTGTACATCTGCTGGAAGGCTTGTAGATATACCGTTTGGGTAAATCCAATTGCTTTCAAGACCTTCTGGCTCTACAAAAATCTGATGGCTGTCTTTTGAAGAAAATCTCATTATCTTGTCTTCTATTGAAGGGCAATACCTGGGCCCAACCCCACTTATTAACCCAGAATACATTGCTGATTTGTTGATGTTTTTTTTGATTATGTTGTGAGTCTTGGTGTTTGTTTTTGTGATAAAACAGGAAACTTGTTTTGGGTGAGGGTTTTTGTTTTCCAAAAAAGACATATAAGAAACTTCCTGGTCTCCAGGCTGTTCTTCCATCACTTCAAAATTTATAGTTTCTTTGGCTAATCTGGGTGGTGTGCCTGTTTTGAGCCGCCCCACCTTCAAGTTTTGTTTTTCAAAAAATTTTTCCAGGCCGGATGCTTTTTTTTCATCTATCCTGCCTCCCTCTCTTTTTTTGTTCCCTATTAAAATTGCCCCATTTAAAAATGTTCCTGTTGTGAGCACAAAAGCTTTTGCTTTATATTTGCTATTTTTACCAATGGCGGCATGCACCGCTCCTTTCTTTTCTTCGAAATCTACAATCTCGTCTTCAAACGTCTCGATTTCCTCTTTTTTTATTTTGGATTGAATCATTTTCTCATAAAGTTCTTTATCAGCTTGCGCTCTTGTTGCTTGAACAGCTGGACCTTTCTTTTTGTTTAAGGTTCTAAACTGAATGCCTGATAAATCAGTTGCTTCTGCCATATAACCACCAAGCGCATCTATTTCCTTTGCTAAATGTGTCTTGCCTATGCCTCCAATGGCTGGATTACAAGACATGCGCCCAGTTTTAGTTTTATCTAATGTGATTAAAGCAACATTGAGGCCCATTCTTTTGCCGGCAAGCACGGCTTCTACACCCGCGTGCCCACCACCTATTACTACTAAATCAAATATATTATTCATTTATTGTTTATTGTTATTATTAAGGTTGCATTTTATTGTTAATAACTTCGAATTATACCTTTTTTATAAGGCTTTTATAAAAATCAAAATGCATGATTTGTTTGTGTTTAAATTCTTAATTTGGGCTTGTTTGGCTGTTGACAATATGTGATTAAAAAAAAACCCACAAACTTTTAACAGGAAAGCTATTTACCTATACAGAAGTTATTAAAAATCTGGTCAAGTATTTTTTCATTGTCGAGGTCACCATATATTTCTTTAAGCTCTTGGTTAGCATCTCTTATGTTTTGAGCAGTCAATTCAAAAAAATCAGCACCTACCACTTTTTTAGATATTATTTTCATTGCGTCTTCGAGCTTCTTGTGAGTTCTTTCTGAAACAAGCTTTTGTCCAGAGCTGCTTGTTGCTAGATTTCGCATTTTTTCAAGCAAAAGATCTATACCCTCACCAGACTTCGCAGAAACTTTAAGCCCAGAGAAAGAGGGCGGTGGCGAGCCTAAATCACACTTGTTAAAAACAACCAAAGAATGGTCTTTGAATTTTTCTGGGACGACTTCTTTTGCGTTATCTATTACGTATATCAACAGGTCCGCAGAGGCAGCGGCTTTTACTGTTAAACCCATACCAGTTTTTTCAATTTCATCGTTTGTTTCAGAGCGAAGCCCCGCGGTATCTTCAATCTCAACTTCAAAGCCTGAAAGCGGCAACACTTTTCTTACTACGTCCCTTGTTGTGCCAGCCACTTTAGAAACAATTGCAACTTCTTCATCTAATAATGCGTTAAAAATTGAGGACTTACCTACGTTTGGTCGGCCCACTAAAACCACCCTCTTCTTTAATGAGTTTTTTTCATAAGGAGCATAGTTTTTTAATAAACCATCCAATTCCACAAGCACGGCATTAAGCGATTTTTGTATGACATCAGACTTTGTTTCTGCAACACTCTCTTCATCAGAAAAATCAAGCTGAGCTTCCAGTTCGACTAAGACAGCATTTAGTTGAGAAATAATGCTTTCAATTTTTTTTGACAAAACCCCAGACCTAAAAGAATCTAAAGCAATTAGCTGGTCTTTTGTCTCGGCCTCTATTCCAAGCGAAATCCCCTCAGCCTGAAACAGGCTGATCTTATTATTTAGAAAAGCTCTTTTGCTAAACTCACCAGCTTCTGCTTCTCTTAGGCCTCTTTTTTCAAGCCAGCGAAAGAGCTCAGAAACAATTAGTTGATTACCGTGCGAGTGAATCTCAAGCATGCTTTCTCCCGTATAAGAGTTTGGCGCAGGAAAATTTAGGACAAGACAACTATCAACGAAATTACCGAAATCAAGCTCTCTTAAAAAAAAAGAACGCTTACTTTCATTAATTTTTAATTCACTATATAAAGAGGCTGGCAGTTTTCCGGACACCCGAATAACAGCTATGGCTGAACGGCCGGGTGCCGAGCCTTGTGCAAATATAGGGTCAAGGCCTTTACCCGCCATCGGGGTCTACGTTTCTTAAAACTATTGCCTGAGGGATAATTGAAAGCGCCATATTGATAACAGAATATATAACAACACCTGCCGGCATAAACAAAAATATAAGAGTTAGCATGGGAGGAAACACAATCATCATTTGGCGTGAAATTTGAGCCTGCATCCCCTGGGTTTGTGGTGGTTTTGGCATCATAAGCTGAGACAAATACATCATCCCCCCCATGAGAATTGGGGCGATCATAAAGGGGTCAGATTCAGCCAGATCAGGTATCCACAAAAAGGCTGCGCCCCTAAACTCAAAAGCCTCTCTGGTTACCCAAAACATCGCCAAGAAGATAGGCAGCTGAGGTATCATGGGAAAACACCCAGCCAAAGGGTTAAACCTTTCCTTCTTATAAAGCTGCATCATCTCCATACCAATCTTTTGTTGATCATTTTTATATAGGTTTTGAATTTCTTGGATTTTTGGTTGAAGCTGTCTCATTTTCACCATGGAGTTTATTTGCATTATCTGAAGGGGCGACAACAAAATCTTGAAAGCAAGCGTTAGTAAAACAATTGCAAAACCCCAATCACCCACCAAAGAGTGAAAGAAGTTTAGCACCACAATAAGAAACTCACCTATTCCATAAACAAAACCAAGATCAAGATTATATTTGAAGTGAGGTGCAACAGTCTCTAAAACGGTTTTCTGCTTGGGCCCTAAAAAAAGACTTGTTGTAGAAACATAGCCCCCAGAAGTAGGCACAGCCTCCTCTGATAACCCAAACCTATAAACCCCACTATCATCTTGTGGGTATAGTGATATTTTTTGTTGGTTGTTCTTATCAAAAACAGCAACCACAAAGTGTTTTTGAGAATAACCAATCCAGTTTCCTGTGTAGTCTTCTCTGCTCCTAATAGATGTGATTTGTTCATCATTAAAAACATCATCGCTGGTGCTGTAAGCCAAATGGTCTCTTGAAAAAGAAACGCCATAATCAATGGATTTGTTCTTGTTTCGGTAGAAGGTTTTAAAAGCAGAAATGTTGCCAAACGAAGACGAAACCAGCTTTAAGCTATCATCAATCCTTACAGTGTTTGGTCCTTCAAAATAAAAAACTTTTTCCAATATGTTTCCGTTTGGGTCTGCTCCCTCAAGAACAATAGAGCTGCTAGTTTTGCTCTTTACTTCAAAAGGGGCGCTGTTTCGGAAGCCTGATATTGAGGTTTTAAAATAAAACTTTAAAAGATCATCGTTCGACATGAGCCTTGTTTTCACAAGACCATCATCGCGCTCTTTTTCATACAGGAAGGCCTCTTTGATTGAGCCGTCCGCTGTGTCGATGTATAAATCAAGATTATTGTTGCTAATCATCTCATGTCCCGAAAGCCCAGCAGAATTTTGCACCAAAACAGACCGCTCTAGCTTTGTTGTTTTGCTGCCGGAATTCCACTCATAAATTAATCCCAACACAAGGACGAGAGACAAAGACGCGAATATTGTTCTTGGGTTATACATTTTTAAAAAAATCCTCAAGGTTGCTTTCGAAACCTTCAACAAACTTGTTAAATCTTACCAAATAATCTACGGACTTTTCTCTCTTTGCGTTTAATCTGAAGACTTCTTTTACCCTTCTTTTTAACAGATTTCTTTTATGAGCTTCTTTGACCGCTTTTTTTGGAACCGATACTAAAATAGAGCTTTTGTTTTCGTTGCTGGTGTTAAAAAAAACAGAAACCTCATTTGTGACCTTAAACACACTCCACCCAAACATCTCTTTGGTTAGTTTCTTTTTTCTCTGGTTTTTCGAGAGGGTAAGCTCTTTTCCCATTAAGGTTATACGGCTAGTGATTTTCTGCCTTTCAACCTTCTGTTTGAAAGCACAGACCTACCAGCCTTGGTTGACATTCTTTCCCTGAACCCGTGAGTTCTTTTTCTTTTAATATTTGTTACTTTTAGAGTTCTTTTCATAGTTATCCACAGTTTTTTAACAAAAAAACAACGTATTTATTACATGTTTTAAAAAGCTTAAGTATTATAAACTTATCGACATGTCTAACAAGGTTTCAACAATAAATATTTTTAACCAGTGCGTTAAAGAGCTAGAGAAAGATCTAAACAGCACAGAAATCAACTCTTGGATAAAACCGCTTCAGTTCGATTTAAAAGAAAATAACTTTAATATTTATGCGCCCAACAATTTTGTGGGGGACTTGTTTAAAGAAAAATATCTGCCTCAAATCACCACACTACTAGAAAACAACATCGGTAGAAACAAATTTATTTTGAATGTTTCTGTAAAGCCATCGACACAAACACAACCCCAAACAACCGGCCTTAATAAAAACTACACATTCAATACATTTGTAACTGGAAAGTCTAACCAAATTGCTTTGGCTGCCGCTCAACAAGTGGCTGAACAAGCGTCACAAACCGAATATAATCCACTTTTCGTTTATGGTGGTGTCGGGCTGGGTAAAACACACTTAATGCATGCAATAGGAAACAGGCTTTTAGAAGAAAGGCCCAACGCAAAAATATGTTATGTGCATTCAGAAAGGTTTGTAAGTGACATGGTTAAGGCCTTGCAGCTTGGTGCGATAAACGAATTTAAAAAATTCTATAGAGGTCTTAACGCACTGTTAATAGATGATATTCAGTTTTTTGCTGGAAAAGAACAATCTCAGGACGAGCTCTTCCATACCTTTAATAGTCTTATTGAAAGTGGAAATATTATGATATTTTCTTGCGACAGATACCCTAAAGAAATTGAAGGGCTTGAGGACAGGCTTAAATCAAGGTTTGGGTGGGGTTTGTCTGTGGTGATTGATCCACCAGCCCTTGAAACAAGAACAGCTATTCTTCTCAAAAAAGCAGAGGAAATGAGCTTAGACCTGCCTGAAGAGTGCGCATTTTTCATAGCACAACAGGTAAAGTCAAATGTTAGAGAGCTAGAAGGCGCTTTAAAAAGGGTTGCTGCAAATGCAAAGTTTGCTAAATCAGACATAAACGTTGAGCTAATTAAAGAGTCTTTAAGAGATGTTTTGGCTATCCAGGCAAAAATGGTAACGATTAGCAACATACAACGGGTGGTAGCAGACTACTACAATATAAAAATGAGTGATTTGCTTTCAAAAAGAAGAAACAGATCCATCGCAAGACCAAGACAGGTGGCAATGGCCCTGTCTAAAGAGCTTACAAATCATAGCCTACCAGAAATTGGTGAAGCTTTTGGCGGCAGAGACCATACCACAGTCATACATGCCTGTGAGAAAACCAAAGAACTCAAGAAAGACAACCTTGAGATTGATGAAGATTATAAAAAATTAAGAAGAAGTCTTTCGGCTTAGAATGAAATTTAAAATAGACAAATCAGAAATAATTAATGAGTTTCAGTCTTTGGCGGCAGTAGCAGATAAAAAACAAACACTGCCTATTTTGAGCAACATCCTAATTAGGTGCGAAGCAGAATCTATAAGGCTTTTAAGCACAGATTTAGAGGTAGAGCTAGATGTGTTGTTGGTTGGGGCCAACATTGAACAACCAGGCGAAACAACTATTCCTGCAAAGAAAGCAGCTGACATTATTAGAGAGCTTCCAGAAGGGCAAGTCTCTTTTGAGCTCAATGAAGAAAGTTCAAAACTAACCGTCAGATCATCTTCCGGAAAATATAATCTTTCAACAATCCCTGGCTCAGATTTTCCCGACTTTGATGTAGTGAAAAGCGACACAACCCATAAAATTTCATCAAGTAAACTTTTTGAGCTTTTTCAAAAAACCTCTTTCGCAATGGCCAACCAAGACTGGAGGCACTACCTTAACGGGTGTTTGTTTGAAAAAACTGAAAACTCACTAAATATGGTGGCTACAGACGCCCATAGACTTTCAATTTATAAATCAACACTTGATAGTGATGGAGATTTCACAGGCATTATTCCTAGAAAAACTGTTGTTGAGTTAATGAAAATTCTCCCTAAACAAGATGATGATATTGAGTTTTATATAAACACCAACAACATTGTATTTATGTCTAAAAAATTTACATTTAAATCTAAACTTATTGATGGAAATTACCCGAACTATAACCAAGTTGTTCCACAGGGCGAAGGTTCAAAAATAACTTTTAATAGAAAAAATATGCTGGATTCATTGTCTAGAGTAAGTGTATTAACCAGTGAAAAGTTTAAAGGGGTGAAACTTAAAACAGAATCTGGAGTACTAGATATATCCGCTCATAATCCAGACCAAGAGTCCGCAGAAGAGAAATTAGACGTTGTGGGAGGTGCTGATAGTTTTGATATTGCTTTTAATGTAAATTATCTTAAGGAAGTGCTTGGCACCGTTGATGAAGAAGAGATATCGCTCATAAGCTTCGGAAGCGATAAAAGCGCACTTGTCGAAAGTGGTGACTCTAACCAGGTTCTTGTATTAATGCCACTTCTTTTATAATAGAAAGAGTGATAATTAAAGAGATAAAACTCGATAGTTTTAGAAGTTACGAATTTCTTGAAACGCCTATAAACAAAGGGATAACACTTTTTTATGGAGATAATGGGTCAGGCAAAAGCTCCCTTATTGAGTCTGTATATTTTTCATTAACTGGAAAATCATTTAGAACAAACGACTCTAACAATTTAATACAAAACACAAAAACTCAAACACAGTCACTAATAGTGTTTGAAGACGGAAAATCTATTAAAATTACTAAAAAGAAGAATAGTAAACCTCATATATTACAAAATAGAGGGGAAAAAACAGAAAATTTTACAAAATTAATTAAAAAATACCCTAATTGTTTAATTGAAAATAAAGAATTTTTCTTTACGACCTCCAATCCTGAGCAGAAAAGAAATTTTTTGAACAAAACACTGTTCTACGTGGAACAAACTGATGCATTGTTATTAAATGAGGTGAAAAAAATTATTCTACAAAGGTCTGGGTGTCTTAAAAATAAAGACTTTAAACAAATTAAATACTGGGATGAAAAATTGGTCGAAATCGAACCTAAAGTGACTAAATTAAACGAAACTATTTGCCAAAAACTAAACACATACTTAAAAAACAGTAGTTTAATTTCAACATTTGAGGAAAAAAACCCGTGGATTAAAGATTTAAGTGTAATATATGATCCAGGTTACGATAATTCTCATGAATATCTTGGTATTTTGGCAAAAAACTTCGAAAAAGACTGTATTTTAAAAAGAACTACTGAAGGTCCACATAAAAGATCCTTTAATATACTTTTTAAAAATGTAGATGCATCAGAAGTTCTATCAAGAGGCCAGCAAAAAATTATCTCTATTATTTTTCATCTTATACAAAGGGAAATTATAATAGACCACACAAATTTAATACCTGTTTTGTTAATGGATGATATTTCTTCAGAATTAGATAAAGAAAATGCTAATTTAATGTTAAAATATCTTATAAATAACAGTGTTCAGACAATTATGACTTCCATTAGTTTTTCTCATTTTTCAGATCACAATGAGGTTTTTTTGTTCCACGTAGAACACAACGGAGAATGCTCTAATGTCAAATGACTATGATTCAGACAGTATAAAGGTTTTAAAGGGTCTTGAGGCTGTTAAAAAGCGTCCAGGTATGTACATTGGTGATACTGATGATGGGACCGGTCTCCATCATATGGTGTTCGAAGTTTTGGACAACTCAATAGATGAGGGTTTGGCTGGTTATTGTAATCAAATAGATGTAGTTGTCGGTAAAGATGGTTCTGTTTCTGTGGCAGATAATGGTAGAGGGATACCAGTAGACAAGCATGAAGAGGGCGCCTCTGCAGCTGAAGTAATAATGACTGTTCTTCATGCAGGTGGAAAATTTGATGAAAACAGCTATAAAGTATCTGGTGGTCTGCATGGTGTTGGTGTTTCAGTAGTAAACGCACTCAGCAGCAAGCTCGTTTTAGAGATAGAAAGACAAGGCTCTAAATATAGACAAGAGTATGCAGATGGTTTTCCGCAAACAAAACTTGAAATAGTCGAAAAAAGCGATAAGACTGGGACAAAAGTTACCTTCACCCCTTCAAACAAAATATTTTCACACACCAAGTTCGATGTAGATATTTTAATAAAAAGGATAAGAGAGCTTTCTTTTTTAAATCAAGGTATTGGTATAAGTGTCTTAGACGAAAGAACAGGAAAGTCTCATGATTTTAAATCTGAGGGAGGTCTCAATGAGTTTGTTAAACACCTTACTGGTAAAAAGGAAACTGTTGGCACACCTTTCTACGCTCAAGCAAACATGAAAGGCATTGGTGTAGAGGTGGCTGTGCAATGGACAGGCACTTATCGAGAAAATGTTCAGTGTTTTACAAACAATATCCCTCAAGCTGATGGAGGGACACATTTAGCAGGGTTTAGAGGAGGGCTTACAAGAGTCATTAAAAATTTTATTAAAAAAGAAGACCTAATGAGGAAAAAAGAAGTCGAAATAACAGGCGAGGATGTAAGAGAAGGAATGGTTGCAATCATCTCTTTAAAAATGCCTGATCCAAAATTTTCATCGCAAACCAAAGATAAGCTTGTTTCTTCAGAAGCAAGGCCTGCCGTTGAGGGTCTGTTAAACGATTACTTTATGGACTTTTTATTAGCTAACAAACCACAAGCAAAAGAAATTCTAGGCAAGGTGCTTGAAGCCGCATATGCGAGAGAAGCAGCAAGGAAAGCTAAAGAAATGACCAGGAGGAAAGGCCTATTAGATATAGGAGGCCTTCCAGGAAAGCTTGCAGATTGCCAAGAAAAAGACCCATCTTTGTCAGAGCTGTTTCTAGTGGAGGGTGATTCTGCTGGAGGGTCTGCAAAACAAGGAAGAGATAGAAGTTTCCAAGCAATTCTTCCTTTGAAAGGAAAAATCATAAATGTTCAGAAAGCTCGATTGGATAAGGTTCTTTCGTCAAATGAAATAGGAACACTTATCACAGCACTAGGCACTGGAATTGGTGTTGATGAGTTTGATGTTGAGAAATTAAGATACCATAGAGTAATAATAATGACAGACGCAGATGTGGATGGCTCACACATAAGAACATTGCTATTAACCTTCTTTTACAATCAAATGTACGATCTATTAGAAAAAGGGCACATTTATCTTGCTCTTCCACCTTTATTTAAAATTAAAAAAGGGAGTAAAACGCATTATGCAAAAGATGAAGAAGAAAAAGATGAAATTCTAAAAGCTCTCAGAGAAGAGAGTTCAGAAGGAGCAAGATCTCCTGAAATACAGAGATATAAGGGTCTAGGAGAGATGAACCCTGAGCAGTTATGGGAAACAACATTTGACCCAAACAATAGAAGGCTTGTCCAAATTACATTAGATGATGCAAGAGAAATGGTTGATGATATTTTTGAAACATTAATGGGCGACCAGGTTCAACCAAGAAGACAGTTTATAGATGAGAACGCACTAAGAGCAGAAAACGTTGATATCTAAAAAAGGTTTTTAAACTCTTTTTCAAGCTCAGTTTCGGAAACTCTTTTTTGTGTCATTGTGTCGCGGTCTCTTACCGTAACAGTATTTTCATCAAGCGTTTCAAAATCAATTGTTATACAAATAGGGGTGCCAACCTCATCATGTCTTCTGTAATTTTTTCCGATGTTGCCACTATTTTCAAAAAGAACTCGCCCCATACCTAGTTTTTGAAGTTTTGTTTTAATTTCTTTTGCTTTAGCAACAATTTTTTCATCGTTTTTCTTTAACGGTATTACAGCAGCTTTTATCGGTGATAAATGAGGCTTCAGCTTTAAAACAACCCTTTCTTTATCGTCGACTGTTTCTAAACAATAGGCTTCATTTAGTATTGCTAAAACAGCTCTATCAACCCCCGCTGAGGGCTCTATAACAAAAGGCACAACCCATTCATTGTTTTCATCTTTTAAAGCCAGTTTTGCATTAGACTCATTGTTTTCTGTAACGCTTGATTTTAAATTTAATTCTTTTTGATCTTTTGAGTGAGAACCCAAATCAAAATCAGTTCGGTTTGCAATACCTTCTAATTCCTCAACTCCATGGGGAAATTTGTACATTATGTCAACGGTTGCTTTTGAATAATGCGCTAGCTCTTCTTTAGGCACATCATATAGCTCTAGGTTTTCTTTAGAGACTCCTTGTTTTTCCCACCAACTTAATCTTAGGTCTACCCATTTTTTATGCCACTCTTCATCTGTACCCGGAACCACAAAGAACTCTAACTCCATTTGTTCGAACTCCCGCACCCTAAAAATGAAACTTTTTAATGTAATTTCATTTCTAAAAGCTTTACCTGTTTGAGCAATACCAAATGGTATGTTTCTCGATGTTGAATCAACAACATTCTTAAAATTAGTAAAAATTTGTTGGGCTGTTTCGGGCCTAAGATATGCGAAAGTTTTACCGTCATCAATTGGGCCGACATTAGTTTTAAACATTAAATTAAACTGACGTGGCTCAGTTAAGTCTTCCTTTTTACAGTAGCTAGGGACTTGATCAGCCCTGAATCTTTCACCACAAGACTTACAATCAACCAGAGGGTCTGTGAACGTTTCTTCGTGCCCAGAGTACTTTAGAACTGCTTGCTTTGTGAGTATAGAAGCGTCGAGACCCTCAACATCATCACGTTCATATACAATCGATTTCCACCAAGAGTTTTTAATATTATTTTTTAGTTCAACACCTAACGGGCCGTAGTCATATAAACCTTGTGTGCCACCATATATTTCGCTTGACTGAAATATAAAACCTCTTCTCTTACAAAGAGCTATGAGTTCATCAATATTATTTGCAGGCAAAATTTTTCCTATATTATGCTAATTAAGCTATTTTATTATTTTATAGATGTTTAGCATACTTTTTGTTCTAATTTCGCGCATACCGCTTTTTTTTCTTAAAGCTACGTCCCTTCTGTTGTATACCATTGCCAAAAGCTTAAATGTTTCTCAGTTAAAAGTTACAGAAAAGAATATTAATTACTGTTTTGGAAACGATAAGAAGCTTATTAATAAAAGCTTTAAAGAGACGATTGAACTATCCCTGCTATTTCCTTTTGTCTGGGGGAAACAAGATAATTATAAAAGCTTAATAGATTCAGATTATTTAGAACTACGGTCATTAAATGATGACAGACCGAAGCTTTTTTTTACGTTGCATATGGGCTGTGTAGACATTTTAGTGTTTCTTTTATCAGAGCTTCTACCCCAAATTGATATTCTATACACCCCTGCTAAAAACAAGGTGCTCGAAAAAAAATTATTACAAATAAGACAAAGACAAGGAGCTAGAATGTTCCAATCAACAACAAACGGGGTTACTGGCTTATTTAAAAGCTTTTTGGACAAGAACAGTATTTTAGTTGCTTCTGATCTTGTGCCACACGAAAAAGGAGTTTATGAAAAATTCTTTGATAAGGAGTGTTTTTGTTTAGATGTAATTGAAAAATTGTCTAAAAAAAGAACGCATGATCTATATTTTATTTATTTAACAAAGGGAAAGCAGAGAAAATATAAGGTTGTTTGTAAACAAATAACAAAACAAATTACTACTGCAGAAATGAATGGATTTTTTGAAGAAGCAATTTTAACAGCACCAGAACTTTATGGCTGGGAGTACAAAAAATTTAGAAAGTTACGACCAAATAAGTCAAATATTTATTAGCTTCGCCAAAAAGACGGGACAAGAAGTATTAAAACACCAAATAACTCTAATCTGCCTACTATCATGGCTGTTGTTAGTGTTAATTTTCCAGTGTTTGAAAGGGAAGAATAATCTTCAGAGAAATTACCCAAACCTGGCCCAAGATTATTTATAGCTGCAGCTGTTCCAGAAAACGCAGAAAAGAAATCAACATTTTGAAATATTAAAATAAACATAAATAATAGGAAAAAAGATACATAAATAGCTATAAATGAAAACACAGCTTCAATCTGTGATGAAATAACCTTTTCTCCATTAAGCTTGACACTGCTAACAGCGCTGGGGTGCATGATTTTTGTAATATTTGAAACCCCTACCTTAAACATTAATAAAATTCGCCATACTTTCATACCACCACCAACAGATCCTGAACATGCACCCATAAAAGCAACAATAAATATTAAAAAACCAACAGTGCCTCCAAGAGCAGAAAGCGGCTCAAGAGTAAACCCGGTAGTTGTAATAATTGAGATTGTTTGAAAGAAGCCATATCTCATTGAATCACTTATGCTAAAGCCCTCTTTTATATATAAAGTAAGCATGGACACCAAAACGACGGTGATGATTGTGATTAAAAAAAGCTTAAGTTCGTCATTCAAGAAATAATATCTAAAACTTCTTTTTGTAAATGACAAAAAGTGTAAGCCAAAGTTTGTTGCAGAAATGAGCATAAAAAAGACAGCAACAAATTCTATTATTGCATTATCAAAATAACCAAAATTTTCGTTGTAAATAGAAAAACCACCAATTGAAACTGTACTAAAAGAGTGAGAAAAAGCTTCGAACCAAGTCATACCAGCTGCCCAATATGACAGAACACATGCTGCAGTAATTAGAATGTAAAACTTCAGAAGAGATCTTGCTGTTTCCCTCAGTCGTGGTGAGAAACTTTTGTCAGCAAAACCTGAAGTTTCTGCCTGAAGAACTCTCATGCCTCCAGATACTGCTGGTATTATTGCCAATACCACAATAACTAAACCTACTCCACCTGCCCATTGCAGTAATTGTCTATATAAAAGGATGTGGTCTGGTAAAAGAGAAAGGTCACTAATAACAGTTGAGCCTGTTGTTGTTAAACCTGAAACTGCCTCAAATAATGCATCAAAAAAACCTACATTTGAATTAACGAAAGGCAAAGATGCCAACAACGAAATTATTACCCATGTTAAAAAAGTAATAACAAAACCGTCCTTTGGAGTATAAGAAAACTTTCTTTGTCGCAATGTGAAGAGAATAATTAATGAATACACCATACATGCCAAATAAATATTTAACATTTGGCTATCTAGAGCATTATTAAAATAACTCAAAAACAAAGGAGGCAACACAACAAATGTTCCAAAGAACAATGAAGTCGGCCCAAGGAATCTAAATAATTTGAGTAAAACTATCATCTAAAAGTGTTATAGAAACTATCTATTACATCCTTATCTTTATAAAAAACTATTAAATGATCATCATCATGGATTTCTGTATCACCGTGTGCCATTAGCACGGTTTCTCCTCGCTTTAGAGCAGGAATATTGATGTTTTCATCTAACCTCAAATCAGATATTAGTTTGCCTTTGAGTTTTTGATAAGATGAGTCAACAACAATCTCAATAGCTTCAGCCATCCCTTTTTTTACTTTATGTACATTCGAAACAGACCCTTTTCTAATATATTTAAGAACATGAGACACTGTTATTTGTACAGGTGAAATAATTATATCTAACTCGTTTTTGCCAACTAGATCAAAATAAGCCTCTTTATTAATAATGGTAATAGTTTTTTTTGAGCCTAGTTTTTTAGACATTAATGAGCAAAGCACATTTGACTCGTCATCTTGGGTAACTGCAACGAATACATCACAATCTTCAATCCCTTCTGATGCTAAAAAGTCTTTATCTGCTGCATCGGCGTTAAGCACTAATACTCCATCTAATTCTTCAGAAGCTTGCTCACAGTGTTCTATGTTTTTCTCAATAAGCTTTGTATTGAATTCATCATTTATTTTTTTAGCTAAGGATTTCCCTATATTGCCAGCTCCAGCTATGTAGATATTTTTATACTGACTCTCAAGTTTTTGAAGCTCTTTTGTTACATCTTCAATGTGCTTCTCATCTGCTATAAAGAAGACCTCATCTCCTTCATTTATAATGGTTTCACCGGTCGGAATTAAAAGCTCTTCATCTCTATACAAAGCTGGTATTCTCGTCTCATATTCTGGCAGATCTTCTTTTAACTCTTTAACCTGCCTACCAACTAAAACCCCTGAACTTTTTGCATAAACACTTACTAATTTAATTTTGCCTTCTGCAAAATCTAATATTTCAAGTGCGCCAGGATGATGTAAAAGACTTTTAATTTCCTCTGTTATAAGGTCTTCAGGATTAATAAAAAAATCTACAAAAGGGGTTATTTCCTTTGCAATTTTTTCATATTCAGAACCTTTAAGCCTACAAACTATTCTTCCAGCATTAAATTTTTCTTTTCCTATCAATGAAGCCAAAAGGTTTGTTTCTTCAGAGTCTGTAAGACATAAGAGTAAGCTGCTATCATCAAGCCCTGCTTTTGAGAGCATTTTTGGAGATGAACCATTACCATGTAGTGTTTGAATCCCTTCAACGCTTTTAATCGGCTCAAGGTTTTCATCATTGTTATCAATTACAACGACATCATTTTCTTCTGAGGAAAGCTCTTTAGCAACACTGCCCCCAATTGAGCCACCCCCCAATATGATTATTTTCAAATCAGTAAATCTCCTTTAGAAATTATATCCCTTTTTGAGTTAAAGAAATCTTTTGGTCCTATAACTTTTTTCCCTGGGAATTTTACAGATGTGATCGCTACAATGCCATCTCCGCAATATACTTTTAATGACTCGTGATCAAAATCGTACACTTCGCCTGGCGTCCCAGTTACATTTGAATGGAGTTGAAGCTCAACTGCTTCAACACTTAACCCTGCAAATTTAAAAAAAACTTTTGGCCATTTTTTAAATGCTAAAAACTTATTAATAATTTCGGTTCCTGTATTTGCCCAGTCTATTTCACCTTCGTTTTTAACGATTTTATTAGCAATAGATGCTTTTGAGTGGTCTTGTTCTGTTGGTTTTAAGCCATTTCCTATTGCTTTAATAACATCACAAATATTATTAATGGATTCTTTTAACAAGATTGACTCAACTTCAAAATAATCTTTATTTTCTATATTTTGCACTATGTTCCTATAAACTGGCCCTTCATCTAAACCCTCAGTTAATTTCATAAAACTTATCCCAGTCTCCTTTTCTCCATTTTCAATTGCTCTTTGTATTGGTGCGGCACCTCTATATTTAGGAAGATTTGAAAAATGTATATTTAGACAACCATATCTAGGAGCGCTAAGAAGCCAAGCGGGCAATATTTTTCCATATGCAACCACTACCAATAAATCGATATCAAAATCTTTAATTTGATAAATTAAATCTTGTTCGTTTAGGTCATCAGGCTGCAAAACTGGTAAATCAGACAAGTTGTCAAACAACGACCTTGATGTAGTTAAACCTCTGCCAGACAATTTATCGGGCTGAGTAAGTACAAACTCTGTAGAAATTTCTTCTGATAATAGTATTTCTCTGAATATATCAAAGGCAACCTTAGGTGTGCCCGCAAAACCAATTTTAATTTTTGTTTTTGACATCCTTAGACTTCATTAGCTTGTCTTTTATACGACTTCTCTTAAGTGATGACGCATAATCTACTAATAATTTCCCGTTTAGGTGGTCAATTTCATGTTGTATGCAATAACCTAACAAACCATCGGCAATTAGTTTTTGTTGTTCGCCATTTAAATCTTGATAGCTGAGCTCTATTTCTTTTGCCCTTTGAACTTCTTGCTGAAATGTTGGGATTGAAAGACAACCTTCCTTTGAAACTTCAAGAGTATCATCAAGGACCTTATAGGTTGGATTGATAATTACTAATGGATCTGACTTATCTTCTGATATGTCTATTACTATTAAGCGCTCATGTATATCTACTTGGGTTGCGGCAAGACCGATGCCCCTGTCCTCATACATGGTAAAAAGCATATCTTCAGATTTTTTTTGAAGCTCTTTATCAAAAGCAGTTACTGGTATTGCTTTTTTTCTTAACCTTGGATCAGGAAATGTTAATATATTTAGCCTATTCATAGATTAATTATTATAGTTTTATATATATGGACAATATACAAGTTTCTGTAATTCTCGGTTCAGATTCAGACATAGATTTGGGAAAGGCTGCTATAAAATCACTTCGCAATTTCGATATCAATTGCGAACTAAAAGTCATATCAGCTCACAGATCTCCTGATGTGCTAGTAGATTATTTGCAAAGCTCAAAGGAAAGGGGGTGCAAAGTCTATATAGCTATAGCAGGCATGGCTGCTCATCTAGCTGGTGCTGTTGCAGCACATTCACCAAGCCCAGTTTTAGGAGTGCCAACAGCACACAGTTTAAACGGACTTGATGCAATACTATCAACACTTCAAATGCCAGCAGGTGTGCCGGTAGCAACTTTTGCAGCTGGTACCGCAGGAGCAACCAACGCCGGTATTTTTGCAGCTCAAATGTTGGGTGTAAGTGATGCTTCGATGGCAGAGAAAATGGTTGAATTTAAAAAAGAGCTTAGAGAAAAAACCATTCAGAAAGACAAAAATCTTGATAGAGATTGAATATAACCAAAGAAGCTAATCTTGCTGCCAAGTGGATTCTTGACGGAAAAGTTATCGCCTATCCAACTGAAGGTGTTTGGGGAATTGGGGGGCTAGATCTAACTAAGAATATAAAAACCATAAATTCAGCAAAAAAAAGAACAAAAGATAAAAAATACATTCTTTTGTTTCACTCGTTTAAACAATTAGTCGAACATTTTGATATTGAACATAAGCATTATTCTTTAATAAAAAACATGGAAAATACATTTACCACCATCCTTATTCCTATAAAGCAAAAAAAAATAGCTATAAGGATACCTGGAGACAAAAATCTTTTAAATTTCTTGAAACTGATAGATAAACCGATAATATCTACATCTGCGAATCTGTCCGGCGAAATGATATGCAGAAATATTGAGGAAATTAAGACTGTATTTAACGGAAAAATCTTCGGTGCTTTCGACGGACAATTAGGAGACGAAAAAAAACCATCTAAAATATTAGACTTAGAAAATAATGAATACATTAGATAGACAAAATAGAATTTCTAACGCATTTAAAAAAATTCATGAAACAATTTTTTACAAAATAAAAGGTTTTGAGAAAAGTTCAAAAATCTTGGATGATGTTTGGGAAAAAAAAGATCTTGGCCAAGGCAATTCAATTGTAATAGATGATGGAAATTTTTTTGATAAAGCAGGCATTAATTTTTCATGTATTTCAGGAAAGTCCTTACCAAAATCGTCAGTAGGAAATAAGAGCAAATCTATGGGTTTGCCTTTTTTTGCAAGTGGTGTTTCGGTAGTTTTCCATCCAAAAAATCCATATATTCCTACTTCACACCTGAATGTTAGATATTTCTGCACATATAAAGAAGACAAGGTCTTTGAAGAATGGTTCGGTGGAGGGTTTGACCTCACACCATATATTTTAAACGAAGAAGATTGTAAAAAATGGCATGAGGGCGCTGAGGATGCTTGCAAATTGATCAGTGCTAATTTTTATGAAAAAGCAAAGAAGAATTGTGATGAGTATTTCTTTATCCCACATAGAAAAGAGCACAGAGGCATTGGTGGAATTTTTTATGAGAAGCAAGAATTTAATCATATTGAGGAGGGCCTGCACTTTTCAGATAAAGTAAGTGAACAATTTATTGAAAATTACATAAAAATTATCAATAAACACAAGAACACAAAATACACAGAGGAAGAAAAAAAATTCCAGAGATTTAGAAGGGGCAGATATGTAGAGTTCAACCTTACATATGATAGAGGGACTCTTTTCGGCTTACAGTCTGGAGGAAGGATCGAATCAATTCTAATGTCTTTGCCCAACAAAGTTGAATGGCATTATAAGTTTGATGAAAAACTCTCAACCGAACAACAAAAACTTTATGATGTTTTGAAAACACCTAGGGATTGGGTTGATGTTATATAGGTTAGGTGTTCTGGGCAAAGATATTGGATATTCACTTTCTCCAAAAATTCATCAAGAGTTTGCAAAACAATTTAATTATTCAGTTGAATACTCAATCTATGATGTTGACAAAGATCCAATACACTTTATTCATGATTTTTTTGAAAAGGATGGCTTTGGACTAAACATCACAAAACCATACAAACATAGGGTGGCTTCTGAATTCAGTTCTAATCTTGCGTCTATTAACTGTATTTATGAAAAAGGCCTAAAAGTTAGCTCAACTGATGGCGTTGGTTTACTAAATGATATGCAATCAAAAAATATTGATTATGAGAATATGGATATTCTTGTTTATGGTTTAGGAGGTGCAGCACATTCAATTCTTGAGACTATAAAAACAAGAAAAAAAATATTTGTAAACAGCAGGAATGAAAAAAAATCTGAGGACATCATCAATAAAAGCAATACCCTTCAAAAATATAAAGGTGAAAGAGTGGATTTGATTATAAACTGTGCTTCTTCGTTAGATTTGAACACTATAAATAGATTTGAACACTTCCTAATAAGTAAAGACGGTTTTATTTATGATATTAATTATAAAAACGACACTAATTCAACATTAGAGGCGCTTTCATTCTCCAAAAAAACAAATTTTCATAATGGCATAGGCATGCTTGTAGAGCAGGCGGCAGAGTGTTTTCGTCTGTGGTTTGATAAAAAACCAAATGTTGAAGAGGTAAAAGGGCTATTAGATGAAAGGGTATAAATTCATCGCAGGTGCTATATGCCCATCTTGTGGAGATATAGATTCAATAATGTTAAAAAATGATGATTCAGAAATAAGATGTGTATCCTGTAATTACTTAAAAATGAAAGATCAAGAATTTGATGAAAAAGACACCAACATCATAGAATCTATTAGAATTATAGACGACTAAAAAATCATACATTAGTGTCGTTTATTACTCGACATTAACAGTATTTATAGTAGTATATTGCGTACATGAAGAACAAGCTTTGGGCACTTATTCTCTACCCTTTATCTTTTTTTATGTCTGCCGATTGGTTAGATGTGAATATGCCTGTTGGCGTCACAGATATTAGTAGGGAAGTTTTTGGACTACACATGGCAATATTTTTTGTTGTTGTTGCTATTGGGGTTGTTGTCTTTGGTGTTCTTTTTTGGTCCATGTGGAAATATAGAAGGTCCAACAATAAAAAGCCTGCTACTTTTACGGAAAACCATACAGTAGAAATACTCTGGACAATTATTCCTACACTTATCCTAATTGCGATGGCTGTACCTGCATCAATTACCCTTAAAAAAATATACGATCACGAAGCTGAAGAAGGCGGTATCGATATTCAGGTTGTAGGATGGCAGTGGAAATGGCAATATAAATATCTTGATGAGCAAGTTGGAAACAAACCATTAAGCTTTTTCTCCAATCTAACAACGCCTCCTGATCAATACGAATTTAATAGGGTTGAAAAAAATGAAAATTACCTCCTGGAGGTTGACGAGCCAGTTGTTATTCCTGTTGATACTCCTGTTCGTTTTTTAATTACTAGTAATGATGTTATTCATTCTTGGTATATGAGTGATTTCGCAGTGAAACAGGATGCCATACCAGGATTTATTAACGTTGCTAAGACAAAAGTTAATGTTCCAGGCATATACAGAGGCAATTGTACTGAACTATGCGGAGAGCGACACGCGTATATGCCAATAGTAGTAAAAGCTGTTACACAAGACGAATATCAAGAATGGCTTCAATCAAAAAGAGACTTAGCTGAACAGATTGCTTATTTAACTGAAAAAGAATGGACATCAGATGAATTGTTGGCAACAGGTGAAGAAATCTATGAAACAAGATGTGCAGCATGTCATCAAACAAATGGAGCTGGAATTGCTGGATTTTACCCGGCACTTGCTGGCAGCGATGTCGTTATGAACGACAAAGCAAAACAAATTGAAATTTTAATGGAAGGTATAAGAGGAAGCCAAATGCAATCATTTGCTGAACAGCTGAATGAGGTAGAGATGGCTTCAGTTATAACTTTTACAAGATTGGCTTGGGGAAATGAGAGATCAGGAGATGGAGAGATTGTTATACCAAAAGATATTGTTGAATATAAGGAAACAAATTTATAGGAGTAGGATATGAGTGCAGTAGTTGAAAACCACGATCATCATGATGATCACCATGGGCCAAAAAAAGGATTAATGAGATGGCTCAAAACAACAAATCATAAAGATATAGGAACTTTATATTTGTGGTTTGCTTTTGCAGCTTTTTTGCTTGGAGGTGCTTTTGCAATGGGTATAAGAGCAGAGCTATTTGAGCCTGGTCTACAGCTCATGGATCCTATTAGATACAACCAGCTTGTTACTATGCATGGTTTGATTATGATTTTTGGTGGCGTGATGCCAGCTTTTGTTGGTTTAGCTAACTGGCTAATACCCCTTCAAATTGGTGCACCAGACATGGCTATGCCAAGAATGAACAATCTGAGTTTTTGGTTACTGCCAGTTGCTTTTGGCATCTTGCTTTCTACAGCATTCATGGAGGGAGGCTTGCCTGGTTTTGGTTGGACTTTCTACGCTCCTTTGTCCACGAACTACCCGAATGTAGCTTATTTTGTTTTTGCTATTCATATTATGGGGGCTTCATCAATTATGGGATCCATTAATGTGATTGTAACCATTATGAACATGAGGGCACCTGGAATGACGTTGATGAAAATGCCTCTTTTTGTATGGTCTTGGCTAATTACAGCTTATTTATTAATTGCAGTTATGCCTGTTTTGGCTGGTGCAGTAACTATGCTATTGATGGATGCTTATTTTGGTACATCGTTTTTTGATGCAGCAGGTGGTGGTGATCCAGTTCTTTTCCAACACGTCTTCTGGTTTTTTGGTCATCCAGAGGTATATATTATGATATTGCCAGCATTCGGTATTACCTCACATATAATTTCAACATTTTCAAGAAAACCACTTTTTGGCCATTCCTCAATGGTATATGCAATGGTTTCTATCGCAGTTTTATCTTTTGTTGTTTGGGCTCACCACATGTTTACCGTAGGAATGCCTTTGGTAGCAGAGCTATTCTTTATGTGGGCTACAATGCTTATTGCTATTCCCACAGGTGTCAAAGTTTTTAATTGGTGTGCGACCATATTTAAGGGATCAATTACTTACGAGACTCCAATGTTATTTGCTATTGCTTTTGTGGTCCTATTTACCATAGGTGGTTTTTCAGGCCTTATGCTTGCTATTACACCAGCAGATTTTCAATATCATGATACTTATTTTGTAGTTGCTCATTTTCATTATGTTCTTGTTCCTGGTTCAGTTTTTTCAATAATGGCAGCTGTTTATTATTGGTTGCCTAAATGGACAGGAAACATGTATGACGAAAAAATGGGCAGATTACACTTTTGGCTTTCCTTTATTGGTGTAAATATCACATTTTTCCCACAACACTTCGTTGGTCTTGCAGGCATGCCTAGAAGATATGCGGATTACGCATTGCAATTTGCCGAGTGGAATGCTGTTTCTTCAGTGGGAGCATTTTTGTTCGGATTGTCTCAACTATTATTCTTATACATAGTTGTAAAAACTGTCTTTGCTGGCAAAAAGGCTACACCACAGGTTTGGGATGGTGCAGACGGTCTTGAATGGACGGTAGATTCGCCAGCTCCTTATCATACATTTGACGTGCCTCCTAAAGTTAAATGAGTAACGGACCCTTAAAAAATAAAGTTTTTGTTTCTTTGCTTGGAGCAGTGACTTTCATGTTCTTTTTTTCATTCATGTTGGTTCCTTTATACAATGTATTTTGTGAGGTTACTGGTTTAAATGGAAAAATATATGGGCCTTCAGATTTCTTTAAAAAAAATAATGAAACATATGAAAGACAGGTCAATATTAGATTTTTGAGCACAGTTAATGGTTCAGCTCCTGTTACCTTTTATCCGTCAGAAACAAACCTTGAGGTTATGACTGATAAGGTAAGCAGAACTTCATACATAGCAACAAACAACACTAATAAAAAATTAACATTATCGATAGTTCCATCAGTTTCTCCGGGACTAGCAGCTGAAAATGTGAAAAAAATCCAATGTTTTTGTTTTAGTGAGCAAACTCTAGAACCTTATGAGACTCAAGAGTGGCCAGTGAGATTTTATGTAGACTCTGAGCTTAGTGAGAATGTAAATAATGTCTATTTGTCATATACTTTGTTTGAAAAAGAAAGAGAGGAAATGCTAGCTGTTAACCATGAACACTGAAACAACAAGCCACCAAAAATACTACGTACCAGAAAGCAGCTCTATACCTATAGTCTTTGCAATAGCAATGCTCTTTTTTGGTGTTGGTGCAGCAGATGCTGTGATGGGAAAAGGTACAACCCTGCTATTTATTGGCATCGCTACTGTAATTGGAACTCTAGCTTACTGGTGGTCAGTAGTAATAAGAGAATCACATGCTGGGCTTGATACACCTCAATTAAATACGTCTTATGTCTATGGCATGGCTTGGTTTATTTTTTCCGAAGTTATGTTTTTTGCAGCATTTTTTGGCGCACTTTTTTACATAAGAACATTTTCAATTTCTTGGTTGGGTGGAGAAGGTGATAAAGGCCTTGCTGGAGAATTATTATGGCCAGATTTCGAAGCAACATGGCCCCCAATGATTACACCAGAAGAGAGTTTAATGGGAGATCAAGCAGTTACCAAAGGGCCTGATGAGAGTATGTATCTGCAGGGTATTGGAAGTCTTGGAACGTGGCTTCCTCTTTACAATACTGTTGTTTTGCTATCATCGAGTGGAACTGTGCATTTTGCGCATATGGCACTAAAAGACAACAACAGAAAAAGGTTTAATTTATGGCTAGGTGTAACAGTCTTATTGGCATTTATATTTGTGATTCTTCAAGCCTTAGAATATTACGAAGCGTATGCTCACTTAGGGCTAACTATTAGTTCTGGTGTTTATGGAACAACATTTTTTATGCTGACAGGATTTCATGGTATGCACGTTTTAATAGGTGGAATATTTCTTGCCACTCAGCTGACAAGATCGGCAGGATACAATCATTTTACTGATAAAGAACATTTTGGTTTCGAAGCTGCATCGTGGTACTGGCACTTTGTAGACGTTGTTTGGGTTTGCCTGTTCTTATTCGTTTATATTCTTTAACCCAATGGGGCTTCATTGCCTAATTGACCGGTTGAAACACCATAGATTATGAGAATTAAAAGTATTGCACCAAGCGTAACTCTAAAGCCTAGCCCGTATAGTATTCTTTTTTTCCCAGGCTTGCCCCTGTCAATAAAAAGGAATACCAAACTTGATGCCAAGCTTATTAAAACCAATATGAGTAAAATAACGATGATAGTTTTTAACACTGGGATATTAAAACATTGAATAACTTCAAATCAAAGATATTAATTTTTGCAATCATATTTGTTCCTATAACAATTAGTCTAGGGATATGGCAAATTGAAAGAGCAGAAGAAAAAAAATTAATTATTGCTAACTACGATAAGTTGTTGGTATCAGCTCCAGTTAGATTGAAAAAAAATCAAACATTGGATAATTGGCAGCCAATTGAAACCACAGGCATATATCAAGATCTTGTTGTTTATGAAGACAATGCAATTAATAGTGGCAAAGCTGGTTTTAAGGTCTATCACTTATTTCTAAATGGTGATGGAACGTTGGTATTTATCCATAGAGGTTTTATTGAGCGAAACCTAATAAAAAATAATTTACCAAAGATTGATATACCGGTTGGAAAGAAATTAATCAAAGGAACAACTCTTTTCAAACAAAACAATACTTTTATAAAAAATGTGGAGGAATCAGACAGCCGTATAATTCAAGAGTTTAGCACTTCGGTTTTAACAGAAAAATTTCCGATATTGAAAGATAGATATTTGCACCCATTTCTATTTAACTTAGATATTAGAGATGTTGATAAATATCAATCTATAGAAAAGCCGGTAAACATGTCAGCTAGCAAACATATAGGTTACGCCATCCAGTGGTTTGGTTTGTGTGCAGCTTTAATAATTTTAACAATATACGCATATAGGAAAAAAGGTGAATAATCAGAAGTATCTTGCGTTAATAATACTATTAACACCTCTTTTAGTAATAAGTTTATCAACATTAACTTTTTATCTTGGATATAAACCGACAAGCTCAAATAATAATGGAGACCTAATAATTCCTCAAATAGATACAGAAAACTTAAGCCTATTAGATGCTGAAGGTAAAACTTTTTCTTTCTCAGCTGGGAAATGGTATTTGGTCCATTTTGATGATTTTAAAAACATAACTTTCAGCCTTGATCGTTATAAACTTGCGACAAGTTTGAAGCTTACGTTGCCAAGAGAAAGCCATAGACTAAGAAGGGTTGTTGTCTATAAAGATAAAGAGTTATTTGAGAAAGCTACAGATCTCAAAAACCTTTTTCCTGAAGTAATTTTTCTGTACGACAAGAACAATTTATTCGAAGAAAGGATCTCTGGCCAGCTTAATAATCCGTATTTTTCAAAATCTATGTTTCTTATTGATTCTTTTTCTAACGTGATGGAAGAATTTAACGTGAGCTTAAGTTTCAATGAAATATTTGAGGATCTCAAAGTATTACTATGAACATTTTTAATACAAAAACTTTTTCGGCTATAGGTATCGCATTTTGTTTTGTAGTTATTGGTCTTGGTGCATGGACAAGGCTTGCAGATGCTGGTTTGGGTTGTCCAGATTGGCCTGGTTGTTATGGATTTGTTACTTTTCCAACAACCCCTGATGAGATAGCTATTGCAGAATCTTTGTTTCCTGACTCGCCTGTTGAAATAGATAAGATAATTCCAGAAGTGGTACATAGATATTTTGCAGCCTCATTGGGGCTTCTAGCCATTTGTCTTGTCTTCATAGCGTTTAAAGAACAAAAAATGAAAACGGAGTCTATAGCATTGCTTCTAATTATAATTGGACAAGGAATTTTTGGTTATCTAACTGTAAGTTTAAAACTTCACCCCCTAATAGTTACATCTCATCTTTTTGGAGCAATGATAGTGACTTCTCTATTCTTAGTTATATTCATGAAATCACTAAAGATTACAAATTCATATTTAATATTAGTTCGTAACAAACCATATATAATGGTTGGGTTTGTTCTTATTATTTCTCAAATATTTCTTGGTGCTTGGACGTCTACAAATTATGCTGCCAGAGCCTGTTTAGATTTGCCATATTGTCAGGGAGAGCTAATTCCAAATACTAACTTTGAAGAAGGCTTCAACTTATTTCAATCGATTGGACCAAATTACCTTTATGGTCAAATGAGCAATGAAGCCAGAGTCGCCATACATTTAACACATAGAATTGGAGCTATAATTGTATTTTTCTATTCCATTTTCTTGGCAGTTAAGCTTTGGTCAACAGAAACAAAAGGGTTAGTTATAAGTTTTTTATCAATTTTAGGGATCCAAATCTTTTTAGGTGTAAATAATATTTTGAGCTCTCTTCCATTATGGAATGCAGTTGCGCACAATATAGTAGGGGTAATGTTGTTTTTATCTTTTGTGGTTATGACATTTTTGGCATTTAGGAGAATTTAATCGAATGACAAGCTTTATAACGCTTTGTAAACCTAAAATTGTTTTGCTTCTAACACTTACTGCTCTTGTAGGCATGTTGTTATCAATAGAGTTTTACTCAAATATATTTTCAAGTCTCGCAAGTTTGCTTGGTTTTGCTTTTCTAGCTGCTTCTTCAGCTGCACTCAACCAAATTTTTGATAGAGAGTCTGATAAAAATATGCAGAGAACAAAAAAAAGACCTCTTGCTGCAGGCGATATCTCACTTTCACAAGCTCTAATATTTACGGCTATTTTATTATCCATAGGTACTAGCTTGTTATTATATTTTTCAAACCCTCTAACCCTTTTTATAACTACATTTGGCTTTATTTTTTATAGTTTGGTGTACACAATTTACCTAAAGTGGGCAACTCCACAAAACATAGTTATTGGTGGGCTCTCTGGTGCACTTCCTCCTCTAATTGGATGGACGGCTGTTACAAATGAGGTGTCATTATTACCATTAATTTTGGTATTAATAATTTTTTTATGGACACCACCGCATTTTTGGCCGCTTGCTATTGACAGAATGGATGAATACAAGAAAGAGGGTGTACCAATGATGCCTATTGCAAAAGGCGTCTCAAGAACAAAAAAAGAAATGATCGTATATGCAATTTTGTTATTAGGAGCTTCTCTTTCTCCATTTTTTTATGGTTTAACTGGTTATTTCTACCTATTTTCCACTACAGCCTTGAATCTATATTTCATTTACTTGTGTGTAGCATATTTGAATGACAAGAATAATGAGCTATCAATGAGAGTTTTCAATTTCTCTGTAAAATATATGCTGCTTTTCTTTCTTGCGACTTATGCCGATTTTTTAATTAAGCTTTATGTCTAAAAATCTGTTAACAATCATTCTTTTTTCAGTTGTTCTATTTCTCTCGGTTTATTCAATTTGGAGAATAAGTCAGCCTAGGATACTTTCTGCTGATGAGATGAAGGTGAATGGGTATTTTGGTTATGGAAGTTTTGAAGAGCTACGAGATTTTAACTTAGTTGACCATAATGGTGATGTTTTTACGAAAGAAAACTTTAAAGAACAAAGTTTAAATTTTCTTTATTTTGGATATTCAAGCTGTCCTACAGAATGTCCGGTAATGATGTCAGTTATGAAGCAGGTTTTCGAAAAAATTGAAACAAATGATATCTCTTACTATTTAATAAGTTTTGATCCTGAAATCGATACTCTTGGAAGGTTAAGAAACTACGTTACGGCATTTAATCCTGATTTTGTTGGTGTTTCTGGAGATGTGCCAGAGGTTGTGAAACTAGGATATCAGCTTGGGGTAGAAAAACTAGCTCCTGTGGAGAACCATATGAACCAAAGGATAATTTCACATACCAATCATCTGATAGTGGTTAATTCAGATGCAGAAGTCATTGGTATTTTCAAAGCTCCATTCGAAAGTTCCGCAATGTCACTGGTTATAAAATCTTTGCTTGCTTCTCAGTAGCTTAATTAACAAGCACTACTTTTCCTACTACTCCTCTACTACCTATCAACTTTATGGCTTCAACTGCGTTTTCCATTGGAACTTCTTTTGATATTAAAGGTTTAATTTTGCCTGTAGCTAACATTTCATTAATATCAGTTATATTTTTTTGATTTACTTCAAACTCTCTTCCGGTAAATGCTCCCCAAAACACTCCTACCACAGCAGCCCCTTTTAGTAATGTTAAATTAATTGGTAGTTTAGGTATTTGACCAGCAGCAAAACCCACGACTAAATATTTGCCTTTCCACCCTATGGCTCGAAAAGCAGGCTCTGCATAACAGTCCCCAATGGGGTCATAAATGATGTCATAACCATTTTTTATGCTTTTAGATTTGAGCTCAGTCGAAAATGCTCTAGCCTCCTCTTTATCTTTTGGGCCTGTCCCATATACTATTACTTCGTCTGCACCATAATCTTGGCATATTTTTGCTTTTTCATCAGTTGAAACTCCGGCAATAACTCTAGCTCCCTTTGCTTTTGCAATATCGACAGCAGCGAGACCAACACCACCAGAAGCTCCTAAAATTAGGACTTCATCATTCTCAGAAAGCTTTCCTCTTTGAATAAGAGCGTGGTAACTTGTGCCATATGCCATCTGATATGAAGCTGCTAATTGAAATGATATTTCATCTGGAATAGGGAATACACCAAGCTCATTGATACATATTTGTTCTGCGAAAGCACCATGAGTAGCCATAAAATAAACACGATCACCCTCCTTAAAGCGAGTCACATTTTTACCTGTTTTTCTTACAATGCCTGCACCCTCATTACCTGGTGCAAAAGGCAAATCAGGCTTAAATTGATAAAGCCCTTGTACTATTAAGAAATCTGGAAAATTTAACGCAGCAGCTTTTATATCTATCAGTACTTCATTGTCCTGAAGTGCTGGGCTATCAATCTCTTCCCAAACTAAATTATCTACTGGCCCATATTCCTTACAATGTAGAATTTTCATTTAATTTCACCTCTAAAATGTTCTAAGTACTCTTCAAATAACATATTATCCTCTTTCTTTTCGTGAACATATTGCTTCTCAGATAAATCGCGTTCTTTTTCAAAAAGTGTACGATTATCTTTATTAATTTCATGATTAATCGGTGCAGATTTTTTTACAATAAAAGCTAACAAGTTTTCATATTTTTCCAAATCACAGATTAATTTTTTAGATAGAGGTTTATTGTTTCTTTTGGTGTATTCAGAGAACATTTTTTCGCTATCTTTTTCTAAGCCTATGTCGAATGCAAAATTTTGAAGCTTTTGTAAAAATTCCTTAGTTGCACTTTCAGCAGATTCTTCAGCATTTTCACTTTCAAGCCCTCCTATAAAATTACAATCTTGTCCTGCTTCGGACGATCTTCTTATATTCTCTTTTATACAATCACTTTCTAAAGCACTAATCAGAGGAGAATCTGATAATGCACAAAAAATCAAAACAAGTTCTAGAAATTTTATGTCCTCTAATGAGATTCCTATTTTTGTATAAGGGTTTAAGTCAATAGACCTAATTTCTAGATATTCAATGCCTTTATTCTTTAACTGTGTATAAGCTCTAATATCTTTCGATATTATTCCTTTTGGCCTTACATGGTTATAGAGCTCACTTTCCATTTGTATCGTTCCATTATTTACTTGTTGTTTCAGGTCAAGTGATATGTTCTTAAACTTGTCATTTGGGTTATTTATATAATTTTTTAACGTTAATAAATATTCCTCTAAAGAATTAAAGGTGATTAAACTTTCGTCTTGTTCTTCTGAATAGTATCCGAGCCTACTAACACGCAGCGAGGTCGATTTAGGTAAATAACAATCCTCTTCATCTAAGTTTTCAATGTTTATCTGCCTCCCTTTCAAAAAGGATTTATGAGTTACTGGAGAACAGCCTATTAACCTTAAAATTATTGGGAATAGTCTTAAAAAATTTCTTGACACTCCAAGATAAATTTCAGTTTTATTGTTTCCAAGAGCCCTAATGACAGAATCTGAAAATGAAAAATTAAAATGTATGCCTGCTGTGCTTTGCATTTTATCTCCATACCTATTTCTTAAACCAAGCCTGTAAAGATGAGCCAATTTTGTAGTATTTGATTCTCTGTGTGGAGGCAGCTTAATGTATTTGCTTTTAAATTTCGGGGGCATTGAGTAGTTCCAAAGCAGATCACCATCAAGATTCTCCTCAACGAATTTATGCAGATCACATAAAAAATTGTAAGCATCGAAATTTTTCACAAAAGGAGGTGTAACTAATTCAAGGTGCGGTTCTGAATAATCAAGTGTTATGTACCTATTAAAATTATGAACGCCAAAACTTTTTGGAAAACTTTTATTCGAGATTTTTCCATCAAGATCAGATCTTAGGTTCTCCTTTTCTAGACCCTTGTAGGTTAATTTATCTGAATTTAAAAATTTGGAAATTTTTTCTTGGTTGCTTTCAACCATTTTTACTATTTTGGTCCTGCATCTATTATTTCTTGAGATACATTAAATTTTTTAAAGTTTTGTTTAAATCTTTCACACAGCCTGTCGCATTCAAAGTCATATTCTTCAGCTGAACTCCATGAAGTTTTTGGGTTTAAGAAGCTGCTATCTACTCCCTCAAGCTCATTAGGGATATAAAGATTAAGTTTATCTAAGTAAGTCAAATTATCGAAGTCTATTTTATTATCTTGAATACCATTAATTATTGCTCTCGTAACTGGAATAGGGAATCTCTTACCAATACCATAACCTCCGCCTGTCCAACCGGTGTTTACTAAAAAGACCTTTGTCTCATTTCTTTTTGCTCTTTTAACCAGTAAGTCTGCATAAACCCCTGCAGGTCGAGGAAAAAATGGAGCACCAAAGCAAGTTGAAAAAGTAAAATCCATTGATTTTGTGGCACCTATTTCTGTAGACCCAACCTTCGCAGTATAGCCACTTAGAAAATGATAAGCTGCTGCTTTTTCATTCAAGATACTTACAGGCGGCAAGACCCCAGATAGGTCACATGTTAAAAAAATTATGTTATCAGGCTCATCGCCTTCATTAGCAGGTACGGCACCATCTATAAAATCTCTCGGGTAACAAACTCTAGTATTTTCCGTATATTTGCTATCAGAGTAGTCTGGAACACCTTGGTCGTTGATCACCACATTTTCCAAAATACTTCCAAACTTTATTGCATCCCAAATTAGAGGCTCATTTTCTTTTGATAGGTTTATACATTTTGCGTAACAACCACCTTCAAAATTAAAAACCGTACCATCTCCCCAACCATGCTCATCATCTCCTATAAGTGAACATTTTGGATCAGCGGATAGGGTTGTTTTGCCGGTTCCTGATAGACCAAAAAATAGTGTCGTTCGTTTATCAGAAGTTTGATTTGCTGAACAATGCATTGGTAGCACACCCTTTTCAGGAAGAAGAAAATTTTGGACTGCAAACATGGATTTTTTCATCTCTCCCGCATACTTCATACCTGCGATTAAGACTTTTCTTCGCAAAAAATTAATAATTACACAAGATTCTGAGTTTGTATGATCTTCTTCCGGATCACATACATAATTTGCTGCCGTAACAATCTTCCACACTTCTTTATTTTCATCATTGAAACTCTCTGGCGATATAAAAATTAATTTGGAAAATAAGGAATGCCAGGCAAGCTCTGATTTTATTTGAACTGGAATATAATGATCTTTATTAGAACCAACATGCACATTTGAAACATAATTATCTTTGTCATCAAGATAGGCTGACACCTTGTCCCATAATTTATCAAAATAATCTGAGTTAAACGGTTTATTAACCTCTCCCCATTCAATTTTATCTTTAGTACTGCTTTCCTGGACAATAAACCTATCTTTTGGGCTTCTGCCTGTTCTGTTTCCCGTGAGCGATAATAATGCACCAGTATGAGTCAGTTCACTCTCATTATTAGCAACTGATTTTTCTATTAGCTCTGAATTTGACAGATAAAGAGATCTAGACATTTATTATTTTTGGCCCTTTAAATTTATAAGAAAGTATCTTATCAATAATAGTATTATCATTGAAGTAAAAAATAAAAGTGCCCATTCAGGTATATTCAAATATAAAAAAACCCAAGATTCCTCTGCACATTTGCTGCTTCCCTGAAAAACCTTACTAAGTGCATCAAAAAAAGGATACATATTAAATAAAAATTCAAACGGTATATCACAATAACCTCCTGTTAACTGATCAGCAGGCAAGTTCTGAAGATAGATCTGTCTTCCACTGGCAGATGCACCAAATATCAATACTCCAAAACCTAGTAAATCAAATATGAATTTAAATTTTGGCACTATCATTTTTAAAAGGAAAATAAACAATACTGCCTGTGATGAAAGCTTCTGCAAGATGCACAAGTTACAAGGCTCAAGACCAACGATATTTTCAAGATAATATTGACCAGACACTACAATGGCAGCACAGGAAGTAATAAATATATCACTGTAATTTTTAATTATTTCTTTCACTATTAAGTATTATATATATAGTCCTATGATATTTAGACCAGATTTAATTTTAATTGATGGAACTTCTTATATTTATCGAGCTTTTCACGCTCTGCCGCCGTTAACTACTTCTTCCGGCAAACCAACTGGAGCAACCAGGGGATTTGCATCAATGCTTAGAAAACTTATTGAAAAATATCCGGGTGTTCCAATGGTCATGGTATTTGATGCTAAAGGTCCAAATTTTAGAAATGATTACTTCAAGGATTACAAAGCTAATAGGCCCCCAATGCCAAATGAGTTAAGAGTTCAAATTGAAGATATAAAAAAACTTTCAAAATTATTCAATTTCACAGTTAAAGAAGAAGGTGGTGTTGAGGCAGATGATGTAATTGCTACTCTCACAAAACAGTTCAAACTCGATAAAAAGATTTTAATCTCATCTCCAGATAAAGACTTAACACAATTAGTTGAAGATAATGTTATTCAACACAATTCTATGTCTAATGAATTCTTCAATAATGAGTACGTTAAAGAAAAATTTGGTGTTGGGCCTAGTCAAGTTGCACAGCTATTAGCTCTTGTTGGAGACAAAGCAGACAACATACCAGGAATTACGAAGGTAGGGAATAAAACTGCCTCTAAATGGCTTAACGCATATGGTAATTTAGAAAATATTATTAATAAGTCTGATGAAATTACAGGAGTTGTGGGACAGAACTTAAGAGAAGAAAAGGAAGTACTCCAAAGGAACCTCTTTCTTGTTTCGCTAAAACAGGACATAAATCTTGACTTGTTATTTGATGATATAAATATACCAGCATCAAGCAGCGATGGGCTCAAAGAGTTTTATAAAGAACTTGAATTTAATTCTTTTATTGGGGAAACAAAGGAAAAAAGAAAATCAGAATATAAAGCTATTACAAATAAAAGCGATCTAGAAAAACTTGAATTAATAATTACCGATGTTGAATACTTTGCATTTGATACTGAAACTACGTCACTTAATTCATTGGAAGCAGAATTAGTTGGTGTGTCATTCTCAGTAAAAAAAGATGAAGGCTTTTACATTCCAATTAATCACGTCGAGCAAACAGAATTAAATGCTTCTGAGGTAATTGAATGGTTGAAGCAGCTTCTAGAAATTAATCAAAACAAAATTATTGGCCAAAATCTAAAATATGACATTGCTGTACTAAGAAATCATGAAATTTATATAAAAGAATTTTTTGCAGACACAATGTTGATGTCTTACGCAGCAAATAGCACTTCATCCAGACACAATTTAGATGCATTAGCCGAATATTATCTAAACACTTCCACTATCAAATATGAAGATGTTGTTGGAAAGGGAGCAAAAAAGTATAAAAATTTTAGTGAAGTTCCAATTAAAGAAGCCACAAACTATGCTGCCGAAGATGCTGATATAACTTTGCAACTTTTTGAGAAGCTTTCAGAGATAATTGACAAAAGTTCAATTAATCTTTTAAAGACGATTGATTATCCTCTTTTATTTGTGCTTTTAGAGATGGAGCAAAAGGGTGCACTTATTGATACAAGTCATCTTAACGAGCTGTCAAAAGACTTTGGTGCAAAACTTTTAAATTTAGTAAGAAAAATTCATGAAGCATCTGGCAGTGTATTTAATATTGATTCACCAAAACAATTAAGTGAAATTTTATTTGAGAAATTAAAGATTGATACTAAAGGTTTAAAGAAAACTTCAACGGGATATTTTTCTACTTCAGAATCTGTATTGCAGAAATTATCCGATGAAAATGACATTGTAAAAGATATACTTGAATATCGTTCTTTAGCAAAGTTAAAAAGTACATATACAGATAAAATTGCAGAAATTTGTGATCAAAACTCAAGAGTACATACTTCTTACCATCAGGCTGTGACTTCTACTGGGAGATTGTCTTCCTCAGACCCAAATTTACAAAATATTCCTATAAGAACGAAAGAAGGAATTACTATTAGAGAGGCTTTTATTGCTCCTGCAAACAAAAAAATTCTGGCAATGGACTACTCTCAGATAGAGCTTAGACTTATGGCTCATTATTCACAAGATCCTATCATGCTTAATTCATTTAAAAAAAATGAGGATATTCATAAGCGTACCGCTTCTGAGATTTTTGGAACCGAGTTGACTGAAGTAGATGACGAAATGCGAAGAAGAGCAAAGACTATAAACTTTGGGTTGTTATATGGTATGAGTGCTTTTGGCCTTTCCAATCAACTTGGAGTATCACGTGCTGAAGCAGACATTTTTCTCAATAGTTATTTCGAACGATATAGCGATGTTAAAAAATTTATGAGCGATATAGTAGAGAAGTCTAAAGAAACTAAATATGTTGAAACGCTCTATGGAAGAAAAATACATGTACCAAACATTACTGCTAGTAATTATATGGTACGACAGGCAGCAGAAAGGGCAGCTATAAATGGACCATTACAAGGAAGTGCAGCTGATATTATCAAGATTGCAATGATAAAAATTGATGAGTGGATTAATCTAAATGCACCTGAGATAAAAATGATCTTACAAGTTCACGATGAACTTATTTATGAAGTTCCTGATGCGTTTTCAGAGGATGATTTAATACCAATTCTAGATCTCATGGAAAACACAACTGAAATAGATGTGCCTTTAAAAGTTGAATATGGTTTTGGAGCTAACTGGAGAGAAGCTCATTAATTTCTTTAATCAGTATTTCGATTGAGCTGTTTTCTTTTATTGAAAAGCTAAGACAGGCACCATAATTATCGCTAATTTTTTTAATGGTAGCCTCCAATTCTTCTTTAGAAACTTTATCTGTTTTTGTTAAAACTATTGAAGTTGGCAGACCATAACTTGCTAACATCTCATACATAGTCAAATCAAGTTCCCTCATAGGATTTCTTACATCTGTAAAGAGAAGCGCTCCAACAAGATTATTTCTTAATGCAAAGTATTGAGGTAGATGTTTAGCCCAATCCTTTTTTTGAGATTTTGAAACTTTTGAGTACCCATAACCTGGAAAATCAACAATGTACCCAAACTTTGCTTTGAAGAAATTAAAAAGTTTTGTTTTACCAGGTGTTTTGCTTGTTTTAGCAAGCTTCTTTTGATTAGAAATAGCATTTATGGCGGATGATTTTCCAGCATTTGACGCTCCAACAAATGCAATTTCTTGCATATCATGCTGCAAACATTGATCAAACTCAGCTGCGCTTTCAACAAACTTAAGCTCCAAATACTTAAAATTAAATTTCATTAATTAATTATATCTAACTTGTTATATAATCATTCTCGCATACTTATGAGAATTAAATTTTATAACTTTATTGCTTTAGTCTTTTTCATAGCTTTAGAAGCTAGTGCGCAACCTGAACAAGGCAAAGACTTCGAATTAATACCATCTGATCTTATTCAAGGCCAATCTATAACTGAAGTATTTGGTTATTGGTGCAACGCATGTTTCAGTTTTGAAAGTACTGTACAGAAGATGAAAGAGCAAAGACAAGATGTTAATGTCGTTCAAATTCCAGCTGGGAATGAAGTCTACGCAAGACTTTACTACACTATTATTGCCTTAGATCTTGGAGAAGAAGCGCACCTAAATGTATACAAAGACATTCAATTGTTAAGAAAAAACTTAAACAGTAAAAGTGATGTTTTAGAATTTGCCAAGAGGCATGGATATGATGATACAAAATTCATGAATGTATATAATTCATTTGGTATAGGTATAAAAGCACAAAATGCACTTCGAACAGTTAGAAGTTTGGCAAATGCTGGAGTTCTTGAAGGTGTGCCAACAATAGTAATCAACGGAAAATATAAATTTAGAAGAACAGGCGACGTCCAAAGAAATATCGATAATATGCTATTTCTATACGATAATTAGCTTGAATTTCTTTATTCTGCTACAACTAATTAGACATGAAAAAAATTTTACTACTGAGTTCTTTAATTTTTACATCATTTTTGATGATTCCTGATTCTTACGAAGATGAAGTTAGAAAAAGACTCGGTCTTCTAAAAGATATACCAGTAGTTTCTATGCCAGGAATGGCAGCTGATGAACCTGAGGGACCTGTAGGCAGATCTGGGGAGACAGTATACAACCAGGGATGTGCTGCTTGTCATACCGCTGGCTTAGCAGGTGCCCCAATGCTTGCTAATAATGATCAATGGAAAGATAGATTGTCAAAAGGCTTAGAGATGCTTACTGCGAATGCATACAATGGTTACAACGCTATGCCCGCAAAAGGCTTGTGTATGGATTGTTCAGAGCTAGAAATTGAACGTTCTGTTCAGTACATGCTAGATTCATTGACTATTGTAGAGTAAAGCTAGCGTCTTTCTAGTTCAGCTATTTTCTCTTCTAAAGCGTCAATTCTTTCGACAGCCCTATCAAGCTCCTCTTTTTTTACGAAACCAGATTCTTTCATAAATTTCTCCAAGGCAGGTTTCACCATTTTTTCCATGCCTTTCATGTCTTTAGTCATATTGAACGGGTTAAACATTTTTTTTCTCCAAAATAAAATTTTTGCTTACAATCTCATAAAGATCTTTCCAGCTTTTTGCTTGAAGATCACATGGAAATATCTCATCCCACTTATTCTTCTCACAGTTAAACCATATGGCATTTATATTACAATTTCTAGCACCTCCAACATCATTTACAGGACAATCTCCTACATGAATTGCTTCTTCTGGATAACATGAGGCTAACTCAAGAGCTTTAAGAAAATGTGGCGGGGAGGGCTTATTTGATACAACATCTTTCGAATTAATGGAAAAATCAAAAAAGGCATCTATTCCGATAATACTTAAATCAGCATTACCATTCGATAAAGATCCTATTGTTGTTTTTCTATATAACCTTCCCAAAACATTTTTTGCATCTTTATATAGCTGTACTTTATTCCTTACTTTAAAGAATTCGTTAAAGCTTTCGTTGCTGTAGTAAATCGCTTCATTTTCATCAAGCCCAATCTTAAGCAAAAGTTCCTTCACAACCTCTTTTCTAAACTTTGTAAGATCAAATTTTAACGAATTATCTTTTTCAACAAGCTGCACCCTAATTTTATTGATGCTTTCTTCACTTAAGTCATTTTTTAATTGTGGCACTTTCATCAAAAGAAAGTTCCACAATGCCCTTTCGGCGTCAACTATTACTTTTTGATTCGGCCAAACTGTATCGTCTAAATCAAATGTTATTAGTTTTATTTTCTTTCTTGCCATGAGGATGAGATTTATCGTAAATTTTTGCTAGTTGTTGAAAATTTAGTTTTGTATAAATTTGTGTTGTGCTCAAACTGCTGTGACCTAGCATCTCTTGTATAGATCTTAGGTCCCCACTTGATTCGAGGATATGGGTAGCAAAGCTGTGACGCAACATATGTGGACTAACCGGAGACATGCCCTGTGCAATTGAGATTTTGTAGATTCTTTGTTGCATAGCCCTTACAGATATCCTTTTGCCATACCTATTGGTGAAAAGTGCATCGGTAGTGTTTATGTTTTTGTTTCTTGTTTCTAACCATTTTGTTATTGCATCCTTAGCAAATTTACCAACTGGTAACATTCTTTCTTTATTTCCCTTGCCAAGCACTTTCACAAAATTTAAATCTGACTCAAAAGATGAAATATTCACATTAACAGCTTCAGATACTCTAAGTCCTGATGAGTAAAGCAACTCAAGAAAAGCTTTATCCCTAAACTCCGAAAAAGTATTTGGTTCAAAAGACAGCAACTTCTCAACATCTTCTGGCGTTAAGGCTTTAGGTAGAGTTTCACCTATTTTTGGAGACTGAACTGACTCAAAGTGATTAATATCGACTAGCCCGCTTTTAAATAGAAACTTATAAAAATTTTTTAGTGAAGATATATTTCTCTGAATGGACCTATTCCCCAAACCGTCTTTTCTTAAAGATATTATCCATCCAGTTATTATTGATGTATTTATGTCACTAGAATCGATTTTTTTATCACCCAAATACTCCAGAAACCTATTAATATCTCTCTCATAGTTTGAGATCGTATGTTCAGAGTAATTTTTGATTCTTAAAAAATCTTTTAGAGATTTCTTTAGTTTATCCATCTAAAAACCCTTCTTCTATTACTTGA
The DNA here is from genome assembly GCA_003278815.1 of SAR86 cluster bacterium AG-349-I13. Lineage (GTDB taxonomy): Bacteria > Pseudomonadota > Gammaproteobacteria > Magnimaribacterales > TMED112 > TMED112. The sequence continues at coordinate 126,769 of QCDB01000001.1, read as the reverse complement.
GCCCTCGCTTCAGAAATTACACTATCATTTGAAATATAAACTTTAGTTATACCTCCGCGAGATGAAAATTTAAATTTTTTCAAATTCAGCTCTTTGCTTAGTGCACAGGCAACTGATAGTGTAGCTGAACCACAGGATAATGTTTCTCCTGTGCCATTCTCATATGTTCGAATTTTAATTATATCTCCACAAATCTTAAATATACTTATATTGAAATCTTTTATTTTATTGAATGGTTTATAGCCTTTTGCTTTTACATACTCTGCTTTTAAATCAAACTCATCAATGTTTTCACAAAATTTTGCAATGTGATTATTTCCAAACTTAATGACAAACCAATTATGAATTTTATCAACTATTGGCATGTCCCCTTCAACAGTTGCGCCATTCGTAGTTATATTTACAAGAAATTTTTTGTTTTTGATTTGAATGTAAGTATTTTTTAAACCATATAAAAAAGCTATGCATCTTAAACCATTTATACAATTATCTGCTTCTGAACCATCAGCATTATATACCCTTAATTTTGGCATGTTTCCATTTTGAAAATAGAGAAGTTGATCGAAGCCAATATTTCCCCTTCTATCTGATAGCTCTCTTGTTTTTGTAACGATGCCATAGTCTTCTGACACCAAGAAATCATTTCCATTAGATTGCATTTTTGTGTACTTAGTTTTCATATTGCGATCAATTCTTAATTTAGGATTATATAATTGTCTTAAACAATTACCTTACTTTGATTACTAATAAATTAGTTAACGCTATTAGATTCTTGTCAGCAGATGCTGTTGAAAATGCTGCATCAGGACATCCTGGAATGCCACTCGGTATGGCTGATATAGCAGAAGTATTGTGGAGAGACCACTTAAGACATTCGCCCAAAAACCCTGAGTGGTTTAATAGAGATAGATTCATTTTATCAAATGGACATGGCTCAATGCTTTTATATAGCTTGTTGCATCTTAGTGGGTACAATTTATCAATTCAGGATTTAAAAGATTTTAGAAAATTAAAGTCTAAAACACCTGGACATCCAGAATTTGGCATCACAGAGGGAGTTGAAACAACAACGGGGCCTCTCGGGCAAGGTATAGCAAATGCAGTAGGAATGGCATTAGCAGAAAAGATTTTGGCACATAAAATTAACACAAATTCTCTAAAACCAATTGATCATATGACCTACTGTTTCTTAGGCGATGGATGTCTAATGGAGGGCATTTCACACGAAGCTATGTCTTTGGCTGGCGTATTGAAGCTCAATAAGCTTATTTGTTTTTATGATAGCAATGGAATATCAATTGACGGAAAAATTGATGCATGGTACCAAGATGATATTGCATTAAGGTGTCAATCTTATGGATGGCATGTAATCGACAACGTTGATGGACATAAAAGAAATGAGATTAATTCAGCTATAGAGGAAGCAAAGTTAGCTGATAAGCCAACCATGATTGTTTGTAAAACATCAATTGGTTATGGGGCAGGAGAAAAACAAGATAGTGAAAAATCGCATGGAGCAGCTTTAGGTGAAGAGGCAATGACAACTCTTCGAGAAAACTTAAATTGGCCTTACGCACCATTTGAGCTAAATAAGGAGATATATGACTCATGGAATGCTGTTGAAAAAGGAATTGGACTTGAGAAAGAATGGGACGATTTGTGTCAGCAATTTTTAGAAGCAGAGCCAGATAAATTTAATTTAATGCAAAGATTAATAAAAGGAGAAATGCCTGATTACTTTGATGCTAGTTTTAATGAATTTTTGAATAATTTGTCTTCAAACTCTGACCCTCTAGCAACTAGGAAAAGTTCTCAGATGGTTCTTGAATTTTTACAAGCAAATTTACCTGAACTGATAGGTGGATCAGCTGATTTAAGCGGATCAAATAATACCCATACCAAAAATTCTATTGATATTAATTCAAATAATGATGGCAACTATATTTTTTATGGAGTCAGAGAATTTGGAATGAATGCAGTTATGAATGGAATCGCTTTACATGGAGGGCTAATTCCTTACTCTGGTACATTTTTAGTTTTTATGGACTACGGAAGAAATGCAGTTAGGATGGCAGCCTTAATGGGCATAAGAGTAATATTTGTTTTTTCACATGATTCAGTAGCACTAGGCGAAGATGGTCCTACACACCAACCAATTGAGCATTTAACAACTTTGCGGTCTACTCCAAACATGTCTACATGGAGACCAGCAAATTTAGTTGAAACAGCAGTTGCATGGAAAGAAGCACTTTCTAGGACTGACGGACCAACTTCAATTATTTTGTCCAGACAGAATTTAGACTCTTTTGTTGTAAAAGAATTAGACCAACTAAAGATGGGAGGGTATTTCGTTTCAAAGAAGAATGATGCTACTGTCAATTTAATTGCTACTGGTTCAGAGGTTGGTTTAGCACTTGAAGCAGAAAAACTTTTAACTACAGATGGCATCAACTGCAACGTAGTAAGTGTGCCATGTCTCGAAACCCTTCTCAGCAACAAAAATAGATACAATGAAATTTTCTCTCCCAAAACAACAAATATTGTTATTGAATGTGGCCACCCTAACTCTTGGTATAAGCATACTCAAAATGTCATTGGCATAGATTGTTTTGGTGAATCTGGTAAAGGAAAAGATTTAATGGATCATTTTGGATTTACACCAGAAAAAATAACAAACAAAATCAAACAGATGATATGAATCATCTTGAGCGCACAGATCTCAAAGACAAGAAAGTAGGTCTGAGAGTCGATTTGAATGTGCCTATTGAAAATGGGGAGATTCTAAGTCATGAAAGGCTTTCTGCTGCACTTCCATCAATACTTTATATTTTAAAATATACAAAAAAGTTGTGCGTTATTACGCATCTTGGCAGACCAAAAGAGGGAGAATTTGATATTGATTTATCGGTATTACCTATTAAGAAATGGTTTGAAAAAAGATTAAATGAGGAAATACACCTCATAAATAATTTTGAAAATATTCCAGATAATGTTTGTTTTATGGAGAATATAAGATTTTTCAACGGAGAGAATGACAATGATAAAAACCTATCTGAACAAATCGCAAAAGCTTTTGACGTTTATGTCATGGATGCCTTTGCAACCGCTCACAGAGCAGCAGCTTCTACGCTTGGTGCAATTAAATTTTCAAAAAATGCATGTTCAGGACTTCTCTTTTCTGAGGAAATAAAAAATTTAGAGTCAGCACTTAAAGAAAATAAACAAATTTTGAGCATAGTTGGAGGCTCTAAAATATCAACTAAGCTGAAAGTAATTCATAATTTACTCCCCAACTCTTCTGCAATTGTTGTTGGTGGAGGAATAGCTAATACTTTTTTGAAAGCTGCAGGCAATCCAATAGGAAAATCAATCGTTGAAGATGATATGTTGGATAAAGCAAAAGAATTATTATTGACGAATAAAATAGTTCTTCCCGAACATGTTTATGTTGCAGAAACACCACAATCAAATAAAGTGGATTTAATTCCTGTTGAAGATGTTCCTGAAAATCAAATGATTCTAGATATTGAGCTCAATGAGAACAAAATATCTCAAAATGAAGAATATATTATTTGGAATGGTCCTCTTGGTATTTTTGAGATTGATAAATTCTCCAATGGAACAAAACAATTAATAGCTTTTTTAGAAAATTCAAAGTCCAAAGTAATTGCAGGTGGAGGTGAAACTCTCTTTGCAATCAACAAGCTTTCAGATACTTCAAAATTTCATTATGTATCAACAGCAGGGGGAGCATTTTTGGAATATTTGTCAGGGAATAAACTTCCATCTATTGAGGCATTAAGGTTAAAATAGCATTTCAATGAATTTCTCGAATTTGTCTGAAATAGCGCAATACATAGTTTCTGAAGGCAAAGGCATTCTTGCTGCAGATGAGAGCAACCCAACATGTAAAAAAAGATTCGATACTATATCTGTGGAATGCACAGAAGAGAACAGAAGAAACTATAGAGAACTTCTTTTTACTTCTGAAGGCATGAAAGAAAACATTGGAGGAGTTATCTTATTTGATGAGACTATTCGTCAACATTCTGAATCAGGGAAATCACTTTTGGAATTAATTCTCGATAAAGGTGCTCTTCCAGGGATTAAAGTTGATAAAGGTTTGCAACCCTTTAATGGCTCAGATCTTGAAACATTAACACAAGGTTTAGACGATCTCGATGGAAGATGTAGTGAATATTCAGGTTTAGGTGCAAAGTTTACTAAGTGGAGAGTTGTTATAAACATCAATGAAAATCTACCAACACAAGAATGTATTGACGCAAACATGGAGTCACTTGCTAACTACGCTAAAATTGCACAAAAATATGGCATGGTTCCTATAGTAGAGCCAGAGGTGTTAATAAATGGCGATCATTCTATTGAAGATTGTTACGATGCTACAAGCAGGTCAATTAAATCACTTTTTAACTACCTTAGCACAAACAATGTCGACATCTCAGGCACAATTTTGAAACCAAATATGGTGACACCAGGCACTGATCATACAAATAAAGCAACTGTAGAGGAGGTTGCTCAAGCAACCATAAAGTGCCTTAAAGAGAATGTACCAGCAGAATTGCCAGGAATTACATTCTTATCAGGTGGTCAGACTGAAATAGAATCTACTCAACATTTAGATATGATGAATAAGATTGGAGGCTTTTCATGGAAATTAAGTTTTTCCTATGGTCGAGCACTTCAAGCATCTGCTCTTTCAGCATGGCTGGGCAAAAAAGAGAATATTTCTGCAGCTCAGAGTGCTTTTTCTCACAGAGCTAAAATGAATAAACTTGCTTCACTTGGAAAGTGGAGTGAAAGCCTAGAGGAATAAGTGAAATCTGTCGGTGTCTTTTTATCATCATTGACACCAAAGTTAAATTTAGAAAATGATCTAGAAATATTTGCTTCTTTTATGTCTGAATCTAAATTCAAACTTGTCTATGGTGGTGGCAAAAGAGGCTTAATGGGCAAATTATCCGAAAAGGTTTCAAAAAAGAACGGCATTATCAAAGGCATCACCCTTCCCATGTTTGATAATGAGATGATTAAGCCCAGCTATTTAGATGAAGAAGAAGTTCAATCAAACTTTTACCTTCGAAAAAAGAGCTTAATCGATCAATCAGACTTTTTTGTTGTCATGCCAGGTGGAGTTGGCACTGCAGATGAATTCTTTGATGTATTTAATCATCTTTCTTTAAAATTAATTGAAAAAAACATCTTTATTTTTAATAAAAATGACTGTTGGACAGATATTATAAAGTGGTTGGAAAAGAACGTTGAGCTTGGCATGTTACCGTCAATTTCAGAAAAACTATTTATTGCAGACTCCATTGAGGAGCTGATTAAAACTATTAAATTAAATGAGCTTTGATATAAAAAAATTCAAAAATCCAAATATTAAAGATCTTGATGAATACAAAAAAATGTATGAGAAATCTGTTACTGATCCAAGTTCATTTTTTCTTGAGCACGCACTAAAGGAATTAGACTGGTTTGAAAAACCTAGCATAGGTTACTCTGGAAAAATTACTGAACCAACTTGGTTTAGTAATGGGGTGCTTAATATTTCCTATAACTGTGTCGATCGTCACGCAGCAAAAAATCCTGATAAAACAGCAATAATTTGGCAGGGTGACGGAAAAGAAGATACAAAGTATATATCTTATGGCCAACTACTAATTGAGGTAAGCAAGTTAGCTAACGGACTAAAATCAATTGGTGTCAAAAAAGGCGACAGAGTATGCATTTACATGCCAATGATTCCTGAGGCAGCTTATTCAATGTTAGCTTGTATGCGAATAGGTGCGATACACTCTGTAGTATTTGGTGGATTTTCTCCAGAAGCAATTAGTTCAAGAATTTTAGATTCAGACTGCCAATATGTAATCACAACGGACGAGGGGATTAGAGGTGGAAAGAGGGTAAAACTTAAAGAAAATGTTGATCTCGCTTTGAAGAATTGCCCAAACGTCCAAAAAACAATCGTTTTTAAATATACCAATGCAAATATAGATTGGGTTGATTCAAGAGATATTTGTTATAAGGGGCTCATTGATCAAATGTCAGACACTTGTCAGCCTGAAAAAATGCTTGCAGAAGATCCGTCGTTTATTTTGTATACGTCAGGCTCAACAGGCAAACCTAAAGGTGTAATGCATACAACAGGCGGCTATCTCTTGGGTGCAACAATGTCATTTAAATATATTTTTGGTTTCTCTTCGGAAGACATCTATTGGTGCACAGCAGATGTTGGGTGGGTAACAGGCCACACTTATATTGTATATGGACCACTTTCAAATGGTGCCACTACACTAATGTTTGAAGGAGTTCCGACATATCCAGATCCGTCAAGATTTTGGGAGATATGCGACCAACATCAGGTTAATATTTTCTACACTGCTCCAACTGCAATAAGAGCTTTGATTGCTAAAGGAGAGAAATATCTCGAAAACTCAGATAGATCGTCTCTTAAAGTCCTTGGCACAGTTGGTGAGCCAATTAATCCTGAGGTTTGGGAGTGGTATTTTGCAAAAGTTGGAAAATCAAATTGCGAGGTCGTCGATACATGGTGGCAAACAGAAACTGGTTCAGTATTAATCAGTCCAATAGCCGGCATCACTACAAAAAAACCAGGATCAGCAACTTTGCCATTTTTTGGAGTTAAACCTTCACTGGTAGACAACGATGGCAATGAAATTATAGGAAAAGGTAAAGGAAATTTATGTATTGATCAAAGTTGGCCGAGCCAGATTAGAACAGTATATGGAGATCATGAAAGAATGGTACAAACTTATTTTTCTCAATACAAAGGAAAATATTTTACGGGAGATGGAGCGAAAAGAGACGCTGATGCATATTACTGGGTCACGGGAAGAGTTGATGATGTATTGAATGTTTCAGGCCATAGGATTGGAACAGCAGAAGTTGAAAGTGCAATTGTAACGCATCCTGGTGTAGCTGAAGCAGCAGTAGTTGGAATAGAGCATGATATTAAGGGCCAAGCCATCTACGCATTTGTGATATTAAAAGGCACTGAAAGAAGTAATGACTTGCTGGAAAACGAAATTGTTGATGCTGTCGTAAAATCAATTGGAAAAATTGCTAAACCAGAAGCTATCCAGATAACAAGAGACCTGCCTAAAACACGTTCTGGAAAAATTATGAGAAGGATTCTTAGAAAAATAGCAAACAAAGATACAGCTAATTTAGGTGATGTGACAACCTTAGCTGATCCAAGTATTGTTGAAGAATTAATTAAGTCGAGATAACAAAAATTCCAATCGATACGGAGTTATCCGCATCGATTGAGAGGTATTAAATTTTTGTAAGGTTCTCCCACTTGCAAGTAGCAAAACCATTATTGCGCATAACTATAAGTGAGTTTGTAATAAGATCGTTCTTAAAGAAAATTTTGTAATAATTTTGTTTTAGAGGGCAAGTTTTCTTAGTTAAGATATTGCCTTGAAATGAAGTTCCATCAACAAGCTTAATAATTATCTTATTTGAATTAGTAAATAAAACCATATCAATATCATCTTTATTTATATGATTATCTGCATTACAAACTGAGCTCATAATTATAAAAGAAGCTGTAAATAATATTTTTTTCATGGTCATATCTCTGAAATTCTATATGTCACATAATTGTCACATAAATGTAATATAAATGTTTCAGTTTATTAAGTCAATTCTTCTCAGATTGGACAGGATCCAATTTAGGTTGATTTTTTCGAGAGTATTTCTTTTTATTTTTCTCAATTTTAAGGCGATATTTCGGTGTTCTTAGGTCTTTAGCAATTAGATTACGTTTTTTTGTCATTACTAAATAATAATCCAATTTCAAAAAGCAAATACATAGGAACTGCCATTAAAAACTGAGAAATAATATCTGGCGGTGTAAATATCATTCCAAATATAAAACAAAGAATCAGCACAAGGCCTCTGTAGGACTTTAATTTTATTTTAGTTGTAATCTCTAACTTTATGAGAGCATTTACAATTAATGGAATTTGAAAGGCAACGCCAAAACCAAATGATAAGGCAAGCACAAAATTTAGAAAGTTTGAAATATCAGTACTAACCTTAATTGATTCAGGACCAACGGTTTGGAAAAAGTTAATCACATTGGGCAAGACAACAAAAAAGCAAAAGCTAACTCCAAGCAAGAAGAGAAAAGAACCAATTATTGTTCTTGAAAAAATGACCGACCTTTCTTTTGGATATAAGCCTGGAGACATAAAAGTTAGAGCTTGGTAAAGAAAAAAAGGAATAGAAATCAAAGCTGCTATATATGCTGAAAGTTTCAGTGGCACTATAAATGGTGATGCGACCTCAACAGCTATTAAATCGATTGTTGTGAAGCTTTGTAGGTAGCCAACAATGTTATTAAAAAAATAATTGTTAAAAGGGTATATGCATACAAAAGCTATAACAAAAAAGCCAAAACTATAAAGAATTCGATTTCTTAGTTCTAAAAAATGAGCACCAAGATTTTCACTCATCTTTTTCCAACTCCTTCATTCTGTTTTCATTATGTATATCCTGCTTAAGCCCTTGAATATTAAGTTCTTTTTCAATATCTTCTTTTGTGTTTGTAAAAAAATTTTGAATTTGTAGAAAAAAACTAAAAATGCTCTTCATGTAATGCATTAATTTTTCTGGTTTTACAGAAAATAAAATTACCAATAAAACTATTAGGAGTTCAAGAATCCCTATTTGGATCATCTTCGTCTTTTATTTCTTTTTTAAAACCTTTTAGAGCTTTGCCTAGGTCTGAACCTATAGATTTAATTCTAGAAGATCCGAAAACTATAAGAATAATTAATAGAACAACTAATATTTGCCAAAATCCAATGCTCATAATCCTTCTACTTCACTATCTGTATATTCATATTTTGCTTCTTCAAATTTTTTAAGAATCATATATGTAAGTATATGTTTTTTTGATACAAGATACTTCACTAAACCCTTTACACTGTACTTTTCTTCAATCCATTTTTTTATAAACGGTTGTGCAACTGACCAGAAATCAAGGTCTGGATAAATTTGTCTACCCATCCCTTCTATATGAATAAGTGTCTTAACTAATAACACTAAATCATTATCTAAATATAGATCAAATTGTTTCATCCCATCAAACAGATTTAAAAGCAATTCTCCAAATAGTATTTCAGAAAGTGGTTTATCGAGAAGGCTCTCACAGTTTGCTCTTAAAACTGATTCTAGCTCTTCGGTTTTTGTATCTTCTTTTACCCAATCAGCGAAAATAAAAAGCTGCGCAAGAGAGAAAAAGTCTCTCTCTAACAAACAAGAAATCATTTGCGCTAGCAATATTTGATTTGACTCGGTCAGAGATCCACATATTGCATAATCTACAGCATAATAAAAAGGTTTTTCTGCGGACTCTTTCGATGCAAAAATATTTCCTGGATGCATATCAGCATGAAAAAAATTATCTTGAAAAACTTGTTTTAGAAATATCTTTACTCCGTTTTCTGATAGTACTTTGAGATTTAAATTATGTGTCTTGAGATTTGCAATATTAGTGATGGGAATACCGTCAATATATTCCATCACAAGTACTTTTTTAGTCGTATATTTATCAAGAATTTTAGGTACATATAAGTAGTTGTTATCGGTGAAGTTTTGATATGTTTTTTTTGCGTTAGCTGCTTCTATCCGAAAATCTAATTCATTCATAATAATTTTTTCATAATCATCAACAACTGAATTTAAATCTACTCTTGGGTATCCCTTATAGAATGTTCTCAGAATTTTTGTACCCAACCTTATTGCTTTAATATCCACCTCTATCTGCTCATCTAAATTAGGTTTCTGTACTTTTACTACGAAATTCTCACCATCTTTATTGAATCTATGTACTTGAGCAAGTGAAGCTGATGCTAACGGTTTAGGGTCTATATCTTCAAGTATATCTTTGGCATTATCCCCAAGATTCGAAATTAATTGGTCTTTAATGTAATTGTATTCAATGGGTTTACAATTATCAGTTAAGTTGTTTAGTTCTGCAGCCAATTCTTTGGAAATAATATCTGTTCTTGTTGAAAGGAGTTGCCCCAATTTGATAAATACAGGCCCAAGACTTTCTAGTGTTTCCCTAAAATTTTGCTCAACATTATTTTTTGAACTCAAGGTTTTTAAAATTGGATTAAAGCCTTTTATGAATGTATTAAAGATGCCGGTATTTCTTAAGACAGCAAAAATTTTTATTAGCCGTATTATGGTCATTTTCTTCCTCTATGAAGGGACACAATACCGTTAAACATATTTTCATAATTGTTGTCTTTAAAGCCAGCTTTGTTAAACAGTTTCAACATATCCTCTTGGTTTTCATGAGTTCTTATTGATTTAACTAAGTAGTCATAACTTTTTTTATCTCCTGAGATTGCTTGGCCCATCAAAGGGATAAAGTTGTAGCTATAAAAATCATAAATTTTTGAAAAAATTTTATTTTCAACTTTTGAAAATTCTAAAATATGCAATACTCCGGCCTTTTTAAGCACCCTTTTTATTTCTAATAAGCTTTGGCTCTTGTCCGAAAAGTTTCGAAAACCGAAAGATATGAATACGTGATCAAATTGTTCATCTTTGAAAGGTAATTTTTCAGCACTTGAAACTTCAAAATGACACTTATTAAAAAAACCTTCATTAAGGGACCTTTCTTTTGCTTTTTCAATCATTTCTTCATTTTGATCACACAAAAAGACACTTTTTTTCGAAACTTTTTGCGCTATTAGTTTAGCTATGTCCCCAGTCCCTGCTGCTAGATCAAGACAAACATGATCCTTTTGAATATTAGCTGTATCGATAAATGATCTTTTCCACAACCTGTGCATTCCGACAGACATCATGTCATTCATCAAGTCATAGTTATCAGACACTTTTGTAAAGATCTTTTCTACGCCATCTTTTTTTATGTCTTTCGAAACTTTTTTATCTCCGAAATAGACTTTTTGATTATCTTTTTCGCTCATATAGTATTATTGTGTTGAGAACAAAAAGTATAAATGACTAATTCAAATTTACTAGCATGGATAGACCTTGAAATGACGGGACTTGACCCTGAAAAGCATCATATTATTGAAATTGCTTGTCTAGTCACAGACCAAAATTTAAATATAGTTGCAGAAGGACCGGAAATAGCGATTTTTCAAGATGAAGATATTCTTTCACTGATGAATGAATGGAATGTTAAGCAACACACCTCATCTGGTCTTGTAGAAAAAATAAAATCTAGCGACATATCAATAAAAGAGGCTGAAGAACAGTGTTTGAAATTTTTTCAATCACATATAAAGCAACATAAATCTCCGCTTTGCGGTAGTAGTGTTTCACACGATAGAAGATTTTTAATAAAGTACATGCCCAAATTAGCTAATCATTTTCATTATAGGCATGTTGATGTAAGTTCATTTAAAGAAGTCATAAAGAGATGGTATCCAGAAGCCGATGAATTTAAAAAAGCGTCATCTCATAGAGCAATGGACGACATCAAAGAATCAGTAAATGAGCTCAAATTCTATAGAGAAAAACTATTTATTAAAAATGACTAAAAAATTATTTGTAAAAACACATGGTTGCCAGATGAATGAATATGACTCTGCAAAAATGATTGACTTACTTAAGGCCGAAGAAGATTTTGAGTTAGTAGATTCAGAAGATCAGGCTGATTTATTAATTTTAAATACTTGTTCAATACGCGAAAAAGCGCAAGAAAGAGTATTTCATCAAATTGGCCGTTGGAGAAAAATTAAGGAAGTAAAACCGGACTTAAAAATTGCTATTGGAGGTTGTGTCGCATCACAAGAAGGCGAAAAAATTATAAAAAGAGCACCATCTGTTGACATAGTATTTGGCCCACAGTCTTTGCATAATTTGCCTAAGCTATATAAAGATAAAGATTCAACAAATAAACCGCAAGTTGACATCTCATTTCCTAAACTTGAAAAATTTGATCATATACCGATGCCAGATAGAGGAGAAGCATCAGCGTTCGTATCAATCGTTGAAGGATGTAATAAATATTGTTCATTTTGTGTGGTGCCAAAAACAAGAGGACATGAGGTTTCTAGAAATGTTGAGGATATTTTGAAAGAAGTAACAATTCTTGCTGAAAAAGGGACAAAAGAAATTCACTTTTTAGGTCAAAATGTAAATAATTTTAAAGGTTTATACAAAGGAGAAATATCTTCCTTAGCAAAGCTAATAGAACTGACAGCAGAAATTGAAAATATTGAAAGGATAAGATTTACAACTAGCCACCCACATGAATTTAAAGATGATCTTGTAGAGACTTATGCAAAAGTTCCAGAACTAGTGAGTCATGTTCATTTGCCAGTCCAAAGCGGATCAGACAGAATTCTTAAATTGATGCGACGAAGATATACAGCTGAAAAATATTTAATTCTTATAGATAAACTGAAGAAAGTAAGACCTGATATGAGATTTTCCTCTGATTTTATAGTCGGTTTTCCAGGGGAAACAAAACAAGACTTCACTGATACTATGAACATTATAAATGAAGTGAAATTTGATGAATCTTATAGTTTTATCTATAGTGCTAGGCCTGATACTCCTGCAGCTATTATGGAAGACGATGTATCACAAGTAGAAAAAAAGGAACGTCTCAATATTTTGCAAGCTAGACTAAACCAATTGTCATATGGTTATAGCAGAAAAATGGTTGGGTCACTCCAAAAATGTTTGGTGACAGGAATCTCAAAAAAAGATCCAGGCCAACTTCAAGGCCGAACAATATGTGACAGAGTGGTAAATTTTAGATCAGATAGTATTGATTTAGTCGGACAATTGATTAATATTCGAATTAACGATGCACTACCAAATTGTCTTAGAGGATCAATTCAAAATTAAAAATCTTGTATAGTCACCAATTAAATTTTTCTAATCTTCCCCCAGAGCAACTTATGTTGCTATGTGGAGAGCTCAATAAAAATCTTAAACAAATAGAAAAAGCATTAAAGATTAAGGTAATTCAGAATGGGACTGAATTTAACATTTCAGGCAATCAAGATGATGTTGAAATGGGCGTATCAGCTTTATTTGATTTGAAACAAAAATTAGAGACAAATTCTGTAATTACTCCAGACCTTATTCATCTCAGCTTGCACACCGCTAAATTTTCAGATGGTGAAAAAGCAGATCCTAATGAAGTTCATATAAAAACACCAAGAGCCTCTGTAACAGCTCGAGGAAAAAATCAAAAAGAGTATCTAACCAATATTGCAAGCGCTGATTTAACATTTGGCGTCGGACCATCGGGTACAGGTAAAACTTTTCTTGCTGTAGCAAGAGCTGTAGATGATTTGATTAAAGAAAAAATAAGAAAAATTGTACTTGTAAGACCGGCAGTTGAAGCGGGTGAAAAACTTGGTTTTCTTCCAGGTGATCTAAGTTCGAAAATTGACCCTTATTTAAGACCTCTTTACGATGCACTGCATGACATGCTTGGAGCTGAAAGGGTAAATAGATTAGTAGAGAGAGATATAATAGAGATTGCACCTTTAGCTTATATGCGAGGAAGAACTTTAAGAGAAGCCTTTATCATTATGGATGAAGGACAAAATACAACCATAGAGCAAATGAAAATGTTCCTTACACGATTAGGTTTTGGATCAAAAGCAGTTGTAAATGGAGACTTAAGTCAGATAGATCTGCCAAAAAGCTCAGTTTCAGGTCTTAAACATGCCATCGAAGTTCTTAAAGATGTAGACTCTATAAAATTTACAAAATTCACGGCGCGAGATGTAGTTAGACATTCCCTAGTTCAGGAAATTGTTGAGGCTTATGATAATTTCGAGTGAAAAATACAAAGTTGAGTTTTTTGATCAGCCTGAATATGTGGCCAATCAATCAGACCAAATTAAAAATATCTTAAATAAGTTTCTAGATTTTTTTGACATTATGAAATTAGATTTAGAAATTAGTTTTTGCAGCGAAGACCAAATAAGAGAACTCAACAAAAAATTTAGAGGTAAGGATTCTGCAACTAATGTATTGTCTTTTCCAGATCAAGAGTTAAAAATAATGTCAAAGAAATGTATTGGAGAGTTGCTAATTTGCCAAAATATTCTTGAGAAAGAAGCATTAGAGCAGGAAAAAAGAACCTTTGACCATTTTATTCATCTTATAATTCATTCCATGCTACACATTGTTGGATATGGGCATGAAAATGAAAATGATGCTATATTAATGGAAACAAAAGAAGTTGAATTTTTATCAAAGATTGGAGTAAAAGACCCTTATAAATAATGCCAGACGAACCATCGCAATCGTTTTTTTCAAATTTAAAAAATTTATTTAGTTTAACCAAAAATACTGAAGAAACTGCTAAACATCTTGAGCCTGAAGATGAGAGAATTGAGGAATTAATTGAAAATGTTTTAAGCATAAAAGACTCTGTTGTTAAAGAAATTATGATTCCTAAAGTAAGTATTTCTTATATAACTGAATCAGATAGCTTAGAGCACGTATATTCAGTTGTTAATGATACAAAACATTCGCGCTACCCCGTATTTAATTCAGAGAAAGATAAAGTAATTGGAATTTTACATGTAAAAGATATACTCGGAGCACTTAAAAAAGATGATTTTAGTTTGGGCTCAATTTTAAGAGAAGCTAAACACATACCAGAATCTCAGTCTGTAACATCGCTCCTAGAAGATTTTAAAAAAGATAAAGCACATTTAGCAATCGTTTTAGATGAGTATGGTGTTATATCTGGATTAATAACTATTGAAGATATTCTTGAAGAAATAGTTGGAGAAATTGAAGATGAATTTTATGAAGAAAAAAATAATGAAATTATAAAAATTAATGATAAAGAATTTATTGTTTCATCAACTATCGAAAAAGAAAAATTTGAAGAATTCTTCTCTTGCCAACTTAATTGCCCTGATGTTGAAACACTTGGAGGTTTTATGCTTAAGGAGATTGGACATTTACCAAAGGTTGGTGAAAAAATTCAAGCTGGATCGCTAGAAATGATTATTACTTCAGCAGACCAAAGAAAAATAAAAAAAATTACGGTTCGAACTGTTGAATAGTCACTTTCTTATAGGCTGGCTTATTGGTTTTGCTTTCTGGGCTTATTCTATTTCATGGATTTATGATGCTATAAATTTTTATGGTGCTGGAACTGTCTTAAGCAGCACTATTACCTTTTTATTGATAGCTTATCTTTCAGTTTATTTTGGAATCTTCTTGGTTGCTGTTAATTATTTTAAAGATCACCAATATAAATTTTTAATGATTCCGAGTGCCTTTTTTTTACTAGAGTGGCTAAGATCTTGGGTAATATCTGGCTTTCCTTGGTTAAACTTGGGTGTTTTATCAGAGAGCTTGTGGGGGTTACTGCCAGTCATAGGCGTAGCTGGCACCTCTTTTTTAATCATTTTAGTAATAGCTCTATTGTTAGAAAGAAACAAAAAGATTATTAGCCGTATCACTGCAAGTTTAATACTATTACTGTTATTTTTTGGGCCAGGACATTATCAAGAAGGTGGAGAAGAAAAGCTAAAAATAACAGTGCTTCAGCCACTAGATACTAATATTGCTGAAATTATAAAAATGACAAATGATGCTAATAGTGATTTAGTTGTATGGCCAGAAGCTGTCACTGTTTACGATGAGAATATTTCAATGTTGATTCCTGAAAAAGAAGTAGTTGGTGGATTTTTTCGAGAAGAGAATACAAATTTTTATACGTCTGCAATAAATATGAAGACTGGGCATTTCTATGACAAAAGAAATCTCGTGCCATTTGGAGAGTTTCAACCTTTCGGGACTCTACTAAAAAGTTTCAATGAATTTTTTAATATACCAAATTCTAGTTTAAGTCGTGGAGATGCAAATCAAGAAAAAGCTGATTGGTCAGCATTGATTTGTTGGGAATTAGCTTTTAATAAAACTTTCACTGATAGAGTTAAAGGAACAAAGTACATTATTCATATGAGTAATGATAAATGGTATGGTGAATCTATGCCTGCTCAACATTTACAACATGCAAAAGCTCGAGCAGTAGAATCGAATAAATGGGTTGTAAGAGCAACGCTTGATGGAATTTCACAAATTATAAGCCCAAGATCAAACGAGTCATCAAAATCTCTGGACAGAGGAGAAAAAGGGAGTATTACTCATGAGATTTCTCTAAATGATATTGACACATTTTACTTAAAACATGGAGATGTGCCTTTATTAATTATTTCTATTCTTTCCTTAATATTTGGCCTTTATTCTAGAAAAAATGAAAAATAAATTATTCCTTATAATATTAATAATGATGCATTTATCATCGAAAGAAATACAAATTTCTATTTCAAAACAAGAACTCTACTTGTTTGAATTTGGAGAGATTACAAAAACTTATAAAATTTCATCTTCTAAATATGGGGAGGGCTCCAAAGTAAATTCTTTTAAAACTCCTTTGGGAAAACATGAAATAAAAAAGCTTATTGGTGGAAAAGAAGAGATAGGAACGAGATTTATTGGTCGAGTG
The DNA here is from genome assembly GCA_003278815.1 of SAR86 cluster bacterium AG-349-I13. Classification (GTDB taxonomy): domain Bacteria; phylum Pseudomonadota; class Gammaproteobacteria; order Magnimaribacterales; family TMED112; genus TMED112. Next base: position 110,232 of record QCDB01000001.1, on the reverse strand, counting down.
CCTACTGAGATATATCCAATATATGATTCTGAGGAGATTTATGTGTCTGATGATGTTGTTCAATCAAGAATCATTTGGCTATCAGGAATGGAAGAGGGAATAAACAAAGGTCTTGGTGTAGATTCATATGAAAGATATATCTACATACATGGTACTCCTGAAGAATGGTTGCTAGGAAAAAAAGCTTCAAAAGGATGTATAAGGATGGCAAATTCTGATGTAATTGAGCTTTTTGATCTCCTAATAGGTGGCGAAACTGTCTATATTAATAAATATTAGTTATTATCATAAATAACTAGTGTTTATTTATAAAAACTATTGATATTATAAAATAAATATTTATTATATTTATATTAGTCAGTCTCTCCTCTCCCCCATGACTGACCTGCTAGGGGCTTCGGCCCCAAGCAATTTTTGAGAGATATATGGAAAAATTTGCAGACAACATAGAATTAGTTATACTTTTCACTATATTTGCAGTGCTTTTACTTGGCATATCTTCAGTCTAAAATATCAATCTGGTAAAAATATGAAAAATTTGATTTCAGTTATTATGTTTTTAGGTTTTTATGCATTTCCATGCAGTGATTTGCTTGATACGGATGTAAAAGTTCTAAATGAAAAACAATTTAGAAACCTATGTGAATATAACGATCACACAATATTAGTTGTTAACACAGCAAGTAAGTGTGGTTTCACCTATCAATATGAACAACTTGAATCTTTACAACGTAGATTTAAAGATAAAAAATTTACAGTACTTGGCTTCCCATCAAGGAATTTTTTGGGACAAGAATTTAGTGATGAAGAAAAAGTAAGTGAATTTTGTAAATCTACCTTCGATGTTACTTTCCCGCTATTCTCGATAGCAAATGTGAAAAATTCAACAAATCACCCTTTTTATAAAAAACTTTTTAAATTGACTCGTGAAAGACCTTCTTGGAATTTTCATAAATACTTGATCACTCCACAAGGCGAGGTCAAAAGCTTCTCACACAGAATAGATCCTGAAGATGACTTAATCATTTCAGCTATTCAAGACTCCATCAATTTGTAACTCGAATCCCCTCCAATTATTACGGTTTGTGGCTTATCTATCGCAAATATACCAACATCTACTACACCATTTATCATTAAAATTTGATTTTCAATTTTTAGTGGTTCCAAAATTTTTAATTTATGAAGATCATAGAGGAAGTTTTTGTTATCACTAAGGGATTCTCTTTTAGTTATATTTTTTGCGTATTTTTTTAACTCAGATAATGCTTGGTCACTTTGATGTACATCTATTTCTATAGGAAGGGGGAAATTTCCAAGAGTCTGAACAATTTTTGATTCATCTACAATACATATGAAGTGATCAGCAATTTTAGCAAGCCTCTTTTCATTAGTATGAGCGCCACCCCCACCTTTAATTAAATTAAAATTTTTATCAACTTCATCAGCTCCATCAACATAAATATCTATAACAGCTTCAGGACTATAATCGTGTACACGAAAGCCTAAATTCTTTAATAAATTTGTTGTTTTATCAGAGCTTGAATAAATCCCATTTAATTTTTCTCTTAACTTTGGAAGAAATTCTTTTGTAAAAAAATCTGTTGTACTTCCAGTCCCAATACCCAAAACGATGGGGCCATTATTTTTTGATATTAATTCGTAAGCACCTAGAGCAGCATTATATTTCTGAGACATAAACTTTTTTATCAGAGATTACCTTATCTAATCTTACATCAAACTTGGATTCAAAATTAGACTCAGATAATTGAAAATCATAACCAATACCCCAAAATTTGGGTTTATTATCATATTCCAGTAAATGTTTTAGGGTCCTGTCATAATAGCCACCGCCAAAACCAATTCTATGAAGATTTTTATTAAATGATATTAGAGGTACAAGAAATATATCTATCTTATTAAGTGATATGCTTTGTTTTGCAATTGGTTCTTCTATTCCATATCTATTCGGTTTAAACCCTTTTTTATCTGAATGAAAAGATAATTCAGAATCAGTTATTTTCGGATAAAAATAAAATTTGTTCTTTGCCTGAGTTAGTTGAGGTTCATTTCTAAAAGTTTTAAAGCTGGCAATGTTTTTAGCAATTATAAATTCTTCCTGTTGTGAGAGATTTCTGTTAATTCTTGAAGATAAAAGTAACCGTTCTTTTAGAGAGATTTTATCTCTTTGTTTTAAAAAGTACTTTCTGATTTTTAATTTAGACATCTGAATCATTGTTTCCAGTCACCCTGAACCCTAAGGACAGGTGGGTAACTCTTTTACCTAGTAAGGCCTCCCTACAAAAAAGTAACGCACAGCTAGATAAAATCTGTTTCCCTTAATTTACATTATCGGTTCTAGAATAAATTCTGAAAACCTAATGATTCAGACAAGTTAAATATATAACTATTTTTGCATTTTTTGGAGTTATTGATTAAGAAATATTTCAATTTTATTGATTAATTGTGATATTTCATCGTCTGATTCAGCTTTATCATCAGATTCTTTAGTAATCAACTTTTCATTTTCTATAGCTAGCTGTAATGCGGAGTAAACGATTGCGTTGTCTAGCTGCTCTTCGGTATGTTCGATATTTTCAATCAGATTAATAATCTTTTTTTCAGCTTTTTTAAATGGGACATAATCATTAAAAGGGATCATAAAAGAAAATTTTCTATCTTTAATAAAAAGTTCAACTCTCTGCTCATTCATCCTAGGGATTTCCCTCCATCAATATTTATATTCCTTCCAGTCATGTATGTGTTTTCAGTTAGTAAATAATTGATTATTGCAACAATGTCATTTTCATTACCAATTCTTTTCATTGGAATGCTTGCTAATATTTCATTTTTTTTATCTTGACTTGGTTCATTAACATCCCAAAGAATTGCTCCCGGACTAACAGAGTTTACAAGTACGTTTGGCGCTAATTCTTTTGCTAAAGATTTTGTAAAATTCATTAGGCCAGCTTTTGCTGCGGTGTAAACAGTATAATTTTTCAAACCTTGCTCAGCATGAATATCAGCAATATTTACAATATTACCTTTATTTTTTATTAGCTCAGTAGCACAAAATTTTGAAAGAAAAATTGGCAAATATAAATTTGATGAGGTAAGTTTTATCCAATCTTCATGTGACGTTTCGCTTAGTTTTTTTGGGTAGAATGTTGAAGCATTATTTATTAATGATGTTAGCCCCTCCAATTTACTCTCTAATTCTTCATAAAAAAGTTTGCATGAAACGTTGTCATCGAAATCACATTGAATAATCTCACAGGATTCTGCTCTAACAGAATTTAACTCTTCTTTTATTGATTCTGCCTCAGACTTTGAAGACCTATATTGAAAAATAATTTTCCAGCCAATTTGGTGAAAGTGCTTAACTAAAGCTTTGCCAATTCTTTGAGCGCCACCTGTTATAAGTACTTTATTTGTCATATTTATTGATAATTTTCTTTAATTCTTTTTCTTTGATGCTCATAATCTCCTCCTTTTTATGAGAAGATAAAACGCCAAAGTTTAAGTTAGCATACTCTTTTATAATAGGAATGCATTCTAGATTAATATTTTTAAAAAATTGAAGTGTAAAGATGGCTTCAGACAAATTATTTTTTGTAAAATCACTAAAAAACTTAACCTTATAATTGATATCTCCATTTTCATTGTAATCATAAAACTTTTTCCATAGTGAAAGTTGTTTTGAGTAGTTCTTTGGAACCTTCAAGCGCTTAGCAAATTCAAATTTATTAGCTTGTGATACTTCACACCATTTTATTTCACAAATTTCAGAATCTATGTGAGGAATTCTTGATAATTCGTTAAACCACGGCTTATCAAGATTATAAGTCTGTATAATTTGTAAAAATTCTTGAAAGTCATACTCTAAACTTTTTGAAACCTCACCCCAGACTCTTTCAGAAGACAAGAAAGAAAGTTCATTAGATGAAGATATTTTATTAAGTGCCTGCTCCATGGTTTTATGTAGATAAAATTCAGGAAGTTGTGACTTAAACCTAGCAACTCTTAACGCTCTCAAAGGATCTTCAAAAAATGCATCTGATACTGGTCTTAAGCATTTATTTTTTATGTCTCCAGCGCCATTGAACGGATCAATGAGATTATCATTCTCATCAATTGCCATGGAATTAATAGTCAAATCCCTTCTTTCAAGGTCTTCTTCCAGTGTAACCTTTGGTGAAAAATTAAATTTAAAATTTTTGTGTCCAACACCAGTTTTTCTGTCTTTTCTCGCTAATGCATATTCTTCATTTGTGTTTGGGTGCAGAAAGACCGGAAAACCTTTTCCAACTTGTTTAAATCCTTTTTTTATCATTTCTTCAGGTGAAGAGCCAACTACAACCCAATCAGTATCTTTAGGCTCTATGCCCATTTGCTTATCTCTAACTGCGCCACCAACTTTATAAATCTTCATTTAACAGAATCCACGGTTATTATAGATTTATCTTCAATGTTTATTGCAGCCAAAGAGCCCCCCCAAACACAGCCTAAATCGATACCTTTTATATTGTTATGATTTGTAACTCCATTTAAGGCTGCCCAATGCCCAAAGATTATATTATCTACATCTTTAAGACATTTATGCTTGTATGAAAACCATGGATTAAATTTATTTGATCCAGATTTTTTTAATTTTGTTTGAAGGTCGAGTTTATTTTTTTCAGAGATAAATCTCATTCTCGTAAAAACATTTATTAGATACCTTCTTCTATTTTTTTTGTTAGTAGATTTTGATATTGTCCTGCTCCGATCACTATACATTGTCGAAAAAAATTCCTCAGGATCCTTTTTCAAGTCTTCTTGTAATTCATCATTAGCACTTAAAACATTATCTAGAGACCAGGTTGGCAAAACTCCTGCATGAACAATTAAAGATTTCTTCTTATTGCTTGTAACGACTTTTGCAAACGAAAATTGTGAAAAATAATCAATTATTTCAATAGCCCTATTTTTGGTTATCAGTTTTTGCATAGTATCTTTCTTTTTATTATGTTTCCTTGCCCCAATAAGTATCGCCATTAAGTGTAAATCATGGTTACCAAAAACACTTTTCACATTATTATTGATTACATAATCAACTACTTTTTCTGATTCAGGGCCTCTGTTTACCAAATCACCTACACATAAAAATTTATTTTCTTTTTTTGGATCAATTAGGCTTATAAGGTTTTTGAATTCCTTAAAACAACCTTGGATATCGCCTATGACAAATTTAGAGTTTGCTTTCATAAAGATTTAGTATTTCAAAAAAATTAGTTATCTCAAGCTCCTCAGCTCTTTTATTTACATCAAAGCCAAACTTTTCACCTGCAAGATCAGCTTTTTTTAAAGCACTTAAAATTTTCTTTCTTGGACTTGCAAAACAAATAGATAAGACTTCCTGAAATACTTCATATTTTTTATGGAATTTCTTGTAATTATCATGTGGAGTTATTTTAATAAGAGTTGAATTAACTTTAGGTTTTGGCTCAAAAGAATCTGGTGGTATATCAAACAATGGTTCAATATCACAAAACAGCTGGCACTGAATTGATATTTTTGACGCCTTTTGATTTGTAAGAAATTTATTTGCTAATTCTTTTTGAATCAAAAAGATACAATGTTTAAACTTAAAGCCCGATTCAAGTACTCTAAAAATTATTTGAGATGAAATATTGTAAGGCAAGTTACCCAAAATGATTTTATTTTCAAGATTAATTTCACTTAGATTCATCTTTAAAAAGTCTGTATTGTGAATTTTAAAATCAGCATTCGCATACTTTTTTTCTAATTTTTTGCTAAACCTTTGATCAATTTCAATTGCTATGAGACTTTTTGAATTTTTAATTATTAGTTCAGTAAGTGCACCATCACCTGGACCTATCTCTATTACTTCGTCAAATTTTTGAATTTGAGAGCTTTGGATTATTTTTTCAAGAAAAAAACTGTCTGTTAAAAAATTTTGTCCTAATGATTTTTTAAGCTTCATTTCTAGCAACTGAAATTAATAATGCTTCCATCATGCTCTCATAATTAGCTGAATAATTTTTTGCAATGTCTTCAGCAGTGCCATGATCAACAGATATTCGCAAAAAGGGCAAGCCCAATGTTATGTTTACAGTTTTATGAAAATCAATTGTTTTAAGAACAGGCAATGCTTGATCATGATACATCGATAGTACCGCATCATATTTAGTGTTCGTAAATACTGTATCAGCTGAGGTAGGCCCATTTGCATCGTATCCTTCATGTTGTAATTCTTCTATGGCAGGCACAATAATATTTTGTTCCTCATCTCCAATTGTCCCAAATTCGCCAGCATGTGGGTTAATCCCAAGAACAGCAATTTTGGGGCTTTCTAATTTAAAGATATCAAGAAGCCCATTATGTAAAAGCTTATATTTATTTTTAATAAGATCTTTGGAAATTCTATTAGAAACATCTTTTAATGGAATATGTGTTGTTGTAATACCTAGATGCAAATTTCCATTAGTCATGAACATTAAAACTTCATTAGAATTAAATCTGTCTTTTAGAAATTCCGTATGCCCCGTAAAATTTTGGATGTGGCTTTGAATAATACTTTTGTTTAATGGACCAGTTACTAAACATGAAGAATTTTTAAATGCCAAATCAGCAGCTGTAGATAAACACTTTATGATAAATTCTGAATTATTTGCCGTTGGGGTTCCTAAAATAAAATCTTTGCAACCATCCACATTAATGAGATTTATTGAATCGGGTTGTGCATTTTTTATGTCAGAAATAAGGTTAATCTTTTGCTTAACATTTAAAGCTAACAAAGAACTTTCAATGACCTTTGGTGAAGAAACTAAGATAATTTTAGATAGGTATTGTTTAAGTTTGGGATCTTCTATAGCTTTAAGAAAAACTTCAGGACCGATGCCAGAAGGGTCGCCTAAAGTAACAATGGTAGGTTTGTTAATCAAGCTCCTTGATCTCAACGAAAGCATCTGCTCTCAATTCTTGAAGGTCTGTTTCTAATTCTTCTTCAAACTTTCTATTAAACAAATAAGAAAAAGCTCTATCCTCAACATTTTGATTAGTCTTGTCTTCTACTCTATTTCCAAGAACTTCTAAAATATGCCAACCAAATTGACTTAAAAATGGATCAGTAATTTCATTAAGATTTGCCTTAATCATTTGCCGCTCAAATTCGTCATCATAGACTCCTTCACCAGCCCAGCCCAGATTTCCACCTTCCTGTTTTGAGCCAGGATCGTCAGAATATTCTGATGCAAGCTCACTAAAACTTTCCCCTAACTCAATTCTATTTTTAATTTCTTTTATAAGTTTTTCACTAGCTTCGTCAGGTCTTATTCTATTCGGAATTAGCAGAATATGTCTTACATCCCATTGCTTCTCAAACTTAACAGTTGGACCACGTTTATCTTCTAAATAAAGCATATGATTCCCAGCACCACTCTTTATCGGTTCTGATAGCTCACCAATCTCCATGTCTTTAAGATAATTAGAAAAAAGTTCTGGGAACGCTGGAAGCTTCCTCCAACCTAAATCTCCTGAATCATCATCCTCTGAAAAGCTATTAATTAGGTTCTCAATATTTATCCCATTTTCTAAACTAGACAACGCTTCTTTATATATTTCAGAAACGTTTTGTGAGGAGTTATTTCTAATTAGTATTTGTCTGACTCTTAGTTCAGGCCCAAGCTGATTTTGTGCTTCTTCAGTTTCTAGGAAATTATCCAATTCATCTTTACTTATTTGTATTTTATTTTGAATTCGACCTTGTTGGACCCTATTTATTTTTAGATTTTTTCGGACCTCCTCTCTTAAATCTGAATAAGAATCACCTCTTTCTTCTACTACTTTTATGAAATCCTCAATTCCCAAATTATTTTGTTGAGCAAGCCTTTTAAGAGTAAGATTTAATTCTTCATCACTAATTTTGATACCTACCCGGTCAGCTATTTGAAGTTGAATTTCAGCAGTAATAAGTTGTTCTTGTATTTCTTCTCTAAGCACATCATCCGAAGGAATTTTTTCACCATTAAGAGTGGCATTTTTTTTAAAGTCAGCAATTCTCTGCTGGATATCTGACTCCAATACAACACCGTCATTTACTATTACAGCAACTCTATCTAATTCTTGCGATATTAGAGTATTTGCACAAAGCAAAAGAGCTAAAATTCTAATTAAATAATCCATCATTAATAATATTATCTATTGGAGTAAGTATATTTGTAAGTCCTACCAACTCAAATTCAAAACTTAGGTTATTTTTTACTTTGGGATTAGTCAAATATATTAAGTCAAAATAAGAAGTTTCACTGAAATCTGAATCAACAAATGGAAAAAATCTTGCTCTTTCCATGCTCAATCTTAATTTAAAGCAATCATATTCCCATTGAAGACCCAAAATATTTTCATTGATAATCTCCTCTTCATCAGAATATTGGGCCCTAGTAAAAATCTGAAAATTACTGAAATCTCTTTTAAACTTTAGTACGTAATTATCAAGCGGTTGAAGAGGATAACTTGATGGTACGATATTATTTTTTTGTAATGACAAGAATGTTTTATCGTCCATATATTCTAAGCCTGCCATTAGCCCCATAAAATCACTTTTTTCATAGCTATAGTTACCCTTAGCAAAAAAATTTAAGTTTTTATTTTTAGTTTTTGCTGAAAAAAAGATTGGTCTTTTATCATAAAATTTTTTAAAGATATTACTTTCTTGTTCAAAATTATATTTTTCGTAAAGATTAGAGGATATTGAAAAATCGAAAGCAGAGTTGCTCCAATTTTTATATATAAAAAACTTTCTTGAGTTGCTCGATCTATCTTTCCCCACCCAAGAACTCAAAGAAATATTAGATTCAGGCGAAGGCAATGAAGGGTAGGAATCTAAAATTGGCAAAGTTGATTCCTTCTTAAAAGTTGACCATATAAAGCCAAATTTCAGGCTTCTGTCTTCAAGTAATGAAAATATTTGTGATATAGCAAAATTATTGTTTATTAAATTTTCAGTTGTATCTTTTATCTCATAATCTTGACTGGATAGTAAAAATTTTGACTCGTAATTAAAGGCAGCAAATGAAAAGTCTTTCTTTATCTCTATTTCTCTAGAAATTCTTTCGACCTCATCATAAAGAATATACGGTACTTCTAAGTTATTTGGTGTGTTATTAGAAAATTTTGCGTATTCAGAATCTATATCTATAAACCATTCATTAATGATGAAGAATCTCTCATATGTAAAGTAATCCTTAGAATGCGATACAGGCCTTAATGCTCCAATATTTATGAAGTTATCTGAAAAAAAAGAAATATTTCTATTTTTATTTAAAAACGAAATGCCAAGTGACTGCTTCAAATCTAAACTTCTTCTATTTATATCTAAATACTTAAAACCGTAATCTTGTATGAGTGAATTTCCACTAAAATCTGAATAATCTAAAGTTAACGAAATAAAATTATTTAAATTTATCACTGAATCGATGTCATACACCCAAGAACTATTTTGATCGTCCAAAGCTAAGCTATTAAAACGAAAATTATTTACTCCATTATCAAAGCCGTAGTCAACGGAAAGCCCAAATGAGGAGTTCGAATAGATAGGTTCTAATACAAATTCAGAATTTTCACCTTTTGTTTTGAATTTATAACTTATATCTAGATTGGAATCAGTAACACCAAGGTTTGGAATGTTGAAGCTATCATCCTCATTTAGACTAACTTCACCTAACCAAAAAATAGGCACATTAAAAACTCTAAGTCTTGTATTCTGGATTGTTAAATTCTCATCTTCTATTTCTGCATTTTCTGCAGTTAGGCTCCAAAGAGAGCTTTTTTTACAGGAAGTTACTTTAATATTTTTTAGTTCTAAATCTTCGCCATTACTTTCCGCTGAATCAAATGAAAGATTTATTTTTTCCGAAAGTTCAATATTTCCATCTTCAATAATAATGTTTGCTTTGTCTGATTCATCACAATTTTCTGCACTTAGGGATACAGTGAACCAAATTAAGAGAACTCCAAGATTATTAACTTTTTTCATATGCCTGTATTATAAGACTTATACTATTAGAAAAAGTTTTATGAGTCTTAAAGATAAAGTAATTTTCATGTCAGGTGGAAGCAGAGGTATAGGGCTTTCTATCGCTCTTCGAGCTGCTCAGGATGGAGCCAAAGTTGTTATTGCAGCCAAGACTGTGGATCCTCATCCAAAACTTGAAGGCACGATATTTACTGCAGCAGAAGAAATAAAAAAAGCTGGTGGTCAAGCATTGCCAGTTCAATGTGATATACGGTTTGAAGAAAGTATTCAAAACGCAGTAGATCAAGCCATCAAGGAATTTGGTGGTATAGATATATGCGTTAATAATGCTTCAGCAATTAGCCTAACACCCACACTCCAAACAGATATGAAAAGATATGATCTTATGCATAATATTAATGGAAGAGGCACATTTTTAACTAGTAAGCTTTGCATTCCTCATTTATTGAAATCCGAAAATCCACATATTTTAAATTTATCTCCACCACTTGATATGGATCCTCTTTGGTTCCAGGGCTCACTTGCTTACACAATGGCTAAATTCAATATGAGTATGTGTGTATTAGGGATGGCTGCAGAGTATTCAGGTAAAATCGGGGTAAATGCACTTTGGCCAAGAACTGCCATTAGAACTGCTGCTGTGGCAAATGTATTAGGTGGTCAGGAAATGTATGACAAATCTAGGAAACCAGAAATAATGTCTGATGCTGCATATATCATTCTAAATAAGGACCACAAAATATTTAGTGGGAACTTTTTAATTGATGATTCATTACTTGCTGAGCATGGGGAGACTGATTTTAGTAAATATGCAGACTATCCTTTTGATCAATTAATGCCCGACTTCTTTGTGCCTGCAGACGGCTACCCTGTCCCCAAAGTAGTCAAAGAGAGTTGAGATTAGACCAAAAAGAAATTACTAACTGGTTAAGTAAAACCATTGGTGATAGTTCGTTTAATATCGAAAAATTACGTCAAGAAGCAAGCGACAGGAAGTACTACAGAATAAAAGCTAATAATGCTTCATATATATTGACTGATAATTTTGATAAATCAGATCAATCAGCAAATTTTCTATATGCTTCAAAAATTTTAAGGAATAGTGCAGTGAATGTGCCAGAAGTTCTAGCTTTTTCAGAAGATTTGAGATTCGTTCTATTGCAAGATCTTGGAGATGAAAGCCTCGACATCATCGATAAATATAAAGACACAAAAATTTTAGAAATGGCTTTAGAGCAACTTTCAAGAATATATTTTTCAGACCAAGATGTTTTAAAAAGTGTTACAAAAAAATCTTTACTTGCTCAAACCAGCAGTTTTATAGAATTTTGTAGAGAAAATAAGCGCTCTAATGATGAAATAAATGCTCTTGAAATTCTTAGAAAAGATCTAGTCCATAATTTATTGAATCAACAGTTTATGCCTTCTCATAATGACTTTGAAAGAAGGAATTTAATGATGTTTGATGGGAAATTATTTGTAATTGATTTCCAAGATTTAAATATGGGGCCTATAGGTATAGATCTTGCTTCAATATTGTTTGAGCATACTTATGATTATTCCGAGGGTTTAATTAATGACATGCTTGAGAAACATCTTAAAGATAACGGCCTAAAAGCGTCTGTAGCAGAATTAAAAGATATGATCATGCATGCTCTAGCACATCGATCAATGCGGATAGTTGGCACTTTCAACAAATATTTTAAAGAAGGTAAACTTTTAAATAGAAAATCAGATTTAGATAAATTTCTAAAAAGAATATATTTAGCTCTTTCTTTATTGAAAAAAGACGAAGCAGCAATAGTAAAAAAATTATTATGAAAGCAATGATATTGGCAGCAGGCTTTGGTAAAAGGCTTGGAGAATTAACAAAAAATAAACCAAAGCCGTTATTAAAAGTTAAAGGAAAGCCACTAATTGATTACCATATTGAGAAGTTGATTTCTGCAGGTTTTAAAACTATAGCTATTAATACCCATTATCTCGGCAATCAAATTTCTGATCATGTGATAAATATTTTTGGACAAGATGTTGAAATTATTATCAGCCATGAAAATGAACTTCTTGGCACTGGAGGAGGAATAAAAAAAGCGATATCAAGTTTTGAGGATGAAGAAGTAGTTATAATTAATTCGGATATATATTCTGATTTAGACTATAGACATTTTTCAAATTTTTCACCTAATACTTTATTTGTAGTTCCTACAAAACAGCCAGATTCTGGAGATTTTTCTATAAAAGATAATCTTGTATCCCTTGAGGGTGAAAAAAATTACACTTGGACTGGTTTTAGTATTATTACGAAGGAAACCTTAAATCAAAATGAAGCTTCAAGCTTTCATTATTGGCACGACTGCCTAAAAATACTTGCTGATAACAAAAAACTTAACGCAGAAATTTTGGATATAAATTGGTATGATGTCGGTAACGTTGAGACATTAAAAAAACTTAATAATTAAAGTGAAAAAAATTATTGCTCCTTCAATTCTTTCAGCTGATTTTTCAAGATTAGGTGAAGAGGTTGAAAATGTCATTAATGCAGGAGCAGATTGGGTGCACTTTGATGTTATGGACAATCATTACGTCCCAAACTTAACCATTGGACCAATGGTTTGCAAATCATTAAGGAATTACGGCATAAATAATTATATTGACGTTCATTTAATGGTTGAACCAGTAGACACCTTAGTACAAATGTTCGCAGACGCTGGAGCAGATCTAATTTCATTTCATCCTGAGGCAACGACTAACGTTGATAAAACATTATCTTTGATTAAAGATTCTGGCTGTGCTGCAGGATTTGCAGTAAACCCTGCAGAAGATTTACATTTTGTTAAAAATTATATTGAAGAATTAGATTTAGCCTTATTAATGTCAGTAAATCCTGGATTTGGAGGTCAAAAATTTATTGATAATGTACTGCCAAAAATTTCTGAGATGAGGGAAATCATTGATAGTTCTTCTAAAGAGGTTAGATTGGAAGTTGATGGCGGTTTAAATACTGAGAATATTAAAACAGTTTGTGATGCTGGCGCAGACACATTTGTTTTAGGCTCAGCAATCTTTAATACAGATGATTATTCGAATACTATTAATAAGCTTCGTAACAGCATTTCTTAGTTCTAATGAAAATTTAATACCAGTGAAAATTGGTGAAAATGAGATTTTGCTTAAAGTTGCAAATACCAAAGCATTGCGCGCAGATGGATTAATGGGCGTAGAAGCTCTTGAATATAATCAAGGTATGTTTTTTATTTGGCCAAATGCTTCAAGAAAATGCATGTGGATGAAAAATACAACCATAGATTTATCTGTGGCTTTCATTGATAGAGATAAAAAAATTACGGAAATTAAAGACCTTCAGTCTGAAAGCCTAGAGTCAATTTGTTCATCTAGAGGAAATATCATAGCTGCGATAGAAATGAATAAAGGTTGGTTTAAGGAAAATAATGTAGAGCTCGGCGTAAAGGTTTTATTGCCCTAAAAATATCGACTTAAAGTTGTCATTATTTTTGAAGTTGCAGTCATCATACCTCTTACAGGTGGCGGGAGTTCCTCACTACCATGATCTTTTGCTTCTTGACCATGAATTTCCTCCTCTTCCAACATCTTTTCAAGAATTTTTCTGCTTTTTTCATCCTTTGGAGACATTTCCTTCAAATGTCTTTTAAGATGTTCTACTACTTGTTTTTCTGTTTCTTCTACAAACCCTAGACTAGTAGCATCGCTAATCAAAGCAGCAACAGACCCAAGTGTGAATGATCCGGCATAATAAAGTGGATCGAGAATCGATTTCTTACCTCCAAGCTCATCAAGCCTTTTGCTACACCATTCTAGATGTGCAAATTCTTCATCTCCCGCCTTGATTAAATGTTTTCGAACCTCTGGTGTTTTTGTAAAGAAAGCTTGTCCTCTATAGAGTGCTTGTGCTGACACTTCGCCAGAAGCATTTACTCGCATAAGTGATATGGATTTCTGTCTTTCTTCGTCAGTTAAAGAATTATCGAGTTCACCAGAATTCTTATATGTTATTGTTTTTAAAAAATGGCTAAATTCTGTAGCTAATTTATCGTTAAGACTCATAAATTTTTCCTATATCTTTTCTGTATATAGTGCCATCAAATTTTATTTCATCAATCCTGTTGTAAATACAAGAGACACATTCTTCCAAGCTTGATCCGCTATAGTTTACAGAAAAGACTCTCCCACCAGAAGTTAATAGTTCGTTATTGACAATATTTGTTCCTGCATGAAAAAGCTTTAGATCTTCTAAATTTCCTATTTCTATTGGTATTTTAGTTTTATATTTTTCAGGATAGCCGTTTGATGCAATAACTACACCCATAGATGAACCTTTTTTCCATGATATGGCAACTTGCTTGTTATCAAGGGCATCTTCAAGGCAATCAACAAGATCTGATTCCATCTGCATCATTAAACATTGAGTTTCTGGATCACCTAGGCGACAATTAAATTCTAAAACTTGCGGTTCATCATCTTTGACCATAAGCCCAAAGTACATAAAACCATAATAGGAAACACCCATTTCATTAAGACCATTTATTGTTGGATACACCACTTTTTTCATTACTTTTTCTCTTAAAGTATCATTCATAAAAGGAGAGGGTGATATACAGCCCATTCCGCCAGTATTTGGACCCTTATTGCCATCTAAAAGTGGCTTATAGTCGACGCTTGTTTCAAAGGGAATAAACTCACTCGGAGTCATGATGCCCATAAAACTAAGTTCAGTTCCATACAAGCACTCTTCAATTAAGATATTCTCCCCAGCAGCACCAAATAAAGAATTATTCATCACTAAATCAACCCATTCTTTTGCTTCTTGAATGTTTTTAGAGACCAAAACTCCTTTTCCAGCTGCCAGACCATCTGCCTTAAGAACAATTGGATAAACACAGCTGTCTAAAAAAGAATATGCACTTGCAGGATCAGAAAAAAAACTAGCTTTACCTGTAGGAATGTCGTTTTCAAAGAGAAACTTTTTTGAGAATATTTTAGAACCTTCAAGTCTTGCACCGTTTGAACATGGACCAAATACTAAAATATTTAAATCTTCAAGATAATTAACAAGTCCGTTTACCAGTGGGTCTTCTGGTCCTATTACAACAAGATCTATTTGTTTTTCAATTATAAATTTTCTTATGCCAGGGAAATCATCAGCCTTAATGTTGACATTGACGCATTTTTCTTCAGTGCTTGTACCACCATTTCCAGGTGCCACAAAAATAATTTTACTTTTTTTTGATTGAGATAATTTCCATGCTAATGCATGTTCTCTTCCACCTTGCCCAATTACTAAAATTTTCATTAATGCTTAAAGTGTCTTACCCCAGTAAAAGTCATGGTAAGATTTTTTTCTTCAGCAGCCTTAATGACTTCAGCATCTTTAACTGAACCACCTGGTTGGATAATATGAAGCGCCCCTTTGCTTGCAGCTAAATCAATATTATCCCTAAAAGGGAAAAAGGCATCAGAAGCTAATACACAATCAGCAACATTTAAACCTTCTTCCTCTGCTTTCATGAAAGCTATTTTTGTACTAATCACCCTACTCATCTGTCCAGCACCGATACCCAGAGTCATCTTATTTTTTGCTAAAACAATTGCATTAGATTTAGCATGTTTCGCCACTTTCATAGCAAAGATTAAATCTTCTACCTCTTTTTGTGATGGATGCTTGTTTGTAACATGTTTTAGCTCCATTTCTGCAAAATTTGCAATATCAGTAGACTGAACTAAGCCGACACCATGAATCATCTTATTTTCATATATATCAGTTGCCACTTCATTGCTTCTTAGCACTCTAATGTTAGGTTTTGCTTTAAAAATCTCTTGTGCTTTAGATGTGAAACTTGGTGCAATTACAACTTCAATGAATTGGTTATCAATCATGTATCTTGCACATTTTTCATCAATTTCATCATTAGACGCAATTACCCCACCAAACGCCGAAGTTGGATCTGTTTGAAAAGCTTTTTTATATGAAGAGAGAATGTTATCAGAAGATGCTACACCACATGGATTTGTGTGTTTAACGATACAAACACTTGGTTCATTAAATTCCTGCACACATGCCCAAGCTGCTAGTGCATCAGAGACATTATTAAAAGATATCTCCTTTCCTTGCAGAGGGTTAAAAAAATCGATTGGCGAATCTTGACCTGTATGCAAAAAACCCTCTTGATGCGGATTTTCCCCATATCGTAATTTTTTTGATTCTTCTTTAATGGGATTATCTAGAAACCAGTTCGATACATCTAAATCATAATCAGTTGTAGTGCTAAAAGCTTCGGCAGCAAGCTCTTTTGATTGCTCAACAGTGAAATTCGTAAAACTTAATTGGTCATATTGTTTTGGATCAGTCAACACAATTGTATGTTTGAAGTTTTTTGCAGCCGCTCTTACCATAGCAGGTCCACCTATATCAATTTTCTCAATTATTGATATTTCTGTAGAATTTTTATCTGCCACTTCATCAGCAAATGGATATAAATTTACAACTACAAGGTCAATTTTTTTTGCTTCTAGCTTTTTTAGCTCTTGCTTATCAGATTCCCCTCTAGCTAGAATTCCAGCATGTATCTTTGGGTGAAGAGTTTTTACTCGACCGTCAAAAACTTCATTAAATCCGGTGTATTCAGATACCTCAGTTACATCAATTCTATTGTCTTTTAGATACGCTGCTGTCCCCCCTGATGAAAGAATTAAGACACCATGTTTGATGAGTCTTTGTGAAAGCTCTAGTATGCCTGTTTTGTCATAAACACTAATTAGTGCGGTCTTAATATTAATCATCACAGGAGCCCGTATTTAGCCATTTTTTTTCTTAACGTGCCTCTATTTAGACCTAAAATCTTGCAAGCTTGCGATTGATTTCCTTTACATTTTTTTAGAACTACCTCAAGCAAAGGTGGCTCAATTTGACTTATGGTTAAATTATAAAGTTCGATTGGGCTCTCACCATCTAAATTTCTATAGTAACGCTTTATTGCTCTTTTGACTTCACCTCTTAGGCTTCTTTTATTTGTATTAAACTTGGTTGACATCTAAATGATATAATTGCTTTTCTAATGAGAACAGCATCAATTTTTATTAAAAAAAAACTAGATAAAAATACTGATCATTTTTTAGACAATAGTCAAATACATTACCTGAAAAAAGTACTAAAACTTAAAGAGGGTGAGCCTCTTTTTATTCATGATGGGGAGGGAAGCAGATATGTTAGTACATTTGACGGGAAAAATGCTGTAAGAATTAATGACTCATCCACAAAGCAGAGGAAATACTCAATAACTTTGTTAGCCCCAGTGTTAAAGAAAAATCAGTTAGAATTCATGCTTCAGAAATCAGTTGAAATAGGTGTCAAAAAAATTTACTTGTATATTTCTGAAAAATCTAAACACTCTTTTAAACTTGAAAAGGAAGAAAAAAAGATAAAAAGGTATGATGATATAATTACATCAGCTTTTCTTCAGTCAGAAAATTTCTATAAACCAGACTTAAATATTGTGAGGTCATTAGAAGATTTTAATTTTGATATATTCAAACATATTATTGTTCTTGATCAATTTTCAGATAATCCTTTGGATAAAAAAGTTAGCTGCGACCTTATTGTCTCTGGAGGTGAATATGGTTTTGATGATAGAGAGATGAAAATTATTAGCAAAAATAGAGCATGTTCATTCAATTTAGGTGAAAATATACTTAGAGCTGAAACAGCTCCCTTAGTAGCTCTTTCAAGATTAAATATTTAGATATGAAAATTGGATTTATCATAAACGACCTTGACTCAATGAATCTTGAGAAAGATACTTCCATCTACCTGATGAAAGAGGCACATGCCAGAGGAAATCAAGTATATGCCTTTGATTCAAAAGATGTAACTCATAAAAAAACTGCTTTATATGCTGATTGTAAGGAAATAGATTTTCCTAACTCAAGTGAACTTAATTTTATTATTAAAAGTACTATATCAATTGAAGTGAAGAGCTTTGATTTTGTAATTAATAGACTAAATCCACCTTTTAATAAAGAATATTTATACTTGACACAAATGTTGGAAATTTCAGGTGTCGATTGTATCAACCCTGCAAAAGCATTAAGAGAGAACAACGAAAAATTGATAATTTTAAATTTTCCCGCAATCATCCCATTAACAGTTGTAACAAACTCACTAGAACAAATAGAGGAAATCTTTGAAGAATCAAAAATAGAAAAAATTGTAATTAAGCCTTTGGATGGTATGGGTGGTAAGTCAATTTTTACCATCAATAAAGGTGACAAAAATCTGAGTGTAATTTGGGAGACTGTTAGCCAAAATGGAAAAAAACATTTTATCGTTCAGGAATATGTTGAAGAAGCAAGGTTGGGTGACCATAGACTGGTTTTTATAAATTATGAACTCTTACCAAAAAAAGTTATTCGTATTCCATCCGATAAAGATTTTAGAGGTAATTTGGCAGCTGGTGCAGTTTCAAAAATAGAGCCAATTACAGCACAAGACGAAGAAATTGCTAAACAAATTATCCCCTATCTTAAAGAAAATGAGATTTATTTTGCAGGAGTAGATCTTTTAGGAGGTTGGTTATCTGAGATAAATATTACTTCACCTACATGCCTGCAGGAAATACATAAAAATTCTGATTTAAATCCAGCAAAAATCTTTTGGGACAGTTTAGACAGCAGCAGGTAGAAGTATTGAGTAAGCAAGCCAAAGTTGTATTGAGCCTTGACTATGGAACAAAAAATATAGGTGTTTGCATTGCTGAAACTTACACTGGACAAACTAAACCACTACCGGTTATTACAAATAATAAATCTGTTTTTGAAAATCTTAATAAACTACTTGAAACTTGGAGGCCTAACCTAATTTTGATTGGTATTCCGCTAAAAATGAGTGAAGATTTTAGGGATGGGGTGACTAGAACAAAAAATTTCTTTGTCAAAGATCTTAATATGAAAGTAATTGAGGTTAATGAAGACTACACGACACAAGGTTTAGATAATAGTAAAAAAAAACATATGAAAGATTCACATTCAGCTGAATTAATTTTTCAAGACTGGTTTAATAATAAAGATGGCTAGATCAATTCCAAAAGATTTCATTGATAGGCTGGTTGATGACTCCGATATTGTTTCAGTGATCAATCACTACGTTTCACTATCTAAGAAAGGTAATAACTACACTTGCTGCTGTCCCTTCCACGAAGAAAAAACACCTTCTTTTGTAGTGAGTCCACAAAAAGCAATTTTCCATTGTTTTGGCTGTGGTGCTGGTGGAAATGTTCTTACATTCATTAAAGATCATGAAGGTTTAAGCTTTGTTGAAGCTGTTGAAAAGCTTGCTGAATTAAATAATGTAACTGTACCTAGAGAAAATACGTTTGGTAACAAAGATTTTTCTAAAATTCATCACATAAATGATTTTGTTGCTAATTACTACTTTGAAGCACTGAAAGACTCAAAAAATAAATCTACTGTTGAGTATTTAAAGAAGAGAGGTATAAGTGGTCAAACAGCAAAAAATTTCAAAATTGGTTTTGCTGACTTTAATCAAATTGAGCTTTTAAAGAAATTACAAGACAAATTCTCTGATAAAGAAATTTTGGAAAGTGGTAATTTTCTCAAAAATGAGAAGGGCTTTTATCCTTTTCTGAGAAATAGGGTTACTTTTCCGATACTTAATTCTTCAGGTAAAACTATAGGTTTTGGCGGCAGAGTTACTGATAATTCAATGCCAAAATATTTGAATTCTAAGGATAGTAAATTTTTCAATAAGACAAGAGAGCTATACGGTTTCAATAATGCAAAAAAAGATCACAAGACTGAAGATTTTATCGTAACTGAAGGTTATATGGATGTTGTTATGCTAAGTGAGTATGGCATTAACAACGCTGTGGCATCTCTGGGAACTGCTTTCTCACAAAACCATATGAATTCTATGTTTAAATTGCGTAGAAAAATTATATTTTGCTTTGATTCCGACGAAGCTGGGCTCAAAGCCGCATGGCGAGCTCTACAAATTTCTCTTAAAAATGTAGTGGATGACAAAACAGTAAGATTTTTATTTTTACCAGAAGGTTATGATCCTGATTCATTTGTAAAAGAGCATGGAAAAGAGGAATTTTATAAAAAATTAGATAGAGCAATGGTTCTAGAAAGCTTTGCTTTCCAATTCCTAAAAAGAGGAAAAAAACTAGACTCTCCAGAAGATATTAGGCAAATTATTTTCGAATTTAAAAAATTATTGCCTTTGGTGACTTCAGAAATGTTAAAAGAAACTCTTATGACGAAGTTTTCTTCTGAACTAAATATAAACAAAGAAATTTTGTTAAAAGAAGATCAGCCTGAAAAGAAAACTTCTGTTAAAAAAGTATTAAAAACTAAAAAAGATGCCTTTGAAAATGAAATTTTACTTCTCTTATTTCTAACAGAGAATTACAAAAATATACTTAGTTCAAATACTGAAGAATTTTTTGAATTTATTAAAAACTCAAAAAAAGAGGAAATAGCATCTTTTAAAGAAGTTCTAACTCAAATAATAGAAGGAGATCTTGTTAGAAAAGAGTCACCTCTTTTTGCTAAAGCTATGATGACTGGATTAAATTTAACTGAAGACGAAGTATTTAGTGAATTCATTAGAGCGTCAGATGTAATAAGGCTAGAATTTGATGAATTATTTGCTGAATATTTGATTAATCTTGCCAATAAGAAAGAATTAACACAAGAAAGAAAAGAAAATCTGCAAAAACTTCTAAATTTGAGAGATAATAACTCAATTCAGGAAGAGGAGCTTATTCAAAATTTGAATACATATAGTTGAAATTTGAATAATCACAAACATATAAGAAATCATGTCAGATAAACAAGTCACTCAAAAAAATGATATTGCTCAATTAATTCAGTTGGGTAGAGAACAAGGTTATCTTACTCATGCTGACATAACAGATACTTTGCCTGATGGTTCAACTGACGCTGACAATTTTGAAGAAATTACTCAAGTTCTCAGAGATATGGGTATTAAGGTGTTTGAAGATACACCAGATCAAGATGAGCTCATGTTAGGTGAGGATGAAGAAACAGATGAATTAGCAGCTGAAGACGCCGTTGCTGCATTATCGCAGACAGAGATTGAATCAGGAAGAACAACAGATCCAGTACGCATGTACATGAGGGAAATGGGGAGCGTTGATCTTTTAACAAAAACTGGAGAAATAGGAATAGCGAAAAGAATTGAAGCAGCAATGAAGGAAGTTCTGTCTCTGTGCGCAGAGTATCCACTTTGCATTGAATATATTTTAGATTTCTTTAACAGAATAAAGATTGGTGAAAAGAAGACACAAGATTTAATCTCAGGTTTTATGTTGGAAGAGCCTGAAGAAGAAATAATTGAGCAAGAGTTTGAAAATACCGAAGAAGTTCCTACTACTGACTCTGAAGATGAGGAAGAGGAAGCAAATGTAATATCTTTTGAAGAATGTGAGGCAAAAATTAAGGTAATTAAACGAGAATACAATAAATACCTTAAGTCTCTAAGTAATGAAAAATTAGATGAAAAAGGACAAAAAGCACTCAATAAGCTGAAAGAAGAATTTCAAGTAATTAAATTTAATTCAAAAGTTTTCGATACTCTTGTACAAATCCCAGCAGAGAAGAAAAATCTTGTAGGAGGTTTTGAAAGGGAATTAAAGAGACTGCTAGTTAAAGAAATTGGCGTAGCTAACAAAGAGGCAAGAGATCTAATTGAAGACAATTTAATTAACATCAGGCTTTTAACCAAACTAGCAAAAGATAAAAGATTTAAAAAGAAAAAGATTGATGAAGTGAAACCAACTTTTGTGAGGATACAAAAAGATCTTATAAAAATTGACGAAAATAATCTTATGCCTGTTACACAAATAATATCTTTAAACAAAAGAATTAATAAAGCATACAGAGGTCTTCTAAGAGCGAAAAAAGAGATGATTGAGGCGAATTTACGTCTTGTAATATCTATTGCAAAAAAATACACAAATAGGGGTTTACAGTTCTTAGACCTTATTCAAGAAGGCAATATTGGTTTAATGAAAGCTGTAGATAAATTTGAGTACAGAAGGGGATATAAGTTTTCCACCTATGCTACTTGGTGGATTAGACAAGCAATTACCAGATCTATAGCTGATCAAGCCAGAACTATAAGAATCCCAGTTCATATGATTGAAACAATTAATAAACTCAACAGGCTTTCAAGACAAATGATGCAAGAAATAGGTAGAGAGCCAACACCTGAAGAAATGTCCAAGCGACTTGATATTCCAGAAGATAAAATGAGGAAAGTTATGAAAATAGCAAAAGAACCGATATCTATGGAAACTCCTATAGGTGACGATGAAGATTCTAACTTAGGTGATTTTCTTGAAGATTCTTCTATAAATTCACCTATTGATGATGCTTCAATTAGAGGTCTTAAAGATGCTACCGATGAAATATTAGCTTCGCTTACTGCTAGAGAAGCAAAAGTCCTGAGAATGAGATTTGGAATTGGCATGAATAATGATCACACTCTAGAAGAAGTTGGTAAGCAATTCGATGTTACCAGAGAAAGAATTAGACAGATAGAAGCAAAAGCACTAAGAAAATTAAGGCACCCAACTAGATCAGACGTCTTAAAAAGCTTCCTTCACGAATAATCTCATTTCCAATTACCTTTTCTACCGCTGATATCCCAGTTAATTCTGCTCCACATTAATTCAATTCTTTTATCTACATAAATTTTGGCAAAAAAGTTTGTATTTTGCGGTAAAGGAATAAAAGCATGACAACCCAAGCCATCTATTATTTTGATCGTGACTTCATCTGCTTCATTTTTAAGGACCAAGTTATGAGGTATTAAATTTTTGGTCAACACTAAATTCTCTTTTAACCACTTTTCAAAAACTTTTAAAGCAGTTCTTATTTCTTCAGTTAGGCCTTTATTAAAAAGATAGTCCTCAAGTGTTTCTGCAATTTGACCATTGTTATGAATTAACTCGGTAACTGAAGCTAACCCTAAACTAGTTTCTTGAAGACCATACCACTTAGCTAGATGCTTCCAAATTTCAGGATTTTTTGATTTTAAAGCTCTTTGCTCATAGCCTTCTTTTTCTCTTAGATTGTCATCAAAACTTTCTAATGATCTTGCTTTTTTATACCAGGGTCTGTCTTTATTTATTTTTTCTAGTAATCCGGGATGAAGAACTTTTATACATTGATTAGGATTATGAGGATTTATAAAACATTTTCTATTTCCACCCTCTGCGAATGGTTTTATCCCCTTTAAATCAATCATCTTAAAATCATAGCTTAAAACATTAATATATAAATGAAGAAGTATTCCTTAAAATTTTTATTCTTATATAATTACACCTCTTTACTTGAAAGAGATTGGGCCTGTAGCTCAGTTGGTTAGAGCAGTGGACTCATAATCCATTGGTCGGAGGTTCGAGTCCTCCCGGGCCCACCATATTAAAAAAGGGCTCTTAATAGAGCCCCTTTAAGCTGAATATTATTTAATTTAGTTAGATATCAAATCTATCTGCGTTCATTACTTTATTCCACGCAGCAATAAAATCATTAACAAACTTATCATTTGCATCATCTGACGCATAGACTTCTGCAAGTGATCTTAATTGTGAATTTGAACCAAACACTAAATCAACACGTGAAGCAGTTCTAATAACTTCACCCGAGACTTTATCAACGCCTTCGTAAGCATTATTACCATTTGGTCTCCAAGCAACATTCATATCAAGAAGTTTTTTGAAAAAGTCGTTATCTAATTTGTTATTGTCCTCAGAAAAATTTCCTAAGTTATCTTTAGTTATTCCAAGTGATCTCATGCCACCAACTAGAACAGTCATTTCATGAGCAGTTAATCCTAGAAGTTGTGACTTATCTACCAACATTTCTTCTGGACTAACGGAATATTCAGTTTTTTGATAATTCCTGAAACCATCAGCAAGTGGTTCTAGTACTCTGAAGGATTCAGCATCAGTTTGCTCCTCCGTCGCGTCTCCTCTTCCAGCTAAGAAAGGTACTTCAACGCCTGAAGCTTTTTCTATCGCAACATTTCCAGCGAGAACAATTATATCTGCAACTGAAGCATTAACTTCTTTAGCAATCTTTGCGTATACATCTAGTGCTTTGTCTAACGTAGCTTTATCGTTTGACTGCCAGCTTTTCATTGGCTCGAATCTTATACGCGCACCGTTAGCACCGCCCCTGAGATCTGAGTTTCTAAATGTAGATGCACTTGCCCATGCTACCTCAATCATTTCTTGGATTGAAAGATCACAATCACTAATTAATTCTTTTGCTTTTGCAACATTATAATCAGAATTACCTGCAGGCACTGGATCTTGCCAGATTAAATCTTCTTTAGGCACCTCAGGTCCAAGGTACCTGTTTTTTGGACCCATATCTCTGTGAAGCAATTTGAACCAAGCTCTGGCAAAAGCATCAGCAAACTCATCTGGATTATCTTTGAAATGAAGTGAAACCTTTCTATATTCTGGATCTTCTCTAAGCGCCAAGTCAGAAGTGAGCATAATTGTTGTTACTTTCAGATTTGGATCTTCCACATCTGGAGCATAATTCTCATCTTCCAGATCAACAGGATGCCACTGATAGGCGCCGGCTGGACTTTTGACAAGTTCGTACTCATATTTGAAGAGATTTTCAAAATATCCGTTATCCCATTGCGCAGGATTCTTCGTCCATGGTCCTTCAAGCCCACTAGTTATTGCGTCTCTTCCCTTTCCTTTACCAAAACCACTTTTCCAACCGAATTGTTGTTGTTCCATTGGTGCGTCTTCTGGACCAACACCTACAAGACCGTCATCACCTGCACCATGGCACTTTCCAAATGTGTGACCACCAGCTATTAATGCTACAGTTTCATAATCATTCATAGCCATTCTTCCAAAAGTTTCTCTTATATCATGAGCACTTTTCTTTGGATCTGGATTTCCGTCTGGTCCTTGTGGATTGACATAAATTAATCCCATTTGCACAGCGGCTAAAGGATTATTTAGAAGTCTCTCGCCAACGTAACGGTTGTTACCAAGCATTTCTTCTTCTGGACCCCAATAAATATCTTCTTCGGGATGCCAAATATCTTCTCGACCTCCACCGAATCCAAATGTTTTTCCGCCCATAGACTCAATTGCCGCATTGCCTGCCAATACTAGAAGGTCTGCCCAACTAAGTTGTTTGCCGTATTTTTGTTTGATTGGCCATAAGAGTCTTCTTGCCTTATCAAGATTTCCATTGTCAGGCCAGGAGTTTAATGGAGAAAATCTTTGTGCTCCTGTGCCAGCACCGCCTCTACCATCACCTATTCTGTATGTGCCTGCCGCATGCCAGGTAAGTCTGACAAAAAATGGACCATAATGACCATAATCTGCAGGCCACCACTCTTGTGAGTCGGTCATTAAATCATATAAATCTTGTTTTAATGCTTTGTAATCAATCTTTTCAAACTCTTCCTTATAATCGAAGTCTTCTTCCATAGGATTAGTTTTTTTATCATGCTGATGTAAGATGTTTAGATTTAATTGCTTAGGCCACCAATTGACATTTGAATGGCTTCCGGCTGTTTTAGTGTTTGACCCATGAATTACTGGGCATTTTGTTTCGTCGCTCATTGTTACCTTTCCTTTTGTATGTGTACTACCTAATTTTAGATGCGATCAGCTAATTTTCAATAACATATAAATGATTTTTCACATAAATGTTGCATAAATTAAGTTTTATTCCTTAGTTAAATTGTGTAACTTTAATATGTGAAAATTGGAATATATCCAGGATCATTCGATCCTTTTACGAATGGGCACAATGATATTCTTTCGAGGTCATTAAAAATTTTTGATAAGGTCATTATTGCTGTTGTAAAAAACTCAGCAAAGAATTATTTATTTTCCCTAGAAGATCGAATTCAAATGGTAAATCAATTATTTAAAAACCAAGAAAACATAAGCTGCATAGGTCTTGATTCAAAACTGACAGTCGATCTTGCATCAGAATTAAATGCACAAGCTATAATAAGGGGCCTTAGAGCTGTGTCAGATTTTGAATATGAATTTCAAATTGCCAGCATTAACAGATCACAAAATCCTGAAATAGAGAGTGTGTTTTTTACCCCAGATGAAAAACTTACGTTTATTTCTTCCAGTATGGTCAAAGAACTTGCAAGTTATGGAGGTGATATTTCAAAATTTGTTCATGCTGATATTAAAAGTGCACTGATAAATAAATTTAAAAACTAATTCTGACTTTCTTTACAATAGTAGGTGCTTCTGTTGCTTTGGGTAATTTTTGAAATATTAGATTTACAGCTTTTGCACTTTTCTCCATCCCTTCCATATACTTTAAGTTGAATTTTAAAATAACCTGGTTTTGATTCAGCGTTAAAATAGTCATTTAGAGTAGTTCCGCCTGCTTTTATTGCCTTTCTAAGAATTTTCTTGCTCTCTATCAGAATATTTTTGCATTCATCATAGCTAATTTTTTTACCTATTCTTGTTGGAGAAATGTTGGTAGCAAAAAGTATTTCTGATGCATAAATATTTCCAATTCCTGAAATAATTTTATGATTAAGCAAAATAGACTTAATTGAAGCAGTTGAATTTTTTATTCTACTAAATAAGTAATCTGCGTTAGCTTCTTTCTCAAAAGGATCAGGACCGTTGTTATCTAATAGAAAATAACTTTCCTTTGTTTTATAAATTTGAATAAGTCCAAATCGCCTAACATCATTGTATATTAGGACATTTCCTGAACTTAAATAAAAAATTATATGATCATGTTTAAGGTACTTAATTTTTTTAGAAACTCTCAAGTTGCCTGTCATACCTAAATGAATGACTACTGAGTAACCATTAACAAATTCGAAAATTATATACTTTGCCCTTCTTTTAATTTCTTTAATATCAACATTGATAATTTTTTTTGCTAGATTTTTATTGAAAGGTATACGTAATTTATTGTTTCTAACTAAAATTTTCTTTATAGTTTCGTTTTTTACGTAGGGCTCAACACCGCGTTTTGTTGTTTCTACTTCAGGGAGTTCAGGCACTTATTTAAATTGTTTGTTAAGTTCGACAACATCACCAGGTACTAAATTACCTATAGCTTGTTTATATTGCAGTGATGTAACAATAAAATTATAAGTTGCTTGAGAAAGATTATTTATTGATTCTGAATAATTCTTTTCAGCTTGGAGAAGGTCAATCAGATTTCGAGAATTAAGCTCATATCCGAGCCTTGTAGCTTCAAGAGCGTCCTTTGAACTTTCCACTGCTGCCTTTAATGATGAGATGTTTAATTCTGAAGTTCTAAGAGCAGTATGAAGTGTTCTAATTTGTTGAACTATCCCTCTTTCAACAAGAATAAGCTGTTCTTCAGATTTAACCTCTTGCAGTAGTGCTTGTCTTCTTTGTGAATTATTTAGCCCTGAAGTGAATAGAGGCATGGAAAATTGAATGGAATAAATTCTATTTTCTGTTTCTGTAGGTATTGTGAAAGGAAGATCTATGTTGGAATCGACACCATCAAATGTATATTGTTTCGATGTTCTTCTATTAGCATTAGCACTTAAATCTATCTTTGGTAAATAGTTTGATGATTTTGATTTTGTATTTGCATCTGCTGCCTCAAGTCTATTTTTGGCCTCAACTATTAAATAGTTATTCACCAGACCTTTAGATACTTCATTCTCTAAGTCGGTTCTTGGAGCTTTGTAATCTAAAGACGTATTTAAAGGCGTAATTAATTTTACTTGCCGTCCAACAATAGAATTAAGTTCTTCAAAACTAATGTCGACATTTCCTTCGGCTTGAACTCTATCAGACTCAGCTCTATTGAGTGCTGCCTTTGCCTCTGCCAATTCAATTCTGGATACAGAGCCTGTATTGAATCTCTCTAAAACAGAATCGTATTGATTTTTTAGCGCTTTTTCTGTGGCAATTTTTGCTTCAAGATTTGCTTTAGCTGACAGTACTTTGAAATATGCTCTGGTTACTTTAATAATTAATTCTTGTTGTTGGTATGCAAACTGTGCTTCTGCCGCTTCAAGATTTTCTTTAGCTTGTTTATTAGAAAACCACAAATCTAACCTAAAAAGAGGCTGACTGATGTTTAGACCATAAGAAAAAGTATTATAGTCGTTCTGTAAAGCTCTATCTTGATAGTATTCATTCCAATTTGTGCCACCAATAACCCTCATTTGAGGTAACAATCCAGACCTTGATTGATTTAAAAATTCTTTTGAAATAGCAAGGTCAGCTTTTTTAGAATTAAACTCCGGATCTTTACCAAGTGCTTCCTTATAAATGGAAAGCAAATCATTTGAAAATACTTCAAATGAGAGGCTGATAAGTAAAAGTTTTAGTATATTTTTCATTCTTTTAGATTAGACAGTATTCTGCAATATTAGTGCAATTTAAACAATGAAAATCTTTTGTTAACTTATTTCGGTATTAGATATTTATAACATAATGATAAAAAAGAAAATAACAAAAGATGCCTTGTTTTTAACTTTAACTCCTAACAAGTCATCAACGGTCCAACAAAATTTAATCTTTTTTGGTTTTTTATCAGTTTTATGTCTCACATTTGCTATCGGTTTCTTTGTTTTAGGCGCAACAATGATTCTTCCTTTTGCAGGTCTTGAAATATTTATTCTTTTTATTGTCTTGAAAGCAAATAGAAACTGGTTAAATCAATCAGAAAAAATTTACCTTGATAAGCTTTACATTAAACTGGAGAAAGGTAAAAATGCATTAACTTTCGATAGGTTTTTAAGTAAGTTCTCTATAGTGGACCATAAAACCAAAAAAAGAGTTTTTATCACAGGTGATAAGAGAAAAATTGAGATTGGTTCTTTTCTTAACGAAGAGGAAATCGAAGAATTAATAACTTTGCTCAAAAAGAAAGTTCACGACTTAAATTTTTCTTAAATGAAGATCTAAACCTTCATAAATAGGAATACCATTATAAAATTTAGGAAAACTCTCTCCTTGAATAAGAGGCTGCAAATAAGTGATACCTTCTTTAGCGATTCTGAAACCACATTCTGAGATAAAATTTTTTGGTAAAGTTTTTTCTTCATTTGCAATTTCAGTCAGATCACCCTCTGATATTTGCCAATCATAAGGATTATTGCTTACCCTTTTAATGATTGGCATGACACCAGACTTCCCTTCGGCTGCAAGTGTCACTGCAGCCTTTCCAACAGCAATAGCCTGTTCAATATCCGTCAAAGAAGAGATGTGTCTTGCGCTTCTCTGCAAATAATCTGCAACCGACCAATGATTTTTTAGTCCAAGTTTATTGGTTATAAGCGATGCAATTTTTGGTGCAAGACCTCCAAGCTGACTATGCCCAAATGAGTCTATTTCAGAATTGGATGAATATAGCTCCCCATTTTTATTCTTTAATCCCTCTGATGCGACAATTACAGAATAACCGCTTGCATTTACATCTTCCTCTATACCGTTCAAAAATTTTTCTTCATCAAAATTAACTTCTGGCAATAAAATTTTATGTACAAAAGTTTCTTCAGCATTGTTTGCCAACTCGCCAGCTGCTGCAATCCAACCTGCGTGTCTTCCCATTACCTCTAAAACAAAAACCTTAGTTGACGTTTTACACATTGATTTTATGTCTAGTGAAGCTTCCTTTGCAGATGTAGCTACATATTTGGCGACTGAACCAAAACCAGGACAATTGTCGGTGACGGCTAAATCATTATCTATAGTTTTGGGCACAGCGATAGCTTTCAAATCATAGCCAAATTTTTCAGCAGCTTTCGCTACCTTAAGGCAAGTATCTGCAGAATCATTGCCGCCATTATAAAAAAAATAGCCGATGAATAATTTTTCTAATTGATCGAATAAATTTTTATAAAAAACTTCATCTTCAAGACTTGGAAGTTTATACCTACAAGACCCAAAGATACCACCCGGCATTTCTAAAAGATTTTCTAAAGGTTTCTTTGTTTTACTGAGATCATATAATTCACCTTCTAATAAACCAACTATGCCATTTTTTGATGCATAAATATTTGCTTCGGAAAAATCTTTTTTGAATTTTGAAATAAGTCCATAGGCAGAGCAATTGATTACAGAAGTAACACCTCCAGATTGTGCATAGAATGCATTTTTCATCACAGTTATCTTATACTCCATTTAATATAACTAAAAGCATGAAAATTTATTTCCTTGGTATTTCTGGTACATTCATGGGCAACCTGGCACAAATAGCTAGGGCTTTAGGTCATGAGGTCACAGGTTGCGATGCTAAGGTTTATCCTCCAATGTCAGATGAATTAAATTCAAGCGGTATAAATTTTTTTCAAGGTTATGAAGAAAAGAATTTTGCTGATGCTGACATGTATGTGATTGGTAATGCCATTTCGAAGGAGAATATACTTTTGAAACAAATTCTAAGGCTTGAAAAGAAAATTATCTCAGGGCCTGAATGGTTATATAAAAATGTATTATTTAACAAAAAAGTAATAGCAGTATCTGGCACACATGGCAAAACAACCGTTACTTCAATGATTGCTCACTCACTTGTAGACAATAACTATGACCCAAATTATTTGATAGCTGGTATTCCTAAGAAATTACAAAAGTCATGGAACATAAGCAATAATGAAATTTTCGTTATCGAAGCAGACGAATATGACACGAGCTATTTTGATAAACGACCAAAATTTATTCATTATCATCCGAGTATATTGCTCATAAATAATATTGAATTTGATCACGCAGATATATATGAAAATGTTGAGATGATTGAAAATAATTTTTTCGAGTTGATAAAAACTATGCCCTCAAATTCAAAAGTTTTGATAAACGATACTAGAGTTAGTGAGTCATTTAAAAACAATCTGAATAAGCAGAAGTTTAAAACAAAATTACGATTCCTTTCTTTAAGTGCCTCCAATATTCATGAGGAAAATAAAATGTTAGCTGCTCATGCAATTGAAGAAATACTTCCAAAAAATAAAGTGATTAGCTCTCTAAAGAGTTATGAAGGTGTTAAAAGAAGATTTGAGACTATTTTTGAAGATCAGGATTTCAAAGTAGTTGATGATTTTGCCCATCACCCAACAGCAATTGAAGAAACTATTAAGATGATAAAAGAACAAACCAATAATTTAGTTCTAATAGTAGAGTTGGGCTCTAACTCAATGAAAAAAGGTATTCACGATAAAAGATTGATAAATATTTTTAAGAATCAAGATACTTTTATAATTAATGCTTCACCTGAACAAAGAAAAATTTTTGCAAATCATGCAAAAGAGATAACAGAAAAAGATGTTAGTCTAATTTGTTCTGCCAATGTAGAAAAGAAAACTATTTTAATGTGTGGGAATAGAGATTTTCAAGGTTTTCAAAAGCTTATTCTCGATGAGTTAATTAAATGATTATAATTTCTATAGATGTCACCTAAGCCCAAGTCTTCAAAAGAAATCGTAAAAAATTGTAAAAGTTCTTTAGATGAACTTAAAGCTATAAACATATGTTCTTTCGAAGTAGAGGAAATATCATCTTTTACGTCTTTTATTATGGTTGCTTCTGGAACTTCTGGACGACACATACAGTCTATTGCTGATAAGGTCATTGAAAATTTAAAAAGCAAGAAAATTGAAATTTTAGGAACAGAAGGTACAGAGGCAAAAGACTGGATACTTATAGATGCTGGCGAAGTGATTATTAACATCATGTCAGAGGACTCCAGAGAACATTACGATCTTGAGTCACTATGGGATAGAAAAACAAAATGAAAGTTTCACTATTTTATGTGCAGCAAAATAAAGTTAAAAATGCAGATGCATTCGAAAAACATTATTTGAAAAAAATTAAAAAAAATATGAGTCTTCAAATTATAAGTATCCCAACGAAAAAAAATTTTAGATCTAAGCAGGAGCAAATAAAGCATGAGGGTGAACTCATCAAGAATAAAATTGGGAACGAAGGCTATATTTGTTTTGATAAAGGAGGAGAGAAGGTAAGTTCAGAAACTTTTGCTGACATGATCTATAAGACAAACAATAAAGTTAATTTAATTGTAGGTGGCGCGTATGGTCTATCAGACGATGTAATAAAGAATGCGTTAAAAACAATTTCATTTTCAGATATGGAATTTTCCCATGAAGTTTTTCGTGTCATGCTTCTAGAGCAAGTTTACAGAGCTAACTGCATATTTAATAATCACCCATACCATCAAAATTGAAAGATAATAAAATACATATTTATAGAACAAGAACAAAATTCCTGTTAGGTGTATTTGTCTCTATTCTCATATTAGTAATTGTTAGATTCTTTTATTTGCAGATTGTCCAAGGTAATGAACTCAGAGAACTAAGAGAGCAAAATATTAATGCTTTCGAATATATTTATCCAAAGAGAGGAAGGATTATTTCTAGTGATGGAATTGTTTTAGCAGAAGATAGAAAAGTATTTTCCTTAGCAATAGATATTGAACAAAAACCCAGCGAACAATCTATAAAAAAATTAGCAGATTTATTTTCTGAGAAAATTATAGTTGAAGATTTAAGGGTAAAGGTAGGCAGTGCAATTAGGTACAGAAGATCAGAAATTGTCATAGAAAAACTAACACAAGAAGATCTCGCAAAGTATTTAGTAAGTGGTGCTGACATTACTGGGTTCTCCGTAATTGAAGGTTATGAAAGACAATACAATTCACATCCATCAATTTTTCATGTTCTTGGCCACATGGGCTATATAAACAGCAGTGATGTTAAATATTTTTCACCAAGGATAAGTAAATACAACTCAAAGCTTTGGAGCAAGGTCGGAAAATCCGGTCTAGAAAGAGTCTACGAAGAAAAATTACAAGGTGAACACGGTAAAAGATTTTTTCAAAGGAATGCAAGAGGTGATAGAAGAGTTATAACAGATATATCGCCATTTAGAGAAGGTGAGGATCTATCTATTTCTATTGACTTTGAAGCACAAAAACTTGCGTATGAGCTTATGAATGAAAGAAAAGGCTCTGTGGTAGTGATAGATTTACAAGATTTTAGTATTCCTGTTGCTATTAGCACCCCATCTATAAGTGCAAATGATCTCAGAGATATTTCGTCACTGCAATATCAAGATCTATTAAATGATCCTGCTAGACCATTATTCAATAGAGCATTCATGGGCTTATATCCACCTGCATCAACAATAAAACCACTACTCACTATATTTGCTTTAAATAATGGATACACAAATTGGGATGAAACAATTTTCGATGATGGCTTTTTTAGATTTGAAGAAGAGGAAAGAGTATTTAATGCATGGCGAGAGGGAGGCCATGGCTTAACTGATTTAGAAAAAGCATTAGTTGAGAGTTCAAATCCCTTTTTCATGAATTTATCTATTAGATATGAAAAAAATCTTTTTGTAGAATTTTTAAAATC
Source organism: SAR86 cluster bacterium AG-349-I13 (assembly GCA_003278815.1). Taxonomy (GTDB): domain Bacteria; phylum Pseudomonadota; class Gammaproteobacteria; order Magnimaribacterales; family TMED112; genus TMED112. The sequence continues at coordinate 76,720 of QCDB01000001.1, read as the reverse complement.
CTCTAGTTTTGGGTCAAAGCTTTGTGAAGACTGCTACCCGCATCAATTTAGTCCTTTAATTGATGACGATTGGAAGTATAAAAACTTTGGAAAAGAACTTTATAAAGGTGATTTTATAAATTTAGGAGTGGGTCAGGGTTATATGCTAACGACACCATTACATTTATCATTAATTTCTGGAATATTAGCAAAAAAAGGAGAGTATGAATTACCTTATTTAGTTGCAAAAAAACAAAATAAATTATCCATAACAGAAGATATAACTGAAGAAGATTGGAACAGACTCCAATCATCGCTTGTTGATGTAATTTATTCACCAAATGGAACTGGATACAGAATAAATGCAGGTGAACTAAAACTTGCTGGAAAAAGTGGGACTGCTCAGGTTGTCGATATTAATTCAAGAGAAGAATATGATGAGGTTAGAGTTAACCCATTACTTCGAGATCATGCAATTTTTATAGGTTATGCACCTCATGATGATCCCAGATATTCTATAGCAGTGATAGTTGAAAATGGTGAAAGTGGTGGAAGAGTTGCTGGCCCAATAGCTAAGAAAGTTCTGGAGGAATTATTGAATGATTTTTAATTTAAGAAATTCAATAATTTTGTTCTCACTAATGATAATTATTTTGATGGGTTCTTTGACAATTTATTCTGTCACTTCTATCGACATAAACTATTTTTTACGTTTTCTGTTAATAAATATTTTTGTCATACTCTTAGTTGTTCTTTTATTTAATCAAATTAATCTAAATAGAATTTTTTCATTTGGTTGGCTTCTTTTCCTATTCAACATTCTTTTAGTTTTAAGTGTGGAAATTTTTGGCAAAGAAATAAATGGATCTAAACGATGGTTAGATTTTGGATTTTTAAGTTTACAGCCATCAGAATTTATGAAGATTACCTATGCCATTTTTGCTATTCAATATCTAAGGTTCTATAGTTTTAAATTCTCAAAATTCAGAACAATATTCTTGCTCTTAGTTTTATTTCTATCGGCTGTACCAATAATTGCCCAACCAGATCTAGGCACAGGTTTGGTTTATATTTTTCTGGGTTTAATGTTTCTTTTTATATGTGGAATGCATAGGCTTTACTTTATTTCGATGGGAATTTTTGGGGTATTGCTCTCTCCATTAATTTACAGTTTTGGTTTAACAAGCTATCAAAAAGGAAGAATTGTAAGTTGGTTTTCCTCTGACCAGACATTATCGGAAAAATGGAACATACTTCAATCAGAAATAAGTATTGGTTCAGGTGGTTTTTCAGGAGAGGGCTTTCTTAATAGTAAACAAAATGAATTTAATTTTCTTCCCGAAGCTGATACTGATTTTATTTTTTCGATTTATGCAGAGCAATTCGGTTTTATTGGCGTATTTTTAATTCTAGTTTTGCTCGGCTGTTTTATAGTTATGACTACATTACTGACTATGACTGAAAAACGTTTAACTAGTGATTTATCGCCATATTATATTGGTACGTATTGCACTTTAGTAATTGGATTTAGTTTTTTATTAAATATATTAATGGTTAGTGGAATGATCCCAGTTGTGGGGCTTCCATTGCCTTTTTTTACTAAGGGTGGTTCTTCTTTGCTATGCTTTTCTATAATGCTAGGATTAATTTTTACTTCCAGAGGATTTCTTAAATGATGCGTGTATTAATAGTATTTTTATTAATCTCTTTCACTCACGCAGAAATTTTAGAACGCGAAGATGTTCAAAATTTTGTGAAGCTTGCTGTTGATAGTTCTGAGCTCACAAAAGAAGAAATTGAAAACTATCTCACTAAAGCAGTAGCATCTAAAAAAGCTCAAACTGCAAGACAAAATCAACCTGAGGTCAAAGCAACTTGGACTAAATATCGAAATAGATATGTAACATCTTCAAGGATTAATAATGGTGTCAAATTTATTAAAGAAAATTATGAAATATTAGAATCTGTAGAAAAGGATTTTGGAGTATCAAAATTCTACGTAGCATCAATAATTGGTTGTGAAACTAATTATGGAAGTTTCTTAGGTACCTACAATCCTTTAGATACTATATTTACAAGAGCTTTCGAGCCCAAAAGTAATTTTTGGCAGAAAGAATTGATTCAATTATTTATTCTGTCAAAAAAATATAATCTTGATCCAAAAACAATAAAGAGTTCATGGTCTGGCGCTTTGGGATTAGGGCAATTTATACCATCCAGCTATAACTATTATGGTGTTGATTATGATAATGATGGCACAGTAGATATGTACAATTCTAGAAAAGATGGAATTGCAAGTGTTGCTAACTACTTAAAGCAAAACGGCTGGAAAACTGGAAGTAATGCTGTTTCTGAAGTTAGTGTGGGTAAAAAATATGAAAAATTACAAGATGATGCTATTGCTGAATTAGAACTGCCTTTTAATTTAAATAATTTCAGAACTAAAATCACTACCTCAGAATTGATTAATGAAGGTTTTAAATTTGATGAAAAATTCAAGGAAAAAATTTCACCATTACTTGTTTATGAGCAGGGAAAAACAAAATTATATTTAGGATTTGATAACTTTAGAGTGATAACTAAGTATAATCGAAGTAGCAAATATGCATTGGCAGTTCACCAACTTGCATTGGAAATTTCAAAGAGGTTTGATGAATAAAATAAAATTAAATTTACTCTTAGTACTTAGCTTTATTGCTTCAGCAGCTATACCTAATCCACCAGATCTTGGAGTGGGAAGCTACGTCTTGTATGAACCAAATACTAAAAAAGTATTAGTAAGTTTTAATGCAGATGAACCAGTCCAACCGGCTAGCCTAACAAAATTAATGACGAGTTATGTAGTTGCTGATTACATTAAAGAGGATTTTATAAGTTTAGATGATACGCCAAAAATATCTATAAAAGCTTGGAAAACAGAGGGTTCTAGAATGTTCATACGTGAAGGAACTAAAGTTGCTGTTTCAGATTTAATCAAAGGTATGATTATTCAATCTGGAAATGATGCAAGTGTTGCTCTTGCAGAACACATTGCAGGAAGTGAAGATAATTTTGCATATTTAATGAATGAATATGCATCTCAACTTGGCATGCAAAATTCTTCATTTAATAATGCGTCAGGTCTCCCCGATCCTTTAAATGTGACTTCAGCATATGATTTAGCCTTGCTTACAAGTGCACTAATTAATAATTTTCCAGAACATTACAGACTTTATTCAGAAAAATCTTATACATATGCAGGCATTAAACAACCAAACAGAAATAGGCTTTTGTGGAGAAGTGATATTTTTGATGGTGCGAAAACTGGTTATCACTCTCAGGCTGGGTATTGTCTTGTTGGATCAGCAATTAGAGGAGATATGAGATTAGTTGCAGTTGTTCTAGGAAGTGAAGATGATAAAAGATTTAATGATGTTTCAGCTTTGATGGACTATGGGTTCCGCCATTTCACAACAGAAAAATTATTTTCAAAACTTGAAACATACAAAGAGTTACAAGTTATTGCTGGTGTTAAAGAAAATGTTTCTGTGGGTTTGACTGAAGATATAATTTTGACCTTGCAAAAAAATAAGCGAGATGATCTTAGTTTTGAGTTGTCACTAAGCACCCAAGTCTTGGCACCCATAAATGCAATGGATAAAGCAGGTACTTTAAAGGTCATTGACGATCAAAATAATGTTATCGCTGAATCAGATTTAGTTTATCTAGATTCGGTTGAAGAATTAGGTTTTTTTCAGAGACTGTTCGCGATTCTATGGAATTGGATCAAATCTTTATTCGTCTAAGCTGAGAGGCTTAACACAATATTTTTTATACCATTCCACGGATCACCATTTAGTACGCCTTTGAATTTTCTATCAACAACATTTACTTCATTTACTAGTTTATCAATAGTCTTTGAAGTAACCCTTGAAGAAATTTCTTTATACCATTGCACTTGATTTTCCCAAATACCAAGAGATCTAATATTTTTCCCCTGTGAAACATGTTTTATTGCATTGATGTCGCGAGATAATATCCAAATAAGTAATGCTGCAGAATTTCTATCATTCCTCTTCATCGATTCAATTATGGATAAAGCTAATTTTGTATCTCTCTTACTAATATGCTCAATTAACTTATAATTATTTTTGTCCCCTTTATTTGAGAAGACTTTCATTGCCATCTCTTCATTGTCAATTTCTAAAATTTTTAGTATTTCTAAATCGTTCAATAAAGCTGAAAAATTCCCTTCATACATTTCAAGAAAAACTTGGATATTTTGTATTTTATTGAGATAGCTTGGCAGATTTGATTCTAAAAAATTTTTAATTTCTGATTCAAAAGGAGGAAAACAATCTATAAAAATTGCACTTCCTTCAATATTATTAATTAAATCTTTTTCTATAGTTTTTTTCGCAAGACTTAAAATTTCAACAACTAGAATATTTTCAGTTTCATATTCAAGAATTTTTTGAAACTTTTTAAGTAGTTCTTTGTTTAATCTATTTTTATTTAATGAGATGAAAACAACTTTTTTTTCATTGAATAAACTATTTGACATTAGTGATTGATCCAACAAAGATTCAAAATTATCATCATCTAAATCTAGATATATCTTTTCTAATAATTGCAAATCTTGATCTTTAAGGCAGTGATGTTTTGACTTATAGCAAAGGGCATGTTCATCTCCGTATAAAAAAAATTTACTAGATTCATATTTAGACTCAGCTAAAAATTTTATTGCTTTGATCTGTTTATTCGGCATAGTTGTTTATTGATTTGCAGATATCAGAAATTAGTAAATTTTTGATTACTTTTTTTTCTGAATCGGCCATATTGCTTGAGATATAGTTAGTTGTATTTAAACGCATTGAATCAAGTTTCATGTCACCAGAATCCTTTGTTTTCAGTGTAATACTGAGTATATATCTTGTATTAAATTCAAGGCCTTGGCTATTAATATTTTCTGCTAAATAATTAAATTGAAGATCGCTAAGCTCTATTTCTTCAGTCGTATTGCTTAAGCATTTATTAAATTGAAATTTGTCTGTATTTGAAAATGAATCATCAAAATCAAGATTGTTTGTATCAATATTTGTAATTGAACAAGAACTTAAAAAAATTAAAACTATAAAATTACGAGTGAACAAAGTTAATTAGCCTATTTTTTATAAATATGACTTTAATTATATCTTTGTTTTCAAGATGTCTTGAAACATTTTCATGCTCTTTAGCAATTTCTTCAACTTCTTTTTCAGATTTATTACTTTCAATTACTATATTTGCTCGAACTTTTCCGTTAACTTGGACTAGATACTTTACCTCCGTTTCATGCTTTTGAAAAAACTCAGTATTTGGCCAGGCAGCTACTTGGATATCTTTATTTAGGATAATTTTGTATAGTTTCTCAGTGATATGTGGAGCTATTGGAGATAAAGCTAACAATAAAAAATCATAACAAGTGTATAAATCATTTTTATTGCATAAAACTTTTTCTCCATCAAATTTTTTGTTGATGGCATTGAGTATTTCCATACAAGATGAAACTACAGTATTTAGATTTAACCTTTTTTCATAGTCATCATTAATTTTTATAAATAAATCTTTGCATTCATCATTTAAAGTTTTCTCAGAATTGCAAAATGCATCATCACTTAAGGAGTTTATTTTCAATGATAAAGCCCATAATCTTTTCAAAAATTTATGACATCCTTCAAGGCCATTGTCAGACCATTCAAGTGATTGTTCAGGAGGGCTAGCAAATATCATAAATGTTCTAATAGAATCAGCACCATATTTTTCTATATACTCTTTGGGATCTACAGTATTCCCTTTAGATTTTGACATTTTTGCACCATCTTTCAGTACCATTCCTTGAGTGAGGAGTTTTTTAAATGGCTCATCGTTATTAACCATACCCATATCACGAAGAACCTTATAAAAAAACCTTGAATATAAGAGATGTAAAATTGCATGTTCTACTCCTCCTATATACAGATCAACAGGAAGCCAATATTCTGTATTTTTATCGAATATTTCTTTCTTGTTTTGTGCTGATGTATACCTAGCAAAGTACCATGACGATTCCATGAAAGTATCAAAAGTATCTGTCTCTCGTTCATAGCCATTTGATTTAAATCGAAAGTCTTCATTTTGATGCAGAGGTTTATAAGAGCCATTTTTATTGACTGGCAAGACAACTGGTAAGTCATTTGCTAGAAAAGTTTTTCCATCCTTATATTCCATTGGAATAGGGCAGCCCCAATATCTTTGCCTACTTATGCCCCAATCCCTTAATCTGTATTGAAAAAGTATTTCACCTCGTTTTAATTTAATTAATTTCTCAGAAATTTCTTCGAAAGCTTCTTGTGAAGAAAGTCCATTAAAATCACCTGAATTAATTAGTGAACCAGTTCCTGAGTAGGGAAGTTTTTCTTCTGTATCTATAACTTGCGAAATTGGAATGTTATATTTTTTTGCAAATTCATAATCTCTATCATCATGTGCGGGAACACCCATAATGGCGCCAGTGCCATAATCCATAAGAACATAGTTTATTATCCACAAAGGAACTAATTTTTTTGAAAGTGGGTGAATGATATTTACTTTAGTCTTATAACCAAGCTTTTCAGCTTTGACTTGATCAGCTTCTGCTGAGGAAACTTTTTTAGCATCGTTTAAAAATTTACTTATGTTTTCATCACTATTGCTAAGTTTAGTAACAAAAGGATGATTTGGAGATATTCCAAAAAATGTCACACCAAATAAAGTATCAGGTCTTGTTGTAAAAGCTTTTAAGACATCACCCCGTTCTGTTTCAAAAGAAATTTCTGTACCTCTAGATTTTCCAATCCAATTTTTTTGCATATTTTTAACATTCTCTGGCCAATCAATCTTCTCAAGCCCCTCTTCAAGCTCATCTGCGTAAGCAGTAATTTTTAAAAACCAAGTCTCAATTTCTTTCAATTCAACTTCTGCACCAGTTCGCCAGCCTTTACCGTCAATTACTTGTTCATTAGCAAGTACTGTCATGTCTACAGGGTCCCAATTTACCAATGATTTTTTTCTGTAAGCGAGACCTTTTTTGTAAAACTCCTGAAATAATTGTTGCTCGAATTTATAATAGGATTTATCAGAAGTATTTATTTCTTTGGTCCAGTCATAAGCAAAACCTAATGAATTTAATTGTTCTTTCATGTGTTTAATATTTTGTTTAGTCCATTCTTGCGGGTGAACTTTTTTATCAATTGCTGCATTTTCTGCAGGCAAGCCAAATGCATCCCAACCCATAGGTTGCAAAACGTTAAATCCTTTTAGTTTTTTATATCTAGAGACGGCATCTCCAATAGAGTAGTTTCGTACATGGCCCATATGAAGGTTGCCTGAAGGGTATGGCAACATTGACAGACAGTAAAATTTTGGTTTGGTTGTATCTATATTTGCTTCATAAGGTTTTTTTTGATCCCAAAGATCTTGAATTTCTTTTTCTATTTCTTTGTAATCATAAAACTCTTTCATCAGATCAGTTCATCCTCGAGATATTTAATATAGTAATTAATATTCTGAAATCCTTCGTCTTCAAGAATTTTAAGGTGTAGTGCTTGATTCGTCTTTATGCCCTCAATCACTAATTCAGTCAACGCCATTCTCATCTTATTAATAGTATTTTTTCTATCTCCATCTTTTACAATGACTTCTGCAATCAGTGAATCATAATTAGTTGGCACTTCATATCCACTATAGATCTGTGATTCAAATCTAACATGATAGCCACCAGGCCTATGTACTCTGGTAATTTTGCCTGGAGAGGGAATAAAAGTTTTTGGATCTTCTGCATTAATTCTACACTGCATTGCGTGACCATTAATTTTTAACTTCTCTTGATCTAAATCAAATTTATCTTCAAGAGCTAATAAAAGCTGAGCTTGAACTAAATCAACTCCAGTAATCATTTCTGTCACTGTGTGTTCAACTTGTATTCTTGTATTCATCTCAATGAAATAAAATTCATTATCTTCGTAGAGAAATTCTAGTGTTCCTGCACCTTTATATTTAAGTTCGGAGCAAGCTGCTACACAAATATTTTGAATTTCATTTAATTTCTCCTGATTTAGATTTTTTGCAGGCGCTTCTTCAATAATTTTTTGATATTTCCTTTGTAAAGAGCAGTCTCTTGAATACAAATGAACTACTCTACCTTTGCCATCACCAAATATTTGTATCTCAATGTGCCTTGGTTTTTTAAGATACTTTTCAATAAATACCTCATCGTTACCAAATGCTACCTTAGCTTCATTTTGAGCGCCAATTATTGAGTCCCAAAGCTCATCTCTTTTATTCACTACTCTCATTCCTCTGCCGCCACCACCTGCAGAAGCTTTTACTATCACAGGATATTCAATCTGTTCAACTATATTCTCAATTTGATTCTGGGATTCAATTTTTCCTGCATAACCTGGGACAGTTGGAACTCCGAGAGATTTTATAAGTTCTTTAGCTTTAATCTTGTCTCCCATCACTTCAATTACTTTTGAATCAGGCCCAACAAATTCAAAACCACTTTCTTTACATTTCTCTGCAAATGACGCGTTTTCAGCTAAGAAACCAAAACCAGGATAAATTGCGTTAGCTCCAACTAACTCTGCGGCAGAAATAATAGCTGCATCATTCATATAACTATCCTTAGCCGTTGCTGGGCCAATACAAATAGCTTCATCTGATAATTTCAGATGTTTCTGATCTTTATCCACTGTTGAATAGACTGAAGCTACTTCGTATCCAAGTTCTTTTGCTGCTCTTAAGGCTCTAATTGCAATTACCCCCCTATTTGCAATCAGTATTTTTTTAGGATTTTTCAATTGATATTAACTCTTGACCAAACTCTACTGGTTCTCCATCACCAATATTGATTGATATTACTTTTCCATCAAATTCAGATTTTACTTGATTCATCATTTTCATAGCTTCAATGATGCATACGGTCTCACCTTTTTTAATCATCTGGCCCACTTCTATGAAAGGCTCTTTATCAGGTGCTGGTTTTCTGTAAAAAGTACCGACCATTGGAGAAACTATTTTCTCATGATTATCATATTCAAAGGTATTTTCACCATCATTCTTTTCTAATTGATCCGTTTTGGGTGTTGAAGGAGCAGTTGTTTGTATAATACTCTCCTTTTTTCTATTTATTCTTACACTCTCTTCACCTTCTTTGACTTCTATCTCATTCAAATCAGATTCTTGAAGCATTTCTATTAATTTTTTTATTTTTCTAAGATCCATTCTTTCCTCTCATAATTTTTGTTAACGCAAATTCATAACCATCAAAACCAAAACCAACAACAGATCCTTTAGCTATGTCGCTAAAAAATGAAGTATGTCTGAATTCTTCTCTTGCAAATACATTTGAAATATGGACTTCATAAAAAGGAAATTCTACAGAGAGTATTGCATCCCTTATAGAGATATTCGTATGGGTATGAGCCCCAAAATTGAATATACCAAAATCATACTTTTCCTCTTTGTGTGAATGTATCTTGTTTATGATATCTTCTTCTGAATTGCTCTGAAAAAATTCAAGTTCAGCTTCGTAATTTAAGGCATTTAATTTACTCTCTAAGTCTGATAATGACTCAGTACCATATACATCTGTCTCTCTTTTCCCAAGCATATTCAGATTAACGCCATTTATAATTAAAATTTTCATTTTTCGTACTTTAAAAGAATTTAGATATATTTTCAATGATTTTAGCTACATTTTAGCAACAATATAATTTTATATTTTGTATATATTGATTTATAAAATAAAAAAAATTAATTGAAAATAATTAAGTAGGCTATAATTACTGCCCTACTGTAATTATGTTAAACAATCTTTTTCCAAATGTCAGGCCAAGGCGTCTACGAAAAAATAAAATAATCAGAGATTTAGTTTCTGAAACTAGGTTATCAAAGTCGAAACTCATACAACCACTATTTGTTTCAGAATCAGTGGCTGAGAAGCAACCTTTAGAATCACTTCAAGGCCAATTTTTGTTTTCTAGAAATGCGTTGTTTGAAGAGATAGATGAATTGCTTAATTTAGGGATTAAAACTATAGCCTTATTTCCAAATATTTCAGAAAGTTTGAAAGATGAAGTTGGAACTAATGCTTTAGATGAAAAAAACTTTGTGTGTAAATTGGTATCAGAAGTTAAAGAACGATTTCCTGAGGTAGTTCTTATAACAGATGTAGCACTAGATCCATACACAATTTCAGGCCATGATGGAATTATTAACAACGGAGTTGTTGATAATGATTTAACGCTTGAAGCATTAGAGCGTATGTCTGTGAATTTAGCTGAGGCAGGATCAGATATTATTGCACCTTCTGACATGATGGACGGTAGAATCGGGGTAATAAGAAAAGCACTAGAAAAATCTGATAATAAAGACACAATTATTTTGAGTTATTCAGCAAAGTATTCTTCAAATTTTTATGGACCATTCAGAGAAGCTATTGGATCCAAAAAAACTGAGGGAATTTCAAAGGCCAGCTATCAAATGGACAAAAGAAATATTGAAGAAGCGCTTAAAGAAGCAGAACTAGATTTACAAGAGGGTGCTGATATTTTAATGGTCAAACCTGGTATGCCATACCTAGATGTAATTAGTAAATTATCTTCTAATGTAAATGCTCCTGTATTTGCATATCAAGTGAGTGGAGAATATGCAATGTTGCAACAAGCTATTGACAAAAAAATATTTGAACATAATGTAATTCCTGAGACATTAATAAGTCTATTCAGAGCAGGCTCATCTTCCGTGATAACTTATTATGCTAAATGGGTGGCAAAAAATTATGACAATATCAGTTAACAACGAAACATTTGAAAATGAAGTTCTAGAACAAACAAAACTTGTTCTAGTAGACTTTTGGGCAGAGTGGTGTGGTCCATGCAAACAAATTGCACCAACACTTGAAGAATTAGCTGAAAAATATTCTGAAAATCTTTCTATTTGCAAGGTTGATGTCGATGCAAATAGAGAATTAGCTTTACAGTATAATGTAAGGAGTATCCCTTCTTTGATGATTTTTAAGAATGGGGAAATGGTCGATAGTCTTATAGGTGCCGTAAGTTTACAAGAACTCGAAGATTTAGTGACAAGAAACTTCTAAAATCCAAACAAATACATTATTATTGTTACTCGGATAATTCATTCCCACCAAACATCTCAATTTAATTTAATTTTATGAACGCATTAGAACTAAAACAAAAAACAACTAAAGAACTTTTAAATATTGCTGAAGAACATGGATTAAAGCATGTCTCAAGACAAAAAAAGGCAGATATTATTTTTAATATTCTTAAAACAATATCTAAGGATGGCAAAGAATTGCTCGGAGGTGGAATCTTAGAAACATTGCCTGACGGTTTTGGTTTCTTGAGATCTCCTTGGGGATCTTATTTAGCTGGGCCAGATGATGTTTATGTATCTCCAAGCCAAATAAGAAAATTTAATTTAAGAACTGGAGATTTTGTAGTAGGTAATATTAGACCACCGAGAGAACAGGAAAGATATTTTGCGCTAGTGCAAGTTGAGTCTATAAATGATAACGAACCTTCAAAAACACAAGAGAAGATTGCTTTTGAAAACTTAACTCCACTTTTTCCAGATTCTAGGTTCAGATTAGAAACAGGTTCAGGCAGTTCTGAAGATATCTCTCCAAGAATAATTGATTTAGTTGCTCCAATTGGAAAAGGGCAAAGAGGTCTTATTGTTTCACCACCAAAAGCTGGAAAAACACTACTACTTCAAAATCTTGCACAATCAATTACTAAAAATAACCCTGAAACCCATGTAATTGTTTTACTCATTGATGAGAGACCAGAAGAAGTTACAGATATGCAAAGAACTGTTGATGCTGAGGTGGTTGCAAGCACATTCGATGAATCACCACAAAGACATGTTCAAGTGGCAGACTTGGTAATAGAAAAAGCTAAAAGATTAGTTGAACATAAAAAAGATGTTGTAATCTTACTAGATTCTATAACCCGTTTGGGTAGAGCCTATAATACAGTCCAGCCTGCAAGTGGAAAAATTTTATCTGGAGGTGTAGATTCAAATGCGCTTGAAAGACCAAAAAGATTTTATGGTGCAGCAAGAAACATTGAAGAAGGTGGGAGTTTAACTATTGTTGCGACAGCATTAGTAGAAACAGGCTCTAAAATGGATGATGTTATATACGAAGAATTTAAAGGAACAGGGAATATGGAAGTCCACCTCGAAAGAAAAATAGCTGAAAGAAGAGTTTTTCCTGCAATAAATATTCTTAGATCAGGAACCAGAAGAGAGGATTTACTTGTCGATAAGGATGAATTAAATAGAGTACATATGCTTAGAAAAGTCCTCAGTGAGCAAGAAGAAGTAGCAGCTACAGAATTTCTGATTTCAAAATTGAAAAATACGAAAACAAATGAAGAGTTCTTTGCTTCTATGACAAAATCTAAGTCAAAGTAAGTTTAATCTGACTAATAAGATCATCTGAAAAATAATCTATAACCGCAGATTCTTTATTGAATGATTTAATGACGTTTTGAATTCTCGAAGAAACTGCCAAAAATTTAATATTCTCTCTATTGAAGTGAATATATTCAAAATATAATTCGACAGCTAATGCACTTGAAAAAATAACAAAATCTATGTTTGAGAATTGTTTCTTTATTTTTTCATAGCTTTCAAATTTTTGTCGATTATAAGTATTGAGTTCATCAGTTATAAATGAGGCAGAATTAAGGTATTCTGAAATTCTTGATAGTCCTCCCTCACCCTTAATAACTAAGGTTCTTCCAATTAATTCAGATTTATTTAATAGATTAATAACGCCTTCAGAACTATATTCAGTTTCAGGAACCTCAGCTACATAACTATGTTTTCTTAGATGACTACTTGTACCAGGACCCATAGCAATTATTCTTTTATCTTCCAAGAAAGCAATCTGGTCAAAATTCATAACTGCTGAAGGACTTTGAAAAATAATATTATGATAATTAGAAAGATTAACTATTTGTTTAACTTTACATATTTTGTAAAGAGGAATATTAATAATCTCATGATATTCAAGAGTTGTAGAATAAGGCTTTGTATCAATAATTTTCATCTAATAGTTTGAGACCACCTTTTTCGATAATTTTATTCACAACAATTTTTATTGATTCATCAATGGAATTAAGGTCTGAGATAAATTTTTCAGATATAATCTCATTCTCTCCATAAATTTCCATATTAGTTTCACATTTTCCATCATAAATTTTTGAACTAATTGACAGAGCTGAATTACAAGTTGCGTTTAAATCTCTGACAATTTTTCTTTCTATTTCGATCATTTGTAGAAGCTCAGAATTTTTAATTTGATCTAACAAAGTTTGTGTTTTTTTATCATTTGATCTGCACTGGACTGCGATAATTCCTTGGCCAATTGCTGGCAAAAAATCCAAATCGATATAATTTTCATTAAGGTTAAGTCTCTCAATGCCTGCTTTAGCCAATATTATTGCGTCATATTTCTCTTCATGAAGCTTTAAAAGTCTAGTGTCAATATTTCCTCTTATCTCCGAACAATTATCATTTTTTAAAAAATGCTTACACTGTCTTTTCCTTCTTAAGCTTGAAGTTCCAATTTTAATGTTCTTTAAATTATCTAAGTCGATTTTATCTTTATAGATTAAAACATCTGATCTTGATGGATGTTCTATCGCAGCATATATTTCAAGTCCCCTAGTATCATGACACGACATATCTTTTAAAGAATGTATAGCTATATCTGCTTCATTGTTTAGCAGGCTTTCTTCTAAATCTTCAACAAAGTGAGCTTTATCAAAGAGGTTTTCCCCTTTTTTACTTTTTTTATCTCCCTCAGTTATTTGTTTTTTTATTTCGAAATCTATGTCTTGGGTTTTAAAATTATTTGTGAAAATATCTACTTGTTTCAAAGCTAATTTAGATGATCTCGTTGCTATTCTCACTATGTAACCTCAAAAAGTCTTCCGAATGAGTTTCCAGAGGAAGTTTCTTTTAGTAATTTTAGATTCTTATCATAATCTGAAAAATTAAAATTAGATTCTTCGATGTAAATAAGTGTTCCGGTCTTTGAAAAATCTGAAATAATTTTTGGTAAAAGTAAATTTAAATAGTTTCTATTGAATGGCGGATCTAAAAAAATTAAATCAAATACAATTTCTTTAGTTCTTCTTATGTAATTTTCTGCACTCTGTTTGTGTAGTTTAACTTCACTCAGAATATTTAGATCAAGACAGTTCTTATATAAATTATTATATAGCTCCTGGTTTTGCTCAATAAAAACCACTTTTTTCACTCCGTTAGAAAGTGCCTCAATGCCAAGAGATCCTGAGCCCGCAAATAAATCAAGACAAATTGAATTTTTCTTTATAGGACGTAACCATGAAAATATTTGCTCTCTAACTCGAGCAGGTGTTGGTTTTAAATTCTTATTGCGGATAGTTTTAATAATTCTTCCACCCATGAAACCGGACATGATTTTAATATTTGACATTATTTTTACATCCTGGGTTGGTGCAAATATTTTTACCTTCAACTAACTTAATAGAATCTTCTGATACAAACTTCCCACAATTGTCACATCTAGTCATATTTTTAATATTCGAATTTCTCTTCAAGCCTTGTAAAAAATTTATTACGAGCCTTTTTACAAGATAACGAATAACAAAATATGCAATTGGAGCAATTACCCCAAAAACAACAAAATTCATTTTAGTTTAGAGCTTCAACGCTGGAGACTTTTTCAGCGTATTCTTCGTAGCCAAGTTCAATAAAAGATTTCTTCATTATGTCCAAGGCTCTTTGTGTTTCAGTTGAATTAGGAATGTTTTTAAGGACATAATTAGCTCGATTTAGCGCTGCTAAATATGCACCTCTTTTCATATAGTATTCAGCACCGTCTAATTCACTACTTGCTATTAAATTTCTCAAGAATATCAGTCTTTCTCTTGCAGCATCAATGTATTCACTTTCAGGATATCTAATCAGAAACTCTGTGAGGTCAGCATAAGATTGCATAGCTCCAGAAATATCTCTTTTTGCTAAGCTCAATGAGAATAGATTCCCCAATAAACCCTCATCTGCGTAATACCCAGTCATACCTTTCATGAAATATGCGTAATCAACGTTTGTATTCCGAGGGTAAAGTCTTATGAATTTTTCAGATGCAGCATAAGCTTGATCGTAGTCCCCACTCATATAATGTGCATAGATTAAATCTGCTCTTGCTTGTTCAGCATAAACTCCAAATGGATAAAATCTCTCTATTCTTACGAGAGAATCAACAGCTCCCAAGTAATTTTGTGCGTTTATTCTGTCCTGTGCCAATCTGTATAACTGAACTTCTGGTGGTTCGGCATCCTCTTTTTCATTGCTGGCACAACCCATCAAAATAAGAATTGATAAAGATAGTAAGAGAAATTTATTTTTCATTAATAATATTTATTTGCATTAAACTTAAAAAACAATGATATCAAAAAGATTTCAAGTTGACGAAGAGAATTCTAACAACCGCATAGATATTTTCTTAGCCAATAATTTAGATGCTATTTCAAGAGGAATAGTTCAGCAGCTAATATCGGAAGGTAATGTAACAGTTAACGGAAAAGCAACTAAACGTAATTATTTGCTTAAAGCTGCAGATGTCATAGAAATCACATTTGAGCTTAAAGCAAACTGCAAAGATGAAGCTCAGGATATTCCAATCGATATAACATTTGAAAACGAAGATTTTTTTGTGATTAATAAAGATTCTGGACTGACCGTTCATCCTGGTGCAGGACAGAAAGATAACACACTCATAAATGGGATCTTGCACATTAGAAAAGAGCAGAGAGACATACCTCGATATGGTCTGGTACATAGACTGGATAAAGATACGAGTGGTTTAATGTTGATTGCTAAAAACTTAAAAGCCCATACTATTTTGACTGAGCTTATCCAGGTCAAAAAAATTCAAAGACATTATTATGCATTAGTTCATGGTGTGCCTATTTCCGGGCAAACAATAGATTTACCAATAGGCCGTCACACTAAAAATAGACTACTTTACTGTGTGAAAGACGGAGGTAGAGAGGCGACAACACATTTTAGAATAAAGAAAAAATTTAAAAATTTTTCGTTACTCGATGTTGAACTTGAGACAGGAAGAACACATCAGATTAGGGTGCATCTTAAACATATTGGACACCCTATTGCTGGAGATAAGTCCTACAACAAAATAAAGGCTTGGAAAGATGCTATTCCAACAGAACTTGAGGCCATAAATAAACTCCAAAGACAGGCTCTACACTCATATAACCTCAAATTCCATTTTTTGAATGAAGATTTTGTATTTGAATCTAAGTTACCAAATGACATTGAAAAAACTTTGGAGGAATTGGAAGAGTGAATACAATTGAGATTGATGAATACAAATTTTTGGAAGTTTCAAACAACCCAAATATTATTATTTCTTTAAAAGGTAAAAAAAATTTTTGCGAGTTAAGCAAAAGTGATAAATCACATTTCATGAAATCACATTTCAAATTAAATTCATACTCGGAGTTTAATCAAGTACACAGCTTCCTAGTAAATGGACATGATATGAGTGAAAAAAATGAGTTTGATGGATTCATTACAAAACAAAAAAATCATGCATATGCAATAAAAACTGCTGACTGCGTTCCATTAATTTTATGGGATGAAAATAAAGAGCTGCTCTGTGGTTTACATTGTGGTTGGAAGGGACTAAGAAAAGGGATAATTGGGAGAATTTTAGAAGAAAATAACTATAAGAGCATGACAGAAGCATTCATTGGTCCTCACATCAGTGAAAAGCATTTTGAAGTAAAACAAGATTTAATAAAAAAATTCCAAGAAGGTGGCATCGATATTAGGCCATATTTGGTGGGCAATGGAGATAAAATTTTTATGGATTTGCGTCAATTTTGTGTTGACGAATTACATGATTATGGCATTCAAATTATGACCAAATTTTCTCTATGTTCTTTTACCGAAAATGACCATTTTTTTTCATGGAGAAGAGAGCCGGGAAACCCATTGCGTAACCTAACTATAGCCTGGTTGTAATAATTAAAAATATATCAAAAAAATCCTTTCTTTTTTCTTTGAAACATCTATAATTTGTCATTCCCCTCACAGAAGGGGTCGATCTAATTGAGAACAATTTAGTCACTCGTGTGAGTGCCCAAAAAAATTTCACTATATGTGAAAAAAAATTTCCATCTTTGATGGATAACAGTTTATTGAAGAGTTTGATCATGGCTCAGATTGAACGCTGGCGGCAAGCCTCATACATGCAAGTCGAACGAGAAAGCATCTTCGGATGTGATTAAAGTGGCGGACGGGTGAGTAATACATAGGAATCTACCCAATGGCGGGGGACAGCTCGAGGAAACTCGAATTAATACCGCATAATCTCTACGGAGTAAAGAGGGCTTCGGCTCTCACCATCGGATGAGCCTATGCAAGATTAGCTTGTTGGTAAGGTAATGGCTTACCAAGGCTACGATCTTTAGCTGGTTTGAGAGGATGACCAGCCACATCGGGACTGAGACACGGCCCGGACTTCTACGGAAGGCAGCAGTAGGGAATATTGGACAATGAGCGAAAGCTTGATCCAGCTATGCCGCGTGTGCGATGACGGCCCTCGGGTTGTAAAGCACTTTAGGTAACGAGGAAAAGTTAGGTGTTAATACCATCTAACCATGACGTTAATTACAGAATAAGCACCGGCTAAATCCGTGCCAGCAGCCGCGGTAATACGGATGGTGCAAGCGTTAATCGGAATTACTGGGCGTAAAGCGCGCGTAGGTGGCATACTAAGTTAGATGTGAAATCCCGGGGCTTAACCTCGGAACTGCATCTAAAACTGGTAAGCTAGAGTACTAGAGAGGAAAGTAGAATTCTTAGTGTAGCGGTGGAATGCGTAGATATTAAGAGGAATACCAATGGCGAAGGCAACTTTCTGGATAGATACTGACACTGAGGTGCGAAAGCGTGGGGAGCAAACAGGATTAGATACCCTGGTAGTCCACGCCGTAAACGATGATAACTAGCCGTTGGATTTGATCCAGTGGCGCAGCTAACGCATTAAGTTATCCGCCTGGGGAGTACGGCCGCAAGGCTAAAACTCAAATGAATTGACGGGGACCCGCACAAGCGGTGGAGCATGTGGTTTAATTCGATGCAACGCGAAAAACCTTACCTACAATTGACATACTGCGAATTTTCTAGAGATAGATTAGTGCCTTCGGGAACGCAGATACAGGTGCTGCATGGCTGTCGTCAGCTCGTGTCGTGAGATGTTGGGTTAAGTCCTATAACGAGCGCAACCCTTACCCTTATTTGCCAGCGGTTCGGCCGGGAACTATAAGGGAACTGCCGGTAATAAGCCGGAGGAAGGTGGGGACGACGTCAAGTCATCATGGCCCTTACATGTAGGGCTACACACGTGCTACAATGGGAGATACAAACGGTTGCCAAAGCGCGAGCTGGAGCTAATCCGATAAAGTCTCTCGTAGTCCGAATTGCAGTCTGGAACTCGACTGCATGAAGCCGGAATCGCTAGTAATCGCGGATCAGCATGCCGCGGTGAATACGTTCTCGGGTCTTGTACACACCGCCCGTCACACCATGGGAGTGCATTGCACCAGAAGTAGATAGCTTAACCTTCGGGATGGCGTTTACCACGGTGTGGTCCATGACTGGGGTGAAGTCGTAACAAGGTAGCACTAGGGGAACCTGGGGCTGGATCACCTCCTTACGGAAGGCATTCATGCAAGTGACTAAATCTTTTTCAATAGTCGTAAGATCTATTAAAGAACAATTTGCGAAACTGCAATAATATATTTCAAAGAACAAAGAGTTAACTTTGAGGTTACTTATTCAAGTAATTAAGTGCTAAAGGCGGATGCCTTGGCATCTAGAGGCGATGAAGGACGTTGTAACTTGCGATAAGCCCCGGTGAGCCAGTACACAGGCTATGACCCGAGGATTTCCGAATGGGGAAACCCGACATTTATGTCACCACTTTTGTGGAGCAAACCCGGAGAACTGAAACATCTTAGTACCCGGAGGAAAAGAAATCAATTGAGATTCCGTTAGTAGTGGCGAGCGAAAGCGGAACAGCCCTTAAGCTGTATTTTGTCTAGTAGAATGTTATGGAAAGAACAGCCATAGTAGGTGATAGCCCTGTATGCGAAAGACTTAATATAGTGAAATCGAGTAGGTCGGAACACGTGAAATTTTGACTGAATATGGGAGGACCATCTTCCAAGGCTAAATACTCCTAGATGACCGATAGTGAACAAGTACCGTGAGGGAAAGGTGAAAAGTCCCCCTGTTAGGGGAGTGAAATAGTACCTGAAATCTTTAGCATACAATCAGTCAGAGCCCTTCGGGGTGATGGCGTACCTTTTGTATAATGGGTCAGCGACTTAATTTCAGTAGCAAGCTTAACGTTAGGTAGGCGTAGGGAAACCGAGTCTTAAATGGGCGAATTAGTTGCTGGAATTAGACCCGAAACCAAGCGATCTATCCATGGTCAGGTTGAAGTGTGAGTAACATCACATGGAGGACCGAACCCACTTATGTTGAAAAATGAGGGGATGAACTGTGGATAGGGGTGAAAGGCCAATCAAGCTTGGAGATAGCTGGTTCTCTCCGAAAACTATTTAGGTAGTGCCTCTTGTATTACCAATGGGGGTAGAGCACTGTTTCGGCTAGGGGGTCATCCCGACTTACCAAACCGATGCAAACTCCGAATACCATTGAGTATTAGCAAGGGAGACAGACTGCGGGTGATAACGTCCGTGGTCGAAAGGGAAACAACCCAGACCAACAGCTAAGGTCCCAAATTATGATTAAGTGGAAAACGATGTGAATAGACTTATACAGCTAGGAGGTTGGCTTAGAAGCAGCCATCCTTTAAAGAAAGCGTAATAGCTCACTAGTCTAGTTTGTCTGCGCGGAAGATTTACCGGGGCTAAATCATAAACCGAAGCTTTGGATCATCTTCGGATGATGGTAGGAGAGCGTTCTGTAAGCCTGTGAAGGTAAACCGAAAGGTTTGCTGGAGGTATCAGAAGTGCGAATGCTGACATGAGTAACGAATAAGGGGGTGAAAAACCTCCTCGCCGGAAGACTAAGGATTCCTGTCCAACGCTTTTCGTGGCAGGGTTAGTCGGCCCCTAAGGCGTACCCGAAAGGGGAAGTCGATGGGAAACAGGTTAATATTCCTGTACCAGTTGGAAGTGACGGATCTGGTAAATTGTATGCACTTATTGGATTGTGCATGCAGTGAACAGGTTCCAAGAAATAGCTCCAACATAGACCGTACCATAAACCGACACAGGTGGTCAGGTAGAGAATACCAAGGCGGATGAGATAACTCTGGTGAAGGAACTAGGCAAAATGTAACCGTAACTTCGGGAGAAGGTTAGCCAATTAGAAGGCAACTTTTAATTGGTCGAAGATACCAGGTGGCTGCGACTGTTTACTAAAAACACAGCACTCTGCTAACACGAAAGTGGACGTATAGGGTGTGACGCCTGCCCGGTGCCGGAAGGTTAAATGATGGGGTTAGCTTCGGCGAAGCTCTTGATTGAAGCCCCGGTAAACGGCGGCCGTAACTATAACGGTCCTAAGGTAGCGAAATTCCTTGTCGGGTAAGTTCCGACCTGCACGAATGGCGTAACGATGGCCACACTGTCTCCACCAGAGGCTCAGTGAAATTGAAATAGCTGTTAAGATGCAGTTTACCCGCAGCTAGACGGAAAGACCCCGTGCACCTTTACTACAGGTTCACACTGAAATTTGGTTTTATATGTGTAGGATAGGTGGGAGACTTTGAAGCTTGGACGCCAGTTCAGGTGGAGTCGCCCTTGAAATACCACCCTTGTAAGATTGACTTTCTAACTTTGATTTTTTCAAGGACAGTGTGTGCTGGGTAGTTTGACTGGGGCGGTCTCCTCCTAAAGAGTAACGGAGGAGTACGAAGGTATGCTCAACACGGTCGGACATCGTGTGTAGAGTGCAAAAGCAAAAGCATGCTTGACTGCGAGATCGACGGATCGAGCAGGTAGGAAACTAGGTTTTAGTGATCCGGTGGTTCTGAATGGAAGGGCCATCGCTCAACGGATAAAAGGTACGCCGGGGATAACAGGCTGATAGCGCCCAAGAGTTCATATCGACGGCGCTGTTTGGCACCTCGATGTCGGCTCATCTCATCCTGGGGCTGGAGCAGGTCCCAAGGGTATGGCTGTTCGCCATTTAAAGAGGTACGCGAGCTGGGTTTAGAACGTCGTGAGACAGTTCGGTCCCTATCTGCTGTGGGCGTTGGAGATTTGAAGGAAGCTTCTTCTAGTACGAGAGGACCGAAGTGGACGAACCTCTGGTGGTCCGGTTGTTGCGCCAGCAGCATTGCCGGGTAGCTATGTTCGGAAGGGATAACCGCTGAAAGCATATAAGCGGGAAGCCCCTCCTAAGATGAGATCTCCCTTGAGAGCCGTTGAAGACTACAACGTTGATAGGCTAGATGTGTAAGTCCTGTAAGGGATTCAGCTTACTAGTACTAATTGCTCGATCGGCTTGAATAAACCTCAAAGTAAATTCTTATTAAAGTTTCGCAAACACAGTTGCCCGATAACAATAGTCCACTGGTACCACCTAATTCCATCTCGAACTTAGCAGTGAAACGGTGAGGCGCCGATGGTAGTGCGTAAGCGCGAGAGTAGGTATTATCGGGCTTTTTTTTGTTCTTTTTTCTTATGTAATTTTCTATTATTATTTTATTAATGGGGAAAAATATTTTTAAAAATTTAATCATAGCAATTTCTGTTGTCATGCTAAGTGCATGTGGTGGCGGAGGTGGCGGTGGTGATTCTTCTCCAATTACAGCACCAACTCCTGCACCAACACCAGCACCAACTCCTGAACCAACACCAGCACCTGGTCCAACTCAACTTGATTTGGAAAATAGTTTTGAATACGCCATGGGTGATGGAAAATATACCCAGTCTTTAATAATTAGCAGAGAAGGAGAAATTTTAGGATCAGACTTTAGAGGCATTACGGACAATGAAATAGCAAATTTACCTTCTACTGTAAGAACTCTTGGGACTTTATTTGTTATTAGGGGTCAAGATGATTTTGTTACATCTCAATCTGTCGGTAAGTCAGTGACAAGCTTATTAATTGGCATAGCTGTAGAAGAAGGTTTAATTAACAACATAGATCAATCTGCTAGCGACTTTATTACTGAATGGCAAAATGATGATAGATCAAACATCACTATTCGTAGCCTTCTTAATATGAGATCAGGTTTGGAATCTTTTGGTGGCTCAAGTATTTTAGACTTAATCTCTCTTGAAGATACCACAACTACATGTATCAACCGTCAACTTAGAAGCGAAGGCGATAATGATTTTGTTTATCTTAATTGTGATACTCAGGTACTAGGAGAAATAATTGAAAGAGCATCGGGTACTGATCTGAAAACTTATGCAGATCAAAATTTATTTCTGCCTTTAGGTGTTCAAGCTTATTGGTGGAAAGATCCTTCTGATAATTTTATAAGTTACGCTGGCGTGGACCTTAAGCCAGATGAGTACTTGAGGTTTGGACAATTATTCCTCGATCCAAATCAAAATATTGTACCCTCTTCTTATTTAAATCAGATATATACCGGCTTCGGTACTGCTGAAGCCAGTGACATTTATAGTCTTGGTTTCTGGTATTTTTCTGATCACTTCCAGATGAGAGGTCTTGATGGTCAAATAGTTGCTATAAATTTTGATGATGAAATAGTTATTGTTAGAAATAGTTTATATTTAGCACCGTCTGGTGAAAGGGTCGTGGATTTAAATCAAACAATTCCAGTTGCACCGGTAACATTGCCTGAGGCTGTTGGCGGTAGTGGTGAGTATGATTTTACTGATTTTATAGATGTGCTTTATATAAGTGATGAATAGTAAGTAAAACTTCTATAAGATAAGTTCAGTGGGACCTTTAATCAAAAATGCTCTTGTTTTTACTTGTGTTGCAGTGCTAACAGCTTGTGGCGGTGGTGGAGGTGGAGGATCTTCACCCTCACCAATTCCAACCCCAGCTCCAACACCAGCACCAACCCCGGCACCAACACCCGCTCCTCCTACAGGTGATGTAATAAATTACAGTAAATTAAATGTATGCTGGCAGGGAGAGTGTAATGATATTCTGCAAGCCGAGAATCTGTTTGAAGGTTCAACTGCAGGTGGTGAAGTAAAACCTGGAAAATTCACAATATATAGCAACGTATTGGACGAAGGAGCAAACTCACATACCTACCAAGGAGATTTATGGCCGTATGCCATAATGCCAGATCTAAGAAATGAGTTCTCATGTGATTGGGAAGGTTGTGGGGATGATTTAGATCAAAATATTTGGGTATTTACAGTAGATGATATACGTTACCTTGCAATAGACCCTACACCTGATGGGGATGCATCTGATGCTCTTTTTGTTTATCAATACACTAATGATGAAACCGAAAGTGATGCCAGTGGTATAGATCAAGAAAACTGGATTACTTGGAAATATAATGGTGAGCCATGGCTTATTGATCAAACTCCGACACCGGAACCAACACCGGAACCAACACCGGAACCAACACCGGGGCCATCTCCAGAACCAACACCAGCACCAACACCAGCACCAACACCAGCACCAGGTTCAGTACCAGACTCTGACACAGACCCTCTATTTGATTATCTATGGGAAATAAATAATACAGGCCAAAATAATTTTGCTACAAATAGTGGAATTCCAGGAGCTGATCTAAATCTAAGGCAAGCATGGGTTGATGGTTATACAGGTAACGACGTCGTGGTAGCTATTGTCGATGAAGGTTTAGAAATATTACATGAAGACTTATCAGGAAATGTATTAGAAGGACAATCTTATAACTTCTTAAATAATACTAATGATCCAACATTGGATGTCAACGAAGATAATAGAGGAGATCACGGCACGTCTGTTGCTGGAATAATTGGCATGAAAGCTTTTAATAATGTTGGTGGTGTTGGAATTGCCTACGATGCTTCTCTAGTAGCTTATAATTATCTTGAAGCCCAATCTTCAACTAATTTTTCAAGATCATTTGGAGGTGATTTATCAAGTGTTGCCGATGTTTTTAATGGCAGTTTTGGTTCAAGTTACGGTAGTGATGAAACAACGTACAGTTTCCCTTCAATCAGTTCTTTTAGACAAAATATTTACAGATCTGGAGTTGAATCTGGCAAAGTTTACGTAAGATCTGCTGGGAATGATTTTTATGATAACGGTCCTTGTGGGGGAGCTTCTGATAGAGAATCTCAGAACCTTTCATGCACTGGCGTCGAAATTGATGATACAAAAAACTTTGAAGAAGTTATTACAGTCGCTGCTTTAAACGCTGATGGGGTTAAAAGTTCATATTCTACACCTGGGTCGACGATCTGGGTTTCAGGTTTTGGTGGTGAGTACGGGATTAATGAAGATGTCTTCAATGCAGCATCATATTTAGATAGAGGCCCTGCAATAATGACTACTGATCAATCAGGATGTGATGCAGGTTATTCTTCCACAGTTGGAAGAAAATATAATAGATTTAATATACCTGGCACAACATTTATACCAAATGAACTCAATGCTGATTGCAACTACTCAAGTACCTTCAATGGAACATCAGCTGCAGCTCCAACTATAACTGGGGTGGTGGCTTTAATGATGAGTGCGAACCCACAATTAGATTATAGAGGGGTGAAGCATATTTTAGCTGGTACTTCGGAAGTAATTGATGCTAATAACCGTGTAGTACGAAATGGAGTAGAACTACATAGCTGGGTTACCAATGCAGCAGGATATGAATTCCACAATTTCTATGGATTTGGTAAAGCAGATGCTGACGCTGCAGTAGCGGCAGCTGCAACTTTTGATCAAAGCTCTTTAGGCTCTCAAAGATTTCAAAATAGGCTTGCTGAATTTACTACTCCGATTGATATACCGAATGCAGAGGGCAGGTCCGCTTCAATAAATATAATTTCTGGAGCTGGTACGCAGGGTATAGTCGAGTTTATTAGACTGAAAGTAAAATTTAATGCCACTCAATCAGTCACATTAAACGATATAGGTATAACCCTTACCTCACCGTCCGGAACTACCCATAGTGTGTTACAACCATTTACAAATGTTGCTGGCCAACCAACTTTTTATTGGGCCATTGGTGTGGCAGGCTTTTATGGAGAGGCCCTCAATGGAGATTGGCAAGTAACTGTTTTAGATTATAGTGATGATGTTTTAAGTCCTGGTGCATGGGAGGGATTCGAATTGGAGGTTTATTACAGGTAAAATGAAAATAGTGAGAATTGTTCTTTTATTAATCGCGATATTAGTTCTAAATGTTATTTTTGCAGATAGATATCTAATACCAACAAAAACTATACCTGCTGATCAGATCGTTTACTCGGATGAAAGTCCAAAAACAAAAAATGAGTTTGTTTTACTAAATTCTCAAGTTTATCTTGATGAAACCAACTCCATTGAAAGTGATGCTTTAACTACCATAGGAAAATATAAAGTTGCTACAACTGCTGAAAGATATTTACCTCTGGATGGTCAAAAACTTACCGCATTAAAAGTTGTAGAAATGCCCAATGGATCATTTGAGCTAACTGATCTTAAAATCCTTGTTCAAATTAAAGATTCAAACTTTTATAATTCAATACAATCAGATTATGGCCTCAATGTACTTGAAGTATTTCCTTCACTAAATACAGCAGTTTATTCTGTACAAAACACTCAACAAATAAATGAGACTCTTGTTTCATTAAATAATGATTCAAGAGTATTAAACGTTTCGTTTAACCTTGTTGAGATGACCGAAGTCGCTGAATAAAATAAAACTGATCTTATCTAAATGTTTTATAATTCAAAAATGATGAAAAAATTATCTTATCTATTCTTAATGTTTCTAATTGCTGGATGTACACCTGAGTCAGAGTTTGAAAAATATAAAAAACATGTCGTAACTCTCGCTTCAGATGAGTTTGAGGGCAGAGCTCCTGGCACTGCAGGTGGGGAAAAAACAAAGAATTATATTGCAAGTCATTTTGAATCTTTGGGATTAAAATCTTTTGGTGGATCCTACTTAATGCCCGTTAATCTCACAGGTATAAACTTAATTGTTGATGAGTCATTTTTTAATCTTTCGGTCAATGGGGAAATGCTTGATTTAAATTACAGGACAGATGTTGTTTATGGAACAACTAGACAGATAGAAGAAGTAGCTTTTGATGATAGTGATTTGATATTTGTGGGCTATGGTGTAAATGCTCCTGAGTATGATTGGAATGACTACAAAGTTGATGTAACAGGCAAAACAGTTGTTATGTTAATAAATGATCCTGGATTTGAGCTTAAAGGAACTGAATTCAACGGTAAAGCTATGACTTACTATGGCCGATGGACTTATAAATTTGAGGAGGCTGCCAGACAAGGTGCTGCTGGAGTTTTGATTATTCATGAAACTGCTCCTGCTTCTTACCCCTGGGGTGTTGTCGAAAATGGTTGGTCTGGTGAACAATTAAATCTCACTTTTGCAGATCGTAATTTAGATAGGTCAGCCCTTGAAGGGTGGATTACCCTTGATTTAGCTGAACAGTTGTTTGCTGAATTAGGCTCTAGTTATGATGAGATGAAAAGTTTAGCACTTTCTAAAGATTTTCAGCCTGTTTCAATGGAAGGTATGAAGCTGAGTTCTAAAATGGTTAATTCTATAAGAACTTCTGACTCTCATAATGTTGTTGGATATGTTGAGGGATCAGAAGCCCCTGAAGAATTTGTCTTAATAATGGGTCATTGGGATCATATGGGAGTTGATGCAAGCCTTGAAGGCGACCAAATCTATAATGGCGCAGTAGATAATGCTACTGGAACAGCTGCTGTAATGCATATGGCTGAAACGTTCTCTAAAAGAAAGCCAAAAAGATCAGTAGCATTTATTGGTCTTACCGCTGAAGAGTCAGGTTTACTAGGATCTGCATATCTTGTTGAAAATGCGCCTTTTGAATATCGTAATGTGATTGGAGGGTTAAATTTAGACGCCTTTCCTGCAATTGGTAAATCAAAAGACATCACAATTATTGGTTATGGTGCTTCAGAGCTAGAGGCTGTTCTTGATAAACATGCTTCAATTCAAGGTAAATATTTAGCACCAGATAAGTCTCCAGAGGCAGGATTCTTTTATAGATCTGACCACATAAATTTTGCAAAAAAAGGTATACCTATGATTTATGCTGATCCAGGGATAGATCTTGTAAATGGTGGAATAGAGAAGGGGATGGAGCTAGCTAGGAATTATACTGCCAATGATTACCACAAACCATCAGATGAAGTAAGAGATGACTGGGACTGGGAAGGTATTGAACAAGACATGGATATTTTTACAAATTTCATAGATGATTTAGCTAACTCTGGGGAGTACCCAAACTGGTATATAAAGAGCGAATTTAGAGCATTACGAGATGCTTCTAGAAATAAATAGGAGCAACAATTAGCATTACAAAAAAATCTCACTCAGCTTTTTTAAAATGGCGCAAATTACCAGCTCCGACTCGAGGTGAGTATATCCGTAGATTTGGGGAAGCATTAAGAAAGAAAAAACTAGAAGTCTCTGAACAAATAACTAAAGAAGCGAAAAAAATTATCTCTGAAGGAGAAGGTGAAACTCAAGAGGTTATTGATATGTGTGATTTTGCAACAGGACTAAGCAGACAATTATACGGTCTGACAATGCCAAGCGAACGTCCTGAGCATAGACTTCAAGAAATATGGCAACCACTTGGAGTAGTGGGATGTGTGACAGCTTTTAATTTTCCTGTTGCCGTTTTCGGTTGGAATTTCTGTCTTGCCGCTGTCTGTGGAAATAGCATTATTTGGAAACCAAGCCCTCATGCTGAAGGATGTGCAGATTTAGTAAAAAAAATTTGGGATGAAGTTGCCGATGAGCACAAAGATTTAGTTTTAATTAAAAAAGGAGGAAATGAGGCAGCAATTGAACTAGCTGAAGATCAAGGAATTGCACTTTTCTCAGCAACCGGCAGTTGTGATATGGGTAAAGCATTAGCGCCAAAAGTAGCAAAGAGGCTTGGTAGATCTCTATTGGAGTTAGGTGGCAATAATGCAGCAATTGTATGTAAATCTGCTGACTTAGATTTAACTATCAAAGGTATTACTTTTTCTGCTGCTGGCACTACTGGTCAAAGATGTACTACATTAAGAAGATTATTTGTGCATAGCGAAGTTCATGACATTGTTTTAACAAAACTAAAAGAATCATTTAGTAAGCTTAAAATTGGGGATCCAATGGATAGAAATACACAAGTTGGACCATTAATTTCTGAACAAAGTTTTAAACAAATGCAGGAAAAACTGAACTCTTGCAGATCAAAAGGATTGACTATTACTGGTGGAGACAGAATTGATCATGCGACAGAAGTTTATGTGACACCAGCAATTGTTGAAACGAATGAACATATTGATGAAATGCACGAAGAAACCTTTGCACCAATTTTATATGTTGTGCCTTTTACGGAATTAAAAGATGCTGTAAACCTTCAAAATTCAGTTAAACAAGGTCTTAGTAGTTCAATTTTTACGAATGATGTGAGGGAATCAGAATTTTTCTTAGGTCCAGAAGGTTCAGACTGTGGAATTGCCAATGTAAATATTGGAACTAGTGGAGCAGAAATAGGTGGTGCTTTTGGTGGTGAAAAAGATACAGGTGGCGGTAGAGAATCAGGATCAGATTCTTGGAAAGCATACATGCGAAGAACAACAGCAACAATAAACTATGGTGAAGAACTGCCATTAGCTCAAGGTGTTGAGTTTGATTGATCTATAAAAAGCTGCTTTATTACCTTAGGATAATATTATGTTCATTATTGGCTTAACGGGTGGAGTAGCTTCAGGTAAAACCACGGCCACTAACTATTTCTTCAGTAAAGGTATAGAAATCATTGATGCTGATGAGATTTCAAGGAGTCTGCAAAAAGAAGGAGCTGAAGGGTATCAAAAAATAATAAAAAAATTTGGAAAAGCAATATTAAATGATGATAGAAGTATTAATAGAAAAATCCTTCGAGAATTAGCATTTAAAAATGAAGCAAATAAAAAGTGGCTGGAAGATTTAATGCATCCTATGATTCAAACAGAAGTTTTAACTAAATTAGAAAATGTTCAATCTATTTGGTGTATTTACTCTGCGCCGTTATGGAGCGCAAAACACAAATTCAATAGAACTTTAGTTGTTGATGCTCCGGAACATATACAATTATCCAGAATATCTGAACGAGATGGATGTCCTGAAGAAATCGCAAGAAGTATGATTAATAATCAAATTTCAAGGCATGAAAGAAATTGTTTCGCCTCAGACCTTATTGTAAATGATGGTTCGCTCGATGAATTTCAATATAAATTAGACTTTTATTTTAAGCTTTATACAGACTTAGCAAATGAACAAAAAAATTAACTTAACTTGCCCAAGTTGTAAAAAAATTGTCGAAATTGATTCAAAATTTAAACCATTTTGCTCAAAAGCCTGTAAGAGTATAGATTTTTTAAGATGGGCAAATGAAGAAGTAGGTATTGAAACTTTCGAAGATCAAGATAATGACTAGGGTGCTTTGTTTTGCTCTCTGCGCTTTTTGTGTTCCTCAAATTCTTTAGGGCTCATCGTTTGTATTTTTATATTAAATAATATTTTGACAATATCATCTTTGAAGGATTCAATCATCGCATCAAATAAGTAAAATGATTCTTTTTTAAATTCGTTAATAGGATTTCTTTGTGCATATGCTCTTAAACCTATATTACTTCTCAAGGAATCGATATTTTGAAGGTGTCTTTTCCACGCTGCATCCATGACTTGAATAGCAATTTGTCTTTCTAGTTCTGCCTTCCTCTCTTTAAGTGGACCAAATTTTTCAAAATAATATTTTTGATAAAAATTATTCATATAATCCATTACTTTTCCAAAATTCAATCCATTTTTCTCTAAAAGATTAAAATCTGGGCTAACTCCTAAGGATTGGGTGAGAGTTTTGTCTAAATTATCAAATTTCCAATTTGAGTTTTGATCTTCAGGAAGCAGTTTATCAGCTGTTTTTTCAAGAAGATTATCTAAATATTCAAACAGTAATTTCTCAGAATCATTTTCTTCGAGAAAGTAATCTCTTAGCTTGTATATTGTTAGTCTTTGATCATTAGAGACGTCATCATACTCAAGGATTTGTTTTCTAATTTCAAAATTTCTATTCTCAATTTTTTTCTGAGCGTTTGCTATAGCATTATTCAGTAGTGGATGTTCAATGCTGCTGTCATCCATTCCATCACTAAGCCTTGAAAAAAGCTGTTTCCTATTCTCATCAATAAAAAGTCTTAAAACATTGTCATCCAATGATAAAAAGAATCTTGAATAACCTGGATCACCTTGTCTGCCTGACCTGCCTCTAAGCTGATTATCGATTCTTCTTGATTCATGTCTTTCTGTACCAATTACATGTAAGCCACCTGCTTCTATTACTTGATTGTGTTTTTCTTCCCAATCTTGATCATGCTCCTCTTGCTTACCACCTAATACAATATCAGTACCCCTTCCTGCCATGTTTGTTGCTATTGTGATTGCACCTGGTCTACCTGCCTCTGCGATTATCATGGCTTCTTTTTCGTGAAATTTGGCATTCAAGACTTTATGCCTAATTCCCTCCCTTTTTAATCTATTTGAAAGTTTTTCTGAACTTTCAATTGAGGCTGTTCCCACAAGAATTGGTGCTGATTTTTCATGAATTTCCTTGATCTCATTTACGAGTGCATTAAATTTGTCTGCTTCATTTACATAAACTACATCGTTCACGTCATTCCGAATCATTTCTTGATTTGTTGGTAGCACCACAACATCCATGCCATAAATTTCTTTAAATTCAGCAGCTTCTGTATCAGCCGTTCCAGTCATACCAGAGATTTTATCGAATAGTCTAAAGAAATTTTGAAAAGTAGTTGAGGCTAAAGTTTGGGTTTCTTGTTGAATTGGTACACGTTCTTTACACTCAAGAGCTTGCATCACCCCTTCAGAAACTCTTCTTCCTGGAAGTTTTCTTCCGGTATTGTCATCAATTAAAACAACTTTGTTATTTTCTACCATGTAATGTATGTTTTTTTCGAATAATAAATTAGCCTTTAGTGTTGCTTGTATGTATTTCAGAAATTTTAAATTGTTTGTTGTATAAAGGCTTTCATCAGGTTTAATTAAATTTCTATTAACAAGAAAGTTTTCAACTTTTTCGAAACCATCATCAGTTAATTCAACTGATCTAAGCTTTTCATCAATTAAGAAATCACCTTTTTCATTATCTTTCAAGGGCTCTTCTTCTGTACCCTCTCTCATCTGACGATGTAAGTTTGGTAGTAACTTTAGGAAAACAGGATATGCGGAAGCATCGTCATCTGTTGCGCCTGAGATAATTAATGGTGTCCTTGCTTCGTCAATTAATATTGAATCAACTTCATCAACAATTGCGAAATTAAGATCTTTTTGCGTTTTTTGATTTTTAAATAAAACCATATTGTCTCTTAAATAATCAAAACCTAATTCACTACTTGTGCAATAGACGATGTTTGATTCATATGTTGCTTGTTTATCTTTAAAATCTTGTGCTGAAGTCAAAGCACCGACACTCAAACCGAAATATTCATAAACTGGCTTCATCCAGTTGGCATCTCTTTCAGCAAGATAATCATTTACTGTTACCACATAAACCTTTTTACCTAATAATGCATTGAAGATAGCTGGCAGGGTAGCTACTAGAGTTTTACCTTCTCCAGTTTTCATTTCAGTGATATTTCCATCGTTAAGAACGAGTCCACCAATTAATTGACAATCGTAGTGTCTGAGGCCAATTGTTCTTTTAGAAGCTTCTCTGACTGCGGCAAAGATATCTATTAGAGCTTCATCTGCATTTGCATTGATCTTTTGGAAATCTTCTATTGAGAATTTTGATATTTCATCTTCTTTTAAATTAATTTTTTTGACAATTTTCTCGTAACCATCAACACGTCTTTGGTTAGTGGATTTAAACAGATTTCCAAGGATGTTTAACATTATGCGATTTCTTCAGATACAGGTTTTAAGTAATTAATAGGAGCATCTTTGATTTCATCAATCTCTATTATTTTATAAGCATTTTCACTTTCAATTTTTTTTAGAAGCTGATTGTTTAACGCATGACCGGATTTAAAACCATAAAATTCCCCGATTAAATTGTGTCCTAGTAAATACAAATCGCCAATTGCGTCCAGCATCTTATGTTTTACAAATTCATCGGCAAATCTTAAACCCCCTTCGTTAAGAATATCTTCATCACCAATGCCGATAGCATTATCTAGGTTTGCTCCTAATGCTCTATTATTCTTTTTAAGCATTTCTAAATCGCTATAGACACCAAAGGTTCTTGCTCTACTAACTTGTCTAATAAAAGATGTTTGAGAGAAATCAATTGAAGCAGTTTGTGGATACTTTTTATAAACTGGATGATCAAATTCTAGGCCAAATGAAACCCTAAAACCTTTATAGGGTTTGATTTTTGCTATTGCGTCGTCTCTTTGCACTTGAACGGACTTTGTAACATAGATAAATTTTTTAACAGCACTTTGCTCAACGATACCAGCCGCCTGAATTAAAAAAACAAATCGAGTAGAGCTGCCCTCCATAATTGGAATTTCCGGTCCATCACAATCGATGATGCAATTATCCACACCAACTCCCGCTAAAGCAGACATTAGATGTTCAATTGTTGCTATTTCAGCTCCCTCATGTTCGAGTGTTGTCGATAAAGTAGTATCTCCCACAAAATTTGCCTGAGCAGGGATTTCAATTACCTTATTGCCTTCAATTTTTCTAAATAGTATTCCAGTATCTGGGTCTGCAGGATGTAAAGTTAGCGTTGCTTTTACACCAGTATGCAACCCGACACCTGTTGCAGACGTTTTATTTCTAATCGTTCTTTGAGCTAACATAGGTTTGATATTTTAGTGCATTAAATAAGAATTTAATATCACAGTTTATTGCTTACAGTAAAAAGTCCTATTGAAACTGCAACTGAGACATTTAGGGATGATACATTGCCTTTTTGAGAAATTTTCAGAATGTCATCGCAGCTTTTTTCCACTAAGGATCGTATGCCTTTTTCTTCATTGCCGAATACCAGCACATTTTTTTCTGAAAAGTCTTTATTCTCTACCATTTCATCTGCATGTTCTGAGAAACCTGAAACCCAGTACTCATTCTCTTGAAGCTTTTTGATTGTTTCTGCAATATTCGTTGCTTTATATAAATCAAGGTTAAAAACACCACCCGTAGAAGTCTCAATCACAGCTGGATTAGAATATTCAGCAGAGTTATTTTTAGGGATAATAACTGAATCCACTCCAAAAAAAGATGCGCTTCTTAAACAAGAGCCTAAATTTCTGGTATCTTGAACTTCGTCGAGGATTAAAACTAATTTCCCAAGATTATAATCACTGCTTTTCAGGTCTTTAACACTTGGTTCTTTACAATAAGCAATAAGTTTATTGTCCTTAATATTAATCTTGATATTTTTTTTATGAGCCAATTCAAGAATTTCTTTAGCTTTTAAATTATCTGCTTTTCCAGCAATTGAAATCACTTTATCACTGTGATATGCAACTAATGATTGTATTGCATGGATATTCTTTATCTCTATGTTCATTGTGTTAATAATATAACGAAATTTTTCCTTCCAATTCTTTTATTTCTCCAATGAAAACATCTATTCGATCACCCAAGGAAAATTTATTTCCCCGTCTTCTGCCATCCAAAGATTGGTGACGCGCATTATATCTATAAAAATCATTAGGCAAATCATTTACATGTAATAAGCCGCTAGTAAAAAGCTTTGGTATGTCTACGAATAAACCAAATTCTTTTACCCCAGTAATATAACCAGAGAAACTTTTGCCCGAGAATTGCTTTGCATATCTACAAAGCAAATTTTGAATTACTTGTTTTGATGCAAATTCAGCTGCTCTTTCTTTTTCAGAACAGTCTTCGAGTATTAATTGAAGGTCTTCAAAATTAAACTCCTCACTCTTTAAAATAGAAATAATCATCCTGTGAACTAATAGATCTGGATATCTTCTTATAGGCGAAGTGAAATGAGTATATTTATCAAACTTTAGGCCAAAATGGCCTTTATTTAATGTACTGTATTCAGCTCTCTGCATGGACTGTAATATCAACATATTTAAGATGGGAGCATCTTCTCTTTTATTGAGCTTTAAAATAAATGCTGAAATGTTGTCAATATCTTCAATATTGCCGTTCCAATTAATCCCTCTATTTTTTAATATTTGTGACAATCTTTGAATTTTTAAACTTTCTGGATGTTCATGATTTCTGTAAACTCCCTCTTTAGCATATTGGCTAATAAAATCAGCGGCAGATATATTAGCAGCGAGCATGAACTCTTCAATAAGTTTGTGTGAATTCAATCTTTTTCTATCATCTATATGCTCAATATCTCCGTCTGAATTAGTTTGTAAGAATGGTTCAGCTATGGTGAAGTCCAATGCACCTCTATACCCCTTATTGATTATTAATTTATTAAATAAAGTAATTGCTGCTTTTAGTGATTCGGCATATTTAGAATCTTCAACACCATTTATCAGCTGATTCTCAACTTCTGTATAGGTTAATCTTGCAACAGACTTGATTATCCCCCTATGAAATTTGTAACTGCTTATGTGTCCATCTTTGTCAAAATCCATCTCAATACATAAGCATCTTCTACGTTTATTCGGTTGTAATGAGCAGAGCTCATTTGAAAGCTTTTCGGGCAACATTGGAACAACTTTTTTTGGCATGTAGACGGATGTTGTCCTTTTAGCAGCTTCAAGATCTAAAGCAGATCCCTCTCTGACGTAGAAAGAAACATCAGCAATTGCAACTTTCAAGTGAAAGCCAGTATCAGAGAATTTACAAAAAATTGCGTCATCAAAATCTTTGGCATCTTCACCATCAATAGTCACAAACGGCAAAGCTTCTAAAATATCTTTTTCTTTTTCGATATTTTCCTTTTTAACTTTTGCCTCTTTTAACACAGCTTCTGGCCAAGAATCAGTAATGCCATAATCTACTAAAGCTTTATTGTGAAAATCTTGAAGAGTGTTTGGAGAGGACAAAATACTACTTATTAAAAATTTCGCTATCTTGCTTAAACGATTTAAATTCTAAGGCGTTGCCAAAAGGATCTTTAAAAAACATTGTCTTTTGTTCCCCTGGTAGCCCTTCAAACCTGACATATGGTTCAATAACAAATTCAATGTTACTGGACCTTATTTTTTCAGAGAATAAATCAAATTGATCCCACTCAAGAACAATTCCAAAGTGTGGAATTGGGACATCTTTACCATCAACTTCATTGGAAAAAGAATTTACTTCGCCAATATGGCAAACCAATTGATGACCAAAAAAATTATAGTCAATCCAATGCTCATCTGATCTACCTTCATCAAAACCAAGTTTTGTTCCGTAAAACTCTCGAGCTTTTATAATATCACTGACTGGAATAGCTAAATGAAATGGTCTAAGACTCATTATTAGCCTCTTTTCTTTTTTTATGGTTATATGCTTCCATATCTTTTTTCCATTCCTCTAAATACCAACCATCATTACCTATTTTATTCACATATGAATAAAAAACTCTGCCATTTTCATCGATAAATCCTTGTTCAAAGGGTTTACCAGTAATTGAATTCAGTCTTTTATATTCTTCTTTCAAATCCATCCTCTTTGTAAGTCTTTTCAGGTCGTATTATAGTTTAGATATGAGAAAAATTTTATTAATCCTAAGTTCATTTACTTTTTATTTAAATGCAGATTTGAAAGCATCTCTTGATCAAGAGCTTAAAACTTTGATGCCAAAGGTAATTGAGTGGAGACATGATATTCATCAATATCCTGAACTAGGTAACAGAGAGTTTAGGACTTCCAATAAAGTAAAGACTCATTTAGAGAATCTAGGGATTAAAGTTGAATCAGGTATTGCCTATACAGGATTAGTTGGTTTGATTGAAGGTGGAAAACCAGGACCAACTATTGCTCTGAGAGCAGACATGGATGCATTACCAGTGGAGGAAAAAACTGGATTACCTTATGCATCGAAAGTAAGAACAACATATCTCGGAAATGATGTTGGAGTCATGCATGCTTGTGGTCATGATGCACATGTTGCGATTTTGATGGGTGTTGCAGAATTTCTGGCAAAAAATAAAAGTGAATTAAAAGGCAATGTAATGCTAATTTTTCAACCTGCTGAAGAAGGACCGCCTGAAGATGAGGGAGGTGGAGCTAAAATGATGTTAGAAGAAGGAATTTTTGAAAGGTATAACCCTGAAGTCATTTTTGGTTTGCACGTAACAAATATTCCTAATGGTGTACTTTCAGTAAAATCAGGGCCTGCTATGGCAGCAGCCTCAGCATATAGAATAACTATTGAAGGCCAGCAGACTCATGGCTCAACCCCATGGTCTGGAATTGATCCAATCATGGCCACTGCACAATTGATTGAGTCATTGAATACAGTTGTAAGTAGAAGAATAAATATCATTAACAATCCAGCTGTTTTATCAGTTGGCATGGTAAAAGCTGGGACAAGGAACAATATCATCCCAGAAGAATCAATGATAATGGGCACAATAAGAACATTTGATCCAGTTCTAAGAAAAGAAATTTACGATGAGATTGAACAGATTGCTGAAGGAGTTGCAAAAGGAACTGGCACAGAAGTTAAAGTGGAGTTTGATGTAGGTGGATTTTATCCGGTAACAGTCAATAACCCAGAACTTGTTGAAAAGATGAGTGATTCTTTAAAGGCAGCTTCACCTGGAAGGTTCTATGAATCTAATATACCAGTTACAGGTGCGGAAGATTTTTCATATTTTTCACAAGAAATTCCAGGTTTATATTTTTGGCTTGGAGTAAACAAACCGGGTGAAGGTGAATCAGCCAACTTTGGAGAAAGGACCGATGTTCCCGGAAATCATTCTCCATATTTTATAGTTGATGATTCTGCATTAGATAAAGGTGTCAAAGCGTTAACCTATCTGGTTTTAGACTATCCAGAAAAATACTAAAGTAAAACTCGGTTTACAAAATTAAGCATTAAATTATGTGACTCAGGTGTTTCGACTAAAGAATCAAGAACTTTTTGAAATTCCTCTTCACTACTTGTGTATGCTTCTTTGTAGATTGCCAGCCTCTTAAATACTGTTGCTCTGTCAACTTCAGGATGAAATTGAAAAGCCCACAAAGGCTTGTTACGAAGTTTAAAGCTATGAAGACATTGATCTGTATATGCTAATAAATCTAAATTTGAGGGAAGTTCAACGGCATATTGTCTATGTATAGAAAGCGCAGGAAAATTATCAGAAGTTCCTTTAAAAACTGGATCTATTTCAGCAAGATTGGTAAGCCTTATTGGTATGCTTCCCATTTCATAATCACTATCCTTACTTAAAATAGTCCCATCAAAAGCGAGCACAGCCAACTGAAAACCAAAACATGATGCAAACGTGGGAAGACCTACATCTCCAGCGTATTTGATCAGTTTAATGCAATAATTAACAAACTCATATTTCTGTGGTTCGAGTACGTTTGCTTCGCTGGCTCCGCCAACATAAAGAGCGTCATATCCATCTAAAACATCAGATGAAAATTTGGGGGTATCAAAAACATTTAAAACATCTATTTGAGCAAGATCTAACTCGCTATATTTAGCAAAACTTTCAAGTTCCTCTTTCCGGACGTTGGCATCATCTCTAATTTGTAATAAAAGAATCTTTAAATCTTTTCTTAGCATAATGTTCTAATCAACAATTTATTTAAAATCCTAATTATTGTATAATCGAATTATGGTTCAATACATTATAGTAGGCTTTCTGGGATGTCTTTCAATAATCTCAATGTGCTTATTTCTCTTCATTAAAGAGGGAACAAAAGGCATAAAAGCAAAACCATACAAAACAAAAAGTGGTATAGTGCACACCGCCGAACGATCAAGAGAAAATCATCTAGTTTAATTTCAAGAAATGGAGCCACCTGTCAGAGTCGAACTGACGACCTACTGATTACAAATCAGTTGCTCTACCAGCTGAGCTAAGGTGGCTAGAATGCAAATTCTACATCAATAAATTGCTACATGGAAGTTGCAAAAATTTCAAAAACTATTCTTGCTTACATTGAAGCAGTTTGGTAATTTAAAAGAGAGATCCTTTCTCAATAACTTTTATAAAAACGAGGTAAATTATGAAAAATATATTCTTAACGTTTGTTTTAATTTTTTCATTTGCAATATCTGCAAATCTTCCAGAAAATTTTTCTAAATATCAATCAAATTTCATTTTTGAATGTGATGAACCTGAAAAATGTTTTGCGGCATTCGATAAATACATGAGTGCGCCGGAAGTAGCTGGCTTAGAGGTAGATTTTTACGCAATTAATCACAACGGTTGGGATACAGCATCACATGGAATAAGTTTTTATTTCAAAGATGCTAACGAATATGCGGCCTCAGGTTTATTCTATGCAACCTCAAAAGCTGGAAAAGCTTTTAGAGATGCAATGAATAAAGTTGGTGCTGAATTAACTTATAAAACTTTAACAGTTCACTCTGTTGGAGTTGATATGGGTGGTGTAACTGCTGAAAGTCCAGTAGGTTTGTTCTGGGATTTAAATGTAACAAATCCTGCAGAATTTGTTCCAATGTGGGTTGAGTTTTCAAAGAATATGGAAGATGAATCATGGAATAAGATGTCTGCTTATGGATTACAAACCCATTATTTGGGGAATGCAGGAAATGGTCCTTCACACAACGTGTGGGCATCATTCAAAAGCACACAAGACGCTCTTGAGTTTCTAGATGGAATGTATGCATCAAAAGAATTTGCTGAATATTCTGCTAAAGCTAGAGAACATAGAAGATTTATAAGATCTTATATGACGACTAGCTTAAAAATGTATAACCCTGATTAAAATTAAAGCATATTAAAAGAGGAGGCTTTAGCCTTCTCTTTTACATAAAGGCACAACCAGTGCCCTTGATACCACAATACCCATTAGGATTTTTAGCTAAATATTGTTGGTGGTATTCCTCAGCAGGAAAACACATAACGTCTTTCAAAATTTCAGTAGTAATATCTGCAAATCCATTTTGATTGAGAACTTTTGCATAGCTATTTTTAGAATTGAGAGCTTCTTTTAAATCTTCATCATTTTTGCAGTAAATAGCTGATCGGTATTGTTCCCCAATGTCATTCCCTTGCCTCATACCTTGTGTTGGATCGTGACACTCCCAAAATGTTTTTAATATTGCATTTAAAGAAATTATATTTTTGTCAAAAATTACATTCACAGTTTCAGCATGACCAGTAACACCAGCACATACTTGTTCATAGTTTGGATTTGCCCTTCGTCCCCCTGAATAAGAAGCATAAGTTACCCATACTCCATCTAATTTCCAAAAAACCCTTTCGACACCCCAGAAACAACCTGCTCCGAGAATAATCTCAGATATTCCCGCTGGATATTGCTCAAATAGTTCTCTGTTATTAACAAAATGTTTCATTTTCTTATTAAGGATTATATATGTATTGACTAACTAATTTCTAAGTTGATAATAACAAATCGACCCTGGAGGGGTTGGGGAGCGGTCAAACCCAGCAGACTGTAAATCTGCCGCCTCGTGCTTCGAAGGTTCGAATCCTTCCCCCTCCACCATTTTTGCCCGTTTTAATAAAGGCATATAATGGTTGAAGCTTTACGTTTTAGGGTATATGATATGCGCTCATATAGCTCAGTAGGTAGAGCACTTCCTTGGTAAGGAAGAGGTCACCGGTTCAAATCCGGTTATGAGCTCCAAACAAAAGAGGGAAATATGGCTAGAGAAAAATTTGATAGAAGCTTACCACACATCAACGTGGGCACAATTGGACACGTCGACCATGGTAAGACAACGTTAACAGCTGCATTGACTAAGGTTTGTGCAGATACATTTGGTGGCGAGGCAGTTGCATTTGATGGAATTGATAACGCTCCTGAAGAAAAAGAAAGAGGTATCACCATTGCTACGTCTCATGTTGAGTACAGCAGCAATGATAGACACTATGCACACGTAGATTGTCCAGGACACGCAGACTATGTAAAAAATATGATTACTGGTGCTGCACAAATG
The DNA here is from genome assembly GCA_003278815.1 of SAR86 cluster bacterium AG-349-I13. Lineage (GTDB taxonomy): Bacteria > Pseudomonadota > Gammaproteobacteria > Magnimaribacterales > TMED112 > TMED112. The sequence continues at coordinate 36,377 of QCDB01000001.1, read as the reverse complement.
GATGGCGCTATTTTAGTTGTAAGTGCTGCGGATGGTCCTATGCCTCAAACAAGAGAACACATTCTTCTTGCAAAGCAAGTTGGTGTGCCAAACATCGTTGTTTATCTAAACAAAGCTGATATGGTTGACGATGAAGAGCTACTAGAGCTTGTCGAAATGGAAGTTAGAGAGCTATTAGATAAATATGATTTTCCTGGGGATGATACACCTATCATCAGAGGTAGTGCACTAAAAGCTCTTGAAGGAGATGCAAAATACACAGAAAGTGTAGTTGAGTTGGTAAAATCACTAGATTCATACTTTCCACAACCTGAAAGACCAGTTGATAAGCAGTTCTTGATGCCTATCGAAGATGTCTTCACAATTACAGGTAGAGGAACAGTTGTAACTGGAAGAGTTGAAAGAGGTATCGTTAGAACTGGCGACGAGCTAGAGATAGTTGGTATTAAAGAAACTTCCAAAACAACATGTACTGGGGTTGAGATGTTTAGAAAAACACTTGATGAAGGTAGAGCAGGTGAAAACTGTGGTGTTTTAATCAGGGGTGTGGAAAGAGATGGCGTCGAAAGAGGTCAAGTTCTAGCTGTTCCAGGTTCTGTAACACCACATACAAAGTTTACAGCTAAAATCACAGTATTAAGTAAAGAAGAAGGTGGAAGACATACACCTTTCTTTAAAGGATATAGGCCTCAATTCTATTTCAGAACAACTGATGTAACTGGAGAAGTTACGTTGCCTGATGGTGTTGAGATGGTTATGCCTGGTGATACGGTTGATGAATTAAATTGTGAACTGATAGCACCAATTGCTATGGAAGAAGGTTTAAGCTTTGCAGTTCGTGAAGGCGGAAGAACTGTAGGCGCTGGTATAGTTCTTAAGATTGTTTCTTAATATTTTATAAAGAGACACTAAGGTTATATACTAAGGAGATCGCAAAGGCCTGTAGCTCAATTGGCAGAGCGGCGGTCTCCAAAACCGCAGGTTGTGGGTTCGATTCCCTCCGGGCCTGCCAGTTTTATTATGAATAGCACACTTAATAACATTCTATGGTTAGTTTCACTGACTGCAGCTTTTGCAGCAGTAATACTATTTACATATCTTGAAGATTTAGGTTTGTTATACAGAGTGTTAGTGCTAGTTGGTTTAATGGCTCTATCACTTGGTGTTTTAGGTCAAACAGAGTTTGGTAAAAATGCTGTAAAACTTATCTCTGACGCAAGGACAGAGATTGCAAAAGTAGTATGGCCTGGAAGAGGTGAAACTACACAGATGACAATCATGGTACTAGTAATGATATTAATTGCCGCTTTAATATTTTGGGGCCTTGATTCACTTCTATCATTTTTATCTCGATTCATATTAGGTTAATTCAATGGAATATTATGTAATACAAGCTTTTTCAAACTGTGAGAAAAAAGTCAAAGCAGCTCTTGAGGAAAGAATAAATATGTCAGGACTATCTAAGATGTTTGGAGATATTATGATTCCCACAGAACAAGTGACTGAATTAAAAAAAGGCCAAAAAAAACAAATGGAAAGAAAGTTTTTCCCAGGTTATATGTTGGTGCAGATGGAAATGAATGATGACACTTGGCATCTTGTAAGAAAAACACCGAATGTAATGGGTTTTATGGGTGGTACTAGAAACAAACCAGCTCCCCTTACAGAAGATGAGCTAAATAGAATTACAAACAGAGTCGAAAAGACTACTGAACAGCCAGTATTTAAGACAGTATTTGAATCAGGAGAAACGGTTAGGATAAATGACGGTCCATTCAATGACTTCAGTGGTACAGTTGAAGAAGTTGACTACGAAAAAAATCTCATTAGAGTTTCCGTAAGTATTTTTGGTAAATCAACACCAGTAGAATTGAATTTTTCACAGGTTGAGAAAAACTAATATGGCTAAAGAGATAATGACAATAATTAAACTTCAAGTTCCTGCAGGTGGAGCTAATCCAAGCCCTCCAGTTGGGCCAGCACTTGGTCAGCATGGTTTAAATATCATGGATTTCTGTAATGCTTTTAATGATAAGACAAAAGAGATGGAAAAAGGCCTTAAGGTCCCAGTCGAAATTACTGTTTTTGAAGATAGAACATTTACTTTCATAACAAAATCACCTCCTGCTGCAGTGTTATTGAAGAAGGCGGCAGGTATAGAAAAGGCGAGTGGTGAGCCAAACAGAACTAAGGTTGCAAAAATACCTGTATCAAAAGTACAAGAAATTGCTGAAATGAAAATGGATGACCTTAATGCCAATGATATTGACGCAGCAATAAAAATTATTGCGGGTACAGCCAGAAGTATGGGAATAGAGATAAAAGAATAATGAAAGAATCAAAATATAAAAAAGGGTTGGTAGAATTTGATGTTGAACAAGCATACAAAATCGAAGAGGTAATGGATATGCTTAAGAAACAACCAAAAAGAAAATTTACAGAATCTGTGGATGTTGCTGTGAAATTAGGTATAGATCCAAAAAAATCCGATCAGAATGTTCGTGGTTCTTTAACATTACCAAATTCATTAGGAAAAAAAATAATAATTGTAGCTTTTGTTGAGGGTGAAAAAGCTGAAGAAGCAAAGCAAGCAGGTGCAGATATTATTGGAAGTGACGATTTAGTAGAAAAATATAAAGATGGAAATATCGACTTTGATATAGCTGTTACCACTCCAGCACTTATGAAGACAGTAAGCAAACTCGCTAAGGTTCTTGGGCCTAAAGGTTTAATGCCTAATCCAAAATCTGGAACAGTTACCGAAAATATAGAAAAGGCTATTAAAGATCTTAAACATGGCCAAGTTATTTTCAAAGCAGAACAGCAAGGTATTATTCAGGGGACAATAGCAAATTCTGCTATGGATGAAGCTCAGATTACAGAAAACCTTAACTCTTTTATAGCTGAACTTAAAAGAATAAAGCCAGCTTCGTCTAAAGGAATATATTTACAAGACATTTATCTCTCGACAAGCATGGGTCCAGGGTATAGAATTGACATCTCTCAATTTTGAGACTTCGAAGACTGAAGGTGCGATAGCTTAATTTCCTTCATAGATAGTTTCATAACATCTAGTCTTCGATTAAATATAAAATTTTTATGGCACTTAGTATTGAAGATAAGAAAAAGATCGTTTCTGACGTAAATGAGCTTGCGAATACTGCATCATCATTGGTTTTAGCTGATGCAAGAGGTTTAAAAGTAGCTGAGGCAAATGAATTGAGGTCAGAAGGGCATAAATCTAATGTGAAGTTTAGAGTTGCAAAAAATACATTAGTAAAATTAGGCCTTAAAGGAACGAATTATGAAGGCATTGAAGAATACCTTGATGGTCCTACTATGCTTGCTTTTTCATATGAAGAACCTGGTGCAGCAGCAAAAATTTTAAAATCTTTCGCAAAGAAGAATGAAAACCTTAATATTAAGGGACTATCAATAGATGGAAAGCACTTTGAAGCAGCTGAAATCAACAAATTGGCTAATTTACCAACATTTGATGAAGCAATTTCAAAATTTGCTGGACTTTTGAAGGCACCTTTAGGTAAAATTGCTTCTCTTATTAATGAGGTTCCTTCTAAATTTGCGAGAACACTCACTAGTGTGAAAGAGCAAAAAAGTTAAGGAGATAAAAAATGGCAACTAAAATGGCAACAAAAGAAGAAATATTAGAATCTATATCAAATATGTCAGTTATGGATCTTGTAGATCTTATATCTGATATTGAAGACAAGTTTGGCGTAACAGCAGCAGCAGTTGCAGCAGCACCAACAGCTACAGCAGCAGGCGGTGATGCAGGTGAAGCAGCAGAAGCAGAAGAGAAAAGTGCTTATGATGTTGTGATAACCGCTGCAGGTGATAAGAAAGTCGCAGTAATTAAAGCTGTTAGAGCTGCTACTGATCTAGGTTTAAAAGAAGCTAAAGATTTAGTTGATGGCGCTCCTAAAACTGTAAAGGAAGGCGCTAGTAAAGATGATGCGGAAGCACTTGTTGCAGCACTCCAAGAAGCTGGTGCACAAGCTGAGATGAAGTAAACTCAGACACTCTATATTTGATGACATACTCTTTTACTGAGAAAAAACGTATTCGAAGACAATTCGGCACTCTGCCTAATGTCATGGCTTTGCCGTATCTTCTTAAGACTCAAACTGATTCATATGCTGAATTCTTACAGGAGGGCCTTGATCCTGACAAAAGAGATAACAGCGGATTAGAAGAAGTTTTTAAATCTATATTCCCTATAAACAGCGCATCAAGCAATGCTGCTCTTGATTATATAAGTTATGAGCTCGGCGAATGTTTATATACACCACAAGAATGTAAAATGAAGGGAATTTCATATGCCGTGCCATTGTATGTGAATCTTCAATTACGCTTTATGGACAAAGCTACTGGTTACAAGACGGTAAAAGGAACACCAATGTCAGATAGAGTGTTTTTAGGAGAAATACCGGTTATGACAAAAGATGGAAGCTTTGTAGTTAATGGAACCGAAAGAGTAGTAGTTTCACAACTTCATAGATCTCCTGGTGTATTTTTTGATCATGATAAAGGTAAGACACATGCATCAGGTAAAGTTTTATATGCAGCTAGAATAATTCCTTATAGAGGCTCATGGCTTGATTATGAATTTGATGCAAAAGATTTAATATACGCAAGAATTGACAGAAAAAGAAAATTTCCAGCTACAGCAATTCTGAAGTCATTAGATATGAATGACCAAGAGATACTTGATACTTTTTATAAAAAAATAAAAGTAGTTACTAAGAATGGAAAAATTTATCTTTCTACAACTGCTGAAGAGTTAAAAGGCAAAGCATTCGATTTCGATATAGAAGTGTCTGGAAAAAAAGTTGTTGCAGGAAAAAGAATTAATGCAAAAGTAGCAACAGACCATGCTAAACAAAAAAATGGACTAATTCATGTTGAATTTGATGATTTTATTGGTCAAACACTTGGACAAGACATAATTGATAAAGAAACAGGCGAAATACTGTATGAGACAAATACTTTATTAGATAAAACTTCTCTAAAGAAAATTTTAGAACTAAATTCAGAAGAGTTTGATATCTTATATGTAAACACAATAGATAGTGGGTCATTCATAGCTGATACATTGAGAAATGATCCAAGCAGAACAAGAGCAGAAGCTCTTGTAGATATCTATAGAATGTTGAGACCAGGCGAACCACCTACAAAAGAATCTACAGAAGTATTATTTAATAATTTATTTTTTTCAACTGATAGATACGATCTTTCTGATGTTGGTCGAATGAAACTCAACTGGAGACTAAAAATCGAAGATAGGTCAGATACTTATGTCCTTACAAAAGAGGATATTGTTGCAGTATTGAAGAAACTTGTAGATATAAGAAATGGAAGAGATACAGTTGATGACATTGATCACTTAGGAAATAGAAGAATCAGATCTGTCGGAGAAATGACAGCCAACCAACTTAGAATTGCACTTGTTAGAGTTGAAAGAGCTGTCAAAGATAGATTGGGAATGGCAGAAACTGAAGGATATAAACCTTCTGACCTCATCAACGCAAAACCAATAACAGCAGCATTTAAAGAATTTTTTGGTTCCAGCCAACTTTCTCAATTTATGGACCAAAATAATCCACTAGCTGAGGTTACACATAAAAGAAGAGTTTCGGCTTTAGGGCCTGGAGGGTTATCAAGAGAAAGAGCAGGCTTTGAAGTAAGAGATGTTCATCCAACTCACTACGGAAGAGTTTGTCCTATAGAAACACCTGAAGGTCCCAATATTGGTCTTATTAATTCTCTATCAACATATGCTCGAACAGATAAATATGGTTTCATTGAAACACCTTATCGAGTAGTTAAAGATGGAAAAGTTACAAATGAAATTATTTACCTTTCTCCAATTATGGAAAGCAACCACTACATAGCTCAAGCAAATGTAGAGGTCGACAAAAAGGGTAAAATTCAAAATGAATTTGTAACAGCAAGACATCAGGGCGAAACCAGCCTTGTTAGTGTAGGCATGATATCTTTGATGGATGTTTCCCCAAAACAGGTTTTATCTGTAGCTGCCTCGCTAATACCGTTTTTGGAAAACAATGATGCAAACAGAGCATTAATGGGTTCGAATATGATGCGTCAGGCAGTACCAACACTAATTCCGCAAAAACCTCTTGTCGGAACCGGTTTAGAGAGACAGGTTGCAAGAGATTCAGGTTCTTGTGTTGAAGCTAGAAATGCTGGTGTCATTGATTCAGTTGATGGTGGGCGAATTGTTATCAAGGTTTCCTCAGGCGACAGTGTAAGCGTTGATATTTATAACCTAATTAAATATACACGATCAAACCAGAATACATGCGTTAATCAAAGACCGCTTGTCAAAAAAGGTGATCATGTAAAAGCAGGCGACATAATAGCTGATGGACCTTCAATTGATTTAGGCGAATTGGCAATTGGACAAAACATGAGAATAGCTTTTATGCCATGGAATGGTTTTAATTATGAGGATTCAATTTTAGTTTCTGAGAGGGTTGTTCAAGAAGACAGACTTACAAGCATACATATTCAAGAATTAACCTGTATTACCCGTGACACTAAGCTTGGTATGGAAGAAATCACTTCTGATATTCCTGGAGTAAGTGAATCAGCGTTATCCAAGCTAGATGAAAATGGAATTGTGTATGTTGGTGCTAAAGTTGAAGCAGGAGATATCTTGGTAGGCAAGGTAACTCCAAAAGGTGAATCTCAATTATCGCCAGAGGAAAAACTTTTAAAAGCTATTTTTGGAGAGAAAGCTTCTGATATAAAGGATACTTCATTAAGAGTTCCATCAAGTGTTTCAGGTACTGTAATAGATGTACAAATCTTTACAAGAGACGGTGCTGAAAAAAATCCTAGAGCTAAAAGTAATGAATCTTTGATGACGTCCGAATTTAGTAAAGATTTAGATGATGAAATGAGAATCGTAACCAATTCTCTTAAAAACACACTAGTACAAGCACTAAAAAAAGAGAATCTTATTACAGCTAAAGGGAAAATTACCTTAGATTCTGTGAATGAAATGGATTTGGATACTATTCTTAAAATAAAGGTGAAGAACAAGAAAGTTACAGATCTTCAAAAGAACATTGCTGACCAGTTCAAGAAATATCAGTCAGAAAATAAAGAAAAAATGGCAATCTTCAAGAAAAAGATCGAAGGTGGAAATGACTTAGCTCCAGGTGTCTTATCTGTGATCAAAGTTTATTTAGCTGTCAAAAGAAAAATTCAAGCTGGTGATAAGCTCGCAGGTAGACATGGTAATAAAGGTGTCATATCAAGCATCATACCAGTTGAAGACATGCCTTATGATGAAAACGGTGAACCAGTCGATATTGTGCTTAATCCACTTGGTGTTCCTTCAAGAATGAATGTCGGTCAAATTCTAGAGACGCACCTAGGGTTAGCAGCAAAAGGCTTGGGCAGCAAAATTGATGAAATGATGAAATCTAATCAGAAAATGGATAGCATCAAAAAAGTTTTAAAAGATATTTACTCATTTGGTCCTCATGAGAAAGATGATATTAATTCACTCAAAGATCAGGAAGTGAGAGAGTTGGCCGAAAATTTAAGAGAAGGTGTTCCTTTTGCAACACCGGTCTTTGATGGAGCTAATGAACATCAAATAAAAGAATTGCTCAACTACGCTGATTTGCCTGATAGTGGACAGTTTGAGTTATATGACGGTAGAACTGGCGAGAAATTTGATAGACCTGTGACAGTTGGGTATATGTATATGTTAAAACTTAACCATTTGGTTGATGATAAAATGCATGCAAGATCAACAGGATCATATAGTCTAGTTACGCAGCAACCATTAGGTGGGAAAGCTCAGTTTGGTGGCCAAAGATTTGGAGAAATGGAAGTATGGGCTTTAGAAGCTTATGGAGCATCTTACACATTACAAGAAATGCTTACTGTAAAGTCAGACGATATATCTGGAAGATCAAAAGTTTACAAAAATATAGTTGATGGAAACTATGAAGTTGAATCAGGTGTTCCAGAATCATTCAATGTCCTTAGTAAAGAGATTAAGGCATTAGGTATAAACTTAGAGCTTGAGGACTCAAAAGAAAATTAATATGCAAGATATAATTAAAAATATAAATCGTAGTTCAAAGAGAAACTTTGATCTTATCTCTTGTGGATTAGCATCACCACAAATGATCAGATCTTGGTCTTGGGGAGAGGTCAAAAAACCTGAAACAATAAATTACAGAACTTTTAAGCCTGAAAGAGATGGTTTGTTTTGTGCGAGAATTTTTGGACCAATTAAAGATTTTGAGTGTCTGTGCGGAAAGTATAAAAGAAGAAAGCACAGAGGTGTAATATGCGAGAAATGTGGCGTTGAAGTAACTGCTACCAAAGTCCGTAGAGAAAGAATGGGCCATATCGAGCTTGCTTCACCGGTTGCACACATTTGGTTCCTAAAGTCTCTGCCTTCAAGAATAGGCCTATTCCTAGATATGACTTTGAGAGAAATTGAAAGAGTCCTTTACTATGAAAGCTTTGTTGTGGTTGATGCAGGTATCACCGATCTTAAGAAAGGCCAATTATTAACCGAAGATGAATATTATGAAGCGCTTGATGAATATGACGAGGATTTCAAAGCGATGATGGGAGCTGAAGCAGTTCAGATCTTACTCTCAGAGGTAGATTTAGAGAAAGAAACGCAGCAGATTCGTGAAGAATTAAATACAAGTAACTCTGAGACGAAAATTAAAAAACTTCAGAAAAGATTAAAACTAATGGAAGCATTTAAAGAAAGTGGTCAAAAACCAGAATGGATGATCATGAATGTTCTTCCAGTATTGCCTCCTGATTTGAGACCGCTCGTCCCATTAGACGGTGGAAGGTTTGCTACTTCTGATCTTAATGATCTTTACAGAAGAGTTATCAACAGGAATAACAGATTAAAACGTTTATTAGAGCTTGGAGCTCCAGAAATAATTGTTAGAAATGAAAAAAGAATGTTACAAGAATCTGTAGATGCCTTATTGGATAACGGTAGAAGAGGTAGAGCAATTTTAGGTACAAATAAAAGACCTCTTAAATCACTTGCAGATATGATTAAAGGAAAGCAAGGAAGATTTAGACAAAATCTTCTTGGTAAAAGGGTTGATTACTCTGGAAGATCAGTAGTAGTGTCTGGTCCAACATTGAAGCTTCATCAATGTGGATTGCCAAAGAAAATGGCATTGGAACTTTTTAAACCATTCATTTTCAATAAGCTTGAGCAAAAAGGCATAACAATTACAATAAAGGCTGCCAAACAGTTGGTTGAAGAAGAAACGCCAGAAGTTTGGGATTGTCTAGATGAGGTCATACGAGAACATCCTGTTCTATTAAATAGAGCACCAACTCTTCATAGATTGGGTATACAAGCATTTGAGCCAGTATTAATTGAAGGAAAAGCTATTCAGTTACATCCTCTTGTTTGTGTAGCTTTTAATGCAGACTTCGACGGAGATCAAATGGCTGTTCATGTTCCTCTATCACTAGAGGCACAACTTGAGGCAAGAGCTCTTATGATGTCAACGAATAATATACTTTCACCAGCAAGTGGTGAACCAATTATTCAACCTAACCAAGATGTTGTGCTAGGAATATATTACTTAACTAAAGAAGACTTTGATCTTCCAGGAGAAGGTAGATCATTTGTTGATGTACATGAGGTTAAACGAGCATTCCTAGAAAAACAAATTAATCTACATACAAAAATTAAAGTTAGAGTTAAAGAAGGTGATGAAAAGAATCTTTACGAAACAACAGTTGGAAGATGCCTTTTATACGAAATCATGCCTGCTGGTTTGAAATTTGAAAAAGTTAATAAAACTCTCAAAAAGAAAGATTTATTAAGTCTTATTGCTAGTGTATATAAAGATTTTGGTTTAAAAGAATCTGTCTTATTTGCTGATAAGCTAATGTACCTTGGTTTTGAGTATTCTACTTCGTCAGGTGCATCAATTGGTGTAAATGATTTTGAAATCCCAGATGACAAAACTGCAATTATTACAAATGCAGAAAATGAAGTTCAAGGCATTGAACAGCAATTTGAGTCAGGATTATTAACTAAAGGTGAAAAATATAACAAGATTATTGATATATGGTCTAGAACAAATGAAAAAGTAGCTAATTCAATGATGGGAGCTTTGGGAGATAAAGTTGAAACTGATAAGGATGGAAACGAAGTAGTCACGCCTTCATTTAATAGCGTATTTATGTATGCTGATTCTGGAGCAAGAGGTTCGCCAGCACAAATCAGGCAGCTTGCAGGAATGAGAGGTCTGATGTCTAAGCCAGATGGGAGCATTATTGAAAGTGCCATCACTTCTAACTTTAGAGAGGGATTATCAATGCTTGAATATTTCACTTCTACTCATGGTGCTCGAAAAGGTCTAGCGGATACAGCTTTAAAAACAGCTAACTCCGGATATTTAACAAGAAGACTTGTTGATGTATCCCAAGATGTGGTAATTACTTCTGAAGATTGCGGTACTGAGGACGGTATTACTGTTGAAGCAATTATTGATGGTGCTTCGGTTATTCAAACAATCTCTGAAAGAATCCTAGGTAGAGTTTTACAAGAAGATATTAAGAAGGATGGAAAAGTCCTATTCAAAAAAGGCCATTTATTCGACGAAGAAACATCAGTAGAGGTACAAAATTCAGGTATCAAAAAAGTTAAAATTAGATCGCCTATAACTTGTGAAGCATCTCAAGGATTGTGTGCTAAGTGTTATGGAAGAGATTTAGCTAGAGGACATCTTGTTCACATTGGTGAGGCTGTTGGTGTTGTTGCTGCCCAATCTATTGGAGAACCTGGCACTCAGCTCACAATGAGAACTTTCCATATTGGAGGTGCAGCCTCTGGTTCAGCAGAGGATGATTCTGTTACAACTTTAAGGGGTGGAACTATTGTATTCGATAGTTCGCTAAAAACTGTTGCAAAGAAAAACGGAGAATTAGTTGTTGTATCAAGAAATGCTCATTTTACAATTCAAGATGACGACGAAAACCTCCTTGAGAAATACTCTATTCCTTACGGTGCTGAGTTGCTATATTCAGACAATGCAAAAGTAGATCCTGGAACATTAATTGCCAAGTGGGACCCTTTAACACTTCCGATTATTGCAGAAGTTGAGGGTACAGTTTCGTTCAACGATTTGTCAGAAGACGTAACAATGAAAGTTGATGTAGATGACCTTACAGGCTCTACAACAAGAGAAGTAATCGATGTTAATGACAGGCCTGTGAAAGGAAAAGGCATGACACCATCTATCACTGTTTTAGATGCAAAGAAAAAGGTTATCGCATCTTATTCGTTACCATCTAAATCTATTCTTATGAAGAATAATGGCAATAAAGTTTCTACGGGTGAGTTTATAGCTAGGGTGCCTGTAGAGGGTACAAAGACAAAAGATATTACAGGTGGTTTGCCTAGAGTTGCAGATTTATTTGAAGCAAGAAAACCTAAAGATGGTTCGATTTATGCTGAAGCATCAGGTGTTCTTTCATATGGTAAAGAAACAAAAGGAAGAAAAAGGCTTGTAATTACACCTGATAAAGGCGAACCAGTTGAGATGATGATTCAGAAATACAGAGCTGTTTCATTCTTAGAGGGTGATTATGTGGAGAAAGGAGATATTTTATGCCATGGTCCTGTAGACACTCACAGTTTATTGGCAATGCATGGTGTTGAAGAGCTTGCTAAACACTTAATAGCGGAAGTGCAAGATGTATATCGACTCCAAGGTGTTGTAATTAACGATAAACACATTGAAACAATAAGCAGACAGATGATGAAAAAAGTAACAATCACTGATCCGGGAGATAGTGAATATCTAGAAGGTGATGTAGTGGAGCTTACAAAAGTTAGATCATCAAATAAAAATTTAGTTGCATCAGATAAGAAGCCTGCGATATTTGACAGAATGCTTCTTGGTATAACAAAAGCTGCTCTATCGACTGATTCATTTGTTTCAGCTGCTTCTTTCCAAGAAACAACAAGAGTTTTAACAGAAGCTGCGGTTACAAGCAAAAAAGATACTTTAAGAGGTCTAAAAGAGAATGTCGTTGTTGGAAGGTTAATTCCAGCAGGAACAGGCTTTGCGGCTAATCAAAAAGCAAGTGTTTCCTCAGAGGAAATTCAAGATATAGAAGAAGCATTGAAAAAAGAACTATTAGAAAGCTTCCAGTAAAGATTGACCCATGAATAGCACTGCTTTATTATTCAGTTTTTAAAAATGGCTACAATTAATCAATTAGTTAGGAAACCTCGGAGAACAAAAGCTTCTAAGAGTGATGTTCCGGCATTAAAAAATTGCCCTCAAAGAAGAGGTGTGTGTACTCGTGTATATACAACAACTCCAAAAAAACCTAACTCAGCTTTGAGAAAAGTTTGCAGGGTTAAACTTACGTCAGGATTTGAGGTTACATCATATATCGGGGGCGAAGGCCATAACTTACAGGAGCACTCAGTTGTTCTAATCAGAGGCGGCAGAGTAAAAGACTTGCCTGGTGTCAGATATCATACTGTGAGGGGCGCCTTAGATACCTCAGGAGTTTCAGAACGTAAGCAAGGTCGTTCAAAATATGGTGCCAAAAAAGGTAAATAATGAGAAGAAGAGCTGCACCCAAAAGAAAAATTATTCCCGATTCGAAGTATGAGAGTGAAATTATTGCAAAGTTCATGAATCAACTTATGGTTGATGGAAAAAAATCTATTGCTGAGAGCATAGTCTATGGAGCCTTTGAACAATTAGAGAAAGATAGCAAAGGAGAAGATCTAGTCGAAGTATTCAAAAAAATATTGGACCAAGTAGCACCAGTAGTCGAAGTACGATCAAGAAGAATAGGTGGCGCAACATATCAAGTTCCAGTCGAAGTAAGAGCAAAGAGAAGAACTGCCTTAGCTATGAGATGGATAGTGGAAGCTGCAAGAAATAGAAAGGAAAAATCTATGCCTGCAAGATTAGCAGCTGAGCTTAAAGAAGCAAAAGATGGAAAAGGATCAGCGGTTAAGAAGAAAGAAGATATGCACAGAATGGCAGAAGCAAATAAAGCCTTTGCTCACTTCAGGTTTTAATAATGGCAAGAAAAACACCACTAAATAGATATAGAAACATAGGAATATGTGCTCATGTTGATGCTGGTAAAACAACGACAACAGAAAGAGTTTTATTCTATACAGGTATTTCACATAAAATTGGTGAAGTTCATGATGGCGCAGCTGTTATGGACTGGATGGAGCAAGAACAAGAGAGAGGAATAACAATTACTTCAGCAGCCACAACATGTTTTTGGAGTGGCATGGAGCAACAATTTGAAGAACATAGGGTAAATATTATTGATACCCCTGGTCACGTTGACTTTACCATTGAAGTGGAACGTTCTCTTAGAGTGTTAGATGGTGCAGTAGTTGTATTTTGTGGTTCCTCAGGTGTTCAACCGCAATCTGAGACTGTTTGGAGACAAGCAAATAGATATGAAGTACCAAGAATTGTCTTTGTAAATAAAATGGATAGAGCTGGAGCAGATTTTGAAAGAGTTGTTGGTCAAATAAGAGAAAGGCTAGGAGCAACTGTGGTTCCTATTCAATACAACATCGGGGCAGAAGATAATTTCAAAGGTGTAATTGATCTTATTAAAATGAAAACAATTACTTGGAATGAAGCAGATAAGGGTTCAACGTTTGAATACACTGATATTCCTGAAGACCTAGTTTCAAAGTGTGATTCTTTAAGAGAACAACTTGTTGAAGCTGCCGCAGAAGCTAACGAAGAATTAATGGAAAAATATCTTGAGACAGGAGACTTGGATGAAGGTGACATAAAAAAGGGTTTAAGAGAGAGGGTTCTAGCAAACGAAATTACTCTTGCACTATGCGGTTCAGCGTTCAAAAACAAAGGAGTACAAGCCGTTTTGGATGCAGTCATAGAGTATTTGCCGGCACCTGACGAAGTTAAGGCAATTGAAGGAGTAAATCCTAAAACAGAGCAGGCTGCTTCAAGAAGCTCTAGCGATGAGGAACCTTTCTCAGCCTTAGCATTTAAAATTGCAACTGATCCTTTTGTCGGAAACTTAACATTTGTGAGAGTTTATTCGGGTGTTTTATCTCAAGGAGATGGAGTCATAAACACAGTAAAGGACGATAAAGAAAGAATTGGGAGAATGGTACAAATGCATTCAAACAACAGAGAAGAAATTAAAGAAGTTAGAGCAGGTGACATAGCTGCTTGTATTGGTCTTAAGAATGTTACAACAGGTGATACGCTCTCAGATGCTAAAGATCTTGTTGTATTGGAGAGAATGGAATTTCCAGAACCAGTTATATCTCTTGCAGTCGAACCTAAATCAAAACCAGATCAAGAAAAAATGTCCATCGCATTAGGTAAGTTAGCTCAAGAAGATCCTTCATTTAGAGTAAGCTCTGATGAAGAATCAGGCCAAACGATTATTTCAGGAATGGGGGAATTACACTTGGAAGTTCTTGTTGAAAGGATGAAAAGAGAGTTTAGTGTTGAAGCAAATGTAGGTAAGCCTCAGGTTGCGTATAGAGAAGCAATAACTTCAAACGTAGAAGTAGAACATAAATATGCTAAACAATCAGGTGGTAAAGGCCAATATGGGCACGTATTAATGAGAATGGAACCTTGTGAAGAAGAATTTGAATTTGTAGATGAAATCAAAGGTGGATCGATACCAAAGGAGTATATACCAGCTGTGCAGAAAGGAGTTCAAGAGCAACTCCAAAATGGAGTAGTTGCAGGTTATCCGCTACAAGGTGTAAAAGTAACACTTTATGATGGTTCGTACCATGAAGTTGATTCAAGTGAAATGGCATTTAAGCTTGCTGGTTCCATGGCAACTAAAGATGGAGCATTAAAAGCTAATCCAATACTTCTTGAACCAATGATGGATGTAGAGGTTGTAACCCCAGAAGATTACATGGGAGATGTTGTTGGAGACTTGAATAGAAGAAGAGGACAAGTTCAAAATATGGATGATATCCCCTCTGGAAAGGCAATTACGGCGTTAGTGCCACTATCTGAAATGTTTGGATATGCTACGGATCTTCGTTCTGCAACACAAGGTAGAGCAACATATACCATGGAGTTTAAAAAATACCTTGAAGTACCCTCAAATTTAACAGAAGAAATTATCAGTAAGAATTAGATAAATCCTTTGACAGTCCCTATTTAAAGCCTTAAAATCGTGGTCTTTCTAATCTAAAAGGGGTTTATGGAACAGCAAAAAATTAGAATAAAACTTAAGGCTTTCGATCATAAGTTGATAGACAAATCAACGAAAGAAATTCTTGAGACTGTCACTAAAACCGGCGCAAAAGTTGTCGGCCCTATTCCTTTGCCTGTCAAAAAAGAAAGGCTTACAGTCCTCATTTCCCCTCACAAAGACAAAGATGCCCGTGACCAATATGAGACTAGAACACACAAAAGATTATTCGATATTATTAACCCCACTGAGCAAACTGTTGACGCTCTCATGCGTTTAGATATTGCTGCCGGAGTGGATGTCAAAATAACCCTAAATTAAAATGCTTGGTGTAATTGGAACAAAACTTGGGATGACGCGTGTCTTTAAAGATAACGGAACTTCAGTCCCTGTAACAGTTATCGAAGTTGCAAAAAGTAAAATTGTTCAAAGAAAAACACCAGAAAAAGACGGCTATTATGCTGTTCAAGTAAATTTTGGGTCTAAGAAAAATGTATCGAAAAGTTTAGAAAAAAAATTTAAAGACAATGATGCCAAAAAAGGTTACTTAACAGAATTTAACTTATCCGAAGAAGAGTTTAATTTCTTACAAGACTCTAAAGAAATTACTTTACATCCATTCACCGAATTAAATAAAGTCGATGTATCAGGTGTATCGAAAGGTAAAGGATTTGCTGGAGTAGTAAAAAGACATAATTTTAAGACACAAGATGCTACTCATGGTAATTCTCTTGCACACAGAGCGCCAGGCTCAATTGGACAATGTCAATTCCCTGGAAGAGTATTTAAAGGCAAGAAAATGGCTGGACATATGGGCGATAAGAATACAACAGTTCAAAATCTTGAAATTGAAAAAATAGATTTAGAAGATAATTTACTTCTTATTAAAGGTGCTGTTCCTGGATCAATAGGTTCCTTTGTAAAAGTAACTCCTTCAATCAAAGACGGAGCAAGACTGTCTTTAATGCCAGTTGTAGATGATTTAAAAGACGAAGCAGCTCCAGTTGAGGAAGCAAAAGAAGCAGCTCCAACAGAAGAAGTAAAAGAAAAAGATGAAAGCGAGAAAAAATAATGGCTGAAAAGAAAACAACAAAAAAAGCAACGAAGCCTAAACTTCCAAGTGAAGTTTT
This sequence comes from SAR86 cluster bacterium AG-349-I13, assembly GCA_003278815.1. Taxonomy (GTDB): domain Bacteria; phylum Pseudomonadota; class Gammaproteobacteria; order Magnimaribacterales; family TMED112; genus TMED112. The sequence continues at coordinate 19,989 of QCDB01000001.1, read as the reverse complement.
TGCAGTTGATTTTAATGAATCCTTGGTTCATCAAGCCTTAACGAGCTATATGTCAAATGAAAGACAGGGATCTGTAATGTTAAAAAATAGGTCAGCAGTAAGAGGTGGAGGAAAAAAACCATTCAGGCAAAAAGGAACTGGTAGAGCAAGAGCTGGTACGATTCGAAGTCCGTTATGGGTTGGCGGAGGAGTCACCTTTGCAAATGTGAAAAATCATACAAAAAAAATTAACAAAAAAATGGCGAAAAAAGCTTTAGCATCAATACTTTCAAAATTTAAAACAGAAAAACGTTTGGATCTGGTTGATGATATAAGTTTCAAAAAACCAAAAACAAAGCTAGCACAAGATTACTTTAAAAAAATAGGTCAAAAATCTGCATTATTAATAGCCTCTGAGCTTGATCAAAACACTATGCTTGCAATACGAAACCTTAAAGATTTTAGTTTTATAGATGCTAAGGAGATAAACCCTTATGATTTGCTCAAAGCAAAACACATACTTCTAACACATTCTGCAGTACCAGTGATTAAGGAGACTTTAAATGTTAAGTGAAAAAACTTATACAACAATCAAAAATCCTGTAATAACTGAGAAGGCTGCTATTCAGAAGAGTGCCTCAAATACTTATGTTTTTAAAGTGTCAAAAGAAGCCACAAAAACAGACATAAAAAATTCAATTGAGGAGGTCTTTGGGGTCACAGTAAATTCAGTTAGAGTCCTAAACACAAAGTTTAAGAATAAAAGAACAAGATTTGGCAAGTATAAAACTAGTACGTATAAAAAAGCATATGTGACACTTGCTGAAGGTAAAGAAATAAATATGGAGAATCCTTTTAAGTAAAATGGCTATCATCAAGGCAAAACCAACATCTCCTGGAAGAAGATTTAGGGTTCAAATTAGAGAAGAGCTTTACAAAGGTAGGCCTGAAAAAACCCTTATAGAATCCAAGAAAAGAATTTCAGGCAGAAATAATAATGGTCATATTACTGTGCGCCACAAAGGTGGGGGCCACAAAAGGCTCTATAGAATAATAGATTTTAAAAGACAAAAAGTGGATATTGAGGCAATAGTTCAAAGAATTGAGTATGATCCAAATAGGTCAGCTAATATTGCTTTGGTAGAATACAAAGACGGTGAAAAGTCCTACATTATTGCTCCGAAAAACTTAAAAGAGAAAACTAAAATCATATCTAGTGATAAAGCACCAATCAAACCAGGTAATTGCCTACCATTAAACAAAATACCACAAGGTACAGAAGTGCATTGTGTTGAAATGAGGCCTGGAAAAGGAGCTCAACTTGTAAGATCTGCTGGCACAACAGCCAGGCTGGTAGCAAAAGAAGGTAAGTATGCAACTTTGAGACTAAGTTCTGGTGAAATGAGAAAAATCTTACTGACTTGTAAAGCCACAATAGGTGTTATTTCAAATCAACAACATAATTTAAAATCCCTTGGTAAAGCTGGAGCTAAAAGATGGAGAGGTGTAAGGCCTACCGTTAGAGGTGTAGCTATGAACCCCGTTGATCACCCACATGGTGGTGGTGAAGGTAAAACTTCAGGGGGCAGAAATCCAGTTACTCCATGGGGAGTTCCAACAAAGGGTTACAGAACAAGAAAACCAAAGGCAAGCGATAAACTTATCGTCAAAAGGAGATATAAATAATGGCAAGATCAAGTAAAAAAGGCCCATTTGTAGATTTATCTTTAGAAAAAAAAGTAGCTAAAGCAAAAGAAACAAATGACAGAAAGCCAATTAAAACATGGTCAAGAAGTTCAATGATTACTCCAGATATGGTTGATTTAACAATAGCAGTGCATAACGGCAGACAACATATACCTGTTTTCATAAGGGAAGATATGGTTGGCCAAAAACTTGGTGAATTTTCTCTAACAAGAACATTCAAGATGCATTCAGGCGATAGGAAGGTGAAAGTCTAATGGAAGTGAGAGCATATCTAAAAAGCGCAAGATTATCTCCTCAAAAGGCTTGTCTTGTCGCTGATATGGTGAGAGGCCTAGAAGTAGAGAAAGCTCTTGATGTATTAAACTTTTCAAAACAGAAAGGCGCAGTATTAATAAAAAAACTATTAGATTCAGCAATATCTAATGCAGAAAATAATGAAAATGCAGATATCGATGATTTAAAAATTAAATCAATAATAGTGAATAAAGGCTTAGTGATGAAAAGAATAAAGATAAGAGCTAGAGGTAGAGCAGATAGAATTAGAAAACCTATGTGTCACATTGAAATTAAATTAACTAACAAAAATGAAGGAGTGAAAGATGGGCCAGAAAGTTAATCCAGTAGGCTTCAGACTTGGAACTTCCAGAGATCATGATTCTGTCTGGTACGCAAAATCAAAAGATTATTCGAAGCTTGTGCTTGAAGATATTAAAGTCAGAGACAGAGTAAGAGAGATTTTGCCCCAAGCTCCAATAAGTGCTGTGGTAATAAAAAGGACTATGGAAGAAATTATTGTAGATATAAAAACTTCAAGGCCCGGTGTTGTTATTGGAAAGAAAGGTGAGGAAATAGAAAAAATAAAAAAAGCGCTAAAGAAGATTATTAATCAAGATGTAAAACTCAATGTAGTTGAAGTGAAACAGCCTGATCTTGATGCTCAACTTGTTGCTGACTCAGTAACTCAGCAGCTTGAAAAAAGAATTATGTTTAGAAAAGCAATGAAAAGAGCAGTTCAAAATACTATGAGGCAAGGAGCCAAAGGAATAAGAATTGAAGTTTCAGGAAGATTAAATGGTGCAGAGATTGCTAGATCCGAATGGTATCGAGAAGGACGAGTACCATTACATACTCTTAAGGCAGATATTGACTATGCAACAAGTGAAGCTCTTACAACATACGGAATACTTGGTGTAAAAGTTTGGATTTATAGAGGAGATAAGGGTGCTACAGCCTAAGAAAACAAAATACAGGAAGCAAATGAAAGGCAGAAACAATGGTTTTGCATCTGCAGGTTCATCTGTTTCTTTTGGTGATTTTGGCTTAAAAGCTACCTCACATGGGATGCTTACTTCTAGACAGATTGAAGCGGCCAGAAGAGCTCTAGTCAGACACATAAAAAGAGGTGGAAAAGTATGGATAAGAGTTTTTCCTGATAAGCCTATTACAAAAAAACCATTAGAAACAAGACAAGGTAAAGGTAAGGGTAATGTGGAATATTGGGCAAGCCCAATCAAACCAGGAAAAATTTTATATGAAGTTGCAGGTGTAGATGAAAAAGATGCAAAAAGAGCTTTTGAATTGGCAGGGGCAAAGCTACCAATGACTACTGCCTTTATTAAGAGAGGCACAAATGGCTAAGAAGAAGATCAAAGATTTTAAAAAAATGAAATTAGACGCATTGAAAACAGAATTAATAGCTAACAGAAAGATGTTGTTTGAAAACAATTTCAAACATAAAATGGGCCAACTTAAAGAAAGTCACACATTAAAAGAAGCTAGAAAAAACATAGCAAGAATTAAAACGGAGATTAATGTAAAAAATGGCAGCTAGGACATTACAGGGTACAGTTACAAGCCAAAAAATGAATAAAACAATCACAGTGGTTGTTGCAAGGCGTACTAAACACCCAAAATATGGAAAGTACATAAATTTATCGACTAAATATCACGTACATGATGAAAAAGAGGTTTCAAAAGAAGGTGATGTTGTGCTTATCCAAGAATGCAAACCAATTTCAAAAACAAAAAATTGGATGTTAGTTGATGTCGTCAAAAAGGGAGTATCAGAATGATACAAACTCAAAGCATGCTTAGTGTTGCAGACAATAGTGGTGCAAGAGCTGTTATGTGCATAAAAGTTTTAGGTGGTTCGAAAAGAAGAACTGCAAACATAGGTGACGTTATTAAAGTAGCAGTTAAAGAAGCATTACCACAAAGTAAAATTAAAAAAGGTTCTGTTATGAATGCTCTCATTGTGAGAAGTAAATCAGGAGTAAGAAGGCAGGACGGTTCTAAGATAGGTTTTGATGAAAATGCAGTCGTATTACTTAACACTAATAGAGACCCAGTAGCAACAAGAATTTTTGGTCCAGTCACAAGAGAATTAAGAACTGCAAAATTTATGAAAATAGTTTCTCTAGCGCCGGAGGTACTTTAAATGAAATTAAAGAACACAAAATTGAGACAAGGTGACGAAGTGATAGTTGTTTCCGGAAGAGAAAAAGGTAAAAGAGGTAATATTAAGAAAATTGTCGGAGATAAATGTATTGTGAATGATTTAAATCTTGCTAAAAAACATACAAGACCTAACCCACAACTTGGGATTACTGGTGGAATTGTGGAGAAAGAAATGCCAATCAATCTGTCAAATCTAATGATTTGGAATAGTTCGACTAAGAAGAAAGACAAAATAGCCTTTAAGGATGAAAAAGGTAAAAAGATTAGAGTATTTAGATCAACTGGAAAGAATATTAAATGATGACACTTAGGGAAAAGTACACAAAAGAAATAGCACCAATGCTTAAAGAAAAACTAGGCTTTAAGTCCATAATGCAGGTTCCTAAGCTTGAAAAAATCACCATCAATATGGGTGTTGGTGAGGCATCTAAAGATAAAGGAGTTCTTGAACATGCCGTGCAAGATTTAGAGGCAATTGCTGGACAGAAAGTTGTAATCACTAGAGCAAGAAAAGCTGTTTCAACTTTCAAAATAAGAGAAGAGTATCCAATAGGTTGCAAAGTTACGTTGCGAGGCGAAAAAATGTATGACTTTTTTGAGAGGCTCGTAAATTTAGCAATTCCAAGAGAGAAAGACTTTAGAGGTTTAAGCGTTAAATCTTTCGATGGCAGAGGAAATTACAATATGGGCATCAAAGAACAAATAATTTTTCCAGAAATTGATTATGACAAAGTAGATAAATTAAGGGGAATGGACATAGCTATAACTACATCTGCAACGAAAGATAGTGATGCAAAAGAGCTATTAGAATCATTTAATTTTCCATTCAGAGGTAAAAATGGCTAGAAAATCATTAATTGAAAGAGAAAAGAAAAAGATAAAACTTGTAGAAAAGTTTTCTCAAAAACGCTCAGCTTTAAAAGATGAACAAAGAAAAGCAGCAACTTTTGAAGAAAAAATGGATATTCAAAGAAAATTACAGAAGTTGCCAAGAAATTCTAATCCATCAAGAGTTGTAAGAAGATGTGCTCTTACTGGAAGACCTAAAGGTGTCTACAGAAAATTTGGCTTAAGCAGAACAAAACTAAGGGAATTAGCAATGTCAGGTAAATTACCAGGCATTAAGAAATCAAGTTGGTAATATTATGACAGATCCGATTGCAGATTTATTAACGAGAATAAGAAACGCTTTGATGCGAGGAAAAGCAACTGTGAATGCACCTTATTCAAAGCTTAAACATGAACTTTCTAAGCTGTTAGTTAAAGAAGGTTTCTTAACAAATGTAAAAAAAGTAAAAAAAGATTTCGATGAGCTAGAAATAACTCTGAAATATTTCAATGAAGAGCCAGTAATTAAGGAATTAGTCAGAGAGTCTCGTCCAGGTCTTAGAAAGTATTTAAGTTATAAAGATGTTAAGCCATATAAAGGTGGTTTGGGATTAAAAGTATTAACGACAAGCAAGGGTCTTATGACCGATAAAGATGCAATAAAAAAACAACTCGGTGGTGAGGTAATTTGTAGGGTATTTTAATGTCGAGAATAGCAAAAGATCCAGTTAATATTCCTGAATCAGTAAATATAACTACTGAGGGTCAAACTATAAATTTCAAAGGACCTAAAGGAGAAATGACTTTAGAGGTTCATGAAAGCGTTAGTTTTACTCATGAGGAAAATTCTTTACATGTTAAATGGAAAAACGAAGAAGATAGATCTATGGCTGGCACTATGAGAGCGTTGATGAATAATTACGTTAAAGGTGTTGGTGAAGGTTTTGAAAAAAATGTAAAACTTAATGGGGTAGGATACAGAGCTAAAGTACAAGGAAAGAAAATTACTTTTACTTTAGGTTTTTCTCATCCTGTAGATTACGAACTTCCCTCAACAATTGAAGCTAAACAAGAAAATCAGACAGAAATTACACTCTCATCTTGTGATAAACAGCTTTTGGGGCAAGTATGTGCAGAAATTAGAGCATTTAGGCCACCGGAGCCATACAAAGGTAAAGGAATTTTTATAGACAATGAACATGTCGTTAGAAAAGAGAGAAAGAAAGCAGCAGCAGCGGGATAAGAAATGAGTAAGGCAACAGCAAGAATAAGAAGATCAAAAAAACTTAGAGCAACGCTACAGAAAGTTGAGCTTATGAGGATTTCTATTTCAAGATCTTTGAAAAATATTACAGCACAATTAATAGATTCTTCTAATGGAAAAGTCTTAGCAACTGCTTCAACTCAGCAGAAATCTTTAAAAAGTAAGAATGGTGGAAATATTGAAGCAGCAACTAAAGTTGGAAGTGAAATAGCCAAGAAAGCTATTGAGCTTGGACATAAAAAAGTTACTTTTGATAGATCTGGTTATAAATACCATGGAAGAGTTAAGGCTCTTGCAGATGGTGCTCGTGAGGGAGGTCTGGAATTTTAATGGAAAATATAGAGGCACAAAACATGGCGCAAGATACTCTCGTTGAGAAACTTGTTCAGGTTAACAGAGTTGCTAAAACCGTTAAAGGTGGAAGAGTTATGTCATTTACAGCATTGACAGTTGTCGGTGACGGAAACGGTAAAGTTGGTTATGGCAGAGGAAAAGCAAAAGAAGTTCCTGTAGCTATTCAAAAAGCTCTAGATGAAGCGAAAAAAAGTCTAGTAAATGTTGACCTCAACGGAAACACAATTTGGTATCCAATTAACGAAAAGAGTTCTGCAACGAAAGTATATATGCAGCCTGCTTCAGAAGGTACTGGAATTATTGCAGGTGGAGCAATGAGAGCTGTACTTGAATTAGTAGGCATTAAAAATGTTTTAGCAAAGTGTTATGGATCAACAAATCCAATAAACGTGGTAAGGGCCACTGTTGAAGGTTTAGCAAAAATGGAATCACCTGAGAGAGTTAAAGAGAGAAGAAAATAATGGCTAAAGTAAAAGTGACACAATTAAAAAGCTTAATAGGCAGAAAAAAGAATCATAGATTATCTGTGAAAGGCCTAGGATTAAAGGGTATTGGAGATTCTAAGATATTAGAGGATACACCATCTATCAGAGGCATGATTACGCAGGTTGAATATCTCCTTTCGGTTGAAGAGGTGAAATAAGATGGATAAATTGACACTTAATAGCATTAGCGATTCTAAATCACGCTCTGAAAAGAAGAGAGTAGGTAGAGGTACTGGTTCAGGAGTTGGTAAAACAGCTGGAAGAGGACACAAAGGTCAAAAATCACGATCTGGAGGAAATGTTAGACCTGGTTTTGAAGGTGGACAAATGCCACTTCAAATGAGATTACCAAAATTTGGTTTTACTTCTAGAGTTTCAAGAGTCTCAGAAAGCATTAATGTGAAACATATCGCAGGAGTTAAGAAAATAACTATCGAAAACTTAAAAAAACTGGGCTTAATACGAAAATCAACTTTGAAAGTAAAAATTTTTGGGGAAGGAAAGCTATCAGAGAAACCAAATGACGAAAATATCAAAATATCAAAAGGAGTGAAGATTGGATAACTCAATGTCTGAACTCTGGAGAAGGTTGGGCTTTCTAGCCTTTGCTTTGCTTGTTTACAGAATCGGAACTCATATTCCTATTCCTGGCATCAATCCAGAACAAGTTGCAGCACTTTTTCAACAAAGCCAAGGAACTATCCTTGAGTACTTCAATTTATTTTCGGGTGGAGCCTTGGAAAGAATGAGTATTTTTGCTTTGAGTGTTGTGCCATATATTTCAGCTGCGATTGTTATGCAACTTTTTTCTAATTCACTTCCTTATTTACAAGAGCTAAAGAAAGATGGCCAAGCTGGACGAAATAAAATTACACAGTACACGAGATATGGAACAGTTGTTTTTGCGCTTATACAATCAACAGCTCTGACCGTAACATTACAATCTGCAGGATTAATAGAGTCAAGCAGTATTTTTGGAGCTATTGTGGCAGTGCTGTCTGTGGTTACAGGCACAGTATTCTTAATGTGGCTCGGAGAGCAGATTTCTGAAAGAGGCATAGGAAACGGTATTTCTTTAATTATAGCTGCGAGTATTATTACTGGAGTTCCAAGAGCTTTTGGACAAGCCTTAGAGCAAACACAACAAGGAGATTTAAATTACCTAATATTGATTGTACTTGGTTTGTTGACGCTAATTGTTGTCGCACTTGTAGTTTTTGTTGAAAACGCACAAAGAAAGATCACAGTTAATTATGCCCAAAGACATCAAGTAAGAGGTATGGTGCAGGCTCCTTCAAGCTTTTTGCCATTGAAACTAAATATGTCAGGCGTTATTCCAGCTATTTTTGCCAGCACGTTTTTATTATTCCCAGCCACTTTATCTTCATGGTTTGGAAATATACAAGGTTTGGGTGGCTTGCAAGAATTTGCACTTTATTTAAACCCTGGTCAACCTTTGTATATATTAATATTCGTAATCTTAATCGTTTCCTTTTGCTATATTTGGCTAGCTCTAACTTTCAGCTCAAATGATATGGCAGAAAACCTTAAAAGGAGTGGTGCATACATTCCAGGCATTAGACCGGGAGAACAAACTGCATCCTTCATTGATATGATTCTTTCTCGTTTAACAGTGTTTGGAGCTTTTTACTTGTCACTGGTTTGCATTCTTCCATTACTTCTGATTAATAGTTTTGGCATTTCATTCTATTTAGGTGGCACATCAGTTCTTATTGTCGTAGTGGTGATGCTAGATCTGCAAAGACAAATTCAGTCATATGTTATGAGCCAACAATATGCATCTATCTTAAAAAATGCTAATATTTCCGGCTCAAAAAAGAGTAGAAGAAGATGAAAGTGAGATCGTCAATTAAAAAGATATGCAAAGATTGCAAAGTGGTTAAAAGAAGCGGCACTTTGTATGTTATCTGCAAAAATAAAAGGCATAAACAAAGGCAGGGATAAAATATGGCTAGAGTAGGTGGAATCAACATACCAGACAATAAACACATAGATGTTTCCTTAACGCATATTTATGGAATTGGAAGAAAAACGGCTCAAAACATATGCGATAAATTAAGTATTAAATATTCAAAGAAGGTTTCTGAACTGTCTGAGGACCAACTGGACAAAATTAGGGATGAACTTAAGGAAATGAAGATCGAAGGAGATTTAAGAAGAGATGTAAACTTCAATATTAAAAGATTAATGGATCTAGGTTGTTATAGGGGTGTTAGACATAGAAGAAGTCTACCTTTGAGAGGCCAAAGAACAAAAACTAACGCTAGAACTAGAAAAGGTCCAAGGAAACCTATTAGAGCATAATGGCAGGAAAGAAAAAAACAAAAAGAATTGTTACCGACGGCATTGCACATGTCAAAGCATCTTTTAATAACACCATAGTTATGATCACTGATATGGGTGGTAACGCTCTTTGTTGGGCAACTTCTGGTGGTGCTGGTTTTAAAGGGTCAAGAAAAAGTACACCATTTGCAGCACAAATAGCAGCTGAAAGAGCAGGAAACATGGCCAAAGACATGGGCATGGTCAATCTAGAAGTAAGAGTAAAAGGCCCAGGAGCTGGGAGAGAGTCATCAATAAGAGCTTTAAATGGCTGTGGTTTAAGAATTAACAAAATTACTGATGTGACTCCGTTACCACATAATGGTTGCAGACCACCTAAAAAGAGGAGAGTGTAATGGCAAGATATACAGGACCTAGATTAAGACTTTCAAGAAGGGAAGGCACAGACTTGATGTTAACTTCTGGAACGAGAGCAGTTGAATCAAAATGTAAATTTGATAAAAAGCCAGGAAATGCGATGGCTAGAGGCAGACTTTCGGATTATGGAACACAACTAAGAGAAAAACAAAAAGTTAAAAGAATGTATGGTTTGCTAGAGAGACAATTTAGGAACTATTACCTGAAAGCAGCCAAGTCAAAAGGTAACACTGGAGAAAACTTACTCAACTTACTTGAAACAAGACTTGATAATGTAGTTTATAGAATGGGTTTTGGTGTTACTAGAGCTGAAGCAAGACAAATTGTTTCACATAAATCTATCAACGTGAATGGTGAAGTTGTTAATATTCCATCTTTCAACGTTAAACCAGATGATGAAATATCAGTTACAGATAAATGTAAAGAACACTTAAGAATTAAAGCCGCTGTTGAGTTAGCTAAATCTAAAGATCAAGCTAGTTGGCTCGAAGTGAATTTTGATGATATGTCAGGTAAATTTCTTAGTTATCCTGACAGAAGTGAACTAAGTTCTGAAATTAATGAGAACTTAATTATTGAGTTGTACTCAAAATAATAGAGGAAATTATGGAAGATAAATTAAATGTTTTAGCACCTGAAGTTGCGAAAGTAGAAGAAATTGATAAAAACAATTTAACAGTTGTTTTAGAGCCTTTTGAAAGAGGTTTCGGTTATACAATCGGGCATAGTTTAAGAAGAATTATGCTTTCTTATATGCCTGGGGCTGCTGTAACAGAAGTTAAGATTGATGGTGTTTCACACGAGTACGGCACAATTGAAGGAATAAAAGAAGATATTTTAGATGTACTGTTAAATTTAAAAGATATGGCTATTAAATTAGATGGCCCTTCCGAAGCAGAGATAAAACTCGACGTTAAAACTCCAAAAACTATCACAGCCGGAGATCTCGAACTTCCTGCAGGGGTAGAAGTAATGGATCCGGAGCATGTGATAGCTACTCTTGTTGAACCGAAGAAGGTGTCTATGACTATGAAAGTGAAAACTGGCATAGGTTATGTTCCTGCAGAACAAACAAACGATAAGAGTATAGATTCTCTGCATTTAGATGCTATTTTTTCACCTGTTAAGAGAGTTAACTATAAGGTTGAAAACACAAGAGTTGAAAACAGAACAGATTTAGATAAATTAATTCTTGATTTAGAAACCGACGGAACAATTGATGCAAAACAAGCTGTAAAGTATGCCGCTACAATTATGCAACATCAGCTAGCTGTTTTTGTAGATGAAGAACTTGTCTCCAGAAAAGAAAAAAGAAAAGACAAATATGACTTTGATCCACTGCTTTTAAGATCAATTGAAGAGTTAGAGCTTACAGTGAGATCTACTAACTGTTTAAAAGCAGAAAACATTTTCTTGATAGGCGATTTAATTCAAAGAAGTGAAATGGATTTACTCAAAACACCAAACTTAGGAAAAAAATCCTTAAATGAAATTAAAGATGAGTTGGCTTCAAGAGGACTTGCTATGGGCACTGTTCTAAAGAATTGGCCACCAATGTAAGAATGAGACATAGAAAGCTAAGTAGAAGATTCAGTAGAACATCATCACATAGAATTGCTATGATGAGAAATCTTGCTGCGTCTCTTATTGAGCATGAAGTTATCAAAACAACAGTAGAAAAAGGAAAGGAGCTAAGAAGATTTGTAGAGCCTCTTATAACTAGAGCAAAAGTTGACACTCTTCACAATAGAAGGCAAATCATCTCTCAATTAAACTCTACAAGTGCAACATCTAAGTTATTTTCCAATTTAGGCCCAAGGTTTAATGAAACAAATGGTGGCTACCTAAGAGTTATTAGGGCTGGTTTCAGAGAGGGTGATAAAGCAGATATGTGCTATGTTGAATTGACAATTCGTGATCTGGAACAAGAAACCAAGGTTGATGAAGCACTTGCTGATGAAAACTTAGTTATGCCTAAGGAAGAACTGCCAGAAACTAGAATAGAAGAAAAAACTAAAGAAACTGCACCGGCACCTGAAGAAGTAAAAGCTACGAAAAAAGCTGCAAAGAAAACAACAACCAAGAAAGAAGAATCTGAAGAATCAGAGACAAAAGCAGTAGCTCCAAAGAAACCTGCGAAGAAGACCGCTGAGAAAAAACCTGAAAAGAAAGAGACCAAGGCAAAGACTGAAACGAAAGTAGCGGCACCGAAGAAACCAGTTAAGAAGAAAAAAGCTGAGAAAAAGGAAGAAAAGAAAAGTTGGTGGTCTAGATTCTTTAAGTAATCTTCAACATTTGGCCTGTAAAAGATTTTTTACATTTTTTAATATCTCTCACATCACCCTCTGCTACAATATTGCCACCTCCGTCACCGCCCTCAGGGCCAAGATCTATAATCCAATCAGCTAATTTTATAACATCCAAGTTATGTTCAATAACAATCACGCTATTACCCTTATTTACAAGTTTATTAAGTACGTCCATTAACATTTGAATATCATAAAAGTGTAAACCTGTAGTTGGTTCATCTAAAATATAAAGGGTATTTCCCGTATCTCTTTTTGACAGTTCTTTTGATAATTTTACTCTTTGTGCTTCACCACCTGACAAGGTATTTGCAGCCTGACCAAGTTTCACATAAGACAAGCCAACCTCTTTGAGTGTAGATAATTTTTTATAAATTTGTGGTATAGATTTAAAAAATTCTAAGCCCTCTTCTACAGTCATCTCTAAAATTTCATGGATATTTTTTTCTTTAAATTTAATCTCCAGAGTATCATCTCTAAACCTCTTACCTTTACATACATCACATTCAACGTACAAATCAGGAAGAAAATGCATCTCAACCTTAACCCAACCTTCTCCTCTACAATTTTCACACCTTCCTCCTTCAACGTTAAAACTAAACCTTCCAGGCTTATAGCCTCTTGTCCTGGATTCTGGAGTGTTAGCAAAAATTTCTCTAATATGAGTGAATAAACCTGTATATGTTGCCGGATTAGATCTAGGTGTTTTTCCAATTGGACTCTGATCAATCGATATTAATTTATCGATATTATCTTCACCTAAAATTTTTTTATAGTTAGTTTTCTCAGGAATTTTTGAATTATTTAATTTTGAATTTATACCAGGAATGAGAGTATGGTTAATCAGAGAAGATTTTCCTGAACCAGAAACTCCAGTTATAGCAACAAGTTTATTTAAAGGTATATCTACATTAATACTATTTAAGTTATTAGTTTTTGCTTCTGAGATATATATGGAATTATTGCTGTCTTTTCTTTCAATTTTCTCAAGAGAAATGACTTTTTCCTTTCTTAAATATTCAGCGGTCACTGATTCTTTTGAAGCAGCGATTTTTTTGAGTGGTCCCTCAGCTACTATTGATCCCCCATGAATACCTGCACCTACTCCAAGATCAATTATGTGATCAGCTGATCTAATCATTTCCTCATCATGTTCAACAACAATTACCGTATTTCCTAAATCTCTTAATTTAAGCAATGTGCTTATTAGTTTTTGGTTATCTCTTTGATGAAGGCCTATGGAAGGCTCGTCAAGAACATATATTACTCCTACAAGTCCAGAACCTATTTGGCTTGCTAATCTAATTCTTTGAGCTTCTCCGCCTGAAAGAGTATTCGCCCCTCGAGAAAGATTCAAATAATCAAGACCCACGTCAACTAAAAAAGATAGCCTTGTTGAAATCTCTCTACTTATTTTCTCAGCTATTTCAAATTTATTACCATCTAAATCTAAATTGTTGATGATGTCATTTGCATCATTGATCTTTAGTGAGCTTATTTCAGGAAGGCTCATACCATCAACAAAAACGTTTCTTGCAACTTCGTTCAATCTTTGACCATTGCAAGTCGTGCATGTTTTTTCAGAAACGTAAGAGTTAATTTTTTCCCTAATGAAATATGAGTCGGTTCTATCATATTGCCTTTGCAGAGATGGAATCACACCTTCAAATTTTTCTCTAACATTCTTATCTGTTGATAAATCTTTAAATGAAATTTCTTCGTCTGATCCCCACATGATTATTTTTTTGGTATCTTCCTTGAGGTTGTCCCAAGAAACATTTATGTCTTCATTAAGATAATCCAGTAATCCTATTAACTTGCTTTGATAGTAGGGAGTATTCCATGGTTCAATGCATCCCTGCGAAATACTCAGGTTTTTGTACTTAATTATTTTATCTTCATCAAAGTAGCTATTTACCCCAAGACCATCACAATCCGGACAAGCACCACTTGGATTATTGAAGGAAAATATTTTTGGCTCTAATTCTTGAACAGAGTAGTCACAAATTGGACATGAATGTTTATTTGAAAGTCTATATTCATTTTCTTCAGAAACTATATCAACACTTCCTTTTGAAAATCTAAGCGCAGTTTCAATTGATTCAGTTAGCCGTTGTCTGCAATCTTTATTCTCATCAATCATAAGCTGATCTACTAAAACCGAAATGTTATGTTTTTTATTTTTTTCCAATAGAGGTACTTTATTTATTTGATATATCTCGTTATCAACTCTAACTTTAGAAAAACCTTCTGCCATTAACTGGCTAAGCAATTCGATATGTTCTCCCTTACCATCCATTATTACTGGGGAAAATACAGATATTTTTTTTCCTTTATGTTTTTTTACAGTCTCTACAACCATGGTTACAACTGGTTTAGCCTCTAATTCAATGTTATGTTCAGGGCACTTAGGCACTCCAACTCTAGCAAAGAGCAGTCTCAAATAATCATGTATTTCTGTAATGGTGCCAACTGTCGACCTTGGATTATGGGAGGTAGATTTCTGTTGAATGGATATTGATGGTGACAAACCCTCTATTGACTCTAAATCTGCTTTATCCATTACAGATAAGAATTGTCTGGCATAAGTTGAGAGAGATTCTACATATCTCCTTTGACCCTCAGCATAGATGGTATCAAATGCTAATGATGACTTGCCTGATCCAGATAAACCAGTAATAACAGTAAGCTTATCTCTCGGAATCTTCAGAGAGATATCTTTTAAGTTGTGTGCTTTTGCACCTTTGATTTCAATAAACTTCAAATTGATAACATGAAATAGAAAAAAGTATTATAGAATATATATATGTCAAACGGCTTAAATAAAGTCTTAATTATTGGAAATCTTGGTGCTGATCCTGAGATCAAATATACACAGGCAGGTAGCCCTGTAGCTAACCTTTCAATTGCAACATCAGAAAGGTGGAAAGACAAAACTACTGGGGAGCAAAAAGAACAAGTCGAATGGCACAGAGTAGTGATTTTTGGTAGGTTAGCTGAAATAGCAGAACAATATCTTAAAAAAGGCTCAAAAATTTTTGTTGAAGGCAAATTACAAACTAGAGATTGGGAAGATTCAGAAGGTAAGAAAAGATATACAACTGAAGTAATTGCTAGAGAAATGACAATGCTTGATTCAAGAGGAGATGTAGATGCTTCCAGTTCTGATTCAGGTTCCTCTGCTTCGCCAAAAGACAATGATAAGTTTGAGGAAGATATCCCTTTCTAAAACCTTTTTATAACTATAGAACCATTAGTTCCACCAAATCCAAATGAGTTTGATAGGAAACCATTAATTTTTCTATCTTCATTTTCTGTCAGAATTGGAAAGTTTTTAGCTGCAGGATCAATTTCTTCAATATTATGGCTTCCACATAAAAAATTATTTTTCATCATAAGCAAGGAGTAGATTACCTCATGCACCCCAGCTGCTCCAAGAGAGTGACCAGTAAGTGACTTTGTGGAAGAGATTGGAGGAATTTTATCTCCAAAGACTTTCTTTATTGCTTCAAGTTCAGTTATGTCTCCAACCGGTGTACTGGTACCGTGTGTATTTATATAATCCACTTGATCTAAATGCTGTAATCCTTGCATACATCTGCTTGCACCCTCACCAGATGGACTTACAAGTGAAAATCCATCTGAAGTTTCATAGCATGAGATTATTTCACCATAGATTTGTGCTCCTCTTTTTTTAGCAGCTTCATAGTCTTCTAGAATTACAATACCTCCGCCACCAGACGGAATAAACCCATCTCTATTTACATCATATGGCCTTGAGGATTTTTGAGGATCATCATTGTTTTTTGTGCTTAAAGCTCCCATTGCATCAAACATCATTGCACCAGTCCAATGATCATCCTCAGAACCACCTGCAATCACTGTTTGTTGTCTTCCACTTTTAATTAAATCGAAAGCATAAGAGATGCAGTGAAGACTTGTTGAACAAGCAGATGCGATAGAGAATGAAACACCTTTAGTTTGGAAAAAAGTGGAAATAGCAGCAGAAGTTGTATTGCCCATAGTTCGTGTTACGGCATAAGGGCCAATTCTTTTGATGCCTTTTTCTCTTGCAGTGTCTACGACATTCTTAAGCTCTCTACTTGAACCTGTTCCAGATCCTACAATTACACCTGTCTTGTCATTATTTATGTCTTCTAAACTTAGTCCAGCATCTGTAAGAGCTTCTTCTGTAGATAAAAATGCATATGCTGAAGTTTCACTCATAAATCTGAGCATTTTTCTATCGATTACATCAAGGTTTGGATTTACTTGGCCTGAGATATGACATCTCATGCCATTTTCTTTATATTCAGGATTTAAAGTCAGGCCTGATTTGCTCTCTAAAAGAGATGTTAAAACTTGATTTTTATCATTTCCCAAGCAAGAAATAATTCCAATACCTGTAATAACTACTCTATTCATGCAACTAATATATTTTTTATAAATGTTTTTATTTCATCCAGCTTATCTAGTTTAATAAATCTCTCTGTGTATTCAATGCAGTGATTTATTGCTACTTGTCGTTCATGACGTGCTTTTTCGAAACTACCTGACGACTCTAAAACTTGCTTAATCCTTAAAAATTTTCCACTTTCTATAATTTTTAATATTTCTATCTGTTCCGCCTCTTGTAAGCTCCCTAGTAAAAAAATCATTGGAAGTGTCAGTTTTCCCTCAGCTAAGTCTTTAAATTTTGCTTTACCAGTAGTTTTTGAATCTTCGAAGTCACTTAAGTCATCATTAATTTGAAATGCTCTTCCAAAAGATAAACCAAGCTGTTCAAGATCATTTATGTAATCTGCAGGCAATTTTGCTTCAATCCCTAAACATTTTAGAATTCCAGAAAACAAGACCGCAGTCTTTTTTTCAATTACATCAAAATATTCTGCCATTGAAAAAGTTGAGCTATCTTTTATTTTAAGTTGGTTGAATTCCCCCTCAATCAAAGCTTCAGCACAATTAATTAACACATCTGCAATGTCAGTATTTTCAAGTGAATTTAATCCTTGAAAAGTCTTTGTATAAAGGAAGTCTCCATATAGTATTGCCTTTTTTATGCCCCATTTTTTTACAACAGTTGGCATGTCTCTTCTAAGATCTGCTTCATCAATGATATCGTCGTGGATGAGTGTTGATAAATGTATCAATTCAGCAGCTGAAGCAAGCTCTACTAATTTAGGTTTTTTAACTCCAATTTCCAACCCATAAAGATAGATAATTTTAGATCGAATAAATTTGCCTGAATTATTAAGAACATATTGGTTTATATCATTAATTTCATTATTTTGAGATGTTGAGATATTCGCCATTTTTGCCTTTACTTCCAGCAAAAATTCAGTTAAATTTTGTTCCTCGATATTAGGCATAACTATATTTTAAGAAATGTACGCAATTATAGACACTGGTAATCAACAAGAAAGAGTTGAAGTTGGTACTGTAATCGAAGTAGATTACATTGCAGACGCCAAAAAAGGAGATAAGGTCAAATTTGATAAAGTCCTTCTATTATCCGATGGAAAGACACCTCACATTGGCCAACCTCACGTCAAAAAAGCATATGTATCCGGAAAAGTGGTAAGCCAAGATAAAAAAGATAAAGTTTATGCAATTCAATTTAGAAGAAGGAAAGATTCTAAGAGAATTGTTGGACATAGAAGAAAAGTAACTACAATAAACATAGAAGAAATTAAAAATGGCTCATAAGAAAGCAGGCGGTTCAAGTAAGAACGGTAGAGATTCGAATCCTAATTTTTTAGGAGTCAAAAGATACGGTGGCCAAACAGTCAATGCCGGTGAAATATTAGTGAGACAAAGAGGTACAAAATTTCATGCAGGTCTTAACGTTGGAAAAGGCCGAGACGATACTCTATTTGCTCTTAAGACTGGAGAAGTTGAGTTTAAGATCAAAGGTGCGAACAAAAGAAAGTTCGTAAATATTAACCCTTCGAAATAAATATCATGGCTTTTTTCGACGAAGCCAGAATACAAGCAATATCTGGGAAAGGTGGCAACGGTTGCCTAAGTTTTAGGCGTGAAAAATATATACCTCGAGGTGGACCAGATGGTGGAGATGGAGGTGATGGTGGAGACATAGTTGTTACCTTAGATACTAACTTGAATTCTTTGAATCATTTAAAAGGCAAAAAAGTATTTGCTGCTAAAGCTGGGAAATCAGGCAGTGGTAAAAATATGAAAGGTGAGTCAGGAGAAAAACTCTTAATACCTGTACCAAATGGGACAATAATACATGCTTTAGAAACTGGAGAGCTTATTGGCGAAATAAGCATTGATTCAGCAGAAATAGTAATTGCTAAAGGCGGTAAAGGAGGATTAGGGAATGCGCGCTTTAAGTCCTCAACAAATCAATCTCCAAGAAAAATAACTAATGGCGAGGATTCAGATAATAGAGAAATATTACTAGAATTAAGATTAATTGCAGATGTTGGATTACTAGGTTTGCCAAATGCTGGAAAATCAACATTAATAAGCAAAATTACTAATTCAAAATCAAAAATTGGGAATTATGCATTTACAACATTGGACCCTGAGTTAGGTGTAATGGAAAACGAAATAAAAAAAATTACTATTGCTGACTTACCTGGGATTATTGAAGGAGCTTCAACAGGCATGGGCTTAGGAACTAAATTTCTAAAACATGCCTACAGAACAAAATTTCTGCTGCATTTAGTGGATGGAACACAAAGTGTTGAAGATGCATTAAAGTCTTTTGATATTATTGAAAACGAATTAGAAGATTTTCATTTAGATTTTTCAAATCAGATGAGATGGATTTGTATCACAAAAACTGACCTCATTGATCCAAATACCTTGTCAGATCTAATTCAAGAATTTCAAACAAAATATCGATCTACAGCTATCTATCCAATTTCTTCCATTACTGGAGAAGGTCTTGGTATTCTTAGAGAAGAGCTATTTAAGCAGATTTGATTTGCTTGTTTAATCTACTCTTGATTCTAGCAGCCTTATTTTTGTGAATAACACCTTTGCTTGCCATTTTGTCAACAGTCGATTGCGCGGACTTGAAAATCTCAGCTGTTTTTTTATCTTTTGTTTCAACTGCTTTTGTTGTCGCCTTAACAGAAGTTCTTACTATTGATCTTTGGGCATGCTTAAGTTCATACCTTTTTTTGTTCTGTCTGGCTCTTTTATCAGCCGATTTCGAATTTGCCATTAATACTTTCCTTTTGCTTGGTGGAGGCGGCGGGATTTGAACCCACGTCCGTCATCACTTTCCCCTAGCTTCTACATATATAGATTCATCTATTAATTTCAGCTTTAGTATAGCCTGATGATCAAGACATACTAAGCATAGTCAAAAAATTTCACTCTATAGTTAGACAAGCTATAAAGCTACTCCTACAAAATGACTACCATCAAATGTTGTAGGTCACAAATGATAGCAGGTTGGCATTAAGCTGCCAATCTATAGTTGTAGTTATCTGCAACTAAATTTTTAAACAAATTTTCACGAGTTATGTTTATGCTCGATATGCGCTTTGGGTTCCGTGGTAGACGTCAAAGCCTAATACGCCCCCGAACCGGCAATAATAAAGCTTATTTAAACTTTTTTAAAGCCCTTTCTTCATCTCTCTGAATGTCAGCAGCTTTTTTAGTTTGTTTTTTATCAATCTTCTTTTTACCTTTTGCTAATGCTATCTCTAATTTGGCTAGATGGCCCTTCCAAAAAAGTTTCACTGGTACACAGGTTTGTCCTTTAGCTGAAATCGCAAACAAAATATTTTTAAGTTCTCTTTTATTTAGAAGGAGCTTTCTAAATCGCCCAGGTTCAGTTTGATCTTTTTGATTTATAAAGCTAGCTGGATCAATTCTCGCTCCAACTAAAAAAAGCTCGCCTTTTATATCT